>NZ_GG700532.1 GCF_000163295.1 Anaerococcus vaginalis ATCC 51170
CGGAGAACTGTGAATGCGCAAACCAACCCTTGGCAGAACATATCCATCGCGTCCGCCATCTCCAGCAGCCGCACGCGGCGCATCTCGGGCAGCGTTGGGTCCTGGCCACGGGTGCGCATGATCGTGCTCCTGTCGTTGAGGACCCGGCTAGGCTGGCGGGGTTGCCTTACTGGTTAGCAGAATGAATCACCGATACGCGAGCGAACGTGAAGCGACTGCTGCTGCAAAACGTCTGCGACCTGAGCAACAACATGAATGGTCTTCGGTTTCCGTGTTTCGTAAAGTCTGGAAACGCGGAAGTCAGCGCCCTGCACCATTATGTTCCGGATCTGCATCGCAGGATGCTGCTGGCTACCCTGTGGAACACCTACATCTGTATTAACGAAGCGCTGGCATTGACCCTGAGTGATTTTTCTCTGGTCCCGCCGCATCCATACCGCCAGTTGTTTACCCTCACAACGTTCCAGTAACCGGGCATGTTCATCATCAGTAACCCGTATCGTGAGCATCCTCTCTCGTTTCATCGGTATCATTACCCCCATGAACAGAAATCCCCCTTACACGGAGGCATCAGTGACCAAACAGGAAAAAACCGCCCTTAACATGGCCCGCTTTATCAGAAGCCGGACATTAACGCTTCTGGAGAAACTCAACGAGCTGGACGCGGATGAACAGGCAGACATCTGTGAATCGCTTCACGACCACGCTGATGAGCTT
>NZ_GG700531.1 GCF_000163295.1 Anaerococcus vaginalis ATCC 51170
CGCGAACGCCAGCAAGACGTAGCCCAGCGCGTCGGCCGCCATGCCGGCGATAATGGCCTGCTTCTCGCCGAAACGTTTGGTGGCGGGACCAGTGACGAAGGCTTGAGCGAGGGCGTGCAAGATTCCGAATACCGCAAGCGACAGGCCGATCATCGTCGCGCTCCAGCGAAAGCGGTCCTCGCCGAAAATGACCCAGAGCGCTGCCGGCACCTGTCCTACGAGTTGCATGATAAAGAAGACAGTCATAAGTGCGGCGACGATAGTCATGCCCCGCGCCCACCGGAAGGAGCTGACTGGGTTGAAGGCTCTCAAGGGCATCGGTCGACGCTCTCCCTTATGCGACTCCTGCATTAGGAAGCAGCCCAGTAGTAGGTTGAGGCCGTTGAGCACCGCCGCCGCAAGGAATGGTGCATGCAAGGAGATGGCGCCCAACAGTCCCCCGGCCACGGGGCCTGCCACCATACCCACGCCGAAACAAGCGCTCATGAGCCCGAAGTGGCGAGCCCGATCTTCCCCATCGGTGATGTCGGCGATATAGGCGCCAGCAACCGCACCTGTGGCGCCGGTGATGCCGGCCACGATGCGTCCGGCGTAGAGGATCCACAGGACGGGTGTGGTCGCCATGATCGCGTAGTCGATAGTGGCTCCAAGTAGCGAAGCGAGCAGGACTGGGCGGCGGCCAAAGCGGTCGGACAGTGCTCCGAGAACGGGTGCGCATAGAAATTGCATCAACGCATATAGCGCTAGCAGCACGCCATAGTGACTGGCGATGCTGTCGGAATGGACGATATCCCGCAAGAGGCCCGGCAGTACCGGCATAACCAAGCCTATGCCTACAGCATCCAGGGTGACGGTGCCGAGGATGACGATGAGCGCATTGTTAGATTTCATACACGGTGCCTGACTGCGTTAGCAATTTAACTGTGATAAACTACCGCATTAAAGCTTATCGATGATAAGCTGTCAAACATGAGAATTCTCTGACGAATAATCTTTTCTTTTTTCTTTTGTAATAGTGTCTTTTGTGTCCCCCTGTTTTGAGGGATAGCAATCCCCCAATTTGAGGGATGTTTTATCCCTCGTTTTAGGGGATTTTCCCTCGTTTTGAGGGATGCACCATTCTGAGATGTTTTTATTTG
>NZ_GG700530.1 GCF_000163295.1 Anaerococcus vaginalis ATCC 51170
TTAGGAGGAAATAATGAGTAAAGCACAATTTGAAAGAAGCAAACCACATATTAATATCGGAACAATAGGTCACGTAGACCACGGTAAAACAACAACAACAGCAGCAATCACCCAAGCATTAAACAAAAAATATGGAACAGGTGAATTCGTAGACTACGATAAAATCGATAAAGCACCAGAAGAAAGAGAAAGAGGAATCACAATCAATACCTCAGTAGTAGAATACGAAACAGAAAAAAGACACTACGCACACATCGACGCCCCAGGCCACGCAGACTACGTTAAAAACATGATCACAGGAGCAGCCCAAATGGACGGAGCAATCCTAGTAGTAAGTGCAGCAGACGGTCCAATGCCACAAACAAGAGAACACATCTTGTTAGCAAGACAAGTAGGCGTACCAAAAATCGCAGTATTCCTAAACAAAGAAGACCAAGTAGACGATCCAGAACTAATCGAATTAGTAGAAATGGAAGTAAGAGATCTACTATCAGAATACGAATTCGACGGAGACAATGCACCAGTAGTAGTAGGAAGTGCATTAAAATCCCTACAAGAAGGCGGAGAAGGCGAATGGTCAGACAAAATCCTACAATTAATGGACGAAGTAGACGAATACTTTGACATACCAGAAAGAGACAATGACCAACCATTCCTAATGCCAGTAGAAGACGTAATGACAATCTCAGGAAGAGGAACAGTAGCAACAGGAAGAGTAGAAAGAGGAACCCTAAAACTAGGCGGAACAGTAGAAATCGTAGGCCTAACAGACAAAACAAGAGAAGTAGTAGTAACAGGAATCGAAATGTTCCACAAATCCCTAGAAACAACAGAATCAGGAGACAACTGTGCATTACTACTAAGAGGAGTACAAAGAAACGAAATCCAAAGAGGACAAGTAATAGCAGCACCAGGCTCAGTACACCCACACACAGAATTCGAAGGTCAAGTATACGTACTAACAAAAGAAGAAGGCGGAAGACATACCCCATTCTTCTCAGGCTATAGACCACAATTCTTCTTCAGAACAACAGACGTAACAGGAGATATCCAACTAGAAGAAGGAACAGAAATGGTAATGCCAGGAGACAACGCAACATTCAAAATCAAATTACAAAAACCAATCGCTCTAGAAGAAGGATTAAGATTCGCAGTAAGAGAAGGTGGAAGAACAGTTGCATC
>NZ_GG700529.1 GCF_000163295.1 Anaerococcus vaginalis ATCC 51170
TTAAGGTGACCCCATAAAGTTGGACCTAATACCAGAGTTAGGACTAAACTAGCTCTGGTATTTCTTTTTCCTTTCCTACCCCTAGGGGTAGGAAATTTTCATGCTGCATTCTTCTTTCTATATTCTACTGGCGATAAGTATCCTAATTTTTCTTTTATTCTTTCTTCGTTATAATATTTTATGAAAGCTTCGATTGTTTGTTTTAAGTGCTCATATGAATAGAATTTATTTCCGTAATATATTTCTTGTTTTAATATTCCAAAGAAGTTTTCCATTGGCGAGTTATCTAAGCAGTTGCCTTTTCTGGACATGGATTGGATTATACTATTTGATTCTAGTTTTGATGTGTATTGTTTTACTTGGTATGCCCAGCCTTGATCTGAGTGGAATATTCTTTCTTCTTTTGCTTTGTTAGTTATTTCTATAGCTTTATCTAAGGCTTTTATGATTGGTTCTATTGTTGGGTGTTTTGATATTTCATAGCTTAGTATTTCACTGTTGTACATATCTAGGTATGGGTTTAAATAGAGTTTCTTTATTTGATAGGTTCCTGATTTATCTTTTTCTAAATACTTAAATTCTGTTGTGTCTGTTGTTATTTGTGTGTATGGTTTTTCTACTTTAAAGTTTCTCTTTATTTTATTATCAGCTATTTTTCCAATAGTCCCTTTGTAGGATGAGTATTTTCTAGATTTTCTTGAATAACTTTTTACTTGTAGTTTTAACTTTTGTATCAGCCTTTGTACTTTCTTTTTATTTGTTGTTAGTCCTAATCTTTTTAACATGGCTGTTATTCTTCTGTAGCCATAGTTTGGATTGTCTTTTCTTATCTTAAGTATTTTCTTTTCTATTTCTATATCTTTATTCGGTCTATTTAAGTGTTTTTGCCAATACATGTATGTTGATTTTGAAATATTAAAGTATTTTAACAAGTCTTTTAGTTTGTATTTGTTTCTTAAGAGCTTGATTGTTTCAGTAATTGTCTTATTTCTGCTTCTGTCATTTGAGACAATTCTATCTTTTTTTTATTGCATCATTTTCTAATTTAAGCCAATAGTTTTTTTCTTCTAATTTCTTTATTTTTTCTTTTAATTGTGCTTGTGTTAATGATTCGTTTTCTATATTAGTTATGTTTGCTGATGATTCTATTTTTGTGGCTTTTGATTTATTTTGGGATTTTGGCATTTTTGAAGGTCTTCCTCTCTTTTTAGATTTCAGTCCTTCTATGCCTTTTTCTCTAAAGTCTATTACCCATCTTGCTATTATTGATGGGTTGTTTATCTTTAATTCATTTGCTAGGCTTTGATAGGACATTTCTCCTGTTAAGTACAAGTTTACTACATTTAACTTGAATTCCAAAGTGTATTGTGTATTTTTTCTCTTTACTTTTAGTCCTTCATTGCCTTGCGACTTGTATGCATTTACCCATCTTTTTACTATTTCTTGATGAGAAAGTTTATATTTTTCAGCTAATTTTTTAAAGCTTATATTTCCTTTTAAATATTCATTTACTATTTTTGTTTTGAATTCTTTGCTATATTTTGCCATTAAAAAAACTGACCTCCTTTAGTTAGTTTTTTGGTCTAACTTTTGGGGGTCAGTTCA
>NZ_GG700528.1 GCF_000163295.1 Anaerococcus vaginalis ATCC 51170
AAAGGACGTAAGTGAACGAAAACTAGGGTAAGCTCACAAAAAGCATTGACCCCTAGGTCTCCGAATGGGGCAACCCGGTTGTGGAAGACACAATCATTACTAAGTGAATACATAGCTTAGTAAGGCGAAACCCTGCGAACTGAAACATCTAAGTAGCAGGAGGAAAAGAAAGAAACATCGATTTTCTAAGTAGCGGCGAGCGAAAGGAAAAGAGCCTAACTCAATAGCGATTTGTTAAAGTTAGTCAAATTATCTGAAAAGATAAACCAAAGAAAGTGAAAGTCTTGTAGACGAAAACATTAATAAACGAGAGGGAAAGTATCACCGGGCACGAGTAACCCGGTGTGAAGATAGGGGGCCCATCCCCTAAGGCTAAATACTAACATGTGACCGATAGTGAACAAGTACCGTGAGGGAAAGGTGAAAAGAACCCCGAAAGGGGAGTGAAATAGAACCTGAAACCTAGTGCCTACAAGCAGACAGAGCGTGAACGAACGTGATGTCGTACCTTTTGTAGAATGGGCCAGCGAGTTATTCTAAATTGCAAGGTTAATGATTTAAGATCAGAAGCCGCAGCGAAAGCGAGTCTTAATAGGGCGGAAGTAAGTTAGAATAGACCCGAAACCGGGTGATCTATCCATGGTCAGAGTGAAGTTGAAGTAAAATTCAATGGAGGCTCGAACCGGGTGCGGTTTAAAACGCATCGGATGAACTGTGGATAGGGGCGAAAAACCAAACGAACCCGGAGATAGCTGGTTCTCCTCGAAATAGCTTTAGGGCTAGCCTCTGACCTAAGATTTTAGGAGGTAGAGCACTGAATGGTCTAGGGCGGATTACCGTACCAAAACCTATCAAACTCCGAATGCCAAAAAATCAAGTCAGGGAGTCAGACTTAGGGGGATAAGCTTCTAAGTCGAAAGGGAAACAGCCCAGACCGACAGCTAAGGTCCCAAAATTTGAATTAAGTGGAAAAGGATGTGAATCTACTAAGACAACCAGGACGTTGGCTTAGAAGCAGCCATGCATTTAAAGAATGCGTAATAGCTCACTGGTCAAGTGGGTTTGCGCCGAAAATGAACGGGGCTCAAATTCAATACCGAAGCTTCGGATTAATAGAGGGATTAAGTTTACAAATGAGACTAGGAAATATTTAACAAAAACAGAAGAGATTAAAAAGAAAAACAAATTTCAGACGCAGACATAAAAGATAGGATATTAAAAAAAGAAAAATATTCAAAAAACACAAGTCTAAAGTCAAAAGTGAGTAACATAAGAAATTATGAACTAACAATCACTGGTTAGAGTTAAAAACTAGGACTCATAGCTAAACTTAATACCTCTATTAGTGGTAGAGGAGCATTGTATTAGAGACGAAGCCAAGGCGAAAGCAAAAGTGGATCTAATACAAGAGAGAATGCTGGCATGAGTAGCGAGAAGGGATGTGAGAATCATCCCCGTCGAAACCCTAAGGACTCCTGAGCAAGGCTCGTCCCCTCAGGGAAAGTCGGGACCTAAGCCAAGGCCGAAAGGCGTAGGCGATGGATAACAGGTTTATATTCCTGTACCGCTTGAAGTCGATATGAGAGAAGTGATGACGCAAAAGGATAAGCAAAGCCATCAGATGGAAAAGATGGTCTAAAGCCGTAGGAAGAAAAGTAGGCAAATCCGCTTTTCACAAATTCTAAAAGCCGATAGGTATCGAAAACATAAGTAGAGAAGTTGCCGATTCCAGGTTGCCAAGAAAAGTCACTATCCAGACCAAAGCGCCCGTACCAAAACCGACACAGGTAGGGAGGTAGAGAATACCAAGACGCGCGGAAGAACCTTTGTTAAGGAACTCGGCAAAATGTCCCCGTAACTTCGGGAGAAGGGGAGCCATAGAAATATGGCCACAGAAACCAGGCCCAAGCGACTGTTTACCAAAAACACAAGTTTCTGCAAAATCGCAAGATGAAGTATAGGAGCTGACACCTGCCCGGTGCTGGAAGGTTAAGGGGAAGGCTTAGAGCAATCGAAGGCTAGAACTTAAGCCCCAGTAAACGGCGGCCGTAACTATAACGGTCCTAAGGTAGCGAAATTCCTTGTCGGGTAAGTTCCGACCCGCACGAAAGGTGTAACGATTTGGGCACTGTCTCAACAAAGGATCCGGTGAAATTGTAGTAGTCGTGAAGATGCGACTTACCCACGCTAGGACGGAAAGACCCCGTGGAGCTTTACTGTAGGCTGATATTGGATTTTGAGATTAAATGTACAGGATAGTTGGGAGACTGAGATATCTGGATGCCAATCTAGGAGGAGTCACTGGTGGGATACCAACCTTTTAATATCAAAGTTCTAACCATAGCCCTTGAATCAGGGCATGGGACATTGTCAGTTGGGCAGTTTGACTGGGGCGGTCGCCTCCTAAAAAGTAACGGAGGCGTTCAAAGGTTCGCTCAGAATGGACGGAAACCATTCGCAGAGTATAAAGGCAGAAGCGAGCTTAACTGCGAGAGCTACAACTCAAGCAGAGTCGAAAGACGGACTTAGTGATCCGGTGGTACCGCATGGAAGGGCCATCGCTCAACGGATAAAAGCTACCCCGGGGATAACAGGCTTATCTCCCCCAAGAGTCCACATCGACGGGGAGGTTTGGCACCTCGATGTCGGCTCGTCTCATCCTGGGGCTGGAGTAGGTCCCAAGGGTTGGGCTGTTCGCCCATTAAAGAGGCACGCGAGCTGGGTTCAGAACGTCGTGAGACAGTTCGGTCCCTATCCAGCGTGGGCGTAAGAAATTTGAGAGGAGCTGTCCTTAGTACGAGAGGACCGGGATGGACGCACCAATGGTGTACGAGTTGTTAGGCCACTAGCATGGCTCGGTAGCTAAGTGCGGGAATGATAAGTACTGAAAGCATCTAAGTACGAAGCATGCCTCAAGATAAGATTTCTCAGAGTAGGTAAAGAAAATACCTTAGATAGGTCCAAGGTGTAAGTGCAGTAATGTATTAAGCTAATGGATACTAAACTTTAAATCTTGACTGGAAATATTTATAGCTATTG
>NZ_GG700527.1:0-50057 GCF_000163295.1 Anaerococcus vaginalis ATCC 51170
CTTTTTTGTGAAGATTATTTCTTCACAAAATTTGTAAGAAAATTTTGACAAAGTAAATTTAATATTTTATAATTATACATATTGTATGTGCTTAGGTAGCTCAATGGTGGAGCACCCGGCTGTTAACCGGTAGGTTGTGGGTTCGAGCCCCACCCTGAGCGCCAAATGCCGGGGTGGCGGAACTGGCAGACGCACAGGACTTAAAATCCTGCGGTGGTCAAACACCGTATCGGTTCGATTCCGATTCTCGGCACCAATAACGCGGGATGGAGCAGCTTGGTGGCTCGTCGGGCTCATAACCCGGAGGTCGTAGGTTCAAATCCTACTCCCGCAACCATACTTTTTTAAAAATAATATTATATATGGCCCTATGGTCAAGCGGTTAAGACATCGCCCTTTCACGGCGGTATCCCGGGTTCAAATCCCGGTAGGGTCACCAAATGGAAGTATAGCTCAGTTGGGAGAGCATCTGCCTTACAAGCAGGGGGTCACAGGTTCGAGCCCTGTTACTTCCACCATAATATTTTTTATTAGGCTATTTTAATTATGGCTTAGTAGTTCAGCTGGTTAGAATGCCGCCCTGTCACGGCGGAGGTCGTGGGTTCGAGTCCCATCTAAGTCGCCATTTGGATTTCAATAGAGATCCAATGTGCTGATGTAGCTCAATTGGTAGAGCAATTGATTTGTAATCAATAGGTTGTAGGTTCAAGTCCTATCATCAGCTCCAATTTTATTGTGATATAAAATTGAATAAATATATAGTTTATGCTATAATGTGTTACTATGAAATACAAATTTTGGGGAAGTTCCAGAGTTGGCCAAATGGGACGGACTGTAAATCCGTTAGCTTAGCTTTCAGTGGTTCGAATCCGCTCTTCCCCACCAATTTGCGGGTGTAGCTCAGTGGTAGAGCCCCAGCCTTCCAAGCTGGTTGCGAGGGTCCGATTCCCTTCACCCGCTCCAATATGCGCCTGTAGCTCAGCTGGATAGAGCAACGGACTTCTAATCCGTGTGTCAGAGGTTCGACTCCTCTCAGGCGCGCCATGTTGGGATATAGCCAAGTCGGTAAGGCACCAGACTTTGACTCTGGTATGCGTAGGTTCGAGTCCTGCTATCCCAGCCAATTTTGATCCATTAGCTCAGTCGGTAGAGCACTTGACTTTTAATCAAGGTGTCCGGAGTTCGAATCTCCGATGGGTCACCATTAATATTTTTTAAATATTATTTAGTGGTTATACTGGCAAGCTAAATAGGCAAGAAAGGCAAATTTTTAGCCACTGTATTTCTAGATTGATCCATTAGCTCAGTCGGTAGAGCACTTGACTTTTAATCAAGGTGTCCGGAGTTCGAATCTCCGATGGGTCACCACAATTTGGAGAGGTACCGAAGCGGTCATAACGGGGCGGTCTTGAAAACCGTTAGAGTCTTACGGCTCACAAGGGTTCGAATCCCTTCCTCTCCGCCAAATAAAAAATCAATTTCTATATTGATTTTTGGAGAAGTACTCAAGTGGCTGAAGAGGCTCCCCTGCTAAGGGAGTAGATCCTTTCAAAAGGGATGCGAGGGTTCAAATCCCTCCTTCTCCGCCATATGCCCAGATAGCTCAGTCGGTAGAGCAGGGGACTGAAAATCCCCGTGTCGGTGGTTCGATTCCGCCTCTGGGCACCAAAATAGCCCGTCTAATTTATGAAGATTATTTGGTTTTCATATATAGGACATTATCATTTATTTTATTTTTTAGGATATTTGATTTAATAGGGGTTTAGTTCAGTTGGTAGAACGTCGGTCTCCAAAACCGGATGTCACGGGTTCAAGTCCTGTAACCCCTGCCATTTAAATTTTATATATGGACCTGTAGCTCAGCAGGTTAGAGCGCACGCCTGATAAGCGTGAGGTCGGTAGTTCGAGTCTACTCAGGTCCACCAAAAACAAACCTAATTATGAATTTATTTCATAAAATTTTTTTATTAAAAATTATAAGGTTTTGTTTGGGCCTCTAGCTCAGTCGGTTAGAGCGCCCGGCTCATAACCGGTAGGTCCAGGGTTCGAGTCCCTGGAGGCCCACCAGATTTAACACCAATCTTTTGATTGGTGTTTTTCTTATGAAAAAATATTTTTTTGAATTTGGATTGTAATTTTTATGAGTCTATAATAAATCGTGTTGGTAAGAGTTTATGATATTTTTCTGATGTGATTTTACTAAGAACATTTTTATCTATAATTATGTCTTTGGTATTTTTTAATTTTTATTGGCTATATGATCTTAAATATTTTCTATTTATATATGTATTTTAAAATGTTTAGCTGATAGGTTAAGGATTTTATATTTTAATATTTATAGATTTTGAAAATTTATTTGTTTACGTGTAAAGATAAATCTAAATGAATTGATTTTTGATTTCGAAAGTTTTTATTTTTTAGTTTAAGCATCTGTTATTTTAATTTCCTGTATTCTAATGTTATAATATTTTCTATTTTTTAATTATATATTTTTTTATTTTCCATAACTTTGACAAATTTACTTTGTTTTTTTTTCTAGTTATTATACAATGTTATTAGGTATTTCTACCTTTAGGAGGATTTATGAATGTTATTATTGTAGGTGCTGGTAAGGTTGGTTCTTATCTTACTAGCAAGCTCTCTGATGAGGGGCACAATATTTTAGTTATAGAGAAAAACAAGGATGTTTTGGAAAGATTGTTGGCTTCTAATGATGTTATGGGAATTTTGGGCGATGGTCGTGATCTTTCTGTTCTTGATGAGGCTAATGTGGATGAATGTGATGCTTTTATTGCAATGACTTTTAATGATGATGTAAATTTGATTTCGTCTATGATTGCTAAGAAAAAGGGTGCAAAATCTACTATTGTTAGGCTTCGTGATCCTAGATATATTAAATATGATGAATTTATGAGAAAAACCATGGGTGTTGATAGGCTTGTAAATCCTGAGTATTATGCTGCTAAGGAAATTCAAAGGACTTTGAAATATACTTATGCTGTTAATGTGGAAAATTTCTTGGATTCTAAGGTTATTTTGATCGAACTTGAAATTGATGAAAATTCTAAACTTGCTAATAAGTCTTTGATGGATCTTAATGCTGAGGGACTTTTGGGAAATACGATTATTGTTATTGGGGAGAAAGATGATCAGGTTGTTATTCCTAATGGTAATCATATTCTTGAAGTTGGCGAAAAAATTTATGTTGCAGGTCCTAGGGAAGATATTGATAAATTTTATAAAAGACAGGTTGATAATAAGAAGTCTATCAAAAATGTTTTGATTGTTGGTGGAGGTTCTATTGCTCTTTATCTTTCTGAGCTTTTGCTTAAAAGAAATTTCAATGTTACTGTTTTGGAAATTGATAAGGAAAGGGCGATTGATTTTTCTGAAAGACTTCCTGAATGTGAAGTAATCAATGCTGATGGCTCTGATCCTGAAATTCTTGATGAGGTAAGAATTGAAAATTATGATGCTGTGGTTGCTCTTACTGGAATTGATGAGGAAAATATTTTAATTTCTCTTCTTGCTAAAAAAAGAGGGATTGATAAAATCATTGCTAAGGTAAATAGGACTCAACTTCTTAAAATTACAGGTATTCTTGATGTTGATACGACTGTTACTCCAAAAAAATCTGCTTCTTTTTTTGTTTCTAGACTTTTGAGATCTAAGGAAAATTCTAGGGGAGAATCTATTTCTAATTTGTTTAGATTGTCTGATGACAGGGTTGAGGCTATTGATTTTACTGTAATTGAAAATTCTAGGGTTACTGGCAAGAAATTGAAGGATTTAAATGTAAAGGCTAATACTTTGATTGTTGGTATATCAAGGCAAAATTTGGGTGGAAAAATCGAAGTTGCAAACGGAGAAAGTACAATTGAACTTGGCGATAGGGTTATGGTTGTAACTAAAAATAAAGATTTTAAAGAAATTGACGATATATTGGAGTAGGCATGAATTTAAAAATTGTAAAATATTCACTTGGAAAACTTTTAATAGTTCTTGCAGGACTTTTGGTTTTACCATTGATTGTAGCTTTTATTTATGGGGAAAGCTTTGCGGATAAAATTAATTTTGTAATTCCTATTATTGTATCTTTAATTTTTGGAATTATTCTTAGCAAAAGAGGAGATAATAAATCCCACCTTTATACAAAGGAGGCTATGTTTATAACTGCATCAACTTGGGTTTTGTTTTCTTTGATAGGAGCTGTTCCTTTGTTTTTGACAAAATCTAATTATAATGGCTACATAGATGCTTTTTTTGAAATGGTATCGGGTTTTACAACTTCTGGGGCATCAGTTGCTATAAATGTGGAACTTTTGCCACATTCTATAATTTTTTGGAGGTCTTTGTCCCACTTTGTTGGAGGTATGGGAATTTTGGTATTTACCTTGGCAATTTTGCCAAATTCAAACAAAGAATCATCTCTTTTGATGCAAAGCGAAGTTCCTGGTCCAACTTTTGGAAAAATTACCCCAAAACTTTCTGATACAGCTAGAAATTTGTATGGAATGTATATAGTTTTGACAATTATTACAGTAATATTTCTTCTTTTTGGTGGAATGAATTTGTTTGAATCAATAATTCACGCCTTTGGAGCTGCAGGAACTGGTGGATTTTCTAATAAAGGAATTTCAATAGGAGCTTATAATTCTAGATATATAGAAATTGTTCTTGCAATTATGATGGCGGTTTTTGGTGTGAATTTTAATATATATTTTTATGCTGTAACAAAAAATGTAAGAGAAGCAGTTAAAAGTGAAGAACTAAAATGGTATATAGCAATTATTTTGATAGCATCAGGACTTATTTTTGCAAATATAGTTACTATTTATAAAGATGTCTTTTATTCGTTTGTAAATTCTATTTTTACTGTATCTTCAATAATTACAACAACAGGATATGTTTCAGCAGATTTTGGAACTTGGCCCTTGTTTTCTAAATCTGTAATAATAATGCTAATGTTTATAGGCGGATGTGCAGGTTCAACTGCAGGAGGACTCAAGGTTTCAAGATTTGTAATTCTTGTAAAAGGCGGAATTAATCAAATAAAAGAGTCCATGAATCCAAAAAAAATAACAATAAACAGGATGGATAGAAAAAAAGTTGATAGTGAAACAGAAAGATCAGTTTTAAAATATTTGGTAATATATATAATGATTTTTATTGTTTTGTTTATGATAGTATCATTAGATATGGATGATTTTGAAACAGCTTTTGCAGCAGTTTCAACAACTTTCAATAACGTAGGGCCAGGACTTGGAGCATTTGGTCCAATAACGACCTTTGCCGAAATGACAAATTTATCAAAATTTGTTCTAACCATAGCCATGCTTTTGGGAAGATTAGAAATATTCCCAATGCTTTTACTTTTGTATCCATCAACCTATAGAAAATTGAGAAATAAATAAAAAAAGAATCCTATTTTGTGTAAGTGCAAAATAGGATTTTTTATTTAATCAATCAAAATAAAGCTGTGATTAGTCCATAAATAATAGGAATCAAAATAGCAGGAATAGAATTTACTATTTTAATATCAACTAAGTCCAACATTGAAAGTCCAATGGCAATTATGCTAAGACCGCCAACACCTGAAATATTATCAAGAATTTCCTTGGTTAAAATTGGAGAAATAAGACCTGATAAAATTACTATTAGCCCTTGGTAAACTAGGATAGGAATTGCACCAAAAGCAACGCCAAGTCCCAGACTTTGTGCCATAAAAAATACAGTAACACCATCAATCATCGACTTTAGCAAAAGAATTTCGTTATTAGAATTAACAGAAGCCTCAATTGCTCCGATAATTCCCATACTACCAACACACAAAATTAAAGTTGCATTGATAAAAGCCTTTGGAAAAGTAGATCTTTTATTTTCAGAAAAAAGTCTGCCCAAAAAATAAGCAAAACTATTTAATTTATCGTCCAATTTTAAATAATTTCCAATAATTAAACCGATAACTATAGAAATAATTACAACCAAACTATCTCCTTTTCTTGCAGAATTCATACCAGTAACCATTATTAAAATTGCAAGAAATTTCATCATATCATTTTTTAATCTATCAGAAAAATGATTTCCAGTTTTTGCTCCCAAAAAACCTAAAATTAAAACAGAAATAGCGTTAATAAAAACTCCAAACATAAAAAACCTTCTTTACATATTATTCTGTTAAATTATATCAAAGCTCTGAAATAATTGCAAAAAAGCCATAAAAGGGCTAAAGAAAATTGACAAAATTACGCCTTTGACCTATGATAAGAAAAGAAAAATCTATAAAATAATTAATTGATATAAAAATTTTTTTATTTTTATATAGAAAAATAATTAGATAAAAACGATTTATTATTTAGGTTTCTACGATTATTTGAAAAATAAAATATGAAATAATATTCATTTTTGACAAAAGAAAGGAAAAATTATGAAAATTGGATTGACCATAGCAGGAAGTGACTCATCAGGTGGAGCCGGAATTCAAGCTGACATAAAAACTATGACACTAAACGGAGTGTATGCAGAAAGTGCGATCACTGCCCTAACTGCCCAAAATACCACAGGAGTTTTGTCGGTTTTAGACTCAAGCCCTCAATTTTTAAAAGACCAGCTGGATATGATATTTGATGATATTTACCCAGATAGCGTAAAAATTGGAATGGTTTCAAATTCTGATTTAATTTTAGTTATAGCAGAAAAATTAAAAGAAAAAAAAGCAAAAAATATTGTAATAGACCCAGTAATGGTTGCAACAAGCGGAGCAAAATTATTAAAAGATGAAGCAATAAAAGTTTTAAAAAATGAACTTTTGCCATTGGCAGATCTTATAACACCAAATATTCCTGAAGGCGAAATTTTATCGGGGATAAAAATAAATGATGAAAAAGATATGCAAAAAGCAGGAAAAATTATCTCTGAAAAATACAATTGTGCTTGCCTATTAAAAGGCGGACATAAAATAAATGATGCAAATGATTATTTATATGAAAATAAAAAAGGAGTTTGGTTTAAAGGAAAAAGAATAAAAAATAAAAATACCCACGGAACAGGTTGTACCCTATCATCAGCCATTGCAGCAAATCTTGCTAAAGGCTATGATATGGAAGATTCAATAAAAATGGCAAAAGAATTTTTATCAAATGCTCTTTTGGATATGCTGGATTTGGGAAAGGGATCTGGTCCAATGAACCATGCCTTTGACATAAAAGATTCCTACAAAAAATTATGTGAAAAGTAAAAGTGGATTTGATTTTGTGTTTTTGTTAAAAAGTTTTACCTTTTTTATTGGTAAATTAAAATTAAAGAATAAAAAAGGTAAAACTTATTTTTTATCAAGTATTATATTTTTCATAATAGCTCTTGGCTTTTTCAAATTTATTTATTAAATTATAATTTTTAGCAAGGCTTGCTATTAAAATTGCCTTGTCATAGTCTTCTTTATAATCCATATTTTCAAGTCTTTTGTACAAAGCTCTTGTGAAATACAAAATAGGATTAGGAATTTTATTTCTAATTAAAAAATAAGAAATAGCATCATTTATTATTTCTGGACATTTTTCATAATCTTCTACAATTATATAAGCGCTGGCTAAATTTATGCTGATAATAGGATATAATGATGAGTCTTTGTTGGTATTATCATATACAAAATTAAGTAACTCAAGATATTTTTTGTTATCAATATTTGCATAAGTCATGCCTATATCCATTAAAATTCTCAATTCAAATATAGAAAAAGATTGTATTTGGAAATTATCATATTTATTAGTAAAAGAATTTAAAGCTTTTATAAGAAATTCTCTTTCCTCTGATTCATTCAAATCATCATTCATTGATTTAAGAAATAAAATAACTTGTTTACATGAAGTTTTGATATATTCAATATCAGTAAAGTCTTTAATATAAACAATTATTTTTTCTTCATCATCAAAAGGTAATTTATTTTCTACTTTGTCAATTATTTTTTCAAAAGTTTCATTAAAAATCAAGTAATCTTTTAGGCTAGAGTGCAAATAATCTTTTATAAAATCGTGATTTAAGATATATGATATTTTATAAAGGGTAGAAAAAGAAGGCTCATTAACGCCATTTTCTATACGACTTATAGTTTTTCTGTCTATACCAGCTTCAACAGATAAGTCTAGTTGACTTATATTTCTGTTTTTTCTAACTTCTTTTATTTTTTTAGCTAATAGTATTAACTTATCCTTTTCCAAAATTTCCTCCAAATGTACCATATATGCCGTTGTTTTGATTTTATTATAGATAATATAATTAAGTTAATCAAATCCAAAGGAGGAAAAAATGAAAAGAAAAGTCTTGATTGTATTTCTAATTTTAATGCAACTATCGTGTTTTCAAAAAAAGCAAGAAGTAAAAGTTGTAGAAAACAATAATAAAATAATTATAAAGATAAAAAATTATAAGTACAATTATAATATTTAAATTAATTCTAGGAGAAAAAAATGAAAAAAAGGAATTTGATTATTATTTTATCTTTAATAGTATTTATACTTATAGGGATTTTTAGCCAAAAAGCCAAAGAGAAAGCTGAAAAAGAAAGAGAAATAAAAAATTATGAGTCTAGTGTTTCGAAATATGAAGAAATAACAGACTTACAATTCCTAAATAATGATAAAACTCTAGAAGGTTTTGTATTTATAGGAAGAAAAACTTGCTCATCATGTCGAATGTTTGTAAAAGTTATCAATGAAATTACTTTTGAAAAAGAAATAAATATAAAATATTTTGATACAGATAAATATAGAAATTCAAAATATTATGATGAAATATTAGAAAAATATCAAATAGACCAAGTGCCTTATATGGTATTAGTAAAAGAAGATGGTAGTTTTGAAACTTTTGACAAAAAAAATATTGATAAAGGCGAATTATTTAAAGATTGGTTAATAAAAAATAGGGAGAAATAAAATTAAAAAAATTCCAATTTAAAAAGGCGAAAAAATAGACAAAAAGCTTGACAAAAACACGATTTCGGTGTATTATAATTTGGTATGAAAAAAGTTCCTAATACTTTTGACATAATCGCAGATCCTGAGGGCGATTCATAAATGTCAGGACGAGTAAAGCCGCCACCTATCCGAGCGGTTTCTAAATTGATAGGCAAAATATTTAAGGAGGAACTTGATGAAAAATCAAAAGACATATGTACCAACAAAGTCAACAATTGAACCAAAATGGTATGTAGTTGATGCAACTGACATGGTTTTAGGTAGACTTGCAAGCCAAGTTGCAGCAATTATTAGAGGAAAACACAAACCAACATTTACTCCAAACATGGACACAGGTGACTATGTAATAGTAGTAAATGCTGAAAAAGTCGTTCTTACTGGAAACAAAGAATACCAAAAAGAATACAAAAGATATTCTGGATATGCAGGTGGATTAAAAACTACAACTTACCAAGATATGATGGACAAACATCCAGAAAGAATTGTAGAACATGCTGTAGTAGGTATGCTTCCACACAACAAATTAGGTAGACAAATGGCCAAAAAACTTAGGGTTTATGTAGGTGAAAATCACAATCACGAAGCTCAAAACCCAGAAGTTTTGGACTTAAAGTAAGGAGGACTTAGATGGCAGATATTATATATCAAGCTACAGGTAGAAGAAAAACTTCAGTAGCAAGAGTTACAATGAAACCAGGTAGCGGAGAATTAAAAGTTAATGGAAGAGATCTTGATGATTATTTTTCTTATGATACATTAAAAATCATAGCAAAAGCACCATTAAAATTAACAGAAAATGAATCAACTTATGACATTAAAGTTAATGTACAAGGTGGAGGATTTAACGGACAAGCTGGAGCAATCAGACACGCTATAGCAAGAGCTTTACTAGAAGTAAATCCTGATTATAGACAAGCTCTTAAAAGAGCAGGTTTTCTTACAAGAGACCCAAGAAAAAAAGAAAGATACAAATACGGTCAAAAGAAAGCAAGAAAATCTTCACAATTCTCAAAAAGATAAGAAGTATTTTACAAACAAGGAATTTTTATTCCTTGTTTTTTTGTGGAAAAAATCAAAAGATAATTTTAAAAAGGGATTTTGTTAGTAAAATAATTTTAATTTAGACTTGCCAAATAAAAGTAAAAGATTTAATTAATTTATTTTATAAAATAAATTCGGAGCGTAGACAAACCCTCAAGCACGAATATCTGACTCCAAAAATTGTTGATTTCTAAATTTTAAAATTCTAAAATCGCAAACTCGCTAACGCTCGAACAGTGCGATTTTTAACGAATTTTTAAATTTGAAATCAAATCAATTTTTTCCGTATGATATTCTTAGCATGAGGATTTGTATACTTTGGCAACAGTATGACAAGGAATTTTTATTCCTTGTTTTTTTGTGGGAAAAATTATTTTTTTGGAAAAGAAATTATATATTTATTTTCAAAAATTTTCACTCAAAAAAATCTATAGTAAAATGTAAGAAGAAAGGACTTTAGTATGGATTTTAAAAAGTTGTTTAAATTATTTTTGCACACACTTTATTTGTCTGCTTTTACTTTTGGCGGAGGTTATGTGATTTTATCTTTGATGGAATCTACTTTTGTAAAAAAATTGGGATGGATTAATAAGGAAGAGATGCTTGATATGACGGCTATTGCTCAATCTGCCCCTGGGGCTGTAGCTATTAACGCATCAATTTCTGTTGGTTATAAATTATTTGGTTTTGTTGGTGCCTTGGTTGCAACTTTGGGGACTCTTATTCCGCCTCTTGTAATTATTTCTGTAATTTCTTATTTTTATAATGCTTTTATTTCGAATAAATATATAGCTTTGATTTTAAAAGGAATGCAGGCGGGCGTTGGGGCTTTGATTATTAATGTTGTGATTGATATGACAAAAGATGTGATTATTGGCAAGGGATTTTTGATTTATGGAATATTTTTTATTTCTTTTGTCTTGAATGTTTTCTTTGATGCAAATATTATTTATATTATCACTGGACTTATCTTATTTGGTCTTATTTACTCTTTTGTTGAAAGGAAAAAATATGCTAATTAAATTATTTATAAGTTTTTTTAAGGTCGGACTTTTTTCTTTTGGAGGTGGCTATGCTGCTCTTCCTCTTATTCAAGAAGAGGTTGTGAATTTAAATTCTTGGCTTAGTATAAGTGAATTTAATAATTTAATTACAATCAGTCAAATGACTCCAGGTCCAATTGCTATTAACTCTGCATCTTTTGTTGGTACAAGGGTTTATGGTTTAAGTGGGGCGATTGTTGCAAGTCTTGGTTGCGTGACTCCTTCTTTTATAATTGTAGGAACTATTTCTTATTTTTATAATAAGTATAGAAATCTTGATACGATGCAAAGTGTTTTGGGATTTTTGAGACCTGCTGTTGTGTCTATGATTTTGGCAGCAGGAATTGATATTTTGAAGACTGCTTTTTTTGATGTAAATAAAATTTCTTTTGAAAATCTTGATATTAGTATGGTTATTTTGTTTTTTTTGATGCTTTTTGCTATTAGAAAGACAAAAATCGACCCTATAATTTTGATGCTTGGTTCTGGTTTTATATATCTTTGTATAAATTTAATTTTGTGAGGTTTTATGGGAAAAATTAATTATAATTTGAAAATGGAAGAGATAATTAAAAGTATAAAAAAAGAGGATAAAAGACCAAGACTTTTACTTCAAGTTTGCTGTGCTCCGTGTTCTTCAAGTGTTTTAACACGATTGAGAGAATATTTTGACATAGATATTTACTATTATAATCCAAATATTTATCCGGCAAATGAGCTTAACAAAAGAGTTGAAACTGTAAAAGAACTTGTTGATGAAATGAATCTTGATTCAAAGGTTATTTTCCCAGAAAATAATCCCGAAGATTTTTATAAATTTGTGGAAAATCGAAAAAATGATCATGAAGGCGGAGATTCTTGTTATAAGTGTTACCAATTAAGGCTTGAAAAATCTGCCAAGTATGCCAAAGAAAATTCTTTTGATTATTTTACGACAACTCTTTCGATTTCTCCTTACAAAAATTCAACTTGGCTTAATGAAATTGGAGAAAAATTAGAAGAAAAATATGAAATAAAATATTTGTATTCAGACTTTAAGAAGAAAAATGGCTACAAGGATTCAATAGATCTTTCTAAAAAATATAATTTATACAGGCAAGATTATTGTGGTTGTGTATTTTCATTTAAAGAAATGCAGGAGAAAAAACACGAAAAATAAATGTTATTTTTATCTTACTTTGGGTAATTTTATATAAGGAGAGATAATTATGGCTGATGTATTACTGATAAAAAATTTAAATGAAGACCAATTAAATAGTAAAAGTCTAATACCTGTAACATTTCAAACGAATATAAGCGATAAAGACAAGCTTGTAAATATTTTTAATGTTTTGAAGGACAAAAAATTAGTCGAAAATAAAAAACTAGGGATAAAAAAATCTTCAATTACCCTAGAATTATTCTCTTCAAATATAACAGAAGTAATAAAAGAATTGATAAAAAATGATTTTATGATATATGGGGTATATATATTGTATGATAATTATTTAGGAGGAAAATAATGAGTGAAAAATTACTAGATATGATTAACGAACAAATGAATTTTGAATTACAATCAGCTTATGAATACAAAGCAATGCAAATTTATGCTGATGATGAAGAATTCGAAGGATTTGCACATTGGTATGGTCATCAAGTTAGAGAAGAAATTGAACATGCAGAAAAAATGACCAAATTCTTACAAGAAGTAGGATACAAACCAGTTTATAAAACACTAGAAGCACCAAATACAGAATTCAAAGATCTTCTAGACGTTGCAAAACAAGCTTTAGCACACGAAAAAGAAGTTACAAAAAGAATTCATGAAATAGCAAAAGCTGCAAGAGAAGAAGGAGATGAAAGAGTAATTTCATTTATCAGATGGTATGTAGATGAACAAATCGAAGAAGAAGATACCTTCAACAAATTAATCACAAGACTAGAAAGAATAAATGGAAATTACGGTGGCCTTTACCTACTTGATGGCCAACTTGCACACAGAGGATAAAAAACAAGGCCAAGTTTAAGCTTGGTCTTTTTTTGTAAGAAAAAATAATATGAAAATAAATTTAAAAGAAAAAAATATGGAGCTTACAGTAAATACCTATGGGGCCTACATAGAAAAATTTACCAAAGAAAAAAAGCCTATATTTTTCCCAAAACTTCTTATAAAAATCAAAAACGAATTAAAAACAAGAGGCGGTATGCATCCATGCCTTCCAAATTTTGGAAAAAGTGAAATAAAAAAATTAGACCAACATGGATTTGGAAGAATTTCATTTTGGGATATAGAAGAAAAAACTGAAAATTCAGTAAAATTAAAATTAGAAGGTAAAGGAGAATATGAAAAATCCATCTATTATATAAAATACAAATTAATAGATACATCACTATTGGTAGAATTAGAAATAATAAATAATTCAAAGGAAAATTTACCAATAGCTCCCGGCTTTCATCCGTATTTTTACGTAGACAAAAATTTTAAAATAAAAAATCTAGACTTAGAAAAAATAGATTTAGAAAAAACATATTTTTTAAAAGAAAAAAAAGCAAGCATAGAAAGCAAATACTACAATATAGATATAGAAAACAATAATTTCCAAGAATTTGCAATATGGACAGATTTTCACGGAGATTATTTGTGCCTAGAACCTTGCTTAAACGGTCCGAGTTTTACAAAAAAAATAAACAATCCCTATATCCTAAAAGCAAAAGAAAAATTCGAAGAAAATTTTACAATAACAATAAAAGAAAAATAGCCAGCTAGGCTATTTTTTTATTTTTGAAAAAATAGATAAAATAAAGATTTATAACAAAAATAAATATAAATCAATAAAATCAAAGCAAAAAATCAAATAAATTAAAATAAAACTTGAAAAATATAAAAAGGAAGTATAATAAAAATAAGATGGGAGGAAATTATGAACCAACAAGCAGAAAGAGTACTAAGAGTTTTTGTATTAGCCATAATAGCAACAATTATATTAAAACTTTTGGGAGTAGCAATAAAAATAATTTGGTCAGTAGTAATACCCTTATTTGTTATATATTTCCTATACAAAGTTTTGATAAAAAAAGAAGACATATTTAGATAAAGGTAAAAAAATGAAAGATAAAAATCAAATTATAAAAATAATCCTAGGAATTTTAGGCATAATACTAGGGTTTAAAATTTTAAAAATAATATTTTCAATAATATTTGCCCTACTAATACCAGTTTTTATAGGAGGAGGACTAATCCTTATCCCAATCTTACTTTTAATAATTCCTCTAGGAATATTATCAGCAATAGGATATGCCATCTACAAATTTTTCCTAAAAGAAAAATCTGTGTGGTAAAAAATACCCCAAAATCAAAAAAAAGATTTTGGGGTATTTTTTTAAATTTATATTTCATTTAAAACAAATTTTTCTATCGCCTCGCCTACTGCGCCTTGGTTGTTTGTTGCTTTTGTTGTGTATTTTGATATGTCTTTTAATAAAAGATGGGCGTTTTGGACTGCGGCGGAATAGCCTGCTTCTTCTAGCATTTCTTTGTCGTTGTAATTATCTCCTATTGTTAGGACGTTTTCCATTCCTATTCCATAGTGAGCGCACAATTTTTCTAGGGCTTTTGCCTTGTTTACATTTTTTCTGTTTATTTCCATGAAGGTATCTGATGAGTAGGATATTGAAATATCCCAATTACATATTCTTGCTATATCTTCTTCTAGGCTCATTAAATAGTTTAGATTTGAATTTTTTATTATTACTTTTACTATTATTTCTTTGTCTAGATTTTTAATATCTTTTGCTTTTTGGACAAATTTATATATATTTTTGTCGTAATTTCCTTCTACTTCATTTCCGTTTACAAAAACGTAGCAATGTTTATCAGTATAAATTTCAAAATGTACTCCTACTTCCTTGCAATAATCAGAAATTTCAACTGCTTTTTTGTAATCTATTGGGGATGCTTCTACAACTTTTTTTGTTACATTGTCCATTATTATCCCACCATTACAAAGAATTGAAAATCTATCTTCTTTTACATTATCGATTTGCTCTAGTATATCAAATAGTTGGTAGGGTCCACGACCTGTTGCTGTTGTAATTATTATTCCCATTTCTTGGGCTTTTTTTATAGCGTCTATATTTCTTTTGTGAATGGTCTTATCGTCTGATAAGAGGGTTTCATCGCAATCTGTTGCTATTAATTTTATCATAAACTCTCCTTTCTAATTTTATACCCAAAGTCTTTTTTTATTTTGTAATTTTCAAATATAAAAAAACGTGCATTTAAAACACACGCCTAAAAATTTATTTATTTTTTAAAAATTCAATTATATCATTTGATTCGTACATGTATTCTCCATCATGGAAAAGACATGGTACTTGTCTTTTGCCGCCTTTTTCGATTAATTCTTTCATAGCGTCTCTATCTTCATTTATATTTACTATTTGAATTTCTATATTATTTTCTTCCATAAAATTTTCAACTTTCCTACAGTGAGGACAAGCTGTTCCTACAAACAATTTATATTCTGACATATATTCTCCTTAAAATAAATTTCAAAATTTTTCCATTTTATATTATTATACTAATAGAAAGGAAGTTTTAAAGGTGAAAAAATGAAAGATAAGATTTTAAAATTTATAAGGCTTATTCTTGTTATAGTTATAATTGTATGTTTATTTCTTCTTGGTAGAAGGGGATATGACTATTATAAAAATTATAAGAATAACAAACACATATCAGATATAGTAAAAAATGTTGAGAAAGATCAAAGTAAAAATGACTCAAATGATAATTTAGATGATTTTGAAAAATTAGAAAAGAAATATATGGCTATTTTGAAAAAGTTGCAAAAAGAAAATTCGGATATTGTAGCTTTTTTGGAAATTCCTGGAACTTATATTTCGTATCCGATTTTTCAAGCTAAGGACAATAATTTTTATTTAAGAAAGGGCATAGATAAAAATTATGATATAGCTGGTTCTATTTTTATGGATTATATGAATGATCCTAAGATGAATGATGACAATAGTGTAATATATGGGCATCATTTAGATGATATAAAATCAATGTTTACAGGTCTTGATGGCTACAGAAAAAATGACTTTGCTCAAAGCCATAGAACTATATATGTTACAACAAATGAAGGGCTTAGAGAATATCAAGTTTTCGCAGCTTATGGTATTCCATCAAATTATGATTATAGGACTTTGGATTTTGAAGATAAAGAGGAAAAACTTAAATATTTTGACAAGTTAAAATCTAATTCTGAAAATGAACTTGAAACTCGTGATTTTAAGGAAGATGACACGATAATTACCCTATCAACTTGCCAATATGATTATAAAGATCAAAGACTTGCAGTCCACGCCCTAAGAATAAAGTAAGGAAAAAAATGAATAGATATATAGAAGAAAATAAAAATAAATTAAATTTAAAAAATGAAAAGGGTCAATTGATTTTTTATCACGAATCTTTTGACCCAAAAGATATTTTTACCTGCGGCCAATGTTTTAATTTTTTTGAGGAAGAAGATGGATCATTTACTGCAGTTTTTTTGGGAAAAATTATAAATCTCAAAAAAGAAGGCGACAAGATAATTATAGAAAATGTAAGTGAAGAAGAATTTTATGATATTTTCTACGATTATTTTGACCTTGGAGTAAATTATGAAGATATAAAAGAAAAGATTTCTTTAGATAAAACTTTAAAAGAGGCTACAGAATATGGTTCTGGAATTAGGATTTTAAACCAAGAATTTTTTGAAACCCTAATTTCATTTATAATTTCAGCCAACAACCAAATCCCAAGAATAAAAAAAGCTGTAAGAATAATTTCAGAAATGTATGGAGATTATATTGGAGAATATAGAGGAAGAAAATATTATTCTTTCCCTAATCCTGAACAATTATCCAAAGCAAGGCCGGAAGATTTAAGAGAAAAAGCAAGAGTTGGTTTTCGTGATAAAAGAATAGTCCAAACGGCAAAAATAATTAATGATGGATTTTTTGATTTTGAAAAAGATATAAAAATGCCTACAGAAGATTTAAGGAAAAAACTCCAAGAGCTTCCTGGAGTGGGACCAAAAGTTGCCGATTGCATTTTGCTTTTTGCCTTTCACAAAAGAGAAACCTTCCCGGTTGATGTTTGGATAAAAAGAGTTATGGAATTTTTATTTATAAAAGAGGAAGTTCCAAAAAAACAAATTTCTGCCTATGCCGACAAATATTTTGGGGAAAATGCAGGTTATGTCCAACAATATTTATTCTATTATGGAAGAGAAAACGCAATCGGCAAATAAAACTTGCATTATTTTAAAATACTTGTATATTCATATTAGATGTTAGCAGTCAAATACGAAGAGTGCTAAAAGGAGGAATAAAATGAACTTAAAACCAATCGGTGAAAGAGTAGTTATAAAAAAATTAGAAGCAGAAAAGAAAACCCAATCTGGCATAGTTTTACCAGAATCTGCCCAAGAAAAACCACAATATGCAGAAGTTGTTGCAATAAGCAATGATATTTTAAATGACCAAGACAAAAAAGATTCCTTAAAAGAAGGAGATAAGGTTATTTATTCTCAATATGCAGGAACTGATGTGAAAATTGACGGCGAAAATTACGTGGTTTTAGCATACAAAGACGTATTAGCAGTAGTAGAATAGGAGAAAATTATGGCAAAAGATATAAATTATGGAAAAAGTGCAAGAGATGGTCTTGAAAGAGGAATTGATAAATTAGCAAATGCTGTAAAAGTTACACTTGGACCAAAAGGAAGAAATGTAGTTTTAGATAAATCTTACGGAGCACCAACAATCACAAATGATGGTGTAACAATTGCCCAAGAAATCGAACTTGAAGATAGGTTTGAAAATATGGGTGCCCAACTTGTAAAAGAAGTTGCAACAAAAACAAATGATGTAGCAGGAGATGGAACAACAACAGCAACAGTTCTTGCCCAAGCAATTATAAAAGAAGGACTAAAAAACCTAGCTGCAGGAGCAAATCCAGTAGTATTAAATAAGGGATTAAAAAAAGCAAGCAGTGAAGTTGTAGCTTATATCAAAGAATCTTCAAAAGAAGTAGAAGATAAAAAAGCAATCGAACAAGTAGGAACAATCTCATCAGCAGATCCAGAAATTGGAAAATTTATTGCAGATGCTATGGAGAAAGTAGGAAATGATGGAGTAATCACAGTAGAAGAATCCAAAACAACCGACACCTACCTTGATGTAGTAGAAGGAATGCAATTTGACAAGGGATATTTGTCCCCATATATGGCAACCGACAATGAAAAAATGGTAGCAGACCTTGATGACCCATATATACTTGTAACAGATAAGAAAATTTCAAATATTCAAGAAATCCTACCACTACTTGAAGAAATTGTTCAATCATCAAAACCACTTTTAATAATTGCAGATGATGTAGACGGAGAAGCTTTAACAACACTTGTTTTAAATAAATTAAGAGGAACCTTCAACGTAGTTGCAGTAAAAGCACCAGGCTATGGAGATAGAAGAAAAGAAATGCTTGAAGATATAGCAATTCTTACAGGTTCAAAAGTAATTTCAGAAGACTTATCAATGGAATTAAAAGAAGCTACAATTGAAGATCTTGGATCAGCTAAAAAAGTTAAAGTTGACAAAGATCACACAGTAATTGTAGAAGGAAAAGGCGACAAAGAAGCCCTAACAGAAAGAGTAGAAAAAATCAAAGGTCAAATTGAAGCAAGCGATTCAGAATATGACAAAGAAAAATACCAAGAAAGAGTAGCTAAACTTGCAGGCGGAGTTGCAGTAATAAACGTAGGAGCTGCAACAGAAACAGAAATGCAAGATAAAAAATACAGAATTGAAGACGCCCTATCAGCAACCAGAGCCGCAGTAGAAGAAGGAATAGTTGCAGGCGGTGGAACAGTTCTAATAGAAGCAATCAAAAAAGTAGAAGCTCTAGAAGAAAAATTAGAAAATGACGAAAAAACAGGAGCAAAAATAATAGAAAAAGCTCTAGAAGCACCACTAAGACAAATCGTAGAAAATGCAGGAATGGATGGATCAGTTGTACTTGAAAATGTAAAAAAATCAGACAAAAACAACGGTTACGATGCCTACGATGATGAATACGTAAATATGTTTGAAAAAGGAATCGTAGAACCAACAAAAGTAACAAGATCAGCCCTAGAAAATGCAGTAAGTATAGCAAGCATGATTCTAACAACAGAAGCAGCAGTGGCAGATATAAAAGAAGAAAAACCAGAAATGCCACCACAAATGCCAATGGGATATTAATAAAAAATTTGCTCTTGCAAGACAATAATATTGTTTTGCAAGAGTTTTTTTATTTTTAAAATTAAATTTATAATTTTTTAAGCATTAAAATAAAATGATTTTTGAAATTTAAAGCTTATAATTTATAATTAATTTATATTTATTAACAATACTATAATAAGTAAAAAAAATAATTTAATAAGCTAATTATCTAGTATAAAAAAGTTTCAAAATATGATATAATTTTGTAAATGAACAAAATATAATAATTTTTTACAAGCTAATAAAATTTTAAAAAAATTTCTTGTAAAAAACATTCAAAAACAAGTATATTTATACGGGGGGGGGGGTAGCAATCAGTTCATTGAAAATTTGTAGGATTGTTGCAAGTTAAATGTTTTTGAAAAACGTTTACAAAAACTAGCTGAAACGCAAATTTGACTTGTATTTGTGATTTATGCTAATGAAAAAGAGGAGAATTATGAGAAGGGAGAATAAAAATCCAAGAAAGATTTTGTTTTCTGTATTAATTGCTATTGCTTTTGTAGTTTTAGCTGGTATTAAATTAGGTTATGCCAATATAATATCTCCAAAACAAGGAATCAATGAGTATCATTTCTATAATGATACAATAGAAAATAAAGAATCAGCTAAAGAAATACAAAAACAAATCATTCTTGATGGAAAATCAATTTCTGATCCAGGTCATGTCTTCAAAGATAAAAGCAATGTTTTGGAGAAATGGCAAGATGAAGAAGGTAATGATATTAAATTTGATACGCCAATAGAAGTTAAAGGTAACGACAAAAAAATAATTAATGTTTACCCAGTTTTCAAAAATCAAGTAGTAATAACCTACTATATAGCTGGCAGTACAAATGATAGAGTTTATATGACTGACACTATAAGTGATGCTAGTTCTTATAAACTGCCAGTAGATCCTACAATTTATGATGCTAATAAATACTTCGTAAATTGGTCAACATCAAAAGACGGAAAATCTGGTGTTTATGATGAGGAATCATTGAAAAAAGATATTGCAGCAGGAAAAACTGACATTAAACTTTATGCAATAACAGAGTTTAAACATAAAGCAACATTTATAACAGGAGACGATGCAAGCTACCAAGACCAAATACTTGCAGACGATGGTGGCAAGCTTGACAAAATGCCAGAAGATCCTACAAGAGCAGGCTATGAATTTAGCCACTGGTCTTTGGCAGAAGATGGAGATCCTGTTGATCTTAATACTCTAGTGTTAGACAAAGACATTAATGTTTATGCTGTATGGAAACCAGTTGTAGTTGACTATAAATTTAAAGTTATGGTCCAAAATATAAATGATGATGGCTACACTTTCCATGAAATAATATCAGCAAGAGGACTTAATGGAGAAAAAACAAGCCTACCTTTTAAAGGAAGTGAAAATCCAGATCCTAAAGTTGCTCCATCTGGTCCAATAGTTGAAGATATTGCTAAGCTAACAGAAAAAGATGGACGCTTTAATGATGGCTACAATAGTAAAGATTCAAATGGAAAAATGGATCACACCTATACAAATCCTCAAACTCTAGATTATTTAGGTTTCCATTTAAACGAAGAAAAAACAAAAGAAGCTTTTGAAACAATAGCAGCTGATGGAAGCACAGTTGTACCTGTCTATATGGATAGAAATGTTCATACTATATGGGTATATAAAAATGCAAATTCAATTAGTTATTATCAACCTAATTGGGTCAATGCCACAGATCAAAATGGAAATATTCACGTAGATTTGCGTTACGGTCAAAGCTCTGATGAATGGTTTGATCAGCTAAATGAAGATTATATTTATTACAAGGACAAAAGCATAGGATCTTTTTATACTAAAGCCCCAGTAATGGGTGATGAAGATGTTTATATGTATAGAGTTTTAGCTAAGGGTAGAAAATACCAACTACGCTTTGTTGAATGGGATCCAAGTAAATTTAATGCACAAATAAATAGCGGATCGCTCGACCAATTAAAAGCTACTCTTGGAACCATGAAAGAAATTGATGAAAGAGTAAGCTTCCAAAACACAGAGTGGTACATGAATTGGAATGGACGTAAATATAGAGTCTATGAACCATACAACAATAATTATCAACAAGTCACATACTCTTGGGTAGATAAGACTGACCATGTAGATGATATAGAAGGATTCCAACCCAAAAAAGGCGACATGTCAAGTGATGGTTTGCAATCAATAAATGTAAATAATCCAGCCTTTAGAGATTATATGTTTGCTGCAGGTAATAATGTGGGAGGATATCAAAACTATACAGGAACAAAATATATAGATGATGATGGCTCTTATGTAGGCTTCTTATTCTACGAACGCAAAACTTATCATATAAATTATTACTCTGGAAGTAAGAGATTAGCTTCAAATCCATACAAATATGAAGCTGATACAAGCGACTTTGGACTTGATTATAAAGTTGGAGAAACTACAAATTCTAAAGGTCAAGTATTCCAAGGTTGGTATGAAGACTCAACATTTAGCGTAGAACACAAACATGAAGCTGGAACTAAAATGCCTGCTCATGACATTACAGTTTATGCAAAATGGGATTCTCGTCAATACGAAGTGACTTTCCACACCAACCAAGATAACTATGAAAAAGATATAGAAAAAATAGGCGAAATTCCTGAAGATGACACTCTTTATGATGGAAAATATAAAGATGGAAAAGTCAGCAAAGAGAATTTCCCTCAACCAGTTAAGCCAGAAAATGCAACAGATTTTTTGGGTTGGTATGAGAAAAATAAAAATGGTAGATTTGTAAAAGCAAATCTTCACAAACCAATTAAAAATAATGATACTCACTTATATGCTAAGTGGAAATATGATTATTTAACATTAAAATACGATTTGAACTTAAAAGATACTGACAAAGTTGAAGGAGAAGCTCCAACAGATTCAGATAGCTATATCAAAGATGCTAAAGCACAAGTTCAAGATATTGGAAAAGTTACTGTAAATGGTGGCAAAAAAGTTTTCGTAGGTTGGAGTGAAACAAAAGATGGTTCTAGCGGACTAATTCTACCAAGCGAAACTGTCCTAATGGATAAAAATAAAACTCTCTATGCTCAATGGAAAGAAATTCCAGATCTACCAACTACAAAAGTAACCTATGATGCAAACGGCGGAGAAGGTGCTCAACATGTAGTAGAAGAGATTATTACAAATGATTTTCATAAAGTTTTGGGAAACGGCGAAGGCGAAAAAATTAATTACACCCGTGAAGGTTATGTATTTAAGGGATGGAATAGAGATAAAAACGCAACAAAAGCCGAATTCCAAAAAGGCTATGAAGTTACTGTAACTAGTTTAGATGAAAGCACAAACAATTATATCTATGCTATCTGGGCTCCTATAATCAATTACACAACTGATGGAAATGGACAAGTTAAGGAAGGCGAAAACTTTGTAGATAATACAAAAGAAGAAGTCGAACTTAAATCAAATCCAAAAGGAACCGACACAAAAGCAAAAGAAGGATATAAATTTAGTCACTGGACAGCAGATAAAGAAATCACATTAAATGATGGAACAAAAATTGCTGCTGGAGAAAAAATTACTGAAGAACAATTAAAACAAGCAGTAATTACAGAACCACTTACATTTAAAGCTAATTTTGTAAAAGATGCACCTAATGAATTTAACGTAAGGCACGAATTTAAAGTTGCCAAAGATTCTCCAGTAAAAGAAATGCCGGCTGATGTTAAAAAAGCTGTAGATGCCCAACTTCCAGAAGATAAAAAAGCAGAAGATGGCAAAACAACAACTCCAGGAGAATTAAAAAATCCAAAAGACGTAGAAGACAAAACAAATGATGGAGTTTGGAAATTTGAAGGCTTTAAAGATCAAAATCCAGATACAGAAGCAGTAGACGCAAAAGTAAACGGAGCTGATGTAACATTCGAAGGAACATGGAAATTCACACCAAACAAACACAAAGTAACTTATGAATACGTTAGTGGAACAGAAGGTAAAGAATTACCAGAAGCATTAAAAGCGAAAGCACCAAAAGAAGTAACAGGAAAAGTCAAAGGTAATACAGTAACATCCCCAGTTCCAACAGGCGATGACGCTACATTTAGAGATGATAAAAACAAAGGAACATGGACATTCAAATCATACGATAAGAATGAAGTAGAAATTACCAACAAAGACGAAAACGTAAAAGGAACATGGGAATTTACCCCAGATCCAGAACCAGGAAAATACAACGTAACCCACAAATTTGTAAGTAAAGATCCAAACAAAAAACTTCCAAAAGAAGTACTTGATCTTCTACCAGCAAATCAAACTGGAAAAGTTAAAGGCGACGAAGTAAAACCAACAGAGCCAAAAACAAAAACAGTAGAAGTAAAAGATGGAACATGGAAATTTGTAAGTTACGACAAAGATAGTAAAACTGTAGAAGATAAAGATGTAGAATTCACAGGAACATGGGAATTCACACCAAAAACCACTCCTACTGATTACAAAGTAACACACGAATTTAAAGTTTCAGAAGATTCTCCAATAAAAGAAATGCCAGCTGAAGTTAAAAAAGCAGTTGATTCCCAACTTCCAGAAGATAAAAAAGCAGAAGATGGCAAAACAACAACCCCAGGAGAATTAAAAGATCCAAAAGACGTAGAAGACAAAACAAATGACGGAGTTTGGAAATTCGAAGGATTCAAAGACCAAGATCCAGATACAAAAGATGTTGACGCAAAAGTAAACGGAGCTGACGTAAAATTCGAAGGCGAATGGAAATTCACACCAAACGAACATAAAGTAACTTACAAGTTTGAAAGTGAAGATCCAACAAAACCTCTTCCTGATGAAGTGAAAAATCTACTTCCAAATCCAGAAAAAGGAAAGGTAAAGGGTGATAAGGTAACACCAACTAAACCTGTTCCAGAATCAATCACAACTAAAGATGGTGTATGGACATTTGTTGGTTATGACGAAGAAAGCAAAACTGTTGGCGATAAAGATGTAGAATTTATTGGTAAATGGAAATTCTCTCCAAAACCTGATCCTGTAACCTACAATGTTAACCATCAATTCAAATCAGCAACAAAGGGAAAAGACCTTCCACAAGCAGTAAAAGATCAACTTCCTGATCAACAAACTGGTATAGAAGACGGAAAAACTGTAACACCAACTTCTCCTAAAAAGGAAAAAGTAGAAGATACAGATAATGATGGAACATGGACTTTCAAAGGTTATAAAGACCTAGATACAACTACTGATGACGTAGATGCTAAGGTTGACGGTGCCGATGTAATGTTTGAAGGAAGTTGGGAATTCACACCAAACAAACACAAAGTAACATACGAATACGTAAGTGGAACAAAAGGTGTAGATTTACCAGAAGAATTAAAAGCAAAAGCACCAAAAGAAGTAACCGGCAAAGTAAAAGGCGATAAAGTAACATCCCCAGTTCCAGAAGGAAAAGATGCTGAATTTAGAGATGATAAAAACAAGGGAACTTGGACATTCAAATCTTTTGACAAAAATTCAGTAGAAATTTCTAACCAAGACGAAAAAGTTACAGGAACTTGGGTATTTACACCAGATCCAGAATACAAAGTAGAACATAAATTTGTATCATCAACAAAAGGAAAAGACCTTCCAAAAGCAGTAAAAGATCTAACACCAAAAGATCAAACAGGCAAAAAAGATGGAAGTGTTGTTAAACCAACAGATCCAACACAAAAAGAAGTAAAAGATACAGAGAATGATGGTGTTTGGACATTTGAAGGCTACAAAGATCAAGATAAAACTACAGACGAAGTAGATGCAAAAGTAAACGGAGCTGACGTAAAATTCGAAGGCGAATGGAAATTCACACCAAACGAACACAAAGTAACATATGAATACGTAAGTGGAACAAAAGGCATAGAATTACCAGAAGCATTAAAAGCAAAAGCTCCAAAAGAAGCAACTGGAAAAGTAAAAGGCGATAAAGTAACATCCCCAGTTCCAACAGGAAAAGACGCTGAATACAGAGATGATGTAAACAAGGGAACTTGGAAGTTCAAATCATACGATAAAAAAGATGTAACAATTTCCGATAAAGACGAAAACGTAAAAGGAACATGGGAATTCATTCCGGATGTAGTAACAGAATACGTTGACGAAGATGGTAATACTATTGCTCCAAAAGAAACTGGAACAAAAGACAAAAAAGATATAGAAGGATATGAATTTGTAAGAACCACAACTGATGATAAAGGTAATACAAAACACATCTACAAGAAAAAAACTACTCCTAGTCCATCTGTAGTTACTAAATTTGTTGATGAAAATGGAAATCCTCTTGCTATGGAAGAAAAAGGCAAGAAAGATAAAAAAGATATTCCTGCTTATGAGTTTGTAAGGACTTACACAGATAAGTATGGAAATATTGTTCATGTTTATAAGTTTAAACAAACACCAAATCCAACTGTAGAAACAAGATATGTAGATACAGAAGGTAATCAAATACTAGCTGATAAAGTAGGAACACATGATCCATCAACTATAGAAGGTTATCAATTTGTAAAAACAGAAAAAGATGAAAAGGGTAATACCGTTCATATTTACAAAAAAATCGCACCTGTTCCAAAAGTTGAGACAAGATATGTTGATGAAAATGGCAACCAACTACTCCCTCCAAAAGAAGGAACACAAAATCAAGTAAATATTGATGGCTACGATTATATAAGTACAAATAAAGATAATAATGGTAATACAATTCATGTTTACAAGAAAAAACCTACCCAAGATGTAGAAACAAGATATGTAGATACAGAAGGAAATCAAATACTTGCTGATAAAGCAGGAACACATGATCCATCAACTATAGAAGGTTATCAATTAGTAAGAACAGAAAAAGATGAAAAGGGTAATACAAGACATATTTATCAAAAACTTGCACCTACTGTAAAAGTTGAGACAAGATATGTTGATGAAAATGGCAATCAACTACTTCTTCCAAAAGAAGGAACACAAAATCAAGTAAACATAGAAGGTTACGATTATGTAAGTACAAGTAAAGATAATAATGGTAATACAATTCATGTTTACAAGAAGAAAGTTCTTACACCAGATGTTGTAACTAAGTATGTTGATGAAAATGGAAATGAAATTGCGGACACTCAAAAAGGCAAACATCCAAGCAAAAATATCGAAGGATATGAAATAATAACTACAAAATCAGATGAGAAGGGAAATATAATCTATGTTTATAGAAAGAAACCTGATCCAACAAAAGTAGTTACTAAGTTTGTAGATGAAAAAGGTAATCCTATCGCAAAAAGTGAAGATGGTAAAAAACCTAAGAAAGATATAAAAGGCTATGAGTTTGTAAAAACTGAAACAGATAAAGACGGCAATACTATTCATATCTACAAGAAGAAAGAAAATACTTCAAAAGTAGTTACTAAGTATGTAGATGAAAATGGTAAAACAATAGCACCTAATGAAGATGGTAAAAAATCTAAAAAAGATATTAAAGGCTATGAATTTGTAAGAACTGAAACTGATGATAAAGGTAATACAAAACACATCTACAAGAAAAAATCTTCATCTGCAGAAAATAAATATAAAGTAACTCACAAATTTGAATCATCTACACCAGGTAAATCTCTACCAAAAGAAATTTTAGACCTTCTTCCAAAAAATCAAGATGGAATAGAAAATGGTAGAAAAGTTTCTCCTACAAAACCTTCTAAATTAGAAGTTAAAGTAAAAGATGGTACTTGGGTATTTGAAGGATATGATAAAGATAGTAGTGTAGTTAATAATAAGGATGTAAATTTCACAGGAAAATGGAAATTTGTTCCAAACAAAATAGGCAAAATAAAAGTTTCAACTGGAGCAAATTCTAGAAGCAAATCAAATGTTAAGACTGGTATAGAAGGTTCTTCTAATCTTATATTTGTCTTAATTGGATCAGCATTTGCTTTATACAAAAATAAAAAAAATAAATATTAAAATATTTATTAATAAGGAATAAGCTAAGAGATATAAAAGTATCTAGCTATAAAAAGGCGAGGAAATTAAAAATCCTCGTCTTTTTTGTGCATAATATTTATGAAATCAATATAAAATTAAAATATTTGGAAAGTTTGATGGAATAATTGATGTATATTTTAGTATATTTTTTTGTAGATTACAAATTTTAGATGCAAATCATTTTATTTTATCTAGGTGCAGAGGGAAAACTATATCATAAATTAAATAACTGTAAAATTTTTATAAAATTTTAAAAAATAAGTGTATAACAAATAAATATAAATTTTATAATCTTTGATCTTACAAGATTTAAAATATTTTTTTGAAAAAATTGCAAAGAATAAAAATATATTTTTAAAATCATAAATAAAGTTGACATGAAAACGTAAAACTGATATTATTTAGTTGATCTTAAGATCAATATTATTCATTTCAAGGAGGAAAAATAGAAATGAAGAAACTAGGTTTATTGCCAAGACTAATTATTGCAATCATTCTAGGTATTTTAATTGGGCTTGCAGGTCAAAAAGTTGACGTTTTAAAAATCTTAGTTAGAATACTAATTACTTTTAATGGTCTATTTGGCAACTTCTTAGGATTTGTTATTCCACTAATTATTATGGGATTTGTAATTCCAGGTATAGCAGATCTTGGAGATTCAGCAGGAAAGACACTAGCAATCACAGCAGGTATTGCATATTTGTCAACAATTATCTTTGGAACTATTACATATTTTGTAGGCAGCGTTGTTCTTCCTAACTTTATTAAAAAGGGAGCAATCTCATTTGATCCAGAGAAAAACTCAGGAAAAGCTCTAGAAAAAATATTTGAATCACCAATGGATCCAGTATTTTCTGTTACAACAGCACTTATCATTTCATTTATACTAGGTGTTGGTATAGCAGCAGCTAAAGCTGAAGTTCTTAAAAAAGCAGTTCACGAATTCTCTGATATTATTACAAAATTAATATCAAATGTTGTAATTCCATTATTGCCATTCCACATTTGTGGTATTTTTGCTAACATGGCTTATGAAGGAACTGTAGCAGTAGTATTATCAGTATTCGCAAGAGTATTTATCATGGTATTGATACTACACTATCTAACAATTACTGCACAATTTACAATTGCAAGTTCAATGTCAGGTGGAAATCCATTCTCAAAAATCAAGACTATGATTCCAGCTTACATGACAGCTATAGGAACACAATCATCTGCAGCAACAATCCCAGTTACACTTAACCAAACTTATAAATTAGGTGTAAACAAAGGTATAGCAGACTTTGTAATTCCACTTTGTGCAACAATTCACTTATCAGGTTCAACAATCACATTAACATCTTGTTCATTATCAATTCTTATGCTTAATGGATCAGATGTAGGATTCCAACACATGTTCCCATTCATCCTTATGCTAGGTGTTACAATGGTAGCAGCACCTGGAGTTCCAGGAGGAGCAGTAATGGCAGCACTAGGTATTCTTCAATCAATGCTAGGATTTACAGAACCTATGACAGCATTAATTATTGCATTATATGTTGCTCAAGACTCATTTGGTACAGCATGTAATATCACAGGCGATGCTGCAATAGCTTGTATAGTAAATAAAATTTCAGGATTTAAATTAGATCCAGAAGCTAATGCAGAATACATTGATGAACTAGTTAAGCAATAAAAAAATAGAACTCTTTTGAGTTCTATTTTTGAGCTTATGATCTTAAGACAATTAATTATGAAAATTTATTAAAAAGGAGTAATTTTTATGACGATAAAGAGAAGAAAAGTTACCATGGACGGTAACACAGCAGCAGCTCACGTATCTTACGCTTTTAGTGAAGTTTCAGCTATATATCCTATAACTCCATCTTCACCAATGCCAGAATTTATAGACAAATGGGCAGCAAATGGAAGATTAAATTTATATGGAAATCCAGTTTCAGTTACAGAAATGCAACATGAAGCAGGAGCAGCAGGAGCAGTTCACGGATCACTTGCAGCAGGAGCACTTACATCTACATACACAGCAAGTCAAGGACTTCTATTAATGATTCCTGATATGTACAAAATTGCCGGCGAAAGACTTCCTGCAGTTTTTCACGTAGCAGCTCGTTCCCTATCAACATGCTCAATCAATATGTATGGCGACCATCAAGACGTTATGGCAGCAAGAGCAACAGGTTTTGCTATGCTTGCATCAGGTTCTGTACAAGAAATTATGGATCTTTCTCCAGTAGCTCATCTTTCAGCTATAAAAGCTAGAGTTCCATTTGTTAATTTCTTTGATGGATTTAGAACAAGCCATGAAATTCAAAAAATCGACGTTTGGGATTATGACCAATTTGAAGATATGGTTGATTGGAAAGCAATTGATGATTTTAAAAATGATTCTTTAAATCCACACAGACCAACTATGCGTGGTGTATTTGAAAAGAGTGGATATTTCCAAAGAACTGAAGCTCAAAACAAAGCATACAACGGACTACCTGAAATAGTTGTTGATTATATGAATAAAATCAATGAAAAAATCGGAACAAATTATTCATTATTTAATTATGAAGGTGCAGAAGATGCAACTGATATAATTATAGCTATGGGTTCTGGAACTGATACAATTCAACAAACAGTAGAAGAATTAAACAAAGAGGGAAGAAAAGTTGGACTTGTAAAAGTACATCTTTATAGACCATTCTCAACAAAACATTTACTTGAAGCAATTCCAAAAACAGTAGAAAGAATTGCAGTTTTAGATAGAACAAAAGAAAAAGGATCTGCTGGAGAACCTCTATACTTAGATGTATTAGAATCTTTCTCAGATTCAGATAGAAATCCAAAAATAATAGCAGGAAGATATGGACTTGGACAAAAAGATACAAGACCTGCTCATATCAAATCAGTATTTGATAATTTAGCAAAAGATGAACCAAAAAATCACTTTACAGTTGGAATTATTGATGATGTAACTAACACATCTCTTGAAGTTGACAATAGCTTTGTAATTTCTGATGGACAAACAACACGTTGTATATTCTGGGGAAATGGTGGAGATGGTACTGTTGGAGCAAATAAAAACGCTATTAAAATTATAGGCGATAATACAGATATGTTTGCTCAAGGATATTTTGACTATGATGCTAAAAAATCTAATGGTCTAACAATGTCTCACTTGAGATTTTCTCCAAACCCAATCCATGCAGCTTACTTTATAGATGAAGCTGACTTTGTATCATGTTCTCCTCAAGCTTATGTAAGACAATATGACCTTGTTAAAAATCTTAAAGAAGGTGGAATTTTCTTATTAAATACAATTTGGTCAGAAGAAGAACTTGAAGAACATATTCCAAATTATTTATTAAAAGAAATTGCAGATAAAAATATTAAATTCTACACAGTAAACGCATCAAAAATTGCTCAAGAAGTTGGACTTGGACACAGAACAAACATGGTTATCCAAACAGCTTTCTTCATTCTTTCAGAAGTTTTACCAATTGAAGATGCTATAAAATATCTAAAAGATTCTATTGAAAAATCTTATGGAATGAAAGGTCAAGATATTGTTGATATGAACAACAAAGCAGTTGACCGTGCAAGTGAAGAATTACAAGAAATAAAAGTTAAAGAAGAATGGAAAAACCTTGGCGAAGATAGAGAAGGTGCAAATGAAAATGAACCAGACTTTATCAAAAATATGGTAAGACCAATAATAAACTTAGAAGAAGATGATCTTCCAGTTTCAACATATCTTCCATACGATGACGGTCAATATATGGCAGGAACTTCAAGATATGAAAAACGTGGTATAGCATTATTTGTTCCAGAATGGAATATAGATAATTGTATCCAATGTAACCAATGTTCATATATCTGCCCACACGCAACAATTAGACCATTCTTATTAGACGAAGAACAAAAAGCTAAGGCACCAGAAGGATTTGAAACTAAAAAAGCTATAGGCAAAGGACTAGAAGGTTACGAATTTAGAATTCAAGTTTCTCCATACGATTGTATGGGATGTGGAAACTGCGTTGACGTATGTCCTGCTCCAAAGAAAGCTTTGGCTATGAAACCAATAGATGAACAAATCGAAAAACAAGCAGAAAATTGGGAATACGCTCATGGCGAAGTTGGATATAGGAATGATGAAATAGCTCCAACAAATGTTAAGAATTCTCAATTTAGCCAACCATTGCTTGAATTCTCAGGTGCATGTGCAGGCTGTGGAGAAACTCCTTATGCTAAATTAATCACTCAATTATATGGTGATCATCAAATCATTTCAAACGCAACAGGATGCTCATCAATTTGGGGCTCATCAGTTCCATCAATGCCATATTGTACAAATAATAATGGCGAAGGACCAGCTTGGGCATCATCATTATTCGAAGATGCAGCAGAATATGGATATGGAATGTTGCTTGCAACAAAATCAAACAAATTCTTACTAGAAACTTTGATGAAAAAATTCTTAGAATTAAAAGTTTCTACACCATTAAACGATGCATTTAACGAATGGTTAGAAAATAACGATGACTTTGAAGAAAGCAAAAAAGCAGCTATAAAAATTGAATCATTAATCGCAAACGAAACTGATAATGAAGAAGCAAATAAAATTATCGAAAGAATTAAATCACTAAAAGATTATTTAGTTAAAAAATCAGTTTGGATTTACGGTGGAGATGGTTGGGCTTATGATATAGGATTCTCAGGAGTAGACCATGTTCTAGCAAGTGGCGATGACATCAATATAATCGTATTTGATACAGAAGTTTATTCAAATACAGGTGGACAAAGCTCAAAGGCAACTCCTCTTGCAGCAGTAGCAAAATTTGCAGCAAGTGGTAAAAAAGTTAGAAAGAAAGACCTTGGTTTAATGATGACAACTTATGGTTATGTTTATGTTGCACAAGTTGCAATGGGAGCAAACCAAGCTCAAACATTAAAAGCAATAAAAGAAGCAGAATCCTACCATGGTCCATCATTAATAATTGCTTATGCTCCATGTATTAACCATGGACTAAAAGCAGGAATGGGCAAGACTCAAAGAAGAGAAAAAGAAGCTGTAGCAAGTGGATATTGGCACTTATGGAGATTTAACCCACTTCTTAAAGAAGAAGGCAAGAATCCATTTAGCTTAGATTCAAAAGATCCTACAGAATCATTCCAAGAATTCCTACAAGGAGAAGTAAGATACGCTTCCCTTAAAAAAGCTTTCCCAGAAGATGCAGACAGATTATATGCAGAAGCTGAAGAAGCTGCAAAGGAAAGATTAGAATCTTACAAAAAAATGGAAAATAAATAAAAATTAAATCCTAAAAATAGTATATGAATCACTAAGTGTTTTAATAAACCAGACTTTTAAAAGTCTGGTTTATTTTTTAATATTATTTTCTATTTAAATTTTTAAATCACTTGCTATTTAATTTTTAAAATTATTTTCTGCTTAATTTTTTGATGTTTAATTTTTGAAATTTTAAAAAATTAAGAAGTTTAAATCCTTTTGTATAGGTAAAAAAATTAAGAAATTGTATTATTTTTGCTTTTATTAAATAGCATTTTTAGCGTATGGATATTTTTAGACTTCCAAAAAATTAAATTTTCTTATTTTTAAAATTTTATTTGAAAATTTTTCAAAAATAATTAATTTTGTGGCACTTTTTTAACTCATAATTTTAGTGTATAATTAAAAAACGAGGTAAAAATATAACAAGCGCCAGATCCCTTTGGGATGACGAGGAATGGAGTTATCGAAAATTCGGCGGGTGCTCCATAGCTTTCACAGGCTCAGTATTTTACAAAAATAAGAAGCAATTCTTATGACAAAGAAAATAAAGTGATACCTCTAAAATTTAATATTAGGAGGATACTATGTGCGGAATAGTATGTTATAAGGGAAGGCTAAATGCCAGAGAAGTTATTATGGATGGTCTTGAAAGGCTTGAATATAGGGGATATGATTCGGCGGGAATTTCCCTTATTGATGGTGGTTTAATTAAAACTGTCAAAAAAAGTGGCAAGGTTAAAGTTTTAAAAGACGAGCTTTCAAAAAATCCTATCGATGGAAATATCGGGATTGGCCATATTAGATGGGCAACTCACGGTGGCCCTTCAGATATAAATTCTCATCCACATCTTTCAAATAATGGGAAAATTTCTGTAGTTCATAATGGAATCATTGAAAATTATAATGAGCTAAAGGAAAATCTCAAAAAAGAAGGATATAGCTTTAAGTCTGATACTGACACAGAAGTTGTTGCTGTTTTGATTGAAAAATATTATGAAGATGATATTTTAGAGGCTGTAAAAAAAGCAAAAAATGACTTGAGAGGATCTTTTGCTCTTGGAATTTTGTGCCAAGACGAAAGCGATAGACTTATAGTTTTAAGGGAAGAAAGTCCTCTTGTTTTGGGAAAAACAGATGACGGCATTCTTGCAGCAAGCGACCTTCCTTCAATTATAAAATATACAAAAGATGTAATTTATCTTGAAAATGGAGATTTGGTTGATATTAAGGGCGAATCTTTTACAATTTATGATAGAAATTTCCAAAAAATCCAAAGAAAAATTTCAAAAGTTGATTTTTCTTTTGAAGATTCAACTAAGGAAGGCTTTGATCATTTTATGATTAAAGAAATTTTTGACCAACCAAAGGCGATTTCTGATACAATCAGATTTAAAATGACTGATGAAATGATAGATTTTAAAGAAAATTCCTTTAGCAAAAAAGAAATTGAAAATTTCAATAAAATTTATATAGTTGCTTGCGGAACAGCTTATCATGCAGGTCTTGTTGGTGCCTATGCTTTGGAAAAATTTGCAAAAATTCCTGTAATTTGTGATATTGCAAGTGAATTTAGGTACAATGATCCTTTTATTGACGAAAATACTTTGATGATTTTGGTAAGCCAATCTGGAGAAACTGCCGATACTCTTGCAGCTTTAAGACTTGGAAAGAAAAAGGGAGCAAAAACTTTGGTTTTGACAAATGTAGTTGCATCATCTCTTGATAGGGAAGCTGACAAAACCATTTATTGTTATGCAGGGCCAGAAATTGCAGTAGCATCAACCAAGGCTTATACAACACAAATAATTTCTCTTTATATGCTTGCCCTAGATTTTTCTTTAAAACTTGGAACAATTGATGAAGAAAAATACAAGGAAATAATTTCAGAAATGAAAAAAATTCCTGAAAAAATAAAAGAAATTTTGGACGACAGTGAAAAAATAAAAGCTTATGCAAAAGAGATAAAAGATTTTGATTCTATGTTTTATATAGGACGTTGTCTTGATTATAAATCTGTAATTGAAGGTTCTTTGAAATTAAAAGAAGTTTCTTATATTCACTCTGAGGCTTTGGCTGCAGGGGAGTTAAAACATGGAACAATAGCTTTGATTGAAGAAGGAACACCGGTTGTAGTAGTGGCAAGTCAAGAAAATATAATGGAAAAAACCATATCAAATGTGAAAGAAATCATTTCAAGAGGAGCAAATATTTTTTCGATTTCAAAAAAAGATGATCATTTAAAAGAAATTTCTAATCTTACTTTTGAATTGCCAAAGACAATTGACCCTCTTTATCCAGTTTTATCCGTTATTCCTCAACAAATTTTGGCATATTATGTTTCATGTGCAAAAGGACTTGATGTTGATAAGCCTAGAAATTTAGCTAAATCAGTAACGGTAGAATAACTTGCACAAATAATTAAATACAGTATATTATAAATGAATTTATTTTACCAAAACCATGAGAAGCCTTAGGGCTTCTTTTTTTATTTTAAAATATTTTTTAATTTCGATTTTTATATAAAAAGACCGATAAATTATTTTTAATCTTTATAAAGAAAAGCTTGAAATTACGGTATTTTTATTTATAATATCCTAAATTAATTAATAAAAATTAAAAAAAGACTTGACAGGATTTTTTAATGATAGTATTATTGACTTATCAAATAGATTTTAAAAACCAGATAAAGAGAAGAGTAGTCGTATGGATTATTGTACAGAGAGCCCTGTTTAGCTGAGAGGGGTGAATAAAAAGTGTGATGAAGATGGTCTCAGATGGGATAAGTCGATATTTAGACTTATACGGGAACTCCCGTTATAGAGTTAGGATATGATAGTATCTGAAGAGGCATTTTTTAGTGCAAAAAAGGTGGTAACGCGGAAAAATTTCGTCCTTATTGTAGTTTATCTACAGTAAGGACTTTTTATTTTGCATAAATTTAGAAAGGAAAGGTTTTGGAAATGACAAACATAAGTACAAAAGAGATTAAAAATTTGGTAAAGGAAAATTTAGATTTTGCAAAAAAAATCAAAAATTATTTACACGAAAATCCAGAGCTTTCAAGCAAGGAATTTGAAACTCGCAAATTTTTAATAAATGAGTGCAAAAAAATTGGTTTGGAAGTTGAAGAAGTAGAAAATTCTACAGGCTTTGTGGCAATTCTTGATACAAAAAGACAAGGTGAAATTTTGGGACTTAGAACTGATATAGATGCTCTTCCAATTTTTGAAAATGAAGAAAATTTAAAGGGAAAAAAAGAAGTTGTATCAAAAAATCCTGGCGTGATGCACGCTTGTGGCCACGATTTTCACATGGCTCTTATCCTTACAAGTGCAAAAATTCTTTCAGAAATAAAAAATAACTTAAATGGAAAAATTTATTTTATTTTTGAAGAAGGCGAAGAAACAGGAGCTGGAATTTATCCAATGGTTAAGCATTTAAAAAATATAAAATTTGATGCAATTTATGGAAATCATATTGATACAGAAATTCCTACAGGAAAATTTGCCATTTCCAAAGGAAAAGTTTATGCAGGCTGTGCAGGGGTTGATTTTGATGTAATCGGAAAAGGCGGTCACGGCTCAAGGCCTGATTTGTTAATTTCTCCAATAAATGCCCTTGTTGCAATTATAAATAACCTAAACCAAACTTGGGCAAGCGGACTTGATCCAAATGAAATTGTAACTTTAGGAATTGGATCAATAAATGCAGGTTTTGCTTCAAATGTAATTCCTGATAAGGCAAATTTAAAGGCGACTTTGAGATTTTTTGAAGATGAAGTTGGAGAAAAAGCCTTGGAAAAATTAAAAAATATAGTAGAAAAAACTGCAAGTATTTATGATTGCAAGGTTAAATTTAACGATTATACAAGAATAGTTGCCTATCCAGTTATAAATGATGAAAATATTTCGGAATTTACAAGATTTTCTTTGGATGAAATTTTTCCAAATGCAAGAGTTGATGAAGAAATTTCTTTTGGCTCTGAATCATTTTATGGCTATGGGAAAATTGCTCCAAGTGTTTTTGTAAAAATTGGTGTAAAAAATGAAGAAAAAGGATGTGGAGCGGGAGCTCACACTGAAAAATTTGATGTAGACAACGAAGGTCTTTATTATGGACTAGCTTGTGCCTTAAATTTTTTAATAAATTTTGATAGAAAAGAGAGAAATGATGATTGAACTAAAAAATATAAGCGTAGACTTTGATGGTTTTAAAGCGGTTGATGGTGTTAGTCTTAAAATTGAAAAGGCTGATGCCTTTGGCATAGTTGGATTTTCTGGAGCTGGGAAATCAACTCTTGTAAGGTGCATAAATCTTTTGCAAAAACCATCTGAAGGAGAGGTTTTGATAAAGGGAGAAAATCTTTTGAACTTATCTGAAAAAGATTTGAGAAAAAGACGTAAAAAAATCGGCATGATTTTCCAACACTTTAATCTTTTGAACAATCTTTCAGTAATTGATAATGTAATTTTTCCAATAAGAAAGGAAAAAATTACAAAAGAAGAAAAAATTCAAAAAGCAAAAAAGCTTTTAGATTTGGTTGGTATTGGAGATAAGGCAAAATCTTTTCCAAGAGAACTATCTGGTGGACAAAAACAAAGGTGTGCCATAGCAAGAGCCCTTGCATCTGATCCAGAAATTTTACTTTGCGATGAGGCAACAAGCGCCCTTGATCCAAAAACTACCAAGCAAATTTTAAAACTTTTGGGAGAAATCAAAGAAAAAATTGGAATAACAATTGTAATAATCACTCATCAAATGGAAGTTGTAAAAGATCTTTGCAACAAGGTTGCGGTAATGCAAGATGGAAAAGTGATTGAAAAAGGCACAACTCTTGAAATTTTTTCAAATCCAAGACACAAACTCACAAAAGATTTTGTAGAAACTTCAACAAATGTAAATCAAACACTAGAAGAGGTAAAAAACAATCTGGGAGTTTTGAAAAAAGATGAATTTTTAGTAAAACTTTCTTATGTTGGAGAAGCTACAACTCAGCCAGTTATAAATGAAATTTATGAAAAATTTAAGGTCAAAACCAATGTTTTGGCAGGAAACATAGAATTTATTACAAATGTTCCAGTCGGAAATCTTATAGTAACTTTTAAGGCAGAAAGAGAAAATATCGACAAGGCGATTGAATATTTAATAGCCTGCAGAACAAATGTACAACTTTTAGGAGATAGTAATGGGATACTTTGATTATGCACTTTCAATAAAAGATAGGATTTTTGAAGATATTGGACTTACCTTTTATATGCTATTTTTATCAGCCATATTTTCAGGGATTTTTGGACTAATAATAGGAGTAATACTTGTAGTTACAAATGATGGAGGAATTTTAGAAAACAAAAAAATTTATAGCATTTTGGATAAGATAACAAATCTTTTTCGTGCAGTTCCTTTCATAATTTTACTTGCAGTAATTAGTCCTATAACAAATTTAATTGTAAGAACGAGGATTGGACCGACAGCTGCAATAGTTCCTTTAGTTTTTTCTTGCGTGCCATTTTTTGCAAAGCAAGTTGAGCAAGCTCTTGCAGAAGTTGATAGAGGAGTAATAGAGGCGGCGGAAGCTATGGGAAATTCTCCCTTTGAAATTATAACAGCAGTTTATTTAAGAGAAGGACTTCCATCGCTTGTAAGAGCTTCATCAATAACTTTGATTTCGCTTTTGGGACTTACAGCGATGGCTGGAACAATTGGAGCAGGAGGGATAGGAAATCTTGCGATAGCAGTAGGATACAACAGATACAAAAACGACGTAGTTATTATATCTGTAATAGTTATTTTGATAATTGTCTATGCCATCCAAGGCATCGCCAATTTAATTATAAAAAAGACATCACATTAAAAATATTAGGAGGAAAATGATGAAAAATTTAAAGAAAATTGCCCTAGGCTTGTCACTTGTACTAGCTTTAACAGGATGTGGAAATAAAAAAGAAGATACAAATTCAAATTCATCTGCATCAAATCAAGCAAAAAGTGAAGACAGATTTGCCGATGCAAAAGAAATCAAAATAGGAGTTTGTGGCGAAAAAAATGAAGTTTTAGAAGATGTGGCAAAAAGATTTGAAAAAGATACGGGAAAGAAAATAAAAATCGTACCATTTTCAGATTATAACCAACCAAATGAAGCGTTAAATTCTGGAGATATTGATATAAATTCTTTCCAACACAAAAAATTCTTGGAAGATTATAATAAATCACACAAAACAGATATAGTTTCAGTTGGAGACACCTTGCTTGCACCAATGGGAATATATTCTGACAAAATAAAAGATGTAAAAGAAATAAAAGATGGGGATAAAATTGCAATTCCAAACGATCCAACAAATGGAGCAAGAGCACTTTTTCTTTTACAATCAGCAGGATTAATAGAAGTTGAAGGAAAAGAAGGAGATGCAATTACTCTTGATAATATCAAAAAAAATCCAAAAAATTTGGAAATAATTGAACTTGATGCAAGCCAAACAGCAAGAAATCTTACAGAAGTTGCCGCATCAGTTATAAATTCTGGTATGGCAGTAGATGCTGGATTTATTCCGACAGAAGATTCAATTTATTTAGAAGATAAAGACGATCCAGCAAAAGCAATTTATGTAAATATATTTGCAGCAAGAAAAGAAGACAAAGATTCAAAAACATTAGAAAATTTTGTAAAAAATTATTATCAAACAGAAGAAACTAAAAAATTAATAGAAAAAGAAACAAAGGGATCAGAAATCCCAGCTTGGAAATAAAAAAAGGAGATAAAAAATGAAAAAAATAGGAAAAATTGCTTTAGGACTTGCCCTACTCCTAGGACTTAGCTCATGTGGAAACAAGGAAGAAAAAAATACATCAAATTCAAACGAAAAAGCAAAAGAAAAACAAAGCATAAAAATCGGTGTGGTTGGAGAATATAACGACGTATTAAATGAAGTTATAAAAAGATACGAAGAAAAAACAGGAAATGATGTAGAGCTTGTAGTTTTTACAGATTATAACCAACCAAATGAGGCTTTGGAATCTGGAAATATTGATTTGAATGCTTACCAACACAAAAAATTTCTAGAAGAATTTAACAAAGACCACAAGACAGACCTTGTTTCAATAGGAAATACAATGCTTGCACCACTTGGAATTTATTCCAAAAAATATAAATCACTAGACGAAGTAAAAGAAAATGACGAAATAGTAATTCCAAATGATGCATCAAATGGAGCAAGAGCCTTGTTTTTATTACAAGATGCAGGACTTATAAAAGTAAAAGGAGAAAAAGGCGATCCAGTAACAGTTGAAGATATTAAAGAAAATATAAAAAATTTAAAAATCACAGAAGTTGATGCAGCACAAACAGCAAGAAATCTTGATTCGGCTGCCCTTGCAATAGTAAATGATACATTCGCTCTAGATTCAAAAATTGCAACCGAATATCCAGCATTAAAATTTGAAGAATCAAAAGCAGATGACACAAACCCTTATGTGAATGTATTTGCAGCCAAAAAAGAAAGAAAAGACGAAAAAGTTTTAAATGATTTTGTGAAAAATTACTATCAAACAGATGATACAAAAAAAGACTACGAAAAACTAACAGGAGGAGCATGGATTCCTGCTTGGTAAAAAAATTAAATAAGACCCCCTTAAATATATATAGGCTATGAGTTTTGCTCATAGCTTTTTTATTTTCAAAACCAAAAGAAATTTTGAGAATTTAATAAAAAATTTTTTAATGTATAATGGTTGTATGAGAATAGCAGAAATTAAAGATTTAGATGAAATAATGGTAATAATAAATGATGGGAAAAAAGCCTTGAAAAAAGATGGAGTTGATCAATGGCAAAATGGACTTCCTGATAGAAAGGGGATTTTACAAAATATTTTGACGGGAGAAAGTTTTGTTTATGAAGAAGATGGAGAAATTTTAGCTTTTGCTTTTTTGAAAAAATCTTACGAAGAAGATTACAAAAATATTGAAAAGGATTTTAAAAATCATGGACCATTTTTTACTATTCACAGATTGAGTGTTAAAGAAAGTGCAAAAGGTAAGGGCTTTGCTAATAGATTTTTTGAAGAAATTATTTCTTATGGGAAAAATTCAAAAATGAATTCGATTAGGATTGACACTCATCCTGATAATTTTAAAATGCAAAGTTTAATTAAAAAATTTTCTTTTGAAAAAATTGGAATTTGTACTGTTGATGACAAAATTAAAAGGTCTAAAAGATTTGTATATGAGTTGATTTTATGATAAATGAAAAACAAAAATTGATTGTGGAAGATGCAAAATATCCTGCGGCTGTTCTTGCAGGTCCTGGTACGGGAAAAACTTTTACAATTGTTCAAAAAATTATTTCTTTAATAAAAAATGACGGGATTAGTCCTAACAAAATCCTTGTGACCACTTTTACAAAAAAGGCAGCAAATGAGCTTATTGAAAGAGTGGAATCAGGTCTTAAAAAGGAGAACATTTTTGCTGATACTTCAAATATGTTGATTGGAAATTTTCATTCTTTGGCTCTTTCTTTTTTGAAAGAATATAAATCTTTTACGAATAAAATTTTTGATCCTTTGGTTATCGACTCTCATATTGAAGGATATTTGATTGAAAAAAATATGGATATTTTTGAAAATATTTCAAATTTTTCAAAATTTATTTCTTATAATGAGGTCGGACAAATTCAGGGGATTTTTGCAAATATTACTAATAATTTGCTTTGTTTGGATGAACTTCGTAACTCTAGTAATCCTCGTGATATTTTGGCTTTGGAAATTTATTTGAAATGGGCAAATTTTCTTGATGAAAATGACCTTATAAATTATCAATTGATTTTAAAAAAATTTTATGATCTTTTAAAAGATCCTTTTTATGGAAAAAAAATTAGGGATAGGATTGATTTTGTAATAATTGATGAGTACCAAGACACAAATACTATCCAAGAAGAAATTTCTTTTAGCCTTTGTAAGGGCAAAAATCTTATGGTTTTTGGAGATGATGATCAGGCTCTTTATTCATTTAGGGGAGCAAGTCCTAAAAATTTGAGAGATTTTGACAAAACTTGCAAGATGAAGATGAAAAGAAAGGCGAATTTTTATCATCTTGATATTAATTACAGGTCTAATCAGGAAATAATTGATAAATCTAGAGAGTTTCTTGTAAATTCTAAAGCTTTTGACCTTGAAAAAATAAAAAATCTTAGGGCAAATGATGGCGAAAAAAATGAAAATTCTGTGGTAAGGGCTAGGGCAAATGAGTATGAAAATATTGAAAATATTGTAAAATTTTTAAACAAAAAAATAAATTTGAACCAAATAGCATTTTTGTTTCCGTCTTTAAATAGTGATTATCCAAAATCTTTGCAAACTTATTTTGAAAATCACGGAATAAATGTTTTAAATAAATCATCGAAATTGTTTTTTAAAAGAAGAGAAATTAGACTTTGCCTTTATGTTCTTATTTCAATTTTTTCAAAAAAACCAAAAAAACTTACTGGTTCAAATCCAGATAAGTACAAATGGACTCAAGAAACGAATTTCAAAAAATATCTTGCTAGCATTTTCGACGATAAAGAATTTACAAAAAACGAAGAATTAAATGCCTTTATAAAGGAAGAAAAATTAAATATTGAAGAAAATAAATCCTACACAGATATTTTATACAAAGCTTTTGGACTTGAAATTTTTAGGGAGATTTTGGATAAAAAAATTGACAAATTAAATTCGATAAGACAGCTTTCAAATATTGGAAAATTTACATCAATTTTATCAGATTTTACAAATCTTTGTGGCTATGATATAAATTATTACAAAAAATCAGTGGATTTAATTTATGGATATATATTTTATCTTTTCAAAAATTCAGCCATAAGTGAATTTGAAAATTTTGATGCTCCAAAAAATTCTGTAATATTTTCTACAATTCATCAAGCAAAAGGACTTGAATATGATGTGGTTTTTGTATCAAGTTTAAATGATAATCCAAGAAAGGATATGCGTGCATTTAGCCCAAAACTTGAAGCGAAAAAAGAAAGTGATTTTTTAAAAAATTATTATAGGAAGTATTATACAGCCTTTACCAGAGCAAAAAATCTTTTGGTTTTATTGGATAATTCCAAAAATTCCTACCTTAAAAATTTTGCCTTTTCATTAAATTCGTCTTCTATATTAAAAACAATAGATTTTAAATTCAAAGAAGATATTGTAAAAAAAGAAATTTTGGCATATACAACCGATATTTCAATTTACAAATCTTGTCCATTAAAATATAAATTTATAAGAGTTTTGGATTTTAAAAAAGAAAAATCTAAATCTTTGGAATTTGGTTCAAAAGTTCACAGTCTTACCGAATATCTTACAAATTTAAAAAAAGAAAATCTTTCTTACCATGCAATAAATGACTTTATAAAGGAAAACAAAGAATTTCAAAAGCCAATTGAAAATTTTGTAAATAGAAATTTTCCGATAAAATATTCGGAAATGAACATAAAACTTGATAGATTTTCCTATATTTTGCAAGGAAATATTGATATAATCCTAGAAGATGGAACAATTATCGATATAAAAACTGGAAAGGTAGATGAAAATAATTTAATTTCCTACAAAAACCAACTACTTACTTACTACAATTTGTTAGTTTATAATAATAAAAAAGTAAACAAAATGATCTTATATTTTATTGAAGAAGACAAACTTATAGAAGTAGAAAAATCGGATTTTGATATGAAAAATATAGACGAAATAGGAAAAAATATAGTAGAAAAAAATATTGAAATAAAAACGCAAGATAAAAGACAATGCAAATTTTGCCCTATGGCGCATTTTTGCAAAAGAACTTGATTAAGTCCAACTAAAGAATACAATTTTTTTAGGTGATAAAATGAAATCTCAAATGTTAAAAGGAGTTATCGAAGGGGTAATTCTAAAAATAATCAAAGACAAAGAAACTTATGGATATGAAATTGTAGAAACCCTAAGACTTAACGGTTTTTATAATATGACCGAATCTACAGTCTATCCTATTTTGCAAAGATTATCAAAAAAAGGTCTTATATTTTCTTCAAAAGAAAAATCAAAAGTTGGACCAAAAAGAAAGTATTATTATATAACAGCAAAAGGCGAAGAATATTTATTAGGATTTATAGAAGATTTCCTAGAATTAGAAGAAAATGTAAGAAATATTTTAGGAGTTAAAAATGATAATGAGAGTAGATAAAATGATTGGAAACGCCAATCTTGATACTAGAAAAAATATAAAGAAAAATGCAAAAAAAGGCGGACTTGTAATAAACGGAGAAATTATAAAAGATTCATCAGTAAAAGTTGATCCAAATATTGACGAAGTAATCTATATGGGAGAGCTTGTCGATTATTTTGAAAATATTTATATAATGATGAACAAAAGAGAAGGATTAATTTGCCAATCAAACGAACTTGATGGAACTGTAATGAGTGACTTGGATGAATTTTATTTAAATTTAGATTTGGCAATAGCAGGTCGTCTTGATAAAGATACAACAGGACTTTTGTTAATGTCAACCGATGGAAAATTTATCCACAGAGTAATAAGTCCAAATTCAAATATTTGGAAAAAATACGAGGTAGAAACATCAAAAAAAATAGACCCAGACCTTGTAGAAATTTTTAAAGAAGGCGTATATATAAAAGAAGATGATTATTACGCAAGAAGTGCAAAGCTTGAAATAATTGAAGATAAAAAAGCCTACGTTTACGTAACAGAAGGAAAATTTCATTTAGTAAAAAGATTATTTTCAAATAACGATAACGAAGTAGTAAAACTAAAAAGACTTGCAATAGGAAAATTGCAATTAGATAAGACCTTAAATCCAGGAGATTACAGAGAACTTACACAAGAAGAAAAAGAATTATTTACAAAAGAACAATAAAGATGGATTATTTCCATCTTTTTTATTTGAAAAATTTAAAATTTAAAATGATTTCAAGATTTTATTTTAAAAAATAACAATTAAAAAATAAAAAAATCTATGAATTTACAATGGTAAGAGAAAAATTTAAAAAAATAAAAAATATTAGATGAAATTGTTTGCATTTATAAATTTTATGTGCTACAATGAGGTTGTAATAAATATATTTGGAGAAGCGAGCACTTATTTTTTTATAGGGCTCGCTTTGTGTATTTGGAGGAAAAATGATTGATATAGTGGATTTGCTTTTTGATAATCCTTGTATTATGGCAATAAAAGATAATACGGATTTGAAAGAATGTATTAAAGATGATTACAAGAATAATAAAATAGTTTTTGTTCTTTATGGAAATATTGAAAATATAACCAATATTGTTGAAAAATTAAAAGACCATGACAAGATTGTTTTTGTTCATGAAGACCTTATTGAAGGACTTTCTTCATCATCATTATCTTCATCATTTATCAAAAAATACACAAATGCCGATGGAATTATTACAACAAGAAGTCAAAATGCTGCTTACGCAAGAAGAATAGGACTTTTATCCATACTAAGATTTTTTGTACTTGATTCCTTGTCCTATAAAAATGTAAAAGAAACTTTAAAAAAAGCAAATTGTGATCTTGTTGAAATACTTCCTGGTATTATGCCAAAAATACTAGATGATATAGAAAAAAGAACATCTATCCCAATTATTGCTGGAGGGCTTATTAGAGATAAAAAAGATGTTTTTGATGCCCTAAATTCAAAGGCGATTGCTGTATCATCATCAAATTATAATGTTTGGAAAATGTAAAAGGAGTTTGTATGACAAAGTATATTATGGCGTTGGATGCTGGAACTACAAGTAACAGAGCAATTATTTTTAACAAAAAAGGCGAAATAATGTCTGTTGCTCAAAAAGAATTTACTCAATTTTTCCCACACCCTGGTTGGGTTGAACATGATGCTACAGAAATTTGGTCTACTCAACTTGGAGTTTGTACTGAAGCAATTGCAAAATTAGGTATTGAATCAAAAGACATTGAAGCTATAGGAATTACAAACCAAAGAGAAACAACAATAGTTTGGGAAAAGGCTACAGGCAAACCAGTTTATAATGCAATCGTTTGGCAATGTAGAAGAACAGCTGATATGGCTGACAAATTAGTAGAAGATGGTTACAGAGAAACAATTCAAAATAAAACAGGTCTTGTAGTTGACCCATATTTTTCAGCAACAAAAATTAGATGGATTTTAGACCATATTGAAAATGGACAAGAAAGAGCAGAAAACGGGGAGCTTTTATTTGGTACTGTTGATACATGGTTAATTTATAATTTAACTCGTGGAAAAGTTCATGTAACAGATTATACAAACGCATCAAGAACTATGATATTTAATATTCATACTCTTGAATGGGATGATGAACTTCTAGAAATTTTAAATATTCCAAAATGTATGCTTCCAGAAGTTAAACCATCAAGCTATGTTTATGGAAATACTTTTGCTGGATATTTTGATGGCGAAATTCCTATAGCAGGAATCGCAGGTGACCAACAAGCAGCTTTGTTTGGACAAACATGTTTTAACAAAGGTGATGCAAAAAATACTTATGGAACAGGTGCATTCTTACTTATGAATACTGGCGAAGAAGCTGTAAAATCTGACAATGGACTTGTAACAACAATTGCTTGGGGACTTGAAGAAGGAAAAGTAAATTATGCTCTTGAAGGTTCAATCTTTGTTGCAGGTTCTGCAATTCAATGGTTAAGAGATCAATTAAGAATTGTTGATGCAGCTGATGATACTGAATATATGGCTACAAAAGTTGATGATACAAATGGATGCTATGTTGTTCCAGCTTTCACAGGACTTGGTGCTCCATATTGGGATGCTTATGCAAGAGGAGCAATCGTAGGAATTACAAGAGGAACTAGCAAATACCATATAGTAAGAGCAACTCTTGAATCACTTGCATATTTAACAAACGATGTATTAACAGCAATGGCAAAAGATTCTGGCGCACCACTTAAAGAATTAAAAGTTGATGGTGGAGCAAGTGCAAATAATTTCTTAATGCAATTCCAAGCTGACATGATTCAAACAAAAGTAGAAAGACCAGAAACTCTTGAAACAACAGCTCTAGGTGCTTGCTATTTGGCAGGACTTGCTGTAGGATTCTATCAAGATCTTGAAGAAATTAAAGAAAACAGACTTGTTGATAGAGAATTTACACCAGAAATTTCTGTTGAAGAAAGAGATAAAAAAGATAGAAACTGGCAAAGAGCTATGCAAAGAGCCTTTGGTTGGGCAAATCATTACGAAGAATAATTTTACAAAGATTATATAATGTAATATAATAGATATAACAATAAAATAAGACGATGAGAAAGCGAGTTAAAGTAGGTCCTACTTTAACTTGCTTTTTTTCATTTAAATTTATTTGAAAGGAAGAAATATGTTTGATGCAATAATTATAGGAGCAGGAGTAACGGGTACTTCTATTGCCTACCAACTATCAAAGAAAAAAGGAAAATTTCTAGTTTTAGAAAAAAATGAAGATGTGTGCACAGAAACTTCAAAAGCAAATTCAGCAATTTGCCATGGCGGTTATGACGCAGAACCTGGAACAATGAAGGCAAAAATGAATGTAAGAGGAAATCACATGATGGAAGATGAAGCCAAAAAATTATCTTTCCCTTACAAAAAAATTGGAACTTTTGTTCTTTGTCATAGCGAAGAAGATATGCCAAAATTGCAAGCTCTTTATGATCAAGGAATTGAAAACGGCGTTTCTGGCATGGAAATTTTAAATAGAGAAGAAGTTTTAAAAATGGAACCAAATATAACAGATGATGTTGTGGCTGCTTTGTATGCAAAAGAGGCGGGAATTGTTGATCCATTTTTGATGAATATTGCCTTTGCAGAAGTTTCAAATATAAATGGTGTTGATTACAAATTTTACGAAAAAGTTGTAAAAACTGAAAAGAAAGATGGATATTGGGAAGTTTCAACTGAAAATAATACATACCAAACTAAGGCAGTTATAAATGCAGCTGGAATTTATTCGGATGAAATTCACAATGCTGTTTCAGATGAAAAATTTGAAATAAAAGCAAGACGTGGAGAATATTTACTTTTAGATAAGGATACGAAAGGCTTCGTAAACCACGTTATGTTTAATCTTCCTACTGAAAAAGGTAAGGGAATTTTGGTATCTCCAACAATCGATAACAACACTCTTGTAGGACCAACTTCTGACTTTATAGATGATAAGCACGACAGACGTTCAACAAGAGAACACATTGAAGAAGTTATAGAAAAATCAAATCACACTGTAAAAAATGTTCCTGTAAGAATGGTTATAACTTCATTTTCTGGAAACAGGGCTCATGAAGTGGGCGGAGATTTTATTTTAAAGGAAAGCCTTGATGGATTTTTTGACTGTGTAGGAATTGAATCCCCTGGTCTTACATCAGCTCCAGCTATTGGAGAATATATGGCAAATCTTGTAAGTGAAAAATTAAATCTAGAAGAAAACAAAGATTTCACTTATGACAGAAAACCAACTCCAAAAACTAGCGAATTAAGTCTAGAAGAGCACGACGAATTAATCAAAAAAGACAAGAGATACGGAAAAATTATTTGTAGGTGTGAATCTATAACTGAAGGCGAAATAGTAGATGCAATCAATCGTCCTCTAGGTGCAAGAACTGTTGATGGAATCAAAAGAAGAGTAAGAGCTACAGCAGGAAGATGCCAAGGAGGATTCTGTTTGCCAAGAGTTATGGAAATACTTGCAAGAGAATTGGGCGAAGACTATGACGATGTAGTAAAAAATGGAAAAGATTCTTACTACATAAAAGGACATGTAAAGTAAGGAGCATTTAAATGAAAAATTATGATTTAGTAATAATAGGTGGAGGTCCTGCAGGACTTGGAGCTGCTGCTCGTGCCTATGATGAAGGAATTGAAAACATACTTATAGTTGAAAGAGATGAAATGCTTGGAGGAATTTTAAATCAATGTATCCACAATGGTTTTGGTTTACACAGATTTAATGAGGAACTTACAGGTCCAGAATATGCTCAAAGATTTATAGATGAAGTTGAAAAAAGAGATATTGATGTTTTATTAAATACAATTGTAATAGATTTTGCAAATGATAAAACCATAACTTTGATGAATGAAGAAAATGGAATGTTTACTTTAAAACCAAAGGCAGTTATTCTTGCAATGGGTTGTAGGGAAAGACCAAGAGGAGCATTAAATATTCCAGGAAGCAGACCAGCAGGAGTATTTTCAGCAGGAACAGCCCAAAGAATGATAAATCTTGAAGGCTATATGCCAGGAAAAAAAGTAGTTATTTTGGGCTCTGGAGATATTGGTTTAATTATGGCAAGAAGAATGACCCTAGAAGGAGCAGACGTTCAATGTGTTGCTGAAATTATGCCATTTTCTGGAGGATTAAAAAGAAATATAGTTCAATGTTTAGATGATTTTGACATTCCACTTTATTTTAATACAACAATTTCATCAATCGAAGGAGATGAAAGAGTTACAGGTTGTACTCTTTCACAAGTAGATGAAAATATGAAAGTAATTCCTGGAACAGAAAAACATTTTGACTGCGATACAATTTTACTTTCAGTAGGACTTTTGCCAGAAAATGAACTTACTAAAGAAGCAAAAATTGAAATTGATCCTAAAACAAAAGGAGCAGTAGTTTCAGATAGGCTAATGACAAATGTTGATGGAGTATTTGCAGCAGGAAATGTATTGCACGTTCATGATTTGGTAGATTATGTAACAGAAGAAAGTGAACTTGCAGCTAAAAATGCAGCAGATTATATTAAAGATAATTTCCAAAAATCTCAAAAAGAGCCAATTTATTTAAAGGCAGGAGATGGAATTTCTTATACACTACCACAATATATAAATCCAGACACCATGCAAGATGAAGCTATAATTAGGTTTAGGGTAAACAATGTTTATCAAAATAGAATTTTAAAAATGTTTGTTGACGGAAAAGAAGTAACAAAGAAAAGAAAATTAGTTTATGCTCCAGGAGAGATGGAAAACTTAATTTTAAAGAAAAAAGATATAAATGAAGATACAAAAGAAATAGAAATAAAATTGGAGGAAATATGAAAAAGGATTTAACTTGTATAAATTGTCCTCTAGGCTGCCTTGTGACAGTAACAATGGATGAAGAAGGAAATATAACCGATGTTACAGGAAATACCTGTAAAAGAGGAGAAGTTTACGCTAGAAACGAAGTAAAAAATCCAGTAAGGGTTGTTACATCAACTGTAAAACTTGATGGTGGAAAAGAATATTCAGTTTCAGTAAAAACTGCCGATGCAATTCCAAAAAATAAAATGAACGAAGTAATGGATGAAATAAATAAGGCAAGTATAACAGCTCCAGTTCATGTTGGAGATATAGTTATAGAAAATATAGCAGATACTGGAATTTCATTAATAGCTACAGCAAATAGAAAGTAAAAGCAAATTAAATAGCATTAACTAAGAAAAAGTGATGAGCAT
>NZ_GG700527.1:51667-58569 GCF_000163295.1 Anaerococcus vaginalis ATCC 51170
TTTAGCTCATCACTTTTCTTTTACTTAAATTTTTTATTTAATTTTTCAATTTCAGATTTTGTTGAAAAATATATTAATGCCCAAATTATTAAATATATTATTACAAAAAATATTAAAGAAATAAGCGCTGTTTTTATATCAGGTAGCCATTTTAGGTATAATCCTACTATTACAAAATATATGGCTAGAATTGAAAAATGAATAAGACTTGCCTTTAACAAATTATCTTCTTTTATTATTTTATCTCCAATAGAAGATACTATTCCAAAACCACCATATAAGATTATCTCAATAATTCTTGCTTTTAAAAGTGAGTCTTGTCCATTTAAAAATTCTGGAACTCCCAAAGTGATTTCTCCTATAGCAAGGGAAATAAATATTTCTATGATACTTCCAATTCCAACTCCTATCAAAAATGATGCTAATAAATTTTTTAAATATTTCATAATTTCCTCCTAAAATCCTAAGGCTTTTTTAAATTCTTTCAAATATCTCCTGGAAACATAGGAAATGCTTCCGTTTTTAAATTCTACTGCTATTGTTCCTTTAAAAGAAAGGTCTAGTTTTTTTACATAATCAAGATTTATAATTTCATATCTTGAAATTTTTATAAATTTATTTTTGTTTAGCCTTTCGTAAAGCTCGTAAAGTCTTATTCTTGACTTATACTCTCCATTTTTACATTCAATAAATACATTTTTATCCTTAGTTATGCACCTTATAATTTCCTCATATTCCAAAAGATAAATTTCATCATCTTTAAAAACAACAAGTTTATCAATATTGGTAGTTTCAAGACTTCTTTTTATATTTTCAATATCTTCGTTATATGAAGGAGCATAAATTTTTACAAGACTTTCATCTAAACTTTCATCAATTATTAATTCGACTTTCATTAAATCCTCCTTGTGTTTATATAATACATAAAAATTTTTGCCTTGACTACAAAATTTGGACAAGCGGTTACTAAAAAGTTATAAGCGGTTTTTATCAAAAAATTTGAAGGAAATAAGTGTAGAATAAATAAATATTAAAACTATATTTAAAATCTAGTTTTTATAAGAAAAAAATTAAAAAAAATAAATTTTTTTGAAAAAATATTTTAAATTTTCATTTTTTGAAATCGGCGAAAAGTATTGATAAAGCTGAATTTATAACGTTATCACATTAATAATTTACCGTGCTTGCAATTTATCTTGATAAAGTATATAATTAGATAAAACAAGGAGGAAATATGATTAAGTACATAATAAAGAGAATTTTACAAGCAATAGCAGTTTTGCTTTTGGTAACTTGTATTACTTTTTTTCTCATGAAGCTCGTGCCTGGTTCACCTTTTGCAAGTGAAAAATCTCAATCGCCTGAGGTGTTAGAGGCTTTAAATAAAAAATATGGATTAGACCAACCTTATTCTGTGCAACTAAAAAAATTTATTGTAAATGCAGTTCACGGAGAATTTGGTGTATCTTTAAAAATGCAAAAAAACAGACCAGTTATCGATATTATAAAAGAAATGCTTCCAACAAGTGTAAAACTTGGACTTATCGCACTTTTGTGGGCGACTTTGGTGGGAGTTCCTTTAGGTGCTCTCGCAGCTTATCACAGGGGCGAAAAGTTGGATTCATTTTTGAGGGTTTTGACAACCATAGGAATTTCCGCTCCTGGCTTTGTAGTAGCAACTCTCCTACTTTTATTTTTTGGTGTAAAATTAAAAATTTTTCCAACAATGGGACTTAACACTGTTGGCTCTTATTTTATGCCATGTTTTTCTTTAGGATTTTATCCTATGTGCTACATAGCAAGGTTGTCAAGATCATCAATGCTTGATGCAATTGGTCAAGATTATATTAGAACAGCAAGGGCAAAGGGAGTTTCTGAAGGAAAAATTTTATTTAAACACGCCCTAAAAAATGCTTTTATTCCAGTTTTAACTTATCTTGGACCACTTACTGCTGGAATTATTACAGGATCTATGGTAGTTGAATCAGTTTTTTCTGTTCAAGGACTTGGTAGATATTTTATTAACTCAGTTTTAAATAGAGATTATCCAATAATAATGGCGACAACACTTTTTTTTGCCTTTATGGTAATTGTTATGAATATGGTTGTTGATATTTTATACAGATTTATAGATCCAAGAATAGACTTAACTAAAGGAGATTAGTATGGAAGATTTATTTAGTTTAAATTCAAAATTAAAATTAGAGGAATATGAATTTTCATCTGATGATTTTGAGCTTGCTTCTGAAAGCTCAAAAGAAAATTTCATGACCAAAACTCCTCCAACTTCCTATCTTCAAGATGCCTTACGAAGGCTAAAAGAAAATAAAGTTGCTATGGTTTCTATTGGATTTTTGATAATTGTTTGTATCTTTGCTTTTATCGGACCATTTTTAGTAAAAGGAGATTACACAACACAATACAGAGGCGATGAAAATTTATTTCCTTGTCTTAGGTATCCTTTTGGAACTGATAAATTAGGAAGAGATTTGATGGTTCGTACAATGTATGGAACTAGAGTTTCACTTATAGTTGGAATTTTTGCATCATTTATTGTTTTGATAATAGGAACAATTTATGGAGCAATTTCAGGATATTTTGGTGGAAGAGTAGATGCTATAATGATGAGAATTTTGGATTTGATTTATTCAATTCCAGATGTACTTGTAGTAATTTTATTATCAATTGGTATATCACAACCTATGAAATCTTTTGTGAATTCATCATCATCAGAATTTGCGAAAAAAATTGGTGTTCTAGGACCTGCTCTTATTTCAATATTTATTGCCTTTGGTCTACTTTATTGGGTAGGAATGGCAAGAATTATAAGAGGACAAGTTTTAATGCTAAAAAAACAAGAATTTGTTACAGCAGTTGAAGCTTTGGGTGGTTCTAAAAAAAGAATAATTAGAAGGCACTTGTTTCCAAATTGTATAGGACAAGTAATAGTTATGACAGCCATGCAAATACCATCAGCAATATTTCTAGAATCATTCTTATCATTTTTGGGAATTGGAGTTTCAGCACCTATGACATCCCTTGGTGCTTTGGCAGCAGATGCTCTTGGAGGAATTTATTCCTACGCTTATAGATTAATAATTCCTTCTTTACTATTAAGTTTGATGATTTTATCATTGAATTTATTTGCAGACGGACTAAGAGATGCCTTAGATCCAAGGTTGAAAAAATAGGTGGCTTATGGAAAATATAAAAGAAAATAAAAAAGAAGTTTTAAAAATTGAAGATTTAAGCATATCATTTTACACACCTGTTGGAGAAGTTAAGGCAGTTGATTCAATAAATTATACCCTACACGAAAATGAAATTATGGGAATAGTTGGAGAATCTGGCTCTGGAAAATCTGTAGAAAGTTATGGCATAATGGGACTTTTACAAGAGCCAGGTAAGGTAAAATCAGGAAAAATTCTCTATAAGGGAGAAAATGTTCTTGATTATGACAAAAATAAAATGAGTGAATTTAGGGGAGCAAAATGCTCCATGATTTTTCAAAATCCAATGACTTGCCTAAATCCAGTTTATACAATTGGAAATCAACTTATGGAAGCTTTGTTGGTACATAAAAAATGTTCAAAAGATGAGGCCTACCAAAAGGCTGTTGATATGCTTGATAGCGTTGGAATTTCAAATCCCAAAAGACGTATGAAACAATATCCTCACGAATTATCAGGAGGAATGAGGCAAAGGGTAATGATTGGAATGGGACTTATTTGCGAACCAGATATTTTGATAGCAGATGAGCCGACAACAGCTCTTGACGTAACAATTCAAGCGCAAATTCTTGAATTAATAAAAGAATTTCAAAATAAATCAAAAATGAGTGTAATTTTTATCACTCACAACCTTGCAGTAGTTGCACAAATTTGTGATACAGTTAGTGTAATGTATGCAGGAAGAATTGTAGAACAAGGAAGTGTAGAAGAAATATTTTACAATCCTAAACATCCTTACACCAAGGGGCTTTTAAAATCAATGCCAAGAATTGATTCAAAAGAACAAGTAAGGCTTGAAAGTATAAAAGGAACTCCTGTGGATATGCTAAATCCACCAGAAGGATGTGGATTTTCGACAAGATGCGAACATTGCATGAATATTTGTCTAAAAAAAGAACCACCAATGCTTGAAATGGGAAATGGACACAGATCAAAATGTTTCCTACACATAAAGGAGTCAATAAATGGAAGATAATAAATTATTAATATGTGAAAATATAGTAAAACATTTTGAAGTTCAATCTTCCTTTAATAAAGTAAGCAAAGTTCATGCAGTAGATAATGTATCCTTTTTTATAAGAAAAGGAGAAACACTTGGAATTGTAGGAGAATCTGGTTGTGGAAAAACAACACTCGGAAGAACAATTCTAAGATTACACGAACCGACAAGTGGAAAAATAATCTATGATGGAGAAACAATTTTTGATAGCGAAAAAAATATTCGCCCAGAAATGTATAAATTAAGAAGAAAAATGCAAATAATTTTTCAAGATCCATCAGCATCCCTTGATCCAAGAATGACAGTTCAAGAAATTGTTGGAGAGGCTTTAGACATTCACGGCCTATACAAAAAAAATAGACAAGAAAGAATAAATGAACTTTTAAAAACAGTAGGATTAAACGAAGAACACTCAAATAGGTATCCTCACGAATTTTCAGGAGGACAACAACAAAGGATAGGAATTGCAAGAGCACTTGCAGTTGAGCCAGAATTTATTGTTTGTGATGAGCCGATTTCAGCTTTAGATGTATCGATCCAAGCACAAATTGTAAATATGCTAGAAGATATGCAAAAAGAAATGGGGCTTACATATTTATTTATAGCTCACGACCTATCAGTTGTAAAACATATTTCAGATAGGATTGGAGTAATGTATTTGGGAAAAATGGTTGAGCTTGTTGATGCCGAAAGACTTTATGAAAACCCATTACATCCTTACACCCAATCCCTACTCACAGCTATACCAGTTCCAGATCCCAAACTTACTAGATCGTTAAAAAGAATAAAGCTAGAAGGAGAAGTTCCATCGGCGATTAATCCGCCAAAAGGTTGTAGGTTTCATGAAAGATGTCCGTATGCGACAGAAATTTGTAAAAAGGAAGAGCCGGAGTTTAGAGAAGTAGAAGAAGGACACTATGTAAGTTGTCACAATTTAGGAGGTAATAAAAATGAAAATGAAGGCTAAATTGTTAGTAGGCTTGTTGAGTTTATCAATGCTGTTTACAGGATGTGGAGGAAACAATTCTAAAAGCAATGATAGTAGCAATTCTAATGTTGCAACAAACGAAGAAGAAGGCAAAAAAGATGGAGTATTGGATATAAATATTGCATCAGAACCAGAAACAATAGATCCACAATTAAATACATCAGCTGATGGTGGATTGATGATTTCTCATTTGTTTGAATCCTTAATCAGATGGGATGACGATGGAAAAGGAAATGCAATTTTAAAACCAGGTCTTGCAGAAAAATGGGATGTATCTGAAGATGGTTTGACATGGACTTTTAAATTAAGAGATGCAAAATGGTCAGACGGAAAACCAATTACTGCAAATGATTTTGTATATGCTTGGAACAGACTTGTTGATCCAAAAACTGGAGCAGATTATGAATATATGCTTGATATGGTAAAAGGATATGACGATAAAAAATTAGATATTTCTGCACCAGATGATAAAACATTCGTAGTAAATTTAGGTGTAAAATGTCCATACTTTGAAGAAATTTGTGCTTTCCCAGCAGTAATGCCAGTAAGAAAAGATATAGTTGAGAAAAATGAAACTTGGACAACTTCCCCAGATACATTAGTATCATCTGGACCTTACAAACTTGAAAAATGGGAACACAACCAAACACTTACAATGGTTAAAAACCCAGAGTATTATGATGCAAAATCAGTTAAGGCTGAAAAATTATCTTTCCATTTACAAGATGATCAAAACGCAATCTATGCTGCTTATAGATCAGGAGATTTGGATTTTGTAAACTCAGCACCACAAGAAGAAATTAAAAAACTTCTAGATACAAAAGAATTAAAGACTCTTCCATACGTAGGAACATATTTTGTATGTTTCAATACAGAAAAGAAACCATTTGACGATCCAAAAGTAAGAAAAGCATTCTCACTTGCAATTGATAGAAACTTTATAGTTGATCAAGTTACAGGAAGAGGAGAAAAAGCTGCTAGCGGTTTTGTACCAGCAGGAGTTTATGATGCAGATGGAGCTAAAGGCGATGACTTTAGAACAGTTGGTGGAGATTATTATTCAATAAAATCTGACGATTATGAAAAAAATATTAAAGAAGCCAAAAAACTTATGGAAGAAGCTGGATTTAAAGACGGCAAGGGCTTCCCACAAATTGATTATCTATACAATACAGACGATAACCACAAGGCTATAGCAGAAGCTTTACAAAATATGTGGCAAGAAAATCTAGGCGTTCAAGTTAATCTTCAAAACCAAGATTGGAATGTATTCTTGAAAGAAAGAAAAGAAGGAAACTACAATATAGCAAGACACGGATGGATTGCTGACTACAACGATCCAATGAGCTTTATCGATATGTGGTTAACAGGCGGTGGAAATAACGACGCTCAATATAAAAATGAAGAATTTGATAAATATGTAAAAGCAGCTAAAGCAACATCAGATCAAAAAGAAAGAATGGAAAATATGCACAAGGCTGAAGACATATTAATAAAAGATGATTCAGTAGTAGCTCCAATTTATTTCTATGTAAATCCATACATGATGAAACCAAATATCAAAGGAATGTACTACACACCACTTGGATATTTCTTCTTTAAATCAGCAACAGGATTCTAAAAAAATTATAGTAAGTAGGGAAATTTAAAAATAAAAAGGTGATGATTCAGAATATAATTCTGA
>NZ_GG700527.1:60174-202270 GCF_000163295.1 Anaerococcus vaginalis ATCC 51170
GATTCATCACCTTTTTTATTAAGATTTTCTAAATTATTACTTTAAAATCTTTAAAATTTAATCATTCAATTTATTTTCTTTTTTTAGAAACAAATAGTCCGCCGCTTGCCATTCCCAATAGGGCAAGAAGACTTGAAATTGAACCTACGCCTGTTTTAACATTATTATTGTTATTTTTGTTAGATACAATTTTAGAAACTATAGGTTTCTTTTCATCTTTTTCTTTTTCTTTTTCTATTTTATATTCTTTTACTGTTATAGTTGATAAAGCTGTTGTTGTTAATCCGTCTTTATCAGTAAGAGTGAATTTTATTTTGTACTCACCAGCTTTATTGTTATCAAAATTTCCCTTATCGATTACAACTTTGTCAATCATTTCTCCATCTTCAGGATCAAAAGCCTTTAGTATTAATTTCTTTAAATCTAATTTTTCTCCAAGATCAATTTCTTTTGATGGTTTAACCTCAAGAATTGGAGCTTTATTTTTTTCGACTTTTTTTGTTCCTCTTAGGATGATTTTATCTACTGGTTTTTTTTCTACTTTTTCTACTTTTTCATTAGTTAATTCTTTTATAATTTCTTTAGTTCCGTCTTCGTTTATAACGTAGTAATAAGGAGTAGAGGTAACACTTAGTCCGTTTACACCTTCTTGTTTTACTTTTGTTTTTCCTTCTTCTAGTGTAGGATCATCTTCATAGACAGTCTTATATTTTATTTCTGATTCCTCTCTTTTATCTTCCTTTAGGATTTTGGATTTAAGAGTTAGCTTCCAACCATCTAGGTCATTTCCTTGCATATCTAAAGAATAAAGCTTTCTTAAACGTTCAGCATTGTCGCCTGTAAATTCTGCTTTTAGTATAAAATCTTTAAATTTTTCTGAAGAGTGACTATATAAATTAAGTGAGTTTTGAATAAGAGCTCTTTTAAAGGACCTATCATTATATAATTTAAATTCACCTTCTTGGAATTTTCTGTTAGAAGAAATTAGTTTTCTTCTATTTGTAAGTTTTTCTGTTATTTGCCCATTATGAATTTGTGTTATTGTAAATTCAATATTTAGACTTTCTTTATCTTCATCTAAGATAATAGCATTGGGATCTTTTATTCCCACAAGAGAAGTGTTCATGTTTTGTGTAATATAACCACCTATTATGCCTTTATTAGGTTGATTTTGATTTGAAATTTGATATATATAATTTTCATCATCAGGTTTTATATCAATACTTTCAACATTAAAATCCTTAATAATTTGACCGTTATCATCTTTTATTTCATCTGTTTTGATATCAAATTCTAAAGGTGTTCCTATTTTACCATCAAAACGCTTCGTAACAGATGTATAATTTTTTTTGCCGTTCTCTCCGATATATTGAATTCTTATAGAGTAATTAAAGGATACAGGTTTACCCTCATCGGCTTGGTTGTAATATCCTTTACTATCACTATATTTCCAGCCTATTCTTACTTTCACATTCTCATGTTTTGCGAAAGCATTTACTCTACTATTTTCTGGCTTGTTTTCATTATTAATTTCTAATCCATCATTAGACTTATTGGTTTTGTCCTTATTTTCGTCATTTATTATATTTTGAGATGGTTGAATTTTTTTCTCAGGATTTTTATTTTCTTCAACTTTATTTTCTTTAGCTTTTTGTCCTATTTTTTCATTCACAAAATTTTCAACTTTAAAAGCTGGATTACTTTTCAAAGATTCTCTAATTTGATTTTCAAATACTGAAATTTCTTCTAAAGAGTATCCTGCATTTTTTAGGCTATTTATATTATTTTCGCTAAAATTAAAGGCTTTTTGTTCATTTTGTACTTTTTGATTATTTACTTCTTCATTTTTTGTAGATATTTCTACTTTTGTAGATATTTCTACAATACTTTGGTTTTGACTTTCAGAAGCTTTTTCATTTTCTGCAAAAGCTGTTGCAGGCGCTTGAAGAATCATTGTTAATGATAGGGCTGCTGTAAAAATTGGAGTGCTTACCTTTCTTCTATCTTTTTTCATGTGTTCTCCTTTTTAATGTTTTTTGACTTTTTTTGTTATTAGTAATAACAAAATCTGTTTTCCATTTACATATAAACTATACTTGAATAATTAAAAAAATCTAAAATTATTATAATTTAAAAAAATTAAATAATAATTAAATCAACTTATAAATTTATATAAATACTTATTTAATTTGAAAATTTTTAAATTAACTATTGATTGTTTTTTTATAAAAATTATATAATAAGAAAAACAATTTATGGTTTTAGATACGCTTATTAAAAGGGAGTTTTATGACTTTTATTCAAATAAAAAATGTAAAAAAATACTATAAGCTTGGTTCAAATATTATAAAAGCTTTAGATGGAATTGATTTAACAATTGATAAGGGCGAATTTATTGCTTTGCTTGGGACTTCTGGCTCTGGTAAATCGACTTTGTTAAATATTCTTGCAGGTCTTGAAAGACCATCTTCGGGAGATATTTTATACAAAAATATTTCTTTAAATTCTTTGAGTGAGGAAGATATAACTAGATTTAGAAATTTAAATATTGGTTTTGTTTTTCAATCATATAATCTTATGCCTTATCTTACGGCTATAGAAAATGTGGCTTTGCCTTTAATTTTTAAAGGCGAAGGCAAAAAAGAAAGAGAAGAGAAAGCCTACCAAATTTTAAAAGACATGGGGCTTTCTAAAAGAGTTTATAATAAACCAAACGAGCTTTCTGGTGGACAACAACAAAGAGTTTCCATTGCGCGTGCTTTTGTGGGAAATCCAAATATTATTTTTGCTGATGAGCCTACGGGAAATCTTGATACAAAAACTTCTTTTGAAATTATGGAATTGATAAAATCAATTGTTAGAAAAAATAATCAAACCCTTATTATGGTAACGCATGATGAGGAAATGACAGAATTTGCTGATAGAACCCTTTTTATGAGAGATGGACTTATAGAAAAAATACATGAAAAATTAAGTATAGATGAGGTATTAAAAAATGGAAAATAATCAAGTTGAAAACACTACAAATTTTAATAAACAAGATGATTCTGCCAATGAGCAAGCTCAAATAAGAAATAAACCAAAATTAATTATTTCTTCATATAAAATCCAACCAAAAATGGTTGAAGCTGGAAAAGATTTTGATATAATTTTAACTTTGTATAATACGAATGCACAAAATGCTATATTTAATTTGAAAGTTTCTCTTGACCAAGCATCTTCAACTGAGCAAGTTTCTGGAAATAATAAAGCAGGTTCGGAAACTGCTTATGGGAATGAGGGATCTGTTTTTACACCAGTTGAAAGGTCAAATACTTTTTATAGGTCTGCAATTTATCCTTGGAATTATTCAACAGAAACTATAAAAATGAATGTTTTGCCTAATACAAAAGCTGGCAATTATCAAATGAGCGTTAATTTTGAATATGAAGATTATCTTGGCAATCAATATCAAACCACAGAAAGTATAGGAATACCTGTTGTAGCAACTGCAGCAATAAGTACAAGTGATATAAATATAGATGAACTATTTGTAGGAGAAGATACAAATGTTTCGATGAATATTTACAATACTGGCAAGGATAATTTGACAAATTTTATGTGCAAAGTCGAAGGAGAAGGATTTGATGTAGATGAAAATAGTCATTTTATTGGAAATTTTGCACAAGGAGCGAGCGAATCTTTTTCTTTTAATATGAATCCTAAAAAAGAAGGTCCTTTAAAGGGAAAAATAATTTTAACTTATGAAGATTCCAAGGGAGAGGTTCATAAGGAAGAAAAAACTTTTAAAAAACAAGTTCAAATGTCCCAAAATGAAAATGTGGATGAAAATGGCAATCCAATAGAATCTACCGAACAAGTAGAACAAGATTTTAATATGGCACCTGTTATAGGAATCGGCTCTATTTTTCTAATAGTTTTATTGATTTATTTTATAAGAAAAAGGAGCAAAAAGAAAAAAAATAAGGAATTAGATTTAGATGAAAATTAAAGACAGGATAGATATTGCCTTTAGAAATCTTTTGAGAAGAAAATCTAGAACTATTCTTACCATACTTTCAGTTTTGATTGGAACAGTGTCAATAATAATGATGATTTCCTTGAGTTTGGCGATGGCAAAACAACAAAGAGATATGGTTGAATCTTTTGGAGGATTGGAAAATATAGAAATAAGTTCTGACAAAGCACAAACTTCTATAAATCAAAGTAGCATAGGCAAGTTTAAAAAAATAAAACATGTAAAATATGTAATTCCTCATAAGGATTTATATACAGAAATTTTTTTGAAAAAGAATAAAGATACAAAACTTGAAGCAAATAATGGAATAAGTCTTATACCTGATAAGGTATTTGCTCAAATAAAATCTGACATGATAAAGTCAGGTTCAAATTTAAATCCATCAGATGAAATGTCTATGATTTTGGGTTCAGACTATCACTTATATAAGATGAAAAAACAAGGTGAATCCTTTGAACAAGAAGACGTTCAAGGCCTAAATATTTTAAAAGAAAAATTTATTTTAAGATTAGGCTATGAAGATATGGAAAATAATCCCACAGACGAAGAAGGAAATTCTAAGCCGACTTTCGCAGATCTTGAAATAAAAGTTAAGGGGATAATGAATGAATCAAGTTTTTTAGAAAAAAGCAGAATGTATATAAATGAAAAAACTTACAAAACTTTGCAAAAAGAAGATAAAAAATTGCAAAGCCCAAGCCTTGATGACATGAGCGAAAATGGAGGGAAAAAATCAAATTATTTGTACGAAAATATTACCCTTGTATGTGATAAATATGAAAATGTAAAAGCAGTAGAAGATGAAGTAAAGTCGATGGGTTATCAAACATCATCATCAATAGATATGATAGAAGAGATAAATAAATCCACAAAAACGATAATGCTCATACTTGCAGGAATAGGTTCAATCGCCTTTATTGTAGCAGCGATAGGAATAATAAATACAATGCTTATGAGCATATACGAAAGGCAAAAAGAAATTGGTCTTATGAAAGTAATTGGCGCAAGCGTTTCAGATATAAAGACTATGTTTTTATTAGAATCAGGATTTATAGGATTTTTTGGAGGACTTGTAGGCTTACTTATTTCTTATTTGTTAGGATTTATAGCAAATAAATTTTTGCTAGCAGGATTCGCCCAAGCCATGGATACAGCTTTGGAATTTAATATCCCAATTTGGCTAGGAGTTATGGCAGTGATTTTTTCATCATTTATAGGAATTCTAGCAGGCTACCTACCAGCAATAAGAGCAACAAAATTATCAGCAATAGAAACATTAAGAAGCAATTAAAAAAACCACAGGCATGTAGCCTATGGTTTTTTTATTATTCTTCTAAATTTTTTTCTTCTAATTCTTTTATGAAATTATTAATATCTTTTTTATTTATTCTAGAAATTCCAGAATGTTCGCTGTCGAATTTTCTGTTTAAAATTTTTTCTCCTGTTTCGTCTTCCATAACTTCTAGAACTCTTTGCCTACAGAAATTTCCTTGGCAAAATCCCATTCCACTTCTTGTACGTCTTTTTATTGAGTCAAATGTCAGACAAGGGATACCCCTGTTCATTGCATCTCTTATTGTTTTTTCGCTAACTTGCTCACACCTACATACAAGTCTTTCAGGATTTCCAAGTGGCAAATCAATTTTATCTTTTACCTTATTAAAATCTTCAAGGTCTTTGTATTCTATAATAGGTTTTCTATAAGGATTGTAGGAAGGATCATCTTCCAAATTTAAATTTAAATCTTTTAAAATATTTTCAACAATTTTGGCAACTTCTGGAGAAGAAGTTATACCTGGAGATTGGATTCCTACAACATTTATAAAACCAGAAGTTTTGGTATTTTCTATTATAAAATCCCCAGTTGATGAAGCAGGTCTAAGTCCTGCAAAGGAACGGATGAATTTTTTTAAATCTATTACATCATCTTTTACAGATTTTAATCCAAGCTTGTAAATTTCTGCAAGCCTTTCAATGTGTGTTCCAAGATCAATTTCTTCTTCGTCGATTGCATCAGGGCCCAAAAGAAGGTTGTTGTGGTAGGTTCTTGTTACAAGAATTCCTTTTGATTTTGGAGATGGTGTTTGGAATAAAACTTGTTTTATTTTTTCGCCAGTTCCTTTTTGCATAAGTAAATATTCGCCACTTCTTGGATGGATTGTAAAATCAGTTTCTGTAATCATGCTTGATATTTTTGCTCCATTTAATCCGGAAGCATTAATTACAAATTTTCCTTCATAAGTATTGTCATCAGAAGTTTTTACTTTAAAAATATCTTCTTCTTTTTTTATATCAACAACTTCACTTTGAAGTTTTAATTCGGCGCCATTTTCTATGGCATTTTCTACAAGGGCAATAACGTATTCGTATGGAGAACAAACACCAGCTCCTTTGCAATAAAGAGCGGATATTGCATCATCGGATACATTAGGTTCTATTTGTCTAAGCTTTTCTTGATTAATTATTTCAATATCATCAAGATTATTTTCAAGACCCATTTTGTAGAGTTTATTAAGTTCTTTTTCATCATCTTCATCAAAAGCTAAAACCAAAGATCCGTTTTCCAAAAATCCGAAGTTTAGCTCTTGGTTTAACTTATTAAATTCCACTCTTCCCTTGTAACAAATTCTTCCTCTTAGCTCATCATGGCTTTCAGCATAGCCACCATGAACTATGGCAGAATTTGCCTTGCTAGCTCCCATGGACACATCAATTTCTTTTTCTAAAATTAAAATATTTAATTTATACCTAGAAAGTCTTCTTGCAATTGATGCACCAGTTACACCAGCACCGATTACTATTACATCATACATTTTATTCTTCTCTTTTCTTAAAATTTATAAATAATTAAAATATAAAATTAAAAACTGGAACTGCTAAGATACCACCAATTATTGGTCCAACAACAGGAATCCATGAATATCCCCAGTTTGGATCTACTTTGTTTTTGAAAGGTAATACTGCATAAGCAATTCTTGGTCCCAAATCTCTTGCAGGATTAATTGCATAACCTGTTAGTCCACCTAAACTCATACCGATTGAAACGATAAGACCAAATACATATAATTTGTCAACGCCGCCCATTCCAGCGCCAGCAACATTACCAAATCCTAAAATAGCAAATACTAAAACAAAAGTTCCAATAATTTCTGATAATAGGTTTCTAAAAGTATTTGGTATAGTTGGAGCTGTGCAGAAAGTAGCTCTAACTGTTAATGGATCATCGCTTGTTGCGTCATAATGATCTTTAAATAAAATATAAACTAAAATAGCTCCGCAAAAAGCTCCAAGCATTTGTCCAATTATGTATGAAGGAACTGTATTCCATTCTATTCCACCATTAAATGCAAGAGCAATTGATAGGGCTGGATTAAAATGAGCACCTGTTAATGCACCAAAAATACAAGCTGGAATCATAACTGCAAGACCCCAAGCAAATGTAATTTGAACAGGACCTGCACCTTTTTGTCCACTCTTATTCAATAGAACGTTTGCAACAACTCCATCTCCTAATAAAATAAGTAACATTGTTCCAAAAAATTCACCTAGTATTATGTCTCTCATAATAACCTCCTGTTTTATTACTAAATATAAAAAAAGCAACAAAAATAATGGGATAAATTTGTTGCAAAGTCTCTTTTTATATTCAGCTGTGAAAATGTTTACACCCATATTATAGCACATATATTTTTATAATACAAATATTTATTTTATTTTTAAATTTACAAGGAAAAATTTTTAATTTATAATTAAATTATAAGAAAATAAAGGAGTAAAAATGGACAAAAATACAATAATAACTTATATAAAAGAATTATGCACAAGACCATCACCAACTGGTTTTACAAAAAAATGCGAAAAATATTTGATGGAAGAATTTAAAAATTTAGGATACAAGCCTTATCAAAACAACAAGGGAAATGTAATTGTTCCAATTTATGTAGATGAAAAAAATAAAGATGATGGACTTTTATTATCAGCTCATATCGACACGCTTGGTCTTATGGTAAGAAGTATAAAAGAAAATGGAGGAATTCAAGTTACAACTCTTGGTGGCTTTCCATTAAATTATGCAGAATTTGAAAATGTAAAAATTTTTACAAGAGATGGAAAAGAATTTGAAGGAGTTTTTAGATTAAATGAGCCTTCAGTTCATGGCTCAGATACACCAAAAATTTCAAAAAGAAATTTTGATGAAATGGAAGTTGTTATTGATGAGCTTGTTGAAAGCGATGAGGATGTAAAAAAACTTGGAATAAATCCTGGAGATTTTATTGCTCTTGATTCAAGATTTAGATATTCTAATGGTTTTGTAAAATCACGTCATCTTGATGATAAGGCGTCTAGCGGAGTTTTGCTTGCTCTTGCAAAAGAAATTAAAGAAGAAAATTTAAAATTTGATAGAAATATTTATATGATGTTTACAACTTATGAAGAAGTAGGACACGGAGCAAGTTCTGGCCATCCGGCTGGAATAAAAGATATGATAGCAGTTGATATGGGAGTTGTTTTTGATGATTTAAAAACAAATGATAGATTGGTTTCAATTTGTGCAAAAGATTCATCAGGTCCTTACAATTTTGATTTAACAAATGATTTGATAAATACAGCCAAAAAAATTGGAATTGATTTTGCAATTGATATTTATCCATTTTATGGTTCAGATGCATCTGCTGCTATGAGCTCATTTTACGATTATAGGCACGCCCTTGTAGGCTGTGGAATTTCAGCATCTCATGGCTATGAAAGATGTCACGAAAATGCCTTGATGAATTTGTTTGATTTATTAAAAACTTATATATTAAAATGAAAAATAATTTTATTATTGTAAAATAGCTAGACAGAAAGATAAATTTCATATAAAATAGTATTACACAAAAAAACAATTTCTTAATTTAAGGGGGAGAGATGAAAATTAAAAAAATTATGGCTGGAGCTCTAACTCTAGCACTTTCACTAAGCATTACAGCTTGTGGATCAAAAAAAGATTCTGATAACGGTTCAATGGCTTCTACAGCTTCTAATGCAAATGGAGCAAAAGTATCAGCTACAATGGTAACTGACCAAGGCGGAATAAATGATAAATCATTTAACCAATCTGCTTATGAAGGATTAAAAGCTTACGAAAAAGATGGAAAAATTAAATTTGATTATATTGAATCACACAAAGATTCTGATTATCAACCAAACCTTGAATCAGCACTTGATAGTGAATCAGATTTGATTTTTACAGTAGGATATGCTCTTTATGATGCAACAAGCAAGGCTGCAAAAGACAATCCAGATCAAAATTACGCAATAATCGACAACGCAAATCCTGATAAAATTGAAAATCTTTTAGGAATAACATTTGCAGATAATGAAAACTCATTTTTAGTTGGATATATTGCAGGAATGAAAACAGAATCTAACAACGTTGGATTTGTAGGTGGAATGGAATCAGCAGTAATCGATAGATTTGAATATGGATTTAGAGCTGGTGTAAAACAAGCAGCAAAAGAAAAAGGAAAAGACATAGAAGTTCAAGTTCAATACGCAAACTCTTATGCTGACCAAGCAAAAGGAAAAAATATTGCTAACCAAATGTATCAAAAAGGCGCAGATGTAATCTTCCATGCAGCTGGTGGTACAGGAATTGGAGTATTTGAAGCAGCAAAAGAAAATAATAAATACGTAATCGGCGTTGACCGTGACCAAAAAGAAGAAGCTCCAGATAATATTTTAGCTTCAACAGTTAAAGGCGTAGGTAAAGCTGTTCAATTAACACTTGATGATTACAAAGATGGAAAATTCAAAGGTGGAGAAACAAGAGCATTTTCACTTAAAGATGGAGAAGCTTTGGATATAGCTTATGGAGATAATGACCTAGTAGACCAAGAAGTTAAAGATAAGGTTGAAGATTTAAGAAATCAAATCGTTGATGGAAAAATTAAAGTTCCACAAAACGAAGAAGAATTTAAATCAATGGGTTATGACAAATAAGTAAAAATCTGCTTAGAAAAAATAAGTAATTAAAAGAGTAGGAAGAAAAACTACTCTTTTTTTTACAAAAATATTTAGAAAATTCTAAATTAATAGTGAGGTATTATGGATAAGTATTTAAATGAAAGCCCAGTTGTTTCATTAAAAAATATTCATAAAAGCTTTGGCGACAAGAAAGTTTTAAAAGGCGTAGATTTTGACCTTCACAAATGTGAAGTACACGCTCTGCTTGGAGAAAATGGAGCTGGTAAAACTACTCTTATGAATATTTTATATGGGATGTTTCCTCAAACTGAAGGAAACATTTACATAAAAGGCGAAGAAATTATAAATAATTCGCCAAAAAAAGCAATTAGCATGGGCATAGGAATGGTTCACCAACATTTTATGCTGATAGAACCCTTTACAGTTACAGAAAATATAATATTAGGTTATGAAGGAAAAAATTCTTTCATTGATAGAGATAAGGCAAAAAAAGAAGTTGTTAAATTAAGCCAAGAATATGGACTTATTATAGATCCGGACAGCAAAGTTGCGGATATATCTGTTGGACAACAACAAAGAGTTGAAATTTTAAAAGCTTTATATCATGGAGCAGATATTTTGATTTTTGATGAGCCAACAGCAGTTTTAACTCCTCAAGAAATAAATGAATTTATAGAAATAGTTGAAAAATTAACTGAACTTGGAAAATCAGTTATAATAATTACCCACAAATTAAAAGAAATTAAAGCTATGGCAGATACTTGTACCATAATTAGAAGGGGAGAATACATCGACAAAGTTAATGTAAAAGACGTAAGTGAGGCTGATCTTGCAGAAAAAATGGTAGGCCGTGATGTAAGCTTTAATGTAAAAAAAGAAAAAATTGACCTTGGCGAAGAAATATTTAAGATAGAAGATCTTTGGGTTAAGGACAACAGAAAAGTTGACAAGGTAAAAGGCTTAAATCTTTCGATAAGAAAAGGAGAAATTCTAGGAATTGCAGGAGTTGATGGAAACGGTCAAACAGAATTAATAGATGCCATTTCTGGAATGAGAAAAGCTCAAAAAGGCAAAGTTATTTTAAAAGGAGAAGATATTACTAATAAAGCTCCTAGAAATATAATTGACCTTGGCATGAACCAAATTCCAGAAGATAGACAAAAAAGAGGTCTGGTTTTAGAATATCCAATTAAAGATAATTTGATTTTGGAGAATATAGATAAAGACTTTTCAAAAAATGGAATTTTGGATTTCAAAAAAATAGAAGAAAACGCAAACAATTTGATTGATAAATTTGATATAAGACCAAATGATATAAACGAAAAAGCAGGAAGTCTTTCAGGCGGAAACCAACAAAAAGTAATTATCGCAAGAGAGATTACAAATGATCCAGATTTATTAATAGCTGCTCAACCAACAAGAGGACTTGACGTTGGAGCAATAGAATTTATCCACCAATATTTGGTAGAGCTTAGAAATCAAGGTAAGGCAGTTTTATTAATAAGTTTTCAATTAGATGAAGTAATGGATTTATCTGATAGAATTTGCGTAATTTATGATGGACAAATTGTAGGAGAGCTTGATCCAAAAGAAACTGATGAATACGAAGTAGGAAGATTAATGGCAGGAGGAGATCATGAATAAGAAAGCAAAAACAAAAAGAAAAAATTCTTTTTCAAATTCAAAATTATTATTTACTCTTGTATCAATAATCTTGGGACTTTTGGTAGGAGCTATAGTTCTTTCTCTTACAGGTTATAATCCAATAGAAGCTTATGGAAAATTAGTAGAAGGAATTTTTAAATCCCCAAGAAATATCGGTTGGGCTCTTGTAAATTCAACACCAATTATTCTTACAGGTCTTGGTGTATGTTTTGCTTTTCAAACAGGACTATTTAATATGGGAGCAGAAGGACAATTTATAATTGGTTCAACTGTAGGATTTTTGATGGGCTACTTACTAAAACTTCCACCAGTAATCCATGTTATTGTTACAATAATTGTTGCACTTTTGGCAGGATTTATTTATGGAGGTCTTGCTGGATTTATAAAAGCAAAATTTGGAATTCACGAAGTAATTTCAACTATAATGCTTAACTGGGTAGCATTTTATTTTCAAAATTTTATAGTTTATCGCTATCAAAAACCAAATTCTATGGGAACATTTGATATAAATGATTCAGCAAAAGTTACTCTAGTTACAAATGCTAGCCAAAAATTTGATGGATTTTTTGGAAAATTTTTTAGAGCACCAATTCATTTAGGAATAATTCTTGCTATTGTTAGCGTAATTATTATTTGGTTTATTCTTGAAAAAACAAGTCTTGGTTATAAATTAAAAGCCGTAGGATTAAACAGAGAAGCAAGTGAGTACGGTGGAATTGATGCAAATAAAAAGATAATCCAATCAATGGCAATTTCTGGATGCTTGTGTTCGCTTGCAGGCGTAACTCAAGTAATGGGTTACACTTATTCACTTCCTTTATTATCAGCTATGGAAAATTTTGGATTTGATGGACTTGCAGTTTCACTTTTAGCATCTAACAATCCAATAGGATGTATTTTCTCAGGCTTATTTTTGGGATCATTAAAATATGCAGGAAGTAATTTACAAAGAACAATGGGAGTTCCTAGTGAATTAATTTCTATAATTATAGGAACAATAATTTTATTTACTGCTATTCCTTTGATATTTAGAATTATAAAAGCAAAAGTAAACAAAAAGAAAAATAGAAAGGCGGGAAATAATGCTTAATTTGACAGTTTTAGGATTAATAATTGGAAATACACTTTCAAATGCTACACCAGTATTATTGACTGGCCTTGGTGGAATGATTTCAGAAAAATCTGGAGTAGTAAATATTGGACTTGAAGGAATGATGACAATAGGTGCTTTAGTAGCAGCAACAGTAGGATATTATGTAGGAAATCCATGGCTTGGATTTTTGGCAGGAGGTCTTGCTGGAATGTTTTTTGGACTAATCCATGCACTTGTTTCAGTTACATTTGCAGGAGATCAAACAATTTCTGGTATTGCTATAAATACATTAGCACCAGGTTTGGCTTTGTTTTTAGCAAGATTATTTTTTGATGGCGCAACTCAAACCCCATCAATTGCTTTGGAAAATAAAATTCCTAGATTATTTGACGGTTTGATTACAAATCAAGCGCTAAAAAATATTTTTTCTCAATATGCGACAGTTTATATTGCTTTAATATCTGTAATTTTGCTTTATGTATTTTTATATAAAACAAAATGGGGACTAAGGCTAATTGCAGTTGGAGAACATCCAAAAGCAGCTGAAACTTTAGATATTTCTGTAGGAAAAATTAGGTATCTTGCGGTAATGTTTTCAGGATTTATGGGAGGACTTGGAGGAGCTTCTATGTCACTTGCAGTAGTAAGTGTATTTTCTCCAACCTTAATTGCAGGTCAAGGATACATTGCACTCGTTTGTGTAATATTTGGAAATTGGAGGCCACAAGGAGTTTTGATAGGTTCATTATTTTTTGGACTAACCCAAGCTATAGCAACCTATTTAACAGGAACAACAATACAACTTCCAATGGAATTTATTTCAATGATTCCATACATTTCAATTTTGATTTTCTTAATTTTATTTAATAAAAAATCAAATGCACCAAAAGCAAGTGGTAAGCCATATTTGACAGAAGATATTTAAAAATAACAGAATATAAAAATAACCCATCTCGATCGCAAAATCAAAAGAGAACTCATAGATAGATTTAATAAATGAGATCTCTCCACAAGGTCAAGATGGGTTATTTTTTTCATTAATAATTAATAAATAAAAAGTAGAATGTTTTTTAAATTTTATTTTTAAAATTTATATAAGCCAAAAAAGATAAAATAAAAAAATTAGCAATAAAATAAAGAGTTCCATAACCCATCTCTACCGATTATAAAGAGAGGAGAGATCTCTTTTATGGGTTAAATTTTTATTTTGCTTATTGCTAAAGAATTTTTTAAAAAAATAGGCATAAAAAAAGCACCGCTCGGTGCAATTTTAAAAGGGAAAATTTACGTATTACAACTAAAAAAGCAAGCTTTTGCTTGCAAAAAAATGGTCGGGGTGAAAGGATTCGAACCTTCGGCCTCATGGTCCCAAACCACGCGCGCTACCAAGCTGCGCCACACCCCGATGTCCTAACGACAATATATAATATACCAGCTTTAAAAATATTTGTCAAATATTTTTTTGAAAAAATTTTAAAAATTTATGATTCGCTAATTTTAGCTTTTATATAAGAATAAAATTCTTCAATTTCTTTTTCGGTGAAAATAATTATATCATTTTTCTTTAAAATTTGGCAAGTTATTCCATCACCTTTTACTAAATTTTTATTAAAATTTCCATCATAAATAAAATCTTTTCCGCAAGATGGTGATTTTGCTTTTAGGAGGGCGATTTTTATATTATTTTTCTTACAAATTTCTAGGGCAATTTCTCCACCTTTTTTGAAATTTTTTGTAAAATCTACTCCATCAACATTTATAACTTTAGAATTTTTTATCTCACATGGCTTTCTTGGCGTTTTCATTCCTGAATCTACTTCTGGACAAACGTCTATGAAATTTATTTGTGGAAATTTTTCTTTTAAATTTTTTATTTCGTTATTTTTTCCGTCATAGCGACAATTTATTCCCAAAAGACATCTTGATATTAATACATTCATATTTTTATCCTTTCTGATATAATTATAGCAAAGGAGTAATTAAATGAAAATTAAAAACTTTTTTTATAAATTTATTTTAAGTTTTTTTCTTATTTTTGCTTTTGCTGGATGTGTAAAGCTTGATGATATTAATTCTAATGAAGCAGTTGAATGTACAAGTCTTCTTGAAGATAAGGCTTATTATAAAAAAGATGATGTAGTTGATTATATTAAGGCTTATAAAAAACTTCCTCCAAATTTTTTGACAAAAAAAGATGCGAAAAAACTTGGTTGGATTCCTAAGAAAGGAAATTTGTGGGAAGTTACTGATAAGGGTGTAATTGGCGGAGATTATTTTGGGAATTTTGAAAAAAATTTACCTGATGCAAATTACAAGGAATGTGATGTAAATTATTTTGGTGGAAGACGTGGTGGCGAAAGACTTATTTATGATGAGGATTTTAATATTTTTTACACCAAAGACCATTACAAAAGTTTTACCAAGGAGAATTAGATGATTTGTTTGGATGGAAATAAATTTAAGTCAAGGGATGAGGCTTTTTCTTATTTGAATGAAAAAATTGATTTTGAATATGAAGTAAATAATCTTGATGGGCTTTTTGATGAACTTTCTATGCTTGATGAGAAAATTATTATTAGAAATTATCCTCTTATTTATAAAAATTTGAATGATTATGGAGATAGGCTTTTGTCTTGTTTTATGAAGGCAAGTCTTTGTTTTGATTTGGAAATTGATTTTCTATCATAGATTAATATAGTAAAGAAAAGGAGCTAATATGGAAGATAGGTCAGTAAATAATGAAATTAGAAACTTTGTTGCCAAAAATATTATAAATAATTTTCTAAAAAATGGGGATAAGTTTTATGATAAGGAATTTCTTATTAATAAATTTAGGGTAAATCCTTCTTATGTGGATAAAACTTACCAAAGACTTTTGGATGAGGATTTGATTGAGGCGAAAAGTGATTATTATTATATGAAAATTGATGAAAACAAAAGAAATGCCCTAATTGTGGAATTTGCAAATGGATATTTGAATGAATTTTTAAAAAATATGAATTCAATAGGAATTACAAATGAGGGAGTTTATGATTTTGTATCTTTGAGGATGAATGCTAATGGATAATATATTAGAAATAAAAAATTTGAAAAAAACTTATGGCAAAAAAAATGTGCTTGATGGTATTGATTTAAAACTTGAAAGAGGGAAAATTTTGGGACTTATGGGTCCAAATGGTTCAGGAAAAACTACTCTTTTAAAATGTATAATGGGTTTAATTAAGCCTAATGATGGAGAAATTTTAATTGATGGGAAAAAAGTTGGAGTTGAAACAAAAAAAATCATCTCTTATTTGCCTGATGCCTACCATCTTTATGATAATTTGACAATTGAAGATACGGTAAATCTTTACAAGGATTTTTATGATGATTTTAATATGAGAGTTTGCAAGGAACTTTTTGAATTTATGAAAATTCCAAAGGAAGGTTATTCTGATAAATTATCAAAGGGAATGAAGGAGAGGCTTCTTTTGGCACTGACTCTTTCTCGTGATACAAAATTATATATTTTGGATGAGCCAATAGAAGGAGTTGATCCTATTGCAAAGGATATGATTTTATCTGCAATTATAAAAACTGTAGATATTGGTAGGACAATTATTATTACAACTCATCAAATTGGAGATTTGGAAAATCTTTTTGATAGGGCAGCTTTTATCCAAAGAGGACAAATTCTTTTGGAAGAAGACGCCGAAGATTTGAGAGATAAGTATAAAAAACAAATGGTAGATTTGTATAAGGAAATTTTTGTAATATGATTAGATTTTTGAAATATGAATTAAAAAGGTCAAGGGGATTTTTTCTTTTGATGGCATTATTTGCCATACTTTCTCAAGGTCTTGTTGGGATATTTTATAAATTAAATAGCTTTGAGCTGGAAAATAAAAACACTTCATTTTTTATTCTCCTTATAGCTCTTGCCCTTATAATTTTGTCAGTTTGTTTGATATTTTTTACCATTAGATACAAAAGAGATATTTTTGACAAGTCATCTTATATAACTTTTACCATAAATATTTCTGTAGCTAAGATTATTTTTGCAAAATTTTTGGCAAGTCTTGTGATAGGCTTTTTAAGCCTTGTAGTTTTTGTAGGCTCTTTAATTATATGCTCAAAGTTTTTGGGGATTTATGATGATTTAATAAATATATCCATGAAACTTCTTATGGTATATATTTTTGTTTTAGAAATCTACTATTCAATTGCCTATCTTCTTTTGGTTTTTGGAATAACCCTTTCAAAAGTACAAATTTTTAGAAGATATTATTCATTTGTGTCAGTGGTTTTGTCCATTGTTTTATTTACAATAATAGTTTGGCTTTTAAGAAATATTTACACAATAAGTCCTGTGATTTTAAGATTTAAAGACTTTGCCATCCAAAGGATAATAAATATAAATGGAGTAGATATTTCCATGCTTTACAATGGAGTTGACGGAAAAGTTTTGGGAATAAATATTTGGATGCTGACATTTTCTATTTTGATAATAGCAGTTACATTTTTTTATAATGTATTTTTGATAGAAGAGAAGATTGATTTTTAGGAGATTATTATGAGAAAATATTTAAAATATGATGCAAAATCGAATATGAAATTTTTCATCTCAACAATTGCAAGTTTTGTAATTCTTTTAATCTCAATGATGTCAATCAAAACAATTGGAGCATTTTCAAGAACGCTAGAAATAAATTCAGCCATAAATTCAATAGAAATAATTGTAGTTGTAGTTTTTATCCTAACAATTTCTTATTTTATTATAAATAGTTTTTACAAAGATCTTTACACAAACAGGTCAATACTTACATTTTCCTTGCCAATAAGTGCAAGAGAATTTATTTGGGCAAAACTAATAGTAATAAATATTTTCTATTGGCTTTTAGTGTTTTTGTCAGTGTTTTTATTCTATATAGTAGGAACATATTTAAATACAAAAATACTTCTATCTTTGGTCTTTATAATGATTTTGATAAATATAAGTGCTCTTTTAGTATTTTTATATGTGCAAATGGATAGGTATTTGTTTAAAAGAAAAATTTCAGTATTTTTAATTTTTATAATAACAGCGGCCATATTTGCTCTTGCGTTTTTCATAAATAAAATTTTTTTGCTTTTAAGTAATAAGATTATTTTAAAAGATTATAATTATATGGCTTTTGTTTATTCTTATGTAAAATACAAGGGAGAATCATATATAAACCTAACAGGATTTATTTATTATATTTTGATATTTCTAGGATTATTTTGGATAAATGCAAAAATATTAAAAAAAGATTTAGACTTATCGTGAGGACTTTATGAATAAAAATATGTATATAGGAATTGTAGGAGGAGTAATTATTTCAATAATTTTAAATAATGCCTACAATTTTCCAAACAAAGAAATGGTTGCAGTAGTCTGTGCAGTAATAGGCGCATTTTTTGGAGCAAGCATTGATAATAAATTTAAAAAATCTAAGTAGGGTATAGTCATTGTAAGGAGATATTATGGATAATAAAATTAATGAAGTTAAAAAAATCATAAAAGAATCAAATAATATTGTATTTTTTGGAGGAGCAGGAGTATCAACAGCATCTGGCGTTCCAGATTTTAGATCTGCAACTGGACTTTATAATAGAGAAAATAATTCATCATATTCGCCTGAATATATGCTAAGCCATGAATTTTTTGTAAATCATCCTGATGAATTTATGGAATACGCAAAAGAAAATTTGATGATTGAAGGAATAAAACCAAATGATTGTCATCTTGCTTTAACAAAACTTGAAAAAAAAGGAAAACTAAAGGGAATTATTACTCAAAATATAGATTCTCTCCACCAAGAAGCAAAAAGTAAAAATGTAATTGAGCTTCACGGGAATTTGAGAGATTATTATTGTACATCTTGTGGCAAAAATTTTGACCTAGCTTATGTTAAAAAATTTAAAAATGTAGTTAAGTGTGATGAGTGTGGCGCAGTTGTTAGACCTGATATTGTTTTGTATGGAGAAAGTTTGAACAATGATAACATTAGCTATGCGGTAAAATTAATTAGCGAAGCAGATGTGTTAATTGTCGGTGGAACAAGTTTGGTTGTTTATCCTGCGGCAGGTTTGATAGATTTTTATAGGGGAAACAAACTTATAGTAATTAATCAAGATCCTACCCCAAAAGATAATAAAGCAGATTATCTTTTGAAAGGAGATATATCAAAAATAATGAAAGAATTAGTAGAAGGTGTTTAATTTTGAAAAAAAGACATGGAATTGACGAGCTATCTATAGGACTTGTATGGTTTGCAATTGGCTTAATGCTTATAAATTATTTTTTAAAAATTAATTTTTTACAAGCAATGCCACTTGTGATAGTTTTTTATGCTATATTTAGGACTATATCAACAAACGAAATAAAAAGAAACAGCGAAAATTATATTTTCAAATTAAAATTTTTAAATCCTATTCAAAAAAAATATAGGAGTATTAAAAGGAAAATATTTGGAGATAAAAAATATAAGTATATTAAATGTAAATCATGTGGACAAGAATTACGTATTCCTAAAGGCAAAGGAAAAATAATCGTAAAATGCCCAAAATGCAAGACCAAACAAAAAGTAAAATCGTAAAAAAAAAATAAAATTTTAACTTTATTTTTTAAAAAAATTAATGTATAATACGTGAGGAAGGAGCATGTATGGATAGATTAATAGGAACAGTATCAATGGGTGTTAGGACACCTATTATTGAGACAGGAGATAACTTAGTAGATATTGTATTTGATAGTGTAAACAAGGCTGTTGAATCAAAAAATATCGAAATAAATGATAAGGATGTAGTTTGCATTACAGAATCCCTTGTAGCAAGAGCTCAAGGAAACTACGCAAGTTGTGAACAAATTGCTAAAGATATAAATGATAAATTTAAATCTGACGAAATAGCAATATTGTTTCCAATTTTAAGTAGAAATAGATTTTCAATAATGCTAAAAGCTTTTGCTTTGAGTGGAAAAAAACTTCACATTTGCTTATCTTATCCACAAGATGAGGTAGGAAACTACATTATGGACAGAATGGATTTATTTGAAAGTGATGTAAATCCTTATTCAGATATTTTGTCAGAAGAAGAATTTAGAAAACTTGCAGGAGATTATAAACATCAATTTACTGGAGTTGATTACATTTCTCTTTACAAAGAAATGGCAAAAAATAGCGAAGTACATTTTTTCAACAATCCAAAAGATGTACTTAAATTTACAAAAAGTGTTTTAGTTTGCCAAATCCACACAAGAGATTTAACTAAAAAACTTCTAGAAAAATCTGGAGCTGAAGAAATTTATGGTCTAGATGAAATAATGACAAAATCAGTTGATGGCTCAGGCTATAATGAAGATTACGGTTTACTTGGTTCAAATCTTTCAACAGAAGATGTTGTAAAATTATTCCCAAGAGATGGTCAAAGTTTTGTAGATGAACTTCAAGAAAAATTTATTGAAAAATATAATAAACAAGTTGAAGTTATGATTTACGGTGATGGAGCATTTAAAGATCCAGTAGGAAAAATTTGGGAGCTTGCAGATCCAGTTGTATCTCCAGCTTATACAAAAGGACTTTCTGGCACACCAAATGAATTGAAAATAAAATATATAGCTGATACAGAATTAAAGGACTTATCAATAGATGAAAGAACTGCAAAAATGAGAGAAAGAATTTCACAAAAAGCAGCTGATTTAAAAGGAACAAATGAAACCTTAGGAACAACTCCTAGACAAATCACAGATCTTTTAGGCTCACTTTGCGATTTGACATCAGGCTCAGGCGATAAGGGAACTCCTGTTGTTCTTATACAAGGATATTTTGATAATTATTCGAATGACTAAAAAAAAGCCGTTAGGCTTTTTTTTTATAAAGTTGGAGGATTAAAAAATAAGAAAAAATGAATGAAAATATAGATCCTAATAATTATTCCGACAAGGAAAAAATTAAACATATTCTTGATAGAAATGCTGCAATAAAAATACTTAGAAAAGATAGAAAAAAAGATAAATTTGCCCACAAGCCCTTGAGTGAAAAAAAGAAATTTTTACTTATGAGCTTTGCCGCCATACTTATGGCAAATGGAACACATTTTTTTAAATATCCAAATCATTTTGTAATTGGAGGAGTAGAGGGGGCATCCATACTGCTTTCAAATAGTCTTGCCTTATCCCCTGCCTTTATAACTTTGATTTTAAATGTGACTTTGTTGGTTTTGGCGTATTTTATTTTGGGTAGGAAATTTGTTTTAAAAACCGGATATGTATCCATATTAAATTCCTTAACGGCCCTTGCTCTAAGCAAAGTCTTACCTCACACAACTCCATTTACAGATAATAAATTATTAGAATTATTTTGTGCAGTTTTAATACCAGCTCTTGGCTCATCAATTTTATTTAATTTATCAGCATCAAGTGGCGGGACAGATATAATCGCTATGATTATAAATAAATACACAAATTTAAATATTGGAAAATCACTTTTGATGGGAGATTCTATTCTAACAATTTTATCAATCAAAATATTTGGAGTAGAAATTGGACTTTTATCTTGCCTAGGTCTTTTGATGAAAGGCGTTGTAGTAAATCAATTTATATCATCATTTAATACAGCAAAACTATTTTTGATTATTACATCCAAGCAAGAAGAAATAAGTGTATTTATTAGAGATAAATTAAATAGGTCGGCTACAGTTTTGGATGGAACAGGACTTTATTATAAAAAAGACCAATCAGTATTTTTGTGTGTAACAAATGATTACGAGGCCGTTTTATTTAGAAAATATATAAAAGAAATTGACCCACGCTGTTTTATAACAGTCTTAGATACATCATCAATAATAGGCAAGGGTTTTTATACGACAGACCTTCAATAGAAAGGGAAAACTATGAATATATTGGTTTCATGTGATGAAAATTATTTAAATCCTCTAAAAACTATGCTATATTCATTATTTGAAAGTAATGATACAAATTTTGAAATTTATTTGATTCACAAAGATATTAGAGATGAAAAAATAAAAGAAATTGAAAAATTTGTAATAAAAGCAAGCTCAAAAAGGGCAAAATTAAATGCGATAAAAGTTAAAAATCTTTTTTCTAATGCAAAAATAACTTTTTATTATACAGAAGAAATGTATTATAGGCTTTTGGCTTATAAATATTTGCCAGAAAATTTGGATAGGATTTTATATTTAGATCCTGACGTTTTAGTTTTAAATTCTTGCGAAAAACTTTACAATATGGATTTAGGGGATAATTATTTTGCAGCAGCAACTCATACTATTCCAACTGTACAATCTGCAAATGTAGCAAGGCTATCTATTTCATCAGGACATAAGGATATAGAAAATTATTTTAATTCAGGAATTTTGATGATAAATTTAAAACTTTCAAGAGATAGTCAAACTTATGAAAAAGAAGTTTTAAATTATGTAAAAAATACCAAATCATTAGGGCTTATAATGCCAGATCAAGATCTTTTGAATGTGGTTTTTAGAAATAAAATAATAAAAATTGACGAAATAAAATATAATTATGATGCAAGAAGATATTTAACTTACAAATTGAAGGATAAAAAATATAATTTATCCTACATAATTTCAAATACATGCTTTTTGCATTTTTGTGGAAAAAGAAAACCCTGGTTAGAAGAAAATAATCTAGGCGTATTTACATCACTTTATTTATATTTTTGGAAAAAAGCAATGAATATATAAAAAAAACTCCTAATTTTTGAAAATTAGGAGTTTTTTTATGCTAAAAATAATTTCAAATGATACATTAAATATGCTATAATCACAATTTCTATAAATTTAGCCACAAACATTATTTTTAAATAATCTTCAAATTTTAATTTTTTAAATCCTGCAACCATTGATAAGGCGTTGTCAGGAGCAAAGGGCATAGCACTTGTTAGAAATAAAACTTTTTTAAATCTTTTTGTGCTTTGTCTTGTCGCACTTTCGTATTTTTTAAGGCTTTTTTTGGTAAAAAGAAATTTAAAAATCTTTTACCATAAATTCTAGTCAAAGTGTAATTTAAAACAGCAGTCATAAGACCTGTTATGTAATTTAAAAATAAACCAAATTTTTGACCGAACAAGGCAAAGCCTATTACTATAAAAATTGTCGTTGGAATAAAAGGAACAAATCCAATCAAAACTTTAAGGATTATAAATATTAAAGGGGCAAGATAAGTAAAAGCTCCAATATAATCGTATAATTTATCCGAATTTGTGAGTATTCCCAATTTGTACAATCTATAAAGAAAGGTCAAAAATAAAATAGAAAGTCCAAGGCTTATAAATATTTTAATTTCTTTGCTATGTTTTTTTAAAAAATATTTCATAAAAAAAATATGAATACGAATTTATAAAAAAGAGAGGCGAGTGCCTCCCTTTTAAAAAATCTTATTCTTGTTCTTCGAACATATCCTTGCCAACTCCACAAACTGGGCATACCCAATCTTCTGGAAGGTCTTTGAATTCTGTTCCTGCATCGATTCCGTTATCTGGATCTCCATTAGCAGGATCATAGATATATCCACAAGCTGTACATACGTATTTCATAATATTCTCCTTTCATTTGTTATACATACATTATACTACAAAAACAAAAAAAGCAATAATTTTAACTTTTTAGACAAAAATTAACAAAAAATTTTTATTTGGGTATAAATTTATTAATAAGAGATGAGGGGTAAGATGGAACTTATTAGAAACACAATGCCTACTGACCTAAAAATGATAAAAAAATTTAGGGATGGGCTTGTTTTAAATTTAAAAAATAAAAATATAGATGAAAATTTAATTTTTAAAATAAGATTGATTTTGGACGAGCTTATAATAAATTCCTACGAGCATGGAAATAGGTGTGAGTATGACAAAATTATTGACACAACTTTTATCATGGATGATACTTGCTGTTTAATAAAAGTAAAAGATGAGGGAGAAGGAATAGATTATCTTTTTGAAAATGATGGACTCCATGATCACGGCAGGGGAATTAAACTTGTTTATAGCTTAGCAGATGAGCTTATTATTAAAGATAATATTATAATCGCTTTTGTAAAAAGAGATTCCAAGAGAAAATTATATATATAATACTTGGTAAGTTTTTTTTATCAAGTATTTTTTTTGTTATTTATTGATAATCTTATCACATATGATATAATAAATTGATGAATAAATAGTTTATATTAGTTAAGAAAGAAGTGATTTAATGAAACGTGAAGATATAAGAAATGTGGCGATAATCGCCCATGTTGATCATGGTAAGACAACTCTTGTTGATGGTCTTTTAAAAACCAGCGGAATTTTTAGAGAAAATCAACAAGTTGATGAAAGAGTTATGGATTCAAATTCTATTGAAAGAGAAAGAGGAATTACAATTCTTTCAAAAAATACTGCGATCAATTATAAGGGAATAAAAATAAATATAATTGACACTCCAGGACACGCCGATTTTGGTGGAGAGGTTGAAAGAGTTTTAAATATGGCTGAAGCTGTAGTTTTGGTTGTAGATAGTCGTGAAGGTCCAATGCCTCAAACAAAATTTGTTTTGAGAAAGGCAATCGAATTAAATCTTCCAGCAATTATTTGTATAAATAAAGTTGATAGACCTGACCAAAGAGTTGAAGAAGTAATGGATGAAGTTTTGGATTTATTTATTTCCCTTGAAGCTGATGAATCATATCTTGATTCTCCATTTGTTTTTGCATCAGCCAAAGAAGGTTGGGCAAGTTTAGAATTTGGTGAAGTAAAAAATGATATGACAGATCTTTTGGATACAATAATTGATTACACACCAGCTTTTGAAGCTAAAGAAAATGCTCCATTTAAAGTTTTGGTTTCAACAACAGACTATGACAATTATCTTGGAAGAATTGCAATTGGAAAAGTTGAAAGTGGACAAATAAATAAAAATGATTCTTGCATAATTGTAAATTACAATGATAAGGATAGAAAAGTAAAATCAAAAATTGTTACAATTTATGAATTTGAAGGACTACAAAGAAGTGAAGTTGAAAAAGCAGATTTTGGTTCAATTGTTGCCTTATCAGGAATGGAAGATATAAATATAGGAGATACAATTTGTACAGAAAATGATATGGAGCCAATAGAATTTACAAAAATTTCTGAGCCAACACTTTCAATGACGTTTTCTGTAAATAATTCACCATTTGCAGGACGTGATGGAGATTATGTAACAAGTAGACATTTAAGAGATAGATTATTTAAAGAAAAAGAAACAGATGTATCACTTAGAGTTGAAACAACAGATTCAACAGAAGCATTTAAGGTTTCTGGAAGAGGGGAACTTCATCTTTCAGTTTTGATAGAAAATTTAAGAAGAGAAGGATATGAATTCCAAGTTTCAAAACCTGAAGTTATGTTTAAAAAAGATGAAAATGGAAAAACACTTGAACCAATGGAGCTTGCAACAATTGATGTTGACCAAGAATACACAGGTTCAATAATAGAAAAATTAGGTCTTCGTAAAGGAGAGCTAATGGATATGGCTCCAAATTCATCAGGATACACAAGAATGGTATTTAAAATTCCTGCAAGAGGACTTATAGGTTATAGGCAAGAATTTTTAACAGATACAAAAGGAACTGGAATTTTAAATACAGAATTTGATTCTTACGAAAGATATAAGGGAGATATTGCAAAAAGACAAGCAGGTTCACTTATTTCTTTTGAAACAGGAGTAGCAACTACTTATGGACTTCACGCAGCTCAATCAAGAGGACAACTTTTTGTAAAGCCTCAAGATGAAGTTTATGAGGGAGAAGTCATAGGTTCAAATGCAAAAGGAATTGACATCGACGTAAATGTCTGCAAGAAGAAAAAACAAACCAATGTCAGAGCATCAGCAGCTGATGAAGCCCTTGTTTTATCTCCTGCAAAAATTATGAGCGTTGAAGAGATGATGGAATTTGTGGAAGAAGATGAATTAATAGAAATCACTCCACACAATTTAAGAATTAGAAAAAAAATCTTAGATAATAATTTAAGATATAAATCAAAAAAATATAGTAAGTAAGGAGCTAAAGATGAAAAAGAGATTTGAAAGATTTCTTTCAAGTACTCTGCTTTTATCAGTATTAGTGGTTTTAGTATCAAATTTAATCCTAATTCTTACAAAAATTAACCCACAAGTAGTAAATAATGTTTGGAGTATCTCCTTCATTATTTCTTGGGTTATAATGCTTATTTATCCTCTTTATATATTAATGGAAAAAGAAACAAGAGGCTATTCAATTTTTGTAGCAATAATAAGCATTATAGTTTTTGCAATCCTAAGCTACCACGCCCTACTTGTGGTAAGTAACTATACACCATTATTACCAAAATACATAGCAGTAGATGAAAGAATATCAAGTTATTGGCAAGAGTTGTTTTATAGTGGACTAATAATTATTTATATAGTTCATCTTTTGAATGTAATACTTTTAAACAGATTAAGGTCTAAAGAAATAAAAAATAATGATTAACGGAGGTTGTTATGAAAAAAGGGTCAAACGTTTCTTTATCAGTAATAAAAAGGTTACCAAAATATTATAGGTATTTAGAAGCAATTAATGAAAAAGGTATTGTAAGAGTTTCATCTAAAGAACTTTCACAAATTACAGGCTTAACAGCAAGCCAAATTAGACAAGACTTAAATCACTATGGCTGCTTTGGTCAACAAGGTTATGGTTATAATGTAAAAGAATTAATGCAAGAGCTTGCAAAAATTATTGGAGTAAACAAAGAATATTCTATGATAATAATCGGTTTTGGAAATATTGGCCATGCTCTTTTCCAATACTCAGGTTTTAAAACTTTAGACTACAATGTAAAAGCAGTATTTGACAAAAACAATGAAGAAGTTTCAACAGGAAAATTAAAAGTTTTGTCAACAGATGATTTAAAAGAATATTTAGAAAAAAATGAAATAGATATAGGAATTATCACAACGCCAAAAGAAGGTGCCCAAGAAGTTTGTGATATTCTTTGTGAAGGAGGAATAAAAGGAATTTGGAACTTCGCACCGGTTGATTTAAAAACAAAAAATAATGTGGTAATAGAAAATGTTCATCTAGATGAATCATTATTTACCCTAACATATTTTATCAACACACCAGAAGATTTCATTTTCTAAAAAAATTATGATTGTAGCGTCAGTATCAAATTTAGAAAAATCCTATCCAACCCAAGACGTATTTTCAAACGTATCATTTACAATAAATAAGGGAGATAAAATTGGCTTAATAGGAAATAATGGTTCTGGAAAGTCTACACTATTTAATATATTGACAGGAGAAATTTCCAAAGATTTAGGAAAAATTCATATACCAAATGATGTAAGCCTTGGTTATTTGAAACAACAATTAGGACTTATGTCAGATAAAAGTATATATGATTATTGCTTGGAAGTTTTTAAAGATCTTATAAAACTTGAAGAAAATATTAGAGATCTTGAAATAAAAATGAGCGAGGAAAAAAATCCAGATAAGCTCGATGAAATAATGATTGAATATGCAAAAAAAAGCGAAGAATTTGAAAAACAAAATGGCTATTCCTATAAGTCGGAAATAAGAGGAGTACTTATAGGAATGGGCTTTAGCGAAGAAGATTTTTCAAAAGAAATTTCACTTTTATCAGGAGGACAAAAGGCAAGGGTTGAACTTGCCTGTCTTTTATTGGAAAAACCTGATTTAATTTTGTTAGACGAACCGACTAATCACCTTGACATAAAGGCGATTAATTTTTTGGAAAATTTTGTAAAAAATTTTAAGGGATCAGTTATAGTTATAAGCCACGATAGATATTTTTTGGATGCAACAGTTTCAAAAATATTTTTGATGGAAAATGGTGGACTAAAAATTTATGATGGAGATTATACATCATTTATGGCTCAAAGAAAAAAAGATTTGAAAGTCCAAAACCATCTTTATAAAACTCAGCAAAAAGAAATCAAAAGGCAAGAAGAAATAATTGATAGGTTAAAAAATCTTGGCGGTTCAAAAAGAAAAAGAGGAATTTCTCAATCAAGATCAAGACAAAAACTTTTGGATAAAATGGAAAGGGTAGAAAAACCTGATAACTTAAATGAATCCATAAATATAAGATTTACTCCAAGAATAATTTCGGGAGTTGATGTATTAAGTGTAGAAAAATTAAAAAAATCTTACGATAAGGATATTTTTGAAGATATTTCTTTTAATATTTATAGAAATGATAGGGTTGCAATAATTGGAGAAAATGGAGTAGGAAAAACTACTTTATTTAAAATTATTTTAAACCAAGAAAGAAAAGACGATGGGGAAATAAAATTAGGCTCTAGCGTAAAAGTTGGATATTTTGACCAAGAACAAAAGTCCTTAAATACAGAAAACACTTTGTTTGAAGAAATAAGAGAAGCTTATCCTGATCTTACAAATTATGAAATTAGATCATATCTTGCAAAAATAATGTTTTACCAAGATGAAGTTGATAAGCCAATAAATGAATTATCCGGAGGCCAAAGGGCAAGAATTTCTCTTTTAAAACTTATGCTTTCAGATTGTAATTTTATTTTGATGGATGAGCCTACAAACCATCTTGATATAGATTCAAAAGAAGCCTTGGAAGATGCACTTATCGCTTATGAAGGAACAGTTCTTGTAATAAGCCACGACAGGTATTTTTTAAATAAAATTGCCGTAAAAATTCTTGATATGCACAAGGATTATATAAAAGAGTATTTGGGTAATTACGATTATTATGTAGAAAAATTAAAAGAAGAATCATTAGAAGATGAAAAAAAGCCAATAATGACACAAACCCAAATAAAAAAAGAAGAAAAAAAGAAAAAACTTAAAAGGCTTGAAGTAAAAAAAATAAAAGAAAAAATAGAAAAATTAGAAAAAGAATCCAATACAATTGATGCAAAAATTCATAAACTTACAGAAGAAAGCCTCAAAGAAGGTTTTTATGATGATGAAAAAAAAGTCATAGAAACTTTTGCTAAGATAAAAAACCTTGAAGAAAAGAAGCAAAGATACCAAGATAGGTGGTTAGAATTATCTTTGGAATTAGAAGATGACTAAAAAAGTTTTGTTTCAAAAACTAAAGCATGGGTAACTTATAAGTAAGGAGGCTTTATGGGAGGATTTAAAAAATTTTTGTGGTCACTTATGACCATAGCTTTGATAATAATTTCCGCCATACTTGGAACACTCGCTCTCGCAGACGATGGAGTAAGGCATGATTTATTATCATATTTAGAAATACAAAATTACAGATACGTACTTCTCGGAGTTGCTATAGCAATTTTGGTTTTTGCAATTATTCTTTTGATAGATATTATAGCAAATCAAAATGATAAGCGTGAATATCTAGTAGAAGATAATACAGGCGATATTTTTATTACAAGAAATTCCTTGGATTCAGCAGTAAATTCTGCAGTAAATAAATTTATGGGAACAGAACTTACAGATTCGAAAGTTAAAATAATAAAAGGCGAAACTGTAGAAGCGAAAATTAAATGTGACGTTTTTGGAGATAGGGACTTTGAGGATTTAGGTAGAAAGATTCAAGCTGAAGTTGAAATGGGACTTAGAATGCTTACAGGACTTGAAAATGCAAATGCCCATGTTCAATTAAATAAAGCTCACAAAAGTCAAGAAAGAGAACTTAGGTAGGTGGTATTATGGAAAAAGAAAAAGCAAAATTAGATTTAGAAAAACAAGTAACCGCCTATGATGTAGAAATGAGAAAACTTGATATAAAAGAGAAAAAAGAAAAAGAATGCAAAGAATTTAAAGAAAAAAATAAGCACAAAATAATTTCTTTGATTTTGGGAATTGCAACAATAGCTTCTTTATTCGATTTTGGATTTTTTAGAACTGTTGGTATTTGGATTGTGCTAGGATTTTGTTATTGCTTGGGCGGATGGCTCGACAAAGATCCTAAAGTGATAGGATTTGTAATTAGCTTATTAAAAAAATTTCAATAAAAAAAGATAGGGGAAAATTATGACAGAAAAAACATTTGACAAAGATTACGAAAAAGGAATCGAAGAGGATCAAGAAATCGAAAAAGAAGTTTCAAAATTGACAATTGCTGATAAGGTTGTAGCAAAAATTTCTAGAATTGCAGTAAATAAAGTTGATGGAATTTTGGATATGAAGGCAAGTTTTTTTGATTCAGTTTCATCAGTTTTCCAATCATCAAGTGAACAAGATACATCAGGAGTAGATGTTGAAGTTGGACAAAAAGAAGCAAAAGTAAATATGCAAATAATCTTAGAATATGGAAAATCTGCTCCACATATTTTTGAAAATATCAAAAAAGTTGTAAAAGAAAATGTAAAGCAAATGACAGGACTTGATGTTGTAACAGTAAATGTTGATGTAGTTGATGTTATGACAAGAGAAGAATACAAATCTAAAAAATCAGATAACGACGATAGAAAATAAAAAAATAAAGGGGTTGAAAGGTCAACCTCTTTTTTAAAGATTAATTTAAGGAGAAAAATATGAAAGCATTATTAATAGGATATAAATCTTGCTCAACTTGCAAAAAAACTGAGAAATTTTTGGAAGAAAAGAAAATTGATTATAAATTTCAAGATGTGAAAGAAGAAAAGCCAGAAAAAGACCAAATAAAAGACTTGTATGAAAAAAGTGGTCTTGAAATAAAGAAATTTTTCAACACATCTGGACAAATTTATAGGAAGTTGAATTTAAAAGACAAATTAAAAGATATGACAGAAGATGAGAAATTAGATTTATTAGCATCAGATGGCATGTTATTAAAAAGACCAATTTTAGTTTACGGCGATGATGTTGTAGTTGGTAGATTAAATATAGAAAAATATTTTGAAAAATAAGGCAGGAAATCCTGCCTTATTTATATACATTTTTGTTTTCATAAATTACAAGAATCATTCCCTTATCAAATTCTATTTTAAATTCTTTTCCTATTGGCTCATTTGATACGCCTAGGTGCATGTCGTTTTTTAAGGTGAAATTTTTTAGTTCATATTTTAAATTTATTAAATTTAAATTTTCTATTTTTTCTGTAAGGGCAAAAATGGAAATGTAGGTGTTTTCTATTTGTTTTTTTTCTTCAAAATTTTTATCTATTACAAATAATTTTTGATTTTTATTTTTTAATTCTATATCAATTCCTTTTTTCTTAAATTCTTCCATTATTTTTATATTTGCAATAGTGTGGGAAATTCTTCCTCCTAGTCCTCCATAGACAATTATTTTTTTGTAGCCTTTTTTTATTGCAAAATTAATTGCAGCGTACAAATCGGTTTCGTCTTTTTCGGGTTTTAGCGTAATTTTATTTTCAAAATCTGGTTGTTGTGCTGAATCGAAATCTCCGATTATTGTATCTATTTTTATTCCGATTTTTTCTATATATGTATAGCCTTTATCTGCTCCTATTACGTAATCATCTTTTCCTATTTTATCAAAAAATCCGTCGAAATCTCCGCCGGCAAATATATAACATTTTTTCATAATCCACCTCAAGCTTATTATATCATTATTATAAAATGGAAGATGAAAAATTTCTATGGTAGAATATAGGTAAATGATTAATAGGGAGAAGGGAAACTTTAATGAAAAAATTAGATGAAAAGAATTCACAATTACTAAAAGTTATTCTTATATCTATTTTGGTATTTTTTGCATTTTGGTATATTGAAAATGTTAAGAATGGCTTGACGGTATTTATTGCTGTAATACAACCTTTTTTGATTGGATTTATGCTGGCTTTTATTATTAATTTGCCTATGAATTTCTTTGAAAGAAAAGTGTATTCTAAAATTTTTAAAACAGAAAAGACAAAAAAGTTAGTTCCGGTTTTTTCACTTATATCTTCTTGGATTTTATTTATTTTGGGTATTGTAATATTTTTGAATGTATTAATTCCAAGAATATCTAAGGCGGTAACTGCTCTTATTGAAAGATTTCCGTTATTTTTAGATGATTTGATAGATTTATTAAATAAAAATAAATTAACAAAAAATTTTGCCGATGATGCTCAAAAATATATAAATAGTGTTGATTGGAACAATGTCTTAGTTCAAGTTAAGGATTATTTTGTTGGAGAGGCGGGAAATATTTTTGATAAAACAACTTCAATTATAAATTCTGTATCATCAACTATTATAACCATAGCTGCTGCTACAATATTTTCGGTATTTGTATTGATTAATAAAAAAGATTTGAAAATTTTAGCTAATAGAATTATTTATTCCTTATTTAAAAGGAGTACTGCTGATGAAATTAACAAGGTGGCAAGTCTTTCTTATTCTTCATTTGCATCTTATATTAATTCCAAAGCTCTTTCTAGTTTGATACTTGGAATTTTGGTTTTTGTTGGTATGTTAATTTTAAAAATTCCTTTTGCGGCTATGGCTGCAATATTGGTTGCAATAGCAGATTTTATTCCTTATGTTGGACCGCTTATTGCAACTGTTATAATGATGATTTTAATTTTTATAGAATCACCATTTAAGTCTTTGGTATTTTTAATATTTTTATTAATAGCCCAACAAGTTCAAGGCTCAATAATTTATCCGGCTTTGGCTGGAAAAACAATTGGTTTGCCATCAATTTGGGTAATTGTATCAATAGCTATTGGTGGAAGTTTGTTTGGAATTGTTGGTATGCTTGTATCAATTCCAATTGCATCAATATTGTACACTTTGATGAATGAAAAAATGGATAAGACTTTGGCAAAAAAAGAAATTTCAGAAAATGAAATTAAAGAATTATCAGAAAAAGTTCACTACAAAAAGGAAGAAAAATAGATGAAATTAAAAAGATCTAAAAAAGGCGAATTTGTTCCAGTAATTAAAAATAATAAAATTTACTATGGTGGCTACCAAAATGACTTAAAAGAAGTAGGAGTGAGTAAATTTTATAGGGATAGGTCTTGTGTAGTTACGGCATTTACAAACACTTACCTATATCTTTACAGAAAAGATGAAAAATTTAGCCTAGATCAATTTAATGATTACCAATATTGGTTTTTTCAAATTATAAAACCAAGAGTTTATGGAGTGCCAACGGCAAGGCTTTTGGATTTTAAATTAAATAAATTTAGAAAATCCTACCATTTGAAATTAAAATCACACATTTTAGAAGATAATCCAATAAAAAGAAAATCAATGGAAGAGATTGCAAATTTTATTTTCCAAGCCATAGAAAAAGATCTGCCAGTTATATTTTTTAATTGGGTCAGTAGGTCGATTAGGGTGATGAAACATCATGGAGTTACAATTACAGAAATAGAAAAATTTGAGGATGATTATAAACTTACGATCTCATCTTGGGGAGAAGTTTACAAAATTTCATTAAAAGAATTTTTGACACAACATAGAACTTATACTGGTTTTATTTATTTTGAAAAAGATAATATATAAAAAAATTAAAAAATATAGGAGAGAAAAAATGAACAAAAACAAATTTATGGAAAGTTATATCGAAAATTTACAGAGAATTACACTAAAAAATTTTGCAGAAACTTCAGATAAGGACAGATATTTTGCTCTTTGCGATACAATAATGGAGCTTATCAATCAAGAATGGAGAAATTGCAAAAATAGGACAAGAAGATCAAGAAAAGCCTATTATTTTTCTGCGGAATTTTTGGTAGGAAGATCCCTTGGAAATAATTTAATAAATCTTGGAATTTATGATGAAGTAAAAGAAATTTTAAGTGAGATTGACATTGATTTTGAATCAATAGAAAATTTTGAAGATGATGCTGCTCTTGGAAATGGTGGACTTGGTAGACTTGCAGCTTGTTTTATGGATTCAGCGGCAACCCAAAAGCTTGATATGTATGGATACGGAGTAAGATACAGAGAAGGACTTTTCAAACAAAAAATAGAAAATGGCTTTCAAGTTGAAGGTGGCGATCATTGGATAAAAGATGGCGATGGCTGGTCAATAAGAGTTGAATCTGATTCAAAAATTGTAAAGTTTAGAGACCAAACTGTAAAAGCAGTTCCTTACGATATGCCAATGCTAGGTTTTGAAAATGAACAAGTAAATACATTAAGACTTTGGCAAGCAGAACCATTTGAAGAATTTGATTTTTCATATTTTAATAATTTTCAATATGATAAGGCAGTTGAAGAAAAAAATAGGGCTGAAGATATAACCAGAGTTTTATATCCAAATGATATGCAAAGAGAAGGAAGAGTTTTAAGATTAAAACAACAATATTTCTTCTGCTCAGCATCAATTCAAGATATGGTTTCAAAATACAAAAGATATTTTGATCACGATTTACAATTTGAAGATTTTTCAAAATATCACATAATCCAATTAAATGACACCCATCCAATTATTGCCATACCAGAGCTTATAAGAGTTTTAGTTGATGAAAATGGAATTGAATTTAAAAGGGCTGTAGAAATAACAAAAAATACATTTGCATTTACAAACCATACAGTTTTACAAGAGGCTCTAGAATCTTGGCCAAAAGATATAATGCTTGAAGTATGTCCAAGATGTTTTGAAATAATTAAAAAATTAAACGAAAATCTAGTAAAAGAATTTAAAGAAAAAGGCTTATCAGAAGAAGCAATTGATCCTTATAGAATTATAAGATTTGACCAAGTGAGAATGGCAAATCTTGCAATTGTGATGAGTAAATCAGTAAATGGAGTTGCAAAACTTCACACACAAATTCTAAAAGATGATACCTTTAAAAATTGGTATAAATTAATGCCAGAAAAATTCAACAATAAAACAAATGGAATAACACCAAGAAGATGGCTAGTATATTCAAATATAAAATTATCAAATTTCATTACAGAAAAATTAGGAAGCGATGATTGGAAATACGATTTAACAAAATTAAAAGGCCTAGAAAAATACCTAGACGATGAAAAAACTCTAGAAGAAATTAATCAAATTAAATTTGAAAATAAAAAAGACTTGGCAAAATATATTTTGGAAAATGAAGGAATAAGTATAAATCCAAATTCGATTTTTGATATACAAGTAAAAAGAATTCACGAATACAAAAGACAACATTTAAACCTTCTTCACATTATAAATTTATATCACAAATTAAAGAAAAATCCTGATATGGATTTCTACCCAACAACATTTATACTTGGAGGAAAAGCAGCACCAGGATATTTTAGAGCAAAAGCAATAATAAAACTTGCAAACGAAATTGCAAGAGTTATAAATAACGATGAAGAAGTAAATGACAAAATAAAAGTAGTATTTGTAAATAATTATAGAGTAAGCTACGGCGAAAAACTTTTCCCAGCAGCAGATATTTCAGAGCAAATCTCAACAGCAGGAAAAGAAGCTTCAGGAACAGGCAATATGAAATTTATGTTAAATGGAGCCTTGACCCTTGGAACTTATGATGGAGCAAATATAGAAATTTTTGAAAATGCAGGAGTTGAAAATAATTATTTATTCGGAGCAAAAGTTGAAGAATTAAATGAAATTTATGATTCTTATAATCCAAAAGAATTTTATTACAAAAATGAAGACATCAAAGATGCAGTAGATACACTTTTATCAGGAGAGCTAAACGATAATGACTCATATATGTTCCTAGATATTTACAATTGTCTAATAAATCCACAAGGTGGAGAAAAAGCTGACACATATTTTGTCTTAAAAGATTTTGAAGATTACAAAAAAACACACGAAAAAATAAATAAAGAATATTCCGATAGATTAACATGGGCAAGAAAGAGCTTGAAGAATATTGCTAACGCAGGATATTTTTCATCAGACAGAACAATTCTTGAATATGCAAAAGATATTTGGAAATTATAAAAAATAGAAAGAGAGAAAAATGAGCAAAGATTTAGTAATAGGATTACTAATTCCATTTATAGGCACAAGTCTTGGATCGGCTATGGTCTATTTAATGAAAAACGAATTATCAGGTAAAATTCAAAAATCCCTATCAGGCTTTGCTGCAGGCGTAATGGTTGCAGCAAGTATTTGGTCGCTTTTAATACCAGCGATGGATATGGTAGATCAAAAGTTAGGGAAAATGGCGTGGATTCCTGCTGTGGTAGGATTTGCCGTTGGAATTATATTTTTATTATTTTTAGATAATGTAGTCCCCCATCAACACGTTGATAGCGATGTGGCAGAAGGACCAAAAAATGATTCGTTAAGAAAAACAACAATGATGGTACTTGCAGTTGTAATTCACAATATACCAGAAGGAATGGCGGTAGGAGTAGCATTTGCAGGAGTTTTGTCAGGAAATACAGATTTAACAATGGCAGGAGCAATGGTGCTTTCACTTGGAATAGCAATTCAAAATTTTCCAGAAGGCGCAATAATTTCTATGCCATTAAAAAGTCAAGGAATAGGAAAAAATAAATCATTTATAATGGGAGTTTTATCAGGAGCAGTAGAGCCGGTAGCAGCAGTTCTTACAATATTATTATCCCAAATAATGATTCCAATTTTGCCATATCTTTTAAGCTTTGCAGCAGGTGCAATGTTTTATGTAGTAGTAGAAGAATTAATACCAGAAGCAACAGGTGAAGGCGAAGACCACTCAAACCTAGGAGTAATTTGGTTTTCAGTAGGCTTTTCAGTAATGATGATTCTGGATGTGGCATTAGGCTAGAAATTGTGCCGGTGGCACAATTTCTACTAATGCCCCGCGGAGTAAAATCGAAGAATTAAAAAATAGTTTTAATTTGGAAACTAAGAAAATTAAGTTTAACGCAATCAAAGAGCGTATGTTGGGCTAAAAATTGTGCCAGTGGTACAATTTCTACCAACATCCCGCGAAGTAAAATCGAAGAATTAAAAATCAGTTTTAAAATAATAAAAAACCAAATTAAGTAAAACGCAACCAAAGAGCGTGCTTGGCTTAGAAATTGTGCCGGTGGCACAATTTCTACTAATGCCCCGCGAAATAGGTACAAAGAAATAAAAAACAATTTAAATTAAAAAATAAAAATCAAAAAAATACCAAGTCAAAAACTTGGTATTTTTTTGTAAAAAATTTCTACGAAAAATTTTAAATATAAAAATTTCAAAAAATTTAAATTTTATTTCATTTAAGCCTTTCCTTTCTACAAAATTTTATAATAAAGTATATAATATAAATAGACTTAGGAGGTAGACATGTCTTACATAGATAATTTTGTAGCGTATTTATCGCTAATTAGGATTACAGATATAATTGATATAACGCTTATTGCTTTTATTGCATATAAATTGTTAAAGCTTCTCAAAAATACTAGAGCTGAACAAGTTATGAAGGGATTTATTTTTGTTTTAATTTTTGCATCTATTGCTGATATTTTTAAATTAAATACTGTTTCATGGCTTATGAATCAATTTTTTACTGTTTCTTTGGTATTTATAATTGTAGTTTTTCAGCCAGAATTAAGGTCTGCTTTGGAAAGAATTGGTAGGGGACGAAGCTTTTTTGTTAGTGATTCTTACAATAAGAATGAAAGATCTATTGATGAAATTGTTTCTGCTATGAGCTCCTTGTCTAGGCAAAAAATTGGTGCTTTAGTTGTAATTGAAAGAGAAGTTGGACTTAATGATATTATTGAAAGTGGAACTAATCTTTCCGCTGAAATTTCCAGCGAACTTTTGATAAATATTTTTATTCCAAACACACCTCTTCATGATGGGGCGGTTATAATTCGTGATGATTTGATTGAAGCGGCAGCTTGTTATTTGCCATTAACTACAAATAATACTTTGTCAAAAGAACTTGGCACTCGCCATAGAGCAGCTATTGGAATTAGCGAAAAAAGTGATTGCCTAGTCGTTGTTGTTAGCGAGGAAACTGGAACAATTTCTATAGTAAGCAATGGTGTTATAAATAGATATTTTGATGATGAGTCTTTAAAAGATAGGCTTATGAAAGAGCTAAGAGATGATGAAAATAAATTGAATTTTAAAAGGAGGATTGAAAATGAATAATAAAAATGACAGAAAATTGATTGTTTTATCAATTCTTGTCGCTGTCATTATGTGGGCTTTTGTAATGACTTCAACAAATCCTTCTTTATCAAAAACTATAAGAAATGTTCCTTTAACAATTAAAAATCAAGAAGTAATGCAAAAAGATGGCTATGCCTTGGTTGGTAAAGATGAGGTGGCAAGTGTAAATGTAAAAGTTGAAGGTTCAAGATCAGATCTTGCATCATTATCAGCAGAAGATTTGGTTGCAAGCATAGATTTGGGCGTGCCAACAGAAGGAATAAAAACTTTAAATGTAAATGTTGATGTTCCGTCAGGAATTAGGATTGAAAGTGTAAGTCCGTCAAATATTAATTTAAAAATGGAAAAAATTGTAAAAAAGGATTTGACTGTAGATATAAAAATTTCTGATAGGCTAAAAGAATCAAAAATTATTAATGTAAGCGAGCAATCTACCAAAAAAATCACCGTATCTGGCCTTAGAAATTATGTTGATAAGGTTGATAAAATTGTATTAAATATAAATGAAGAAGAATATCTTGATGGGAAAATTCATGATATTGGAGTAAAACCCGTAGATAAAAAAGGAAAAACTGTAGAAAATGTTGATTTGTCACAAAATGATGTGTCAATTTCTTTTGATGTTCTCCAAAGTAAGGAAGTAGGCGTAGAATTAAATTACGATAATCTTCCAAAAAATATGCAAATTACAGAAAGTAAAATTTCTCCAAACAAGGTTATAGTAAAAGGAGAAAAAAATATAATTGATAAAATAAGTGCAATAAAAACTAGAGAAATCGACCTATCAAATTTAAAAAACGATGAATTTGAGCAAAGAGTTGAACTTGAAATCCCACAAGCTGTCGAGCTAAATGAGGGAGATTATTTTGTAAATGTCTATGTGAAATTAGGAAAGAAAAATTAATGTCCTATAAATATCTAGTAAAAAGACTTGAAGATTCTGGTTTTGAAACTTATCTTGTAGGCGGAGCGCTAAGGGATAAGCTTTTGGGAGAGAAAATCCACGATATTGATTTGACGACAAGAGCAAGACCAGAACAAATAATGAAAATTTTTTCTGATATGAAATTAATAGATATAGGGAAAAAATTTGGAACAATAAAGGTTATTTATAAATCTGAAGAATTTGAAATTACAAGTTTTAGGGCTGAATCTTTTTACAAAGACAAAAGACATCCTGATAAAATTTCCTTTTCAAATACAATTGAAGAAGATTTAAAAAGAAGAGATTTTACCATAAATGCCATGGCAGAAAGAAATGGCAAGATAATAGATTTATTTGATGGGAAAAAAGATTTAAAAAATAAGATAATAAGAGCTGTTGGCAATCCTTACGAAAGAATTGAAGAAGATTATCTAAGAGCTTTAAGAGCGGTAAGATTTGCTACAGTTTTGGATTTTGAAATTGAAAAAAATTTAAAAAATGCAATAAAAAATAAGAAAAATAATATAGAAGAAATTTCAAAAGAAAGAATTAGGGATGAAATTGACAAAATTTTATTATCCAAAAATCCATCAAGAGGAATTAGATTATTAGAAAATCTAGACCTTTTGGAATATATATTTCCAGAAGTTAAAAAATGATAGGCTTTAATCAACATTCCTCCCACCATAAATTTGATTTATTTGAACATTCTATGAAAGTATTGGATATGACGCCAGCAAATTTAAAAACAAGAATGGCAGGACTTTTTCACGATACAGGAAAAATTGATACATTTTTTCTAGATGAAAATGGCGAAGGGAGATTTTTTGGACACCAAGAAATATCAAAAGAAATAATTAAAAATAGATTAAAGGAATTAAAATATCCCAAAAAATTTATTGAAAACACCTTGCTATTGGTAGAAAGGCACATGGATAATACCAATACATACACAAAAAAATCTGTAAGAAAACTTTTGAGAAAAGTCGGAGATGAAAATATTTACGATTTGTTTGATTTGCAAAAAGCAGATGTTCTTTCGACAGTTCACGATAATACAGAAAATATTTTAAATGCAAAAAAACTTTTAGAAGAAATTTTAAATTCAAATACTCCAAGGAAAAAAGATCAAATTGATTTTTCTGGCAATGATTTAATAGAAATTGGATTTAAAGAGGGAAAAGAGCTTGGAGAGATTTTAAATGAAGTTTATAATTTGGTAATGGATGAAAAATTAGAAAATAAAAAAAGTGAAATTGTTAAATATATAAAAAATAAATACAATAATCTTGATAGAAATTATTAGAAGTAGTATATTAAACTAATGAGTATGTAGTGTTTTAGGAGGCAAAACTATGACAGAATTAAAATCACATGAAAATAATATAGCAAAATTTGACTTAGTAGTAGCTGCTGAAGATTTTGAAAAAGCAGTTAATAATGTTTATAAAAAAAATAAGTCTAGATATAGGGTAGATGGATTTAGAAAAGGAAAAGTTCCAAAAAGAATAATCGAAAAAATGTATGGAGTAGAAGTATTCTACGATGAAGCAATTCAAGAAGTTTTCCCAGAACCTTATAACAAGGCAATTGATGAATTAAATCTTGAAGTAATAGATCAACCATCAGTTGATTTTGACGATATAGAAAAAGGAAAAGACGTTGTATTTAAAGTAGAAGTTGAAACAAAACCTCATCCAACACTTGGAGATTATTCTGAGCTTGAAGTTACAGAAATCCCAACAGAAGTTACAGATGAAGATGTAGAACACGAACTTAAACACCAACAAGAAGAAAATGCAAGAATTATTCCAATAGAAGACGGCGAAGCTCAAGATGGAGATACAGTAAATATCGATTTTGATGGTTTTCTTGATGGAGAAAGATTTGAAGGCGGAAAAGCTGAAAATCACGATTTAGTTCTTGGCTCAAAATCATTTGTAGGCGATTTTGAAAAACAAGTTGAAGGTCACAAAGTTGGAGATAAATTTGACGTCAATGTAACTTTCCCTGAAGATTATCAAGCAAAAGAATTCCAAGGAAAAGACGCAAGATTTGAAGTAGAAATCAATTCGATTTCAAGAAAAGAACTTCCAGAAATTGACGATGAATTCGCAAAAGATATTTCTGAATTTGAAACATTAGAAGAATTAAAAGAAGATACAAAGAAAAATCTTAAAGAAGATAAAGAAAAATTTGTAAAGAATCAAATTCAAAATGAAGCAATCAAAGCTTTGGTAGAAAAATCTGAAGTAAGCGCTCCAGATCCATTAGTAAACCAAGAAATTGATCTTGAAATGCAAAATCTTGACCAAAGATTACGTCAAATGGGAATTTCTTTACAACAATATATTGAAATGACAAAAATGGATATGTCTGCAATTAGAGATCAATATAGAGCTGTTGCAGAAGATAAAGTAAAAGCAAATCTTGTAATGGATGAAGTTGCTTTGAAAGAAAATATTGAAGTAAGTGATGAAGAAATAGAAAATGAAATAAAAGATGCCGCTAAACAATATGGAGTAGACGATTACGAAAAATTCAAAGAAATCTTCGAAAAGAATGTTTCTAGAGATACAGTTATAGAAAATGTTAAAAGAAGAAAAGCTGTAGAACTTCTAGAAAAAAATGTAAAATTAGTTCCAGCTGAAAACAAGTCAGAAGAAAATAAAGAAGACGAAAAAGAAGATTAGTAATCATAAACTCCAAAAAGATAAGGAGATTTTATGAACGCAAAAAACTTTTTAGTTCCTACAGTTATAGAGCAAACAAATAGGGGCGAGCGTGCTTATGATATTTACTCAAGATTATTAAAAGATAGGATTATTTTTCTAACAGGTCCTGTTGAAGATGGAGTAAGTGATATAATTATTGCTCAACTCTTATTTTTAGAAAGCCAAGATCCAAATAAGGATATTCAATTTTATATAAATTCGCCAGGTGGAGTAGTTACAGCAGGACTTGCAATCTATGACACAATGAATTATATAAAACCAGATGTATCTACAATTTGTATAGGTCAAGCTGCATCAATGGGAGCAGTTTTACTTTCATCTGGAGCAAAGGGAAAGAGATTTTCTCTTCCAAATTCAAACATCCTAATCCATCAACCATCAGGTGGAGCTCAAGGTCAAGCAAGTGATATTCAAATCCAAGCTGAACAAATTTTAAAAATGAAAAAAAGACTAAACAAAATTTTGGCAGATAATACTGGTCAAAGTATTGAAAAAATTCAAAAAGATACAGACAGAGATTTTGCTATGGATGCTTATGAAGCAAAAGAATATGGCTTAATAGACAAGGTAATAGAATAAGTATGGGTAAAATGGAATTTGAAGAAAACAGATGTTCCTTTTGTGGGAAAAGTGCTGATGAGGTTGATAGATTAATTGCAGGCCCAGATGCTTTTATTTGTAATGAATGCATTGAGCTTTGCTCATCAATCATCCAAAGAGAAGAATTAGTTGAACATAGCCACATGGACATTGATCTTGCTACACCAAGTGAGATAAAAGATTATTTAGATCAATATGTAATCCAACAAGAGATGGCAAAAAAAACACTATCAGTTTCAGTATATAATCATTACAAAAGAATAAATTCAAATTATGATAGCAAAGATGATGTTGAGCTACAAAAATCAAATATTTTGATGCTTGGACCAACTGGCTCTGGAAAAACTCTTCTTGCTCAAACTCTTGCCAAGAAATTAAATGTTCCATTTGCAATTGCAGATGCAACAAGTTTAACTGAAGCAGGATATGTTGGAGAAGATGTAGAAAATATAATTTTGAAATTAGTTCAAGCTGCTGATTATGATATTGAGCTTGCCCAAACAGGAATAATCTACATTGATGAAATAGATAAAATAACTAGAAAAAGTGAAAATCCTTCAATAACTCGTGATGTTAGTGGAGAAGGAGTTCAACAAGCACTTTTAAAATTAATTGAAGGAACTGTTGCAAATGTTCCTCCTCAAGGCGGAAGAAAACATCCAAGCCAAGAATATATCCAAGTTGATACAACAAATATTTTGTTTATTGTTGGTGGAGCCTTTGATGGAATTAAAGATATAATAAAACAAAGAACCAACAAAAAATCAATTGGTTTTGGCTCAGAAGATAGTGAAAACAAAGAAGTTTCTTTGGCAGACGTTACAACTGAAGATCTTTTGAAATTTGGATTAATTCCAGAATTTATTGGAAGAGTTCCTATAGTTGTTTCGCTGGAAGATTTAGATGTAAATAGTCTTGTAAAAATTTTACAAGAGCCAAAAAATTCTCTATTAAAACAATATCAAAAATTATTTGAGCTTGATGGAGTAAAATTAACTTTTGAAGATGAAGCAGTCAAAGAAATTGCCGAAAAAGCCTTCAAGCAAGAAACGGGTGCGAGAGGACTTAGGACAATTTTGGAAGATTTGCTTTTGGATGTAATGTTTGAAATTCCTTCAAAAGACCATATAAAAGAAGTTATTGTATCAAAAGGTGCTATAAAAGATAAGAAAAAATTAATATACAAATAAAAAAGGGAGACATTGGGCTCCCTTTTTACTACAAGGAGATAAAATGAGCTTTATCTATAAAATAGATACAAAAGAATATCCGATGGTTCCTGTTAGGGGCTTGTGGGCTTTTCCTGATACAGTAGTCCACTTTGATTGCCAAAGAGCGGTTTCAAAAAAAGCTGTAGAAGATGCTTTATTAAATGAATCTGAAATTTTTTTGGTAAATCAAAAAGATATTCTAGAAGATAATCCAAAAAAAGAAGATATTTATGATTATGGAACAATTGCAAGCATAAAACAAACTTTTAATTTGCAAAATGGAGAGCTTAGGGTTTTGATTGAAGCAAAATCTGTTGGCGAAGTTTTGAATGTAAAAATTGAAGATGGATTTTTTAAGGCAGAGGTTAAAGAATATATTTTCGATGAAGAAAATTTTGAAAGTAACGAAAATATAGAAGCCTTGAAAAAAATGTTGGTTGAAGATTTTAGATCTTATGTTTCAATGGATAATACTATTCCACCAGAAATTGCTTTTTCTTTGGTAGAAATTGAAAATATTGATAAACTTGCAAATTTGATAACATATTATCTTCCTCTAAGTCCAAAAGAAAATTATTCCCTTTTAAAAGAGCTTGATATTGAAGAAAAACTTATTAATCTTCATAGGCTAATTCAAAAAGAAATTGAGCTAAAAGATTTGTCAAAAAAAATAGATTCTAAGGTTCAAGAAAATATTAATAAGGGACAAAAAGAATATTATCTTAGAGAAAAACTTGATGTTGTTAAAAATGAATTAAATGATTTAACAGGAAAAGATTTAAATGAGGCAGATGCCTTTAGGAAAAAAATTAAAAAATTAAAAATCGACAAGGAAGACAAGGAAACTTTATTAAAAAGTATTGATAGACTTGAAATGATTCCTGAAATGAGCCCTGATTATGGAGTTATAACTTCTTATCTTGATTTTGTAATCTCTCTTCCTTGGTCAAAAAAATCAAAAGATAATTTGGATATAATTCATGCAAAAAAAGTTTTGGATGAAGACCATTATGGACTTATGGAAGTCAAGGAAAGAATTCTTGAATCAATCGCTGTTAGGAAGAAAAAAGGAAACAATCAAGCGGCAATAATTTGTCTTGCTGGCCCTCCAGGAGTTGGTAAAACTTCAATTGCAAAATCAATCGCAAGAGCTTTAAATCGCAAATTTATTTCTATGCGTCTTGGTGGAGTAACTGATGAATCAGAAATTAGAGGTCACAGAAGAACTTACGTTGGGGCTATGGCTGGAAGAATTTTATCAAATATATCAAGAATAAAAGTAAAAAACCCAGTATTTTTGCTAGATGAAATTGATAAGTTAGGTTCAGATTTTAGGGGAGATCCATCATCAGCCCTTCTTGAAGTTTTAGATCCTGAACAAAACGATAAATTTATTGACCGCTATCTTGATATTGGTTTTGATTTATCAGAAGTATTTTTTATAACAACAGCAAATGATATTTCAAATATACCACCAGCACTTTTTGATAGGCTTGAAATTATAGAAATTTCTGGCTACACTCAAAGGGAAAAGGAAGAAATTGCCAAAAGATATTTGATAAAAAAAGAAATGGAAAACAACGGTCTTGAAAAAAATGATTTGAATATTTCAGATCCAGTTATAGAAAAAATTATCAAATCCTACACAAGAGAAGCTGGAGTAAGATCTCTTGAAAGAAATATTGCAAAAATATGTAGGCGTGCTGTAAAAGAAATTCTTGAAGGCAAAGACAAGGTCAATGTTTCTATGAGAAATTATGAAAAATATCTTGGCAAGGAAAGATTTTTTGAAGACCAAAGACTCAAAGAAGATAAAATCGGAATTGCAAATGGACTTGCTTGGACTCAAGTTGGTGGAACAATTTTAACAATCGAAGTAAATGCCATGGACGGCAAAGGGGCAAATTTATTTACTGGAAGTTTGGGAGATGTTATGAAAGAATCTGCTCAAGCGGCAATTTCATATTTGAGAAAAAATTCTAAAGAATTAGAAATCGATCCAGATTTTTATAAAAATAAAGATATTCACGTCCACGTTCCAGAAGGAGCAACTCCAAAAGATGGCCCATCAGCAGGAATTACAATGACAACTGCAATCGCATCAGCTCTTACAGGAAAAAAAGTAAGATCTGACCTTGCAATGACAGGAGAAGTTACAATCACAGGAGAAGTTTTGCCAATTGGAGGACTTAAAGAAAAGGCTCTTGCAGCTTACGCTTACGACATAAAAAATGTAATTATTCCAAAAGAAAATGAAAAAGATATTGAAGATATTGACAAGGAAGTTAGGGAAAAAATAAACTTTATAAAAGTATCAAAAGTTTCAGAAGTTTTAGAGGAAGCTTTGCTATGAAAATAAAATCAGTAAATTTAGATCAAGTTGCAGGATTTGCCTCCCAATTTCCAAATGATGATTTTGAAGAAATAGCCTTTGCAGGAAGAAGTAATGTGGGAAAATCTTCTTTTATAAATTCATTTTTGGATAAAAAAAATCTTGCCAAAACTTCATCAAAACCGGGCAAGACCAAAACCATAAATTTTTATAAAATAAATGATAAATTTAGGCTAGTCGATCTTCCAGGCTACGGCTACGCCAAAGTTTCAAAAACAGAAAAAGAAAAATGGAATAATTTAATCCACAAATATTTATATGAAAGAGAAAATTTAAAAGAAGTTTTTCTTTTGGTAGATATAAGACACGCTCCAACAAAACAAGATAAAGAAATGTATGATTGGATAATAGATTCTGGCTTTACAGGATTTGTTATAGCAACAAAATACGATAAAATTCCTAAAACACATTTAAAAAAACACATAAAAGAAATAATGAAAACTTTAAATATTGATGATGAAGGATTGATTTTTGCCTATTCATCAATAACTTCTCACAATAAAAATGTTTTATTAGAACAAGTTGAAGTAATAGTAAATTCATAAATTTAAATTTTAAAATCTCACGCAAGTGGGATTTTTTATTTTGAAAATTTTAAAATAAAAAAGATGGCAAAAGCCATCTTAGATTAATCTATAAATTCTATTTCTTTTCCGTTCATGTGAGAAATTCTTGCAAGAGAGTAAACATCTATGCCCATATCATCAAGAAGTTTTCTTCCGTCTTGGTAGGATTTTTCTATAACTATTCCAACGCCAGCCACATTTGCACCTGCTTGTTTACAAATTGCAACCATAGCTTTTGCAGCTTGACCATTTGCCAAAAAATCATCTATCAACAAAACATTATCATTTTCGTGTAAGTAATCCTTGCTTACAATAAGTCTTTTCATTTCTTCTTTTGTATAAGAATAGCAAGTTGAAGAAAATGTATTATCATCGGTTGTAAGAGATTTTTGTTTTCTTGCAAAAACTACATCGCAATCAAGGACAAGACCTGTGATAACTGCTGGGGCAATTCCTGATGATTCAACTGTCAAAATTTTATTTATATTTTTGTCTTTAAAATGTTCAGCAAATTCTTCTCCCATTTCTTTTATCAATTTTGGTTTTATTTGATGGTTTAGAAAAGAATCAACTTTTAAAATATCTTTGCCAAGAACCTTGCCGTGGCTTAATATTACTTCTTCTAATTTTTTCATTATAAACATTTACCTCCGTACTCTTTTTATTATTATAAAGCAAAGTTTAACAAAAAGTCAAAATTCACTTTTATAAAGCTATCTATAGGGTAATATATATTATATGAATAGAAATGAAATAATCAATGACTTAATAGAATTTATTGACCAAAGTCCAATAAATTATTTTGCTGTCAAAAATTCTATTGATCGTTTAGAAAAAAATGGTTTTAAAAAACTAAATGAAAATGAAAAATGGAAACTAGAAAAGGGCGGAAAATATTTTGTAAGTCGTGACGATACGGCTCTTATTGCTTTTAGTGTGGGAGATGATCCAAGAAAGGGGTTTGACATAATTGGATCTCACACAGATTCACCAACTTTCAAAATAAAATCAAAGCCTGAAATGACTTCAAATGGATTTTTGAAATTTAATGTTGAAGGCTATGGGGGAATGATTGTATCTTCTTGGTTTGACAGGGATTTGTCTTTGGCAGGAAAAGTTGTTTTTGAAGAAAATGGAGAATTTAAATCAAAACTTGTAAAAATTGACAAAGATCTTTTGACAATTGCAAACTGTGCAATCCATATTAATAGGGAATTAAATTCAGGTTACAAATATAATATGCAAGATGAGCTTTCTCCAATTATAAAAACAATCGAAGATGATTTTAAAAAAGATGGATTTTTGCAAAAATTATTGGCAAAAGAGATTGGAGTAGATGAAGAAAAAATAATAGATTTTGATTTGGCACTTTATGATAGGCAAAAAGGATCTATTATGGGAAGTGATGATGAATTTATTCACATTGGAAGACTTGATAATCTTGCAAGTGTTCACCAATCATTAACAGCTTTGATTAATAGTGAAAATAAAAAATTCAATATGTGCGTATTAAATGACAATGAAGAAATTGGATCAGGCACAAGGACAGGAGCATCTTCACCATTTTTGGATGAAATTATGGAAAGAATTGTAATGAATTTGTGTTATGATAGGGAAGATTATTTTATTTCTCTTTCTAATTCATATTTAATTTCAGCAGACCTTTCTCACTCAATTCATCCAAATTATAGTAATTTATTTGATTCTACTAATAATACAAGAATAAATATTGGTATAGGAATAAAGGTAGCTTCTAATGGTGCTTATACAACAAATGTAGAAACTAGGGCGAGATTTTTAAAACATGCAAAAAATGTTGGAGCAAAAGTACAAACTTTTCATAACAGATCTGACAAGGTCGGTGGCTCTACAATTGGTCCAATTGTTTCTGCAAAATCTGGAATAAAATCAATAGATGTCGGCACACCAATTCTTGCCATGCACTCAATAAGAGAGCTTGGTGGGGTAGATGATCACATAGAAGCTATAAAAATATTTGAAGATTTTTACAATAAAAAATATTAGGAGGATATATGGCAGTTATAGAATTAACAGTAGTACCAATAGGAACAAAAGAAACTTCTGTTTCAAAATATGTAGCAGGTTGCGAAAAAGTTTTGAAAGAATACGAAGATTTGGAAGTAAGATTAAATCCAATGGGAACAGTAATTCACGGAGATATAGACAGGGCCTTTGAAGCAATCAGAGCTTGTCAAGAATCAGTTTTTAAAAACGGAGCAGATAGAGTTTACTCAGTAATAAAAATAGACGACAGACGCGACAAAAAAGCAAGTCTTGACCAAAAAATAAAATCAGTTGAAGATAAGATGTAAAATATTTTATCTTAATTTAAAAATTCCCCAAAATTAATGGGGAATTTTTGTTTGCTTATTTACGAAAATAATGGAAGTAAATATCTTAGTAAAAATACTAAGGCAAGCACATAAACTAATGGGGAAACTTCTTTTCCTTTTCCTGTTAATAATTTTACGCTTGCGTATGAAATCATTCCAAAGGCGATTCCTTCTGCTATTGAATAAGCAAAAGGCATCATTATTATTGTCATAAAGGCTGGGAATGATTCTGTAAAATCTCCAAAATTTATATCAACAATTGAATCTATCATAAATAATCCTACCATTACAAGAGCAGCTGCTGTTGCTTGAGCTGGAATTATTGTGATTAATGGATAGAAAAATATTGATAGGAAAAAACAAAATCCTGTTGACAAGGCAGTTAGTCCTGTTCTTCCACCTTCTGCAACTCCTGTTGCACTTTCTACAAATGTTGTTACAGTTGATGTTCCCAAAAGTGCTCCAAGAGTTGTACCAATACTATCTGCAAAAAGTGCACGTCCAGCATTAGGCAACTGTCCATTTTCATCTAACATTTTTGCTTTTGTTGCAACTCCTGTAAGTGTTCCTATTGTATCAAATAAATCTACAAATAAAAATGCGAATACAACAGAAAACATTTCAAGTGAAAACATTGATGAAAAATCTAATTTGAAAGCAATTGGACTAAGTGATGGTGGCAATTGAATAATTCCGCCTTCTGGGAGCTTGCTTACTCCTGTAAATAGGGCAATAATTGTAGAAATTACGATTCCTATTAACAAGGCTCCTTTTGTTTTTCTTGCTGTTAAAACTGCCATAATCAAAAGTCCTATAAAAAATATAAAACTTTCTTTGCTAACTAAATTTCCAAGTCCAAGTCCAACATCATTTTTTACAATTACAGTAGAATTTAATAAACCAATTAGAGCAATAAATAATCCGATTCCTACTGATACTGCAGTTTTTAAACTTCTTGGTATGGCATTAAAAATTGCTTCACGTACATTAAAAAATGTTAAAAATACAAAAATAATTCCTTCGATAAAAACAGCTGCTAATGCAAATTCCCAACTTTTTCCCATAGTCATTACAACTGTGTAGGTAAAAAATGCGTTTAATCCCATTCCAGGTGCAAGGGCAAATGGAAGGTTTGCGTAAAGAGCCATAATTAAAATTGCAATTATTGATGCAATTATTGTTGCAGTAAATACTGCTCCCTTATCCATTCCGGCATCTCCCAAAATTTGTGGATTTACTGCCAAAATATATGACATAGTCATAAATGTTGTAATTCCTGCCATAATTTCAGTTTTTACATTTGTTTTTTTCTCTTTTAATCTGAAAATTTTTTCGGCAAGTGATTCGTTCGAATTTTTTTCCATAATTCCTCCTTTTTTTCGAGCATATTATATCATAATTACTTTAATTAATCACTTTATTTTTTTATAAATTTCTCATATAATGTATTCAAGGAGGAAGTTTTGACGACAAAAAATATAATTGAGTTATTTGTAATGATTTTGGGGATTTTGCTTTCTGCATTTTTTTCATCTTCAGAAACTGCTATTACTTCTGTAAACAAATTTAAATTAAGGCAACTTGAAGAAAAAAATGTAAAAAACGCAACATTACTTAGAAAACTCGTTGATGATAGCCAAAACACAATTACAACAATTCTTGTTGGAAATAATATTGTTAATATTGTTACTACTACCATAGCTGCATTATTTTTTACTGATATTTTTGGAGCTGCTGGTGCTTTTATTTCTACAGTTGTTGTAACTATAACAGTTTTAATTTTTGGAGAAATTACTCCAAAGCTTGCAGCTCAAATTAATAGCGAAAAAATGGCTCTTAGATTTTCAAAAGCTATTTATATTGTTTCTATAATTTTAAAGCCTACGGTATTTTTATTGGGATTATTTACAAAATATCTTACAAAAAAATTATCTGATGGGGCTGATAATTCTGATAAGGTTACAGAAGAAGATTTGAAAACTATTGTAGATGTTGGGGAAGAGCAAGGCGTTATTAACAATGAAGAAAGTGAAATTATAAATAATGTTTTTGATTTTGCTGGCTCTTTTGCATCTGATATTATGACTCCAAGAACTAATATGGAGGCAATAGCTATTGATTCGACTAAGGAAGAATTGGATAAATTTTTAATTGAATCAAAGCATTCAAGAATTCCTGTTTATGGCGAAAGTATTGATAATATTGTGGGCGTTTTGCACATGAAAGATATTGTTACTTTTGTTGCTGAGGGTAGAGAGCCAAGGCTTAAAGATATGCTAAGGCAAACTTACTATGCTTATGAAAATATGAATATAATTGATCTTTTTAAATCAATGAAAAAAATGAATGTGTCCCTTGCCATTGTTGTTGATGAATACGGCGGAACGGAAGGGCTTGTTTCGATTGAAGATATAATTGAGGAGCTTGTTGGAGATATTTACGATGAATATGATCCTGATGATGAAAAAGTCTACAAGGTTTCTGATAATGAATTTATAGTTGATGCAAGTATGCACATAAATGATTTTAATGATTATTTTAATAGAGATATTAAAGAAGTTAAAAATGATTCGGTTGGAGGTTTGGTAATTGATTATCTTAACCGTCTTCCTAAAACTGGAGATATTGTAAAGGTTGATGATGTTACTTTGATTTGTGAGAAGGTTGAACGTTACAAGATAAATTTACTTAGAGTTAAATTTGATAGCGAAAGTTAGAGGTATTATGAAACAAACAGTTTATATTACAGGTCACAAAAATCCAGATACTGATTCTATTTGCTCAGCCCTTGCTTATGCAAATCTAAAAAATAGGCTGGGAGATAGCGAGGCGATTCCGATTAGACTTGGTCATGTAAATCAAGAAACTCAATTTGTTCTTGATTATTTTGGAGTTAAGGCTCCTCTTCACAAGGATTCTATGAAACTTCAAATAAAAGATATTGACTATGACAATTCTTATAATGTTGATGAATCTCTTCCAATTAGAAATGCTTGGTCAATAATTCAAGAAAATAAATTGAACTCTCTTTTTGTAGTAGATGATAAGGAAAGATTAATTGGAGTTGCATCTTTGTCAAACTTAACCCATTCTTATATGGAAGTTTGGGATGATAGAATTATTGGAAGAACTCACACGCCAATTGAAAATATAGTGGATATTTTATCTGCAAAGCTTATGGTAAATCCAAAAAAGCCTAGAGATTTTACAGGCAAAATGATGGTTTATGCCATGAATGAAAAAGATTCTCCAGAAACTTCATTGGTTGGAGATGGAGATTTGGTTATAACAGGAAATAGGCTTGAAGCTCAAGAGTATTTGATAAGTAAAAATATTTCTTTAATTATTTTAACCAACGGCTCTGATATTAAAGAGGAGCTAAAAAAAGAGGCCGAAAAAAATAATATTACAATTATTTCGACAGAATATGATACCTTTATGACAGCAAGACTTTTGCCAATGGCAGTTCCAATTGCAAATGTAATGAGCACAGAAAATTTGGTTTATTTTTCTCCAGAAGATACAGTTGATACAGTTCGTGAAGTTATGGGAAAAACTAGGTTTAGATCTTATCCAATTGTTGATGCAAGGGGAAGAGTTCTTGGGGCAATTTCAAGATACCATTTGATTTCTGATGAGAAGAAAAAATTAATTTTGGTTGACCACAACGAAAGAAACCAATCAGTTGATGATATTGATTATGCAGAAATAATTGAAATAATTGACCACCACAGAGTAGCTAATGTTGTAACAAACCAACCTTTATTTTTTAGGGCAGAGCCTGTCGGTTCAACTGCAACCATAGTTGCAAAAATGTTTTTTGAATCAGGAATAAGACCTACAAAAGAAATTGCAGGAATTCTTTCAGCAGCAATAATTTCCGATACTCTTTTATTTAGATCTCCAACAACAACAGAAACTGATAAAAGAGTTTTAAATAGACTTACAAAAATTGCAGATATTAATCCAGAAGATTTTGCTATGAAGATGTTTAAGGCTGGAACAAGTCTTAAAAATAAATCGCCAGAAGATTTAATTGATGGAGATGTAAAAGCATTTACAATTGGAGATGACAAAATCAGAGTTGGACAAGTTATGACGATGAATCCAGAAGAGTTAAATCCTATAAAAGATAAATTAATTGCTCTTATGAAAGATAGATTAAATGCTAAGGGAGAAAATACCTTTGTTCTTGTCCTTACAGATATTTTCAATAAAAAATCTGAATTATTAGTAGTGGGAAACTATCTTGATGATATAGAAAAAGTTTTTGGAAATAAGGTAAACAATGGAACAATTTCAGCTCCTGGTGTTTTATCCAGAAAAAAACAAGTTATACCAAAAATAACTGAAGCTATTATGAATTCCCACAATAATTAAACTTTACTGAAAAAAATTTCTATGCTATAATATAGAAAATTTAGAAAACAGGAGAAAATAATGAAAAACTTAAATTTTGCACAAACTAGCTTTTACTTTTTTAACTTTACTTTTGACAAAAGTAAGGCTATTTATCATGTGCAAAATTTTAAAACATTTTAAGTTTTTTTGAATTTTAGCTTCTTGGTAATAGCCAGGAAGCTTTTTTATTTTGAAATAATAAATTAGCTTAGAAAATTACATAAAAAATTTTTAAAATTTTTCTTATATGGAAATTTTAAAAGAAAAAAGAGATTTTATTAGGAGAAGAAAATGATTATTAAATTAAAAAATGGTGCAAATGAAAAAGAAGTACAAGATCTTATAAAAGAAATTGAAGATATGGGGCTTAAAGTAAGTAAAGCAGTTGGTTTTAAAACGACTATCTTGGGGCTTTTGGGAGATACATCCAAGGTTTCAAAAGATGATATGAAATCAAAAAGTGTTGTTGATGATGTTATAAGAATCCAAGAGCCTTATAAAAAAGCAAACAGAAAATTTCACCCAGAAGATACAATAATTACTTTGGAAAATGGATCAAAAATCGGTGGAGGATCTTTTGTTTATATGGCAGGACCATGTTCAGTCGAAAGCGAAGAGCAAATTGTATCAATTGCAAAAAAAATCAAAAAATCTGGCGCAACGATTTTAAGAGGAGGAGCTTTTAAACCAAGAACAAGCCCATATTCCTTCCAAGGTTACGGAAAAAAAGCTATTGATTATCTGATAAAAGCAAAAGAAGAAACAGGCCTTGCCCTTGTTTCAGAAATTATGGAAATAAATCAATTAAAATATTTTGATAATGTAGATATTCTTCAAGTTGGAGCAAGAAATATGCAAAATTTTGATTTATTAAAAGCGCTTGGAGAAGTTGATAAACCAATTTTATTAAAAAGAGGTTTAGCAGCAACTTATGAAGAATTATTGATGGCAGCAGAATATATTATGAGCAGGGGAAATACAAAAGTTATTCTTTGTGAAAGAGGTATTAGGACTTTTGAAACAGCAACAAGAAATACTTTGGACGTCACAGCTGTTCCATTTTTGCACGAAAAAACTCATCTTCCAATAATAATCGATCCATCTCATGCAGCGGGGATTTCAAGATATGTAAAAGATTTATCTCTTAGTGCAACGGCAGTTGGGGCAGATGGACTTATGATAGAAGTTCACGAAAATCCTGCAAAAGCATTTTCTGATGGAGCTCAATGCGTAGTTCCAGATGATTTTGACAAAATAGTAAAGGCTACAAAAAAAATCCATGATTTAAGAAAGGAAATTTAAAATGAGTCAAAGCTTTGGAAAAAATTTAAAAATAACCATATTTGGCTCAAGCCACCAAGAATATATGGGCGTAGTTATGGATAATATGGAAATTGGTTTTGAAATTGACATGGAAAAACTAGATCAATTTATGCAAAGAAGAGCTTCAGGAAAATCAAAATTTACAACAAAAAGAAAAGAAAGTGACAAGATAGATTTTATTTATGGGGTAAGGGATAATAAAATAATTTCAAAAACCATAACAGCAATAATAAAAAATGAGAATTACAAATCCAAAGATTATGAAAATTTAAATGATATTCCAAGGCCATCTCATGCTGATTATACAAGTTTTATAAAATATGGAAATGATATGGATATGAATGGGGGAGGACCTTTTTCTGGAAGATTAACTGCGCCATTTTGTCTTGCAGGAGGAATTGCCAAGCAAATTTTAGAAGAAAAAAATATAAAAATTTCATCAAGGATTAAAAATATTGGAGGAATTGAAGATAAAAATATTGATTTGGCAAATCCTCCTATGGATGAATTGGAAAAAATTTCTCAAAAAGAAATCCCTGTTTTGGACGAAAAAAAAGAAAAAGAAATTAGAAATCTTTTAGAAGAAGTAAAAAAAGATGGAGATTCTATTGGAGGAATTTGCCAAGTTTTTGGGGAAAATATTCCAAAAGGACTTGGAGATCCTCTCTTTGATTCTTTTGAGGCAAAAATTTCCTATCTTTCTTATGGGATTCCTGCTGTTAGGGCGGTTTCTTTTGGTTTGGGACTTGATGCAATGAAAATGAAAGGTTCTCAGCACAACGACCAATTTGAAATTAAAAATGGACAGGTAAAAACTATAACAAATAATGCTGGTGGAGTTGTTGGAGGAATTACAAATGGTATGCCTGTAGTTTTTGATTTAATTTTCAAACCGACCCCGTCAATTTCTATTTGCCAAAAATCATTTTCTATAAAAGAAAAAAAAGAAAAAATATTGCAAATTAAGGGACGACACGACCCATGCCTTGCCCTTAGAACGCCTCCTATTGGAGAATCTATTTTGGCTTTAACCTTATTGGACTTGTTAAATGAATGAAAATATTAAAAAAATTATTAAAAATTTAGAAAAAGAAAATTATAAAAAAGAAGATTTGGAAAATCTTGATAAATTTGTAAAAGAAAAATATAAAGATTATATGATGAGCCTTTGTGATGGAAAATTTTCTAAATATTTACAAGATAAATTTATAAGAGAAATTTTTCCTAAAGAAGGAAAAATTGGTGTAGGAGGGGCAAAAGGCTCTTATGCCGATCAAGTTTCCCATATTATTTTTCCTAAAGGTAAAATAAATTATTACAAAAAATTTGACCAAATTCTTGATGCAATAGATGAAAATATATGTGATTTTGGAATTTTGCCTTTAGAAAATTCATCTTTTGGTTCGGTCAAAGAAGTTTATAATCTAATGCTTGAAAGAAATTTTTTTATAATTGGAAATTATAAGCTAGATATAAATCATTATTTGTTGGGAAATTTAGATGCAAAACTTTCTGATATAAAAACAGTTTATTCTCATCCGCAAGCTCTTGGTCAATGTGGAAAATATATAAATAAACACGGTTTTATTCAAAAAGAATATTATAATACGGCACTTGCGAGTAAATATATAAAAGAGAAAAATAATAAAAAACTTGGAGCTATTGGCTCAAAATTTTGTGCTAAGGTTTATAAACTAAAAATAATTGACGAAAATATTCAAAATGAATCAAATAATTATACAAGATTTATTATAGTGTCCAAAAATTTAAAAATTTATGAAAAGGCAAACAAAATTTCTGTAAGGTTAAAAGCTTTTGATAAGCCGGGCTCTCTTATTAATATCGTAGAAAAATTTAAAATTTTGGGTGTAAATATGACTAAGCTTGAATCTTCTCCAATTCCTGGTTCTGATTTTGAATTTGTATTTTATTTTGACTTTGAAGGCTCTATTAAAGAGAAAAGAATTAGGAGTCTTTTGGATTTTTTATATGAAAATACTAGGGATTTTGAATTTATGGGAGCTTATATTGACTTTAACAAAGCATTTGACAAAAATATAAATTCAATATATAATCAAAATAACTTATAAGTTAAAATAATAAAACTTTGATCAGAAGTAAGTAAGTTTTATAAATCTTTTATAGAGAGCTTGTGTGTGGTGGAAACAAGCAAAGAAGTAAAACCGAATGGATCTGAGAGTGCTAAGGTGAAAAAAGTACCCGAGGCCGTCTTCCCACGTTATAGGGATATGATATGAAATTATTTTAAATTAGTATCAGAATAAAGATATGTAGGATTTATTAATTTATTGAAATTTATTTTACATAAAAAGGATGGCACCGCGAATTCAACCATTTGCTCCTTTGGAGTAAGTGGTTTTTTTATTGGAAAATTTTAAAAAATTTAAAGGAGAAAATTATGAAAACAAAAACTATAACTCAAGCGTCAATTTTACTTGCAATAGGAACAATACTTCATTTGATACCAGGTTTTGTGGGAATGGTAAAACCTGATTTTATGTTGGTGTGTGTTTTTACAATTATTATTTTAAATAAGGATTTTAAAATGTCACTTGCAGTAGGTCTTGCTGGTGGAATTTTGGCAGGCATTACAACGAGTGCGCCAGGCGGTTTTGTGCCAAATATTATAGATAAAATCATTTCATCCTTATTTGTATATTTTTCTGTAAAATTTTTAGAAAAAATAAAAATAGAAAATATTTTTTCGATTGGGAGCCTATATTTTCTTGGAACAGCAATATCTGGGCTTGTATTTTTATTTTTGATGAATATAACAGGAGCTTTACCAGAAGGATTTGGTATAAAATTAATGTTTGTAAGCCTAGTTCTTCCAACTGCTGGCATAAATATTCTTGTAGGCTTATTTTTTGATAAAGTTATGAGTATGTATAATAAAAATTTTGCAAGAAGCCTAGCTCAGATTTGATTTAGAGCGTAGACAATTTAAATTAAGGAAAAATTTTTGATTTTTTATAGGATAAAAATTTTTTTAATGGAAAAAATATAAATTATTATTTTATTTTTTTAAAAAACCTTTATAATAATAAGAATAAACTTATATTAATTAGAAAGAGGTTAGTCCGTTTTGGAAATTATAAAATTAAATGCTAAGTTGGGCGATTTTTTGTGGGGTTATCCTATGATTATCGTCTTGATTTTTGGAGGAATAGTTTTAAATTATAGGTCAGATTTTTGGGTTTTTAAAAATTTTTCTTATATTTTTAAAAATACTTTTGGAAGACTTGTTAAGGATTCAAAATCTGATGAAAATTCTATTTCTCCTTTTGAGGCGGTTTCGACAGCTCTTGCTGGAACAATTGGAGCTGGAAATATTGTAGGAGTTGCAACGGCAATTGGCTTTGGTGGTGCTGGGGCGATTTTTTGGATGTGGATTGCAAGTTTTATTTGTATGACAACAAAAATGGTTGAAGTTACTATGGCTGTTGCTACAAGAATTTCAGATGATGATGGAAAATATATTGGCGGACCAATGTATTATATCGAAAAGGGAACTGGGTCAAAATTTTTGGCGAAAATTTTTTCGTTTTTTGCTTTTATTGCAATTATTGGAACAGGAGCTTTGGTTCAATCAAATTCTATTTCTGAATCTTTAAATGCTATGACTGGTTTAAATTTGCATCTTGGTGGAATTTTAATCGTTATTTTTATGCTTTTGGTTCTTGTTGGTGGGATAAAAAGAATTGGAGCTTTTGCATCGAAAATTGTGCCTATAATGTCAGTTTTTTATATTGTAGCTTGTATTTTGATTCTTATTTTGCAAATTGAAAATTTAATTCCAGCTTTTAAAGAAATTATTATTGGAGCTTTTAATCCAAAAGCTTTTGCAGGAGGAGCAACAGGCTCTGGGATTTTAATTTCTATTAGGTGGGGGCTTGCTAGAGGGATTTTTTCAAACGAAGCAGGTCTTGGTACAGCGCCTATGGCTCATGCAACAAGTCATACCGACCATCCAATTAGACAAGGAATGTGGGGAGCGATTGAAGTTTTTATTTCTTCAATGATAATTTGTACCATGACAGCTCTTGTAATTATTACAAGTGGAATTTATAAAACACAAGGCCTTGAAGGTGCTGCTCTTACGGCTGAATCATTTTCAAAATCAATTTTTTGGGGAAAATATTTGGTTTCTTTGGCTTTGGTGTTATTTGCTTTTACAACGGCAGTTTCTTGGTGCTATTATGGGCAAAGATGTGTAAAATATTTGACGGGTTCAAGTAAACTTTCTGATTTATTCAAATATATTTATATTATTTTTTGCTATCTAGGCTCAATTGGCGGTTTGAAATTTGCTTGGTCGGTTGCTGATACAGCAAATGCTTTAATGGTTGTTCCAAATATTTTGGCACTGATTATAATGAGCAAAACTTATAGGAAAATTTTAAATGATTTTGATAAGTACAAAGATTCAGAAAAAAAAGGAAATTATTTTTGGACTTATGATAATAAGTGGGAAAAATATTTTGAAAAAAATTAAAAAACAAAAAAGACTTTTGCAAAAAAATACGCAAAAGTCTTTTTTTGTTTATTTATTTAATTTTTCAAGCAAGAAATCTGGATCAATTCCGTGAACCATACAAGCTTCATCTAAGGTTTCGTACAAAGATGAAGGACAAGCAATACAACCCATTCCTATTGATAGGAAAGTGTTAATTGATTCTGGCTTTGCTTGGATTATATCACCGATTAACATATCGTGTGTGATTTCCACCTTCTCTTTTTTTCTATCTTCTAAAGCCATAAAAACCCTCCTTTATGTCTAAAATTTATTTTACTATAAGAGAAATTAAAAATCAAAGTAAAATACTAGGAATTGGGGTACAATTATTTTGGTGATATTATGAATGAGAAAAATTTAAAAAATATTATGGAATTAAGGAAAAAACTCCAAGATCTAGATGAAAATTTGGAAAAAATAAAAAAGAAAAATTCATTTTTTTCATTTTTTCTTAAATCTTTAATTTTTTCTTTGATTTTTTTATTAATTATATCTTTGGCTAAGACAAAAACGCCTACAAAAATTATAGTTTTTGTTGGAGCTTTTATTATTTCAAATTTTGTTCAGTCGATTTTAATTTCAAAAAAACAAAATGAGGAAATTAAAAAAATAAAAAGGGAAAAAATTAAAATTCAAGCTGAAATATTCAGCCTTGCCAAAGATTTAGAAAATTGAAAAAAATTTTAGAGTAAGTATAATATTAGCAGTCAGCAACTTAAAGTGCTAAGGAGGATTTATGAAAAAAGAATTTAAAGCAGAAGCCAAAAAAGTTATGGATTTGATGATAAATTCAATCTATACAAATAAGGATATTTTTCTTAGGGAATTAATATCAAACGGCTCAGATGCTATTGATAAATTATATTATAAAGATTTAAAATCAGATAAAAATGTAGACAAAAAAGATTATTATATTGAAATTATTCCAAACAAGGACGAAAGATCTTTAACCATAAGAGATACTGGAATTGGAATGGATGAAAAAGATTTGGAAGAAAATCTTGGAACAATTGCAAAATCTGGTACAGAAATTTTCAAAAAAGAAATTGAAAGCGAAGATTTAAATAATTTAATTGGACAATTTGGAGTTGGATTTTATTCAGCCTTTATGGTAAGCAAAAAAATTATTGTAAATACCAAAAAAGATGACCAAGCCTATAAATGGATAAGTGAAAATGCCGAAAGCTATGAAATTGAAAAATCCGACAAAAAAGAAAATGGAACAGATATTACCTTATTTTTAAAAGAAAATACAGAAGACGAAAACTATGATATTTATCTTGACCAATATAAAATCAAAGAACTTGTAAGAAAATATTCAAACTACATTAGATATCCAATCAAAATGGAAGTTACAAAGTCAAGAAAAACAGATGATTCAACTGATGAAAATCCAGAATATAAAGATTACAAGGAAGTAGAAGTTTTAAATTCTGAAATTCCAATTTGGAAAAAATCCAAAAATGATTTGACTGATGAAGATTATATAAATTTCTACAAGGACCAAGGCTTTGGTTTTGATGATCCCTTATCATGGATTCATTTAAATATTGAAGGAACTGTTGAATTTAGGGCGATAATTTATATTCCAAGAAAAGCACCTTTTGATTTTTATTCAAAAGATTATCAAAAAGGCCTTCAACTTTATTCATCAGGAGTAAAAATTAAAGATAGGCACGAAGACTTGCTTGAAGATGAATTTTCTTTTGCAAAGGGAGTTGTTGAAAGTGACGATATTTCTCTAAACATTTCAAGAGAAACCCTTCAAGAAACAAGAGAATTAAGATTTATTGCCAAACAAATAAATAATAAAATCAGATCTCACTTAATGGATTTGATGAAAAATGATAGGGAAAAATACCAAATATTTTTCAAAGAATTTGGCAATAATTTGAAAGTTGCAATTTATGAATCTTTTGGAGGAAAAAAAGATAGGTTAGAAGATTTATTATTGTTTAATTCCTACAGAAAAGATAAGATGATTTCATTAAATGAATACAAGGAAGATTTGAAATCAACAGATGAAAATATCCTCTATACAGTTGGAGAAAATTTAGAAAAAATCAAAAATTCCCCAGCCTTAAAATCAGTAGAAAAAGACAAAGATGTTCTTTTACTTGATGAAAAATTGGATGAATTTTTGATAAAAATGCTAAATGCTTACAAGGAAATTCCATTTAAATCAATAAATCAAGTTGATGAAGATGAAGATGAAAACGAAGAAAACAAAGACTTGGTTGAAAAAATCAAGGAAATTTTACCGGAAGAAGTAGTAGATGTAAAAATTTCAGATAATTTATCAGAAGATGTAATTTCAATGATAAAACAAAGGGGAGATGTTTCAATTGAGATGGAAAAAACTTTAAAATCTCAAGTAAATGCCCCAGATATAAAGGCGGAGAAAGTTTTAGAAATAAACAAAAATTCTAAGGCCTATAAACTATTAGAAAAAGATTTTAAAGAAAATTCTGATGAATTTAAAATGATAGTAAATATTTTATTTGACCAAGCAAAACTTATAGAGGGACTTGAAATTGATAATCCTCTTGAGTATGCAAAAAATATATGGAAATTAATTTAGGAGAAAAAAATGACAGAGTACAAAAGAAAAAATGTTTGGGAGAATTTATCCTTAGAACAAGAAAAAGAATTAGAAAGTCTCTCAAAAGATTATATGGATTTTTTGGACAAAGGAAAAACTGAAAGACTTGCTGCAAAAGAAATTATAAATTTAGCAAAAAAAGCAGGTTATGTTGACCTTGAAGAAAAAATAAAGGCTGGAAAAATAAAGACTGGCGATAAAATCTATGCAGTAAATAAAAATAAAGCTGTAGCTATGTTTCATATAGGAAGCGAAGATTTATCAGATGGACTTGCTATAGTTGGAGGTCATATCGATTCTCCAAGGCTTGATTTAAAACCTGTTCCACTTACAGAAGAAAATGGACTTGCTTATTTAAAAACTCACTATTATGGGGGAGTAAAAAAATATAATTGGACAAATATGCCCCTTGCCCTTCACGGAGTAGTTTTTACAAAAAATGGAGAAAAAGTAGATATTTCAATCGGAGATAAGGATGATGAGCCAGTATTTTTCATCTCAGAACTTTTAATTCATTTATCAAGACAATTGATGGAAAAATCTGCAAAAGAAGTTATAACAGGTGAGCAATTATCAATTATAGTTGGCAATAGACCACTATTAGATGAAAAAGAAAATCCGGTTAAGAAAAATATTTTAAAAATTTTAAATGAAAAATACGGAATTGAAGAAGAAGATTTTATTACAGCAGAACTTGAAGTAGTTCCTGCAGGAAAAGCAAGAGAAGTTGGTTTTGATAAATCAATGATAGCTTCCCACGGTCACGATGACAGAGTTTGTTCATACGCAGCTTTGAGAGCTTTGCTTGATATAAAAGAAACAAAGAAAACTTTGCTAGGACTTTTTGTTGACAAGGAAGAGATTGGTTCAGTTGGAGCAACAGGAATGACTTCACAATTTTTTGAAAATACTCTTTTAGAAATTATGAATTTAAAAGAAGAGTTTGATTTGATTAAATTCAAAAGAGCTTTGAGAAATTCAAAAGTTTTATCAGCTGACGTAACCTTGGCAGAAGATCCAAACTTTAAAGATGCAACAGAAAGTCAAAATGCAGCACAAATTTCTCATGGAGTTGCCTTAACAAAATACACAGGCTCAGGCGGAAAAGGCGGATCAAATGATGCTGATGCAGAATATTTATCACAAGTTAGACTTGCTTTTAATAAAGATGAAGTAATTTTCCAAACAGGAGAGCTTGGTAAAGTTGATCAAGGTGGTGGAGGAACAATTGCCTATATTCTTGCAGAATATGGAATGGATGTAGTTGATTGTGGAACACCAGTAATATCTATGCACGCACCAATAGAATTAATTTCAAAAGCAGATTTCTACTCAACCTTTACAGCTTACAGAGCCTTTTATAAAAATATTTGACAAGAATTTTAATCTAGCGTATAATATTACGCTAATTTGACTTATCCACAATTTTGTTGTATAATATATACAAATGCATGGAAGGTGGATATATGGAATTTAAATCAGTTAGTGAAATAAGGTCAGAAGTTAAAAAAAACGTAGGAAAAGAAGTTACTTTAAAAGCTGATAAGGGTAGAAAAAGAATTGTTACCAAAAGCGGTATAATTTTAGACGCTTTCCCAAGTGTATTTACAATAAAAGTAAATAATGATTTTGATGCAGAAAGAACTGTATCATACAGCTACTCAGATGTTTTAACATCTACAGTTAGATTACAAATAAACAATTAATTATAGATTAATTCAAAAAATCATCCTAATATTTTGAGGATGATTTTTTTGATTTTGAATTTATTAAAAAAATAATTTAAATTTTTTAATTTTAATTTTTAAAAAATTTTAAACAAAAAAGAGCAAGAATTTCTTGCTCTTTTTTTGTTTAAAATTTAATTATTTATTTGATCCAGCGTCTGAAGCAGGTGTACTAGCATCGTTTGATGATGGTGTGCTTGCTGCGTTTGAATCCATTGTACTAGCGTTAGAATCAGCTTTTTCTGTAGTTGTTGTTGAAGCTGGTGTGCTTGAAGCGTTTGATGTTGTGTCAGCTTTTTTTCCACATCCTACTAAAGCAACTGTTAATGCTAATACTGGTAATACTTTTTTAATTTTCATTGTTTAATCCCCCTGTTTAAAAAAATATACTTACTATCTTTACCGATAGTAAGTATAATATACCAGATTTGAAGAAAAATTCAAATATTTATGTGAAAAATATTTTTATTTTATAATATATAATTAAAATCTCATTTAATTAAATTTCTATATTTACCCAATCGCCTTTTCTAAATCTTGTCCATAATCCAATAAATCTTGAAACTTGATCTGCTAGAACTCCTATCCAAATTCCTTGAAGTCCCAAATGAATAATATTTACAAAAAATATTGTTGCAGCTGATCTTATAAAGGTAATTGAAATCAAACTTACGGCAAGTGTATATTTAACATCGCCTGCTGCTCTCAAAGCCCCTCCAAAAATTATTGCGGAAATTTGGAAAATAACTATGAATATAAGATAAAAAGTTATCACAGACCCCATAGCTATTATTTTGTCATCATCAAAAAATAATCTAAAAATATTTTTTCTAAATAATACCAAAATAACAGATATTATTATTGAAATTGTTAAGCCAATTTCTTGGCAAGTTTTTCCATATTTTACGGCTTCTTCTTTTTTTCTTGCTCCAAGACAATTTCCTGTAAGGGCAACTGCTGCAACTTGCATACCATCCCCGAATGAAAATGAAAGAGAAAGCAAATTCATTCCTACATTGTGAGCTGCAAATTGGTCTGTTCCAAGTTTTGCGGCTGTAATTGCTGTAACCAAAAATCCAATTCTTGCTGCAATATTTTCTATAAAAATATTTGAGCCTAGTCCAAAAATTTCTTTAAATATAAAATTTGAGAAAGTAAGTTTATATTTTTTTATAAGCCCAAAGGACATATATGATGATCTTCTAAATAATGAAGAAAAACTCATAATTGCCGCAACAAAAGCTCCCAAAACTGTTGCGATTGCTGCTCCTTTTACTCCTAATTTTGGAAAACCAAAATTTCCATTTATAAGTAAATAATTGAAAAATATATTTACAATAGAAGAAACTAGATTTGTTGTAAAGGCTATTTGTGTATTTCCACTTCCTCTTTGGCCTGCATTTATTGTCATGGAAATTACATTAAATATCATTCCTGCCATTATAATTTTAAAATATGAAACTCCCAAATCGTGAGTTTCAGGAGATGACCCTGCAAGTTTTATAATTTGTGGAGTAAATATTACAAAAATTGAAGAGATTATTATACATAAACCAACAGCTACAATCATTGCAGTAACCATAGTTTGATTTGCCATTTTTTTATCTTCTTCGCCTTTTCGTCTTGCAACTAAGGCTGAAACTGAAACGGAAATTGCAATAAAAAAGGAAAGGGCGATAAATTTTGGCTGGGTTGTAAGTCCAATTGCAGCAACTGCTGATGAACCAATTGATGAAACCATAAAGGTATCAATCAAGCCTGCCAAAGAAATAAAAAATGACTCCAAGACAGACGGCCAAGCAATTTGCAAGGCCCTTTTCCAATATTTATTTTTAATCAAAAAACTACCTCACTTTCTATAATTTTTTCAAAATTTCATTTATACTAATATCATTTGCTTTATCATCAATCTTAATTTGCATATCAAGAATACAAGCTATCATATCCCTTGTATCTTTAATTGCAAGTAAAAAATCATTATTTTTCAAATAATTTGCCAAAAAAATTGAGTCAAACAAGTCCCCGCTTCCGCCAAAAGACTTGTCTAAAAATTTATAATCTTCTTCTATAAAATATTTATCCTTAGCCAAAATAAAATGTCTGTTTCCATCTTCAACACTTGTAATAATAAATTTTTTACCGATATTTTCAAAATAATCTACAATATCATGAGCTTTTTCAAATTTATTATCAGTCAAAAGCCTTGCCTCTGTGAGATTTGGAATAATTATATGAGCATAATCTGCCATATATTTATAAATTTCTACAATATTTTTATCAAGACCACTGTAGATTTTTCCAGAATCTCCCATAATTGGATCAAGTACCATAAATAGATTATTTTCTTTTACAAAATCACAAATTATTTTTGCCTGATTAAAATTTAAAACAAATCCCACAAAAACTGCCTTATATTTTCTATTTTGCTTTTTATAAACTTCAAGAGTATTGGTCAAAAAATTACTAGAATCAAAAATTTCTATGGGTTTTAGAGAAAACATATTTGAAATTAAAGCTGTAGGTACAAAATCTATATCAAAAGAATAAAAATTTAAAACACTTTTGCAAAGACTTCCACCAATATTTCCACTTGAAAGAAAGTCATTAATGAGCAAAATTTTTTCATTATTTTTACAAGATTTCATATAACTCCTTTAAATAAAATACTAATTCATTCTTATAGAACTATTATAGTTATATTAATGAAAATAAGCAAATAAGAAGATTTTTGTTAGATTTTTTAATAAAATATTTTGAATTTTTATCCTGTTAAAATAAGGCGAAATTAGATATAATAATATCATGAAAAAGTATAATAACAATATGAAAAAATATAATAACAATATGAAAAAATATAATGAAAAAATTAAAAAAATATTAAACGATAACAAATTTGTTGAAAAAACAAAATCATCTTTATTGAAAGTTGTTTTTGGCAGGGCGGGTTTGTATGTTTTGTTAGTACTTGCTCAAATTTTTATTTTTATGGCAATACTTAGACATCTTTCAATCGATCCATCTGTAATTTTTGGTTCATCAGCATTGATAGCAGCAATTTCTTTGCTTGTAATTTTGTCGATGGATGTAAATCCTTATGAAAAACTTTCTTGGTTTTTTCTAATTGCAGCCTTTCCTACTTTTGGAATTATGTTTTTTATCTTATCAAGAATTGACATAGGAAAAAAACTTGAAGAAAGCTCAATTATGGATAGCGAAGAAGAAACCAATTATCTGCACACAATCGATGAAGATTTGGTAGAAGAATTAAAAAATGAAGATAAGGAATTTTATAATTTAGTAAAATATTTAAATGATTACGGCTCATATCCTGTAAGCAAAAATAATGATGCAAAATATTACAGAGTTGGAGATGATGCAGTTAATGATATTATTGAGGCTATAAGAAGTGCAAAAGATTTTATTTTTGTAGAATTTTTTATAGTACATCAAGGATATTTTTGGGGAACAATTCTTGAAGAACTTGCACAAAAAGCAAGCGAGGGAGTTGAAGTAAGACTTATGTATGATGGAACAAATGCAATTTTAAATCTACCAAAAAATTTCCCAGAAGAGATGGAAAATCTTGGTATAAAATGCAAGGTATTTTCGCCAATAATTCCAATAATATCAACCTATCACAACAACAGAGATCATAGAAAAATTTTGGTAGTAGATGGCAAAGTAGCTTTTACAGGCGGAGTAAATTTGGCTGACGAATATATAAATGTAGAAGAAAGATTTGGCCATTGGAAAGATACTTTTATAAGATTAAAAGGCCCAGTAGTTCAGTCATTTACAATTATGTTTTTGCAATTGTGGGATAGCGAAGAAAAAGAAGATTTAAAAAGATATTTACAAACATATCCACAAAAATCAAAAGGCTATATGATAGGAGTTGGAGATAATCCGATTAGAAAAGAAAGATTTTTCAAAAATATTTATATGCACATACTAGATACTGCAAAAGACTACGCATATATAATGACGCCTTATTTAATTATAGATAATGAAATGACAAAATCTTTAACATTTGCAGCAAAAAGAGGAGTAGATGTAAGAATAATTCTTCCAGCAATTCCAGACAAAAAAATTCCATATATGCTAGCAAAATCTCACTACAAAAAATTAATTGAATCTGGAGTTAAAATTTATGAATATTTGCCGGGATTCATCCATGCGAAAACTTGGGTTTCAGATAATGAAAAAGCAGTAGTAGGTTCGGTAAATGTAGATTATAGAGCTCTTTATTTAAATTTTGAATGCGGAGTTTATATTCACAAACATCCAGTTATAAATGAAATATTGAAAGATTTTGAAATAAGTTTTGATATAGGAAAAGAAATAAGCCTTGAAGATGTAAAATCTTATCCAATTTATAAAAAAATAATAGCTTTTATAGTAAAACCATTTGCTCCATTAATGTAAACCTAGTTTTATCTAGGTTTTTTTCTTTGAAAAATTTTAAAATAAATTTCAAAAAAATATTTGACAAGAAAAATAATCTAGTTATAATTGAATTAAGAAGTGTATGGAGATATGCCATACACCATACAGAAAATAAAGGAAGGGGTTTTTATGTTTGATTTAAATAGCTCATCTCAAATTCCTTTGAATGAACAAATCGTTGAGCAAACAAAATTAATGATTGCTCAAGGAATTTTGATTGATGGCGACACTATGCCATCTGTAAGAGATTTATCAAAAGCTCTTTTGATTAATCAATCTACCGTTCAAAAAGCCTACAACAAATTAAAAGAAGAAGGAATTTTGCTTACAAAAAAAGGTCTTGGGACTTTTGTAAGTTTAGATGATGAAATAATTGATGTAAAAAAAGAAAAACTCGAGAAAAAACTCTACGATATTTTTTTAAAATGTATTTTTTATGGAATAAGTTTTGAAAAGATTAAAAATATTTATGAAAAGAGCAAGGAGGATTCTAATGGCTGTGGAAGTAATGAGCCTTTATAAATCTTTTGGGGAAAATAAGGTTTTGGAAGATGTGAATTTTTCTTTGGAAGAAGGAAAAATATATGCTTTGGTTGGAAGAAATGGATCTGGCAAAACTACTCTTTTGAAAGTAATGGCTGATATTTTTCAAAAAGATTTAGGCAAGGTTAATGTTTTTGGAAAATCTTGTGTGGAGGATAAGCATATATTGGAAAATATTGTTTATTTGCCTGATAGGTTTGATTATTTTGATTATATATCGGTTGAAAAAATGCTTGAATATTATGAAGTTATTTATCCAAATTTCAACAAAAAATTTGCAAAAAAAGAGCTTGAAAAAAATAATATAGATTTAAAAAAATCTTTGAGATCTTTTTCAAAAGGATATAAAAATTTGATTGGGCTTTTGGCTACTATTTCTACAAATGCAAAAGTGATTCTTTTAGATGAAATTCTTGATGGAATGGATGTTTTAAATAAGGAGATTATTCTTACTTATATTTTAGATTTGAAAGAAGAAGGAAGAACTGTTCTTGCATCAAGCCACGAGCTTGAGGAATTGGCAAAAGTTGCTGATGAAACTCTTTATCTTTCTAAGGAAGGAAAACTTACAAATCTTTATCAAAATAAGGAAAAATTTGTGAAGTTGCAAGTGGTTGTAAAGGATGAATTAGATCCAAAAATTCTTGAAAAATCTGTTTTGAGATTTCATTTGGGAAGAGTTTATACAATTTTGATTGATAATAGGGAAAATATTCTTGATGATATAAAAAGAAATGAATCTATTGTGCAATTTGATGTTTTGGAATCAAAAATTGAGGATAATTTTTATTGGGAGAAGGGAAGGAACAAATAATGAAAGACTTTAAGAAAGAAATTAAAATTCTTACAATAAGAAATGGATTTTGGATAATTCTTGCTGTTTTAGTTAGCCTTCTTTTTTATGGAGTTTTCCAAACAAATACATTGGAAGAAAAACACGATTCTTTAGTTAATGTTACAAATAAAATAAATATCATGGCAAATACAGGCAAGAAATACAAAAAAGATGTAGTAATAGATAAAGAATTCTTTGAAAAAAATGATATTATTTTTGAAAAAATGGCAAAAAAATATGAATTTGGCAAGTATGATAATTTTGATTTTTCAAAAGCAAGCGAAGAGGAAATGAAAAAATATGATGAATATCAATTGAAAAATGGAGAATATTTGCAAAATCTAACTAGCTATAACTATTTGTCAAAGGAGATGAAGGAAAAAACAAATAATTTCTTTTCAATTCCTATAAGTATTACGGGTATGATTGTGGTTTTAGTTTTGGGATTTTTATTTTCATCAATGGAGCATTCAACTTCTTATTATGAATTTGCCAGAACTTATCCATGGACAAAGAAAAAAGATTTTCTAATGAAAATTATTTTTGGGCTTATGATTATTTTTGGATTTGTTTTGATAAGCTCAATTTTAAATTATATGATAGTAAAAACTTCAAATGTTGAAATTTTAAAAACTGGCGTCAAATATATTCCAGGAAATTTGAAAAATTTTGGATTTTTGTCAGCTCTTTATCTTACAATTTTGTCAGTAGGTTTTATGGCAGGAAATATTTTAGGTCATGTTGGACTAGGCGTAATGACTTTTTTCTTTATTGATATTGTAAATGCTATATGGGACAGTTTAAATATGTTATTCAAAGGCGAATTTTTATATGAAAGGTCTTTAATATATTTAATTGAAGATAAAATTCCTAATGACACATCTTATTTTAACAAAATAATTAAAGTTATTTTAAGACCTGCTTCAAATTATGATAATTCTTATTTAGCCTTGGCTGGATTAATAATATTTTCCTTGCTTGTATTTATAGTTTCATATTCTTTGATAGAAAAAACAAAAACAGAAAAATCTGGAAAGATGGTTTTGTTAAAACCTATAGAAAATCTTGCGAAAGTTTTAATAATTTTGCTTTGTGCATGCGGTGGAACAATGATTTTTCAACAATCTGTTTTCAAAGGATTCTCTATAATTAATTTTGTAATATTTGCAATTTTGATTTTTGTATTTAGTAAAATATTTAATATTTTGTTTAAATTAAAATTAAAAGTTTAAAAAAATTAAAAGGCTGGAGTTTATCTTCAGTCTTTTTGTGTGATTAAAATTTTAAATTTGGTAAAATAGAATAAAGAAAAAAATTAAGGAGAAAAATTATGGCAAAAGATAGGCTAACTTGGAATGAATATTTTATAAAACTTGCTCACATGGTTGCTCTTAGGGGAACTTGCGATAGGGCTTATGTTGGTTGCGTTCTTGTAAATGGCGAAAATAGAATTATTTCTACAGGCTACAACGGTTCAATAAAAGGAAATCCACATTGTGATGAAGTAGGGCATACGATGAGAGATGGCCATTGTATTGCAACAATTCATGCTGAAATGAATGCACTTTTGTATTGTGCAAAAGAAGGAATTCCTGTAAAAAATTCTATTTGCTATGTAACTCATTTTCCTTGCTTAAATTGCACAAAAAGTTTGATTCAAGCGGGTATTAAAGAAATTTATTATTCAAATGATTATAGAATTGATCCTTATGCAATAGAACTTTTGGAGAAAAATAAAATAAAATATGAAAAGATAGAAAATAGAAATTGAGAATAAAATGGGATACAAAAAAAGAAAACTTGAGATAATAAAAAAATTTATAAGTCTAAATATTATTTTGGACGGCAGAAAACTTTTGAAAAATAAGGGAGAAAATTCAAAAGATTTAAGCGAGCTTGAAAGTCATTTTGGCAAAAATTTGAGGAGCTTGTTTGAAGAATTGGGACCTGTTTTTGTAAAATTTGGACAATTATTATCTACAAGAAGAGATATATTTTCAGAAAATATAATTACAGAGCTTGAAAAATTACAAGATGATGTAAAAGAAGAAGATTTTGAAAATATAAAAGAAGTTTTTTATGAAGAATTTTCAAAAGATATTTATGATGTCTTTGATGAATTTGAAAAAAAACCACTTGCATCAGGCTCAATTGCCCAAACTCACTTGGCAACTATAAAGGTCGGCTCTCTTGAGAGAAAGGTTGTTGTCAAAATTCAAAGAAAAGATATGGACAAAAGAGTTGTTGAAGATTTGAAAATAATGAATGATCTTTATAAAAAACTCGAAATAAAACTTGAAGGAATAAAATCTTTTAATTTTGGAGAAATTATCCAAGAATTTTCTCTTTCCCTAATTAGAGAAATTGACTTTGAAGTTGAAAAAAATAACATAAAAAAATACAGAAAATTAAATATCCAAAAAAAGGACCTCCTTTCTCCTGATGTCTATGATTCATATTCAAGCAAAAAAATCTTGACGATGGAATACATTGACGGCAAATCTATAAGAACAGTTTATGAAAAAAGATCAGATATTAGAAAGGAATTAGCTGAAAAAATCATAGGAGCTTATGTAAATCAAATGTTTACTTATGGATATTTTCACGCTGATCCTCATCCTGGAAATATTTTTGTAGATGATAATTTAAATATTTATTTGATAGATTTTGGAATTGTGGGAAATTTATCGGAAAATTATCGCTATCAAATAATGAAAATATTTTTGGGAGCAAGTTTTAATGAAGTAAAACTTATAACTGATGCTATAATTGGCATGGGACTTTTGGAATTTGATTCCAAAAAAATTGGAGATTTTGAAAAAAGAATTCAAAAACTTTTGGATAAGTATATGGTAATGAGCTTAAATCAAATGAAACTTGCAGATTTGATTAGAGATTTTTATACGCTTTTGGTGGATTATTCCATAAAAATACCATCAGAGCTTACAAATTTTGCAAAAACAGTTTTAATTTTGGAAGGCTTAATCGAAAAATTAGTTTACAAAGAATCATTCCTAGAACTTGCCCTTCCAATAGCAAAATCTATGGTTTTTAAAATTTTTAGTCCAGACTTAGTTTTGGATAGAATTAGACCAAAAATGTATGATACCTACTCATTAATAAAAGAATTTCCACAAACAACCCTAAATATTTTAAGGCAACTTGCAAGAGGAGATTTTAGGATAATCGACCAAAAAAGTGAAGAGGAAAGAAAGTCCTATGAAAAAACTGAAAATCAAAAAACACAAGCTATAATTTTTCTAGGACTTTGCCTAATAATTGCATCATCACTTTTGGGCTTGGCATTTGTAGAGATTGATAAAAATATTTTAAAAGCACTCTTGGTAACAAGTTTATTTTTGGGATTTTTTATGGCGTTTGCCATAATCAAAAATATATACAGAAAGGAATAAAATGAGAAAAACAAAAGAATTTGAAGTAGAAAGATTTCTTGCAAATAGCGAGGGATATTTAAAAAATAAATATCTTTTGTCTTTAATGTTTGAAGTATCCTTTGATCAAGCAGAAGAAGTAGAAAATAAAAAAATTATGGAAGATAAGAGGTGGATAGTTTATTCTTGGGATATAAAAATCAAAAAGCCAATAAAATCAAAAGATAAAATAAAAATTACCACCTTTGCCATTGATATGAAAAAATTCTATGCCTACAGAAACTTTATCATAGAAAGAAATGATGAAGAAATTGTAGAAGCCTATTGTGTGTTTTTGCTTTTTGACCTTAAAAAAAAGCGACCAATAAAAATTCCAAAAGAAATAGCAAAAGCCTACCAAAAAGAAAAGGCCATATACGAAGAAAAATCACACAAATATGATGATGAATTTACAAATTTAGAAAAAATTCAAATAAGATATACAGATATAGACACAAATTATCACGTAAATAACGCATCATACATGGATTTATTAAGAGAAATTACAAAAGTCAAAGACCAAGATATAGAATTTATAAATATAGTTTATAAAAATGAAATAAGAGATAAAAAATATATACTTGGAGAAAAATCCAAAAACAAAAATGAAATTTCATACAGATTTATAGACGATGACAAAAAAATTTATACCTACGGAAAGATAGTAAAAAGAAATGTATAAAGAAAATTATGGAAATATTCCAAACAAAGACAAAATAAATTATTATTTAATAGAAGATAACCAAAATATAGGAGCTTGGGTAAGAAGATCAAAAATTATAGGCAAAACAGCAAAAATGATGGCAAAAGAATTAGGACTAGACGAAGACATAGCCTTTGCCTGCGGCTCACTTTTTGAAATTGGAAAAAAAGAAAATAAAAACAATTTAGAAAAAAATATAAGAGGATTTTATATTTTAAGAAAAGAATCATATTTTTTTCCAGCAAAAACAAATCTTAGCCATTCCTTTATAATAAAAGATATAGACTCCTTTATAGGAGAAGATAATCTAGAAGAAAAAGATAAAAAAATAATAAAAAATTTTCTCCTATCCCACACTTACACAGATTACGACAAACTAATCCAAGTGCTAGACAATTCAATCACAGATAAATATATAGGAATAGAAAAATATCAAAAATATTTAAAAGAAAAATACAAAAAAATACCATACGAAAAAGAAAGATTAAAAATATTAGAAAGCTACCAAAAATATTTTGAAAATAAATTAAAAAATCCAATAGAATATTATGTAAATAAAAATATAAAAAAATAAAACGACTCAAAGCAAATACGATTTGAAAGAGTCGTTTTTTGTTTGTATAAGCCCACTCAGTTAGACTGAGGAGTTCAGTATAGCTTTAGCAATGATATCCAAACAAAAATACTTCAGTGATATAATAAATTTGCGGTCTGCCAACTGCAGAATAAAAAAATCAAGGAGATATTAAATGATACTCATAGTGTATCACACACTAAATGGAGTTGTAAATATTACCATGATAGAGACCAATGAAATGGCTCTCTGCTAGTGATCTAAAAGGAAAAAATGATTATGGAAAAGATGATGAATACAAAAACAGAGGGGAACACATTTACAAAGAAAATCGGGCAGAAGGTCTATGTTGTCCGTTATCATTTCGGTGAATAGGCAAAGGAAACAATGTAGGAGAAGATCAACTGGATGATGGTTACAGAAGCAAGCCGAATGGCAGTGTATTAGAATTAGGTGGATGTAATTGAAGAAAAAATATGATATCATGTGAATAACAAATCGGGATTTGGAGGTGCAACATGAATTCTTATAAATTACTTTTTGATTGGCAAATTTCTATGCCAGATAACTGGCAAGGCGAATACGATAAAGAGAGTGGTCAGTACATTTTTTATCCTGACAATAGTGATTTGACAATTCGTATAACACCGTTCCACGCAGAAAGGGATGGTATACTTGCACCAAGAGAAGTAATGGAAGATGCTTATATCAGAACAGTGCCATTATCTGCAAGACAGCGAAATTTAGATTTCTACATTCCAAGCGGATTTGAAGCAAAGATATACGACGATGTATTAACGGAAGATAGCAACACTATTTATGTTGTTTATGTAGGGTATTATTCTGCGGGTGAATTATTGTCTATCAGCGTATGGAGTACCAACAGAGATGAAGGTGAACAAGTCTTAAATGTTCTTAATACGATAAGGAAGTAAGCAATCGCCAAATTCCAGTTTGTAGAATTCAAAAATTTAATATGAAATGTGAGATAGAGCGTATGGAAATAATTTATATGTTCTATTTTTTTTGCCTTTTTGAAAAAAGTGATTAAAAAACTATTGACATTTTGTTACTGGAAAAACTGCCAAGTCAATTCTAATATCTTGTGGAGCAAGACTTGCACCTTTTGATATAAGAGAGCTTAGAGAACTAATGAGCTAAGACGAACTAGAACTTGATAAAATTGGAGATAGGAAAACTGCACTATTCGTAATAATATCAGATACAGATTATACATTTAACTTGTAGTTTCGATAATGTATTCTGAATTATTTAACCTACTATGTGATAAGGCAGATGATGTGTATGGTGGAAGACTTCCAGTTCATGTTAGGTGTCTACTTGATGAGTTTGCAAATATTGGCTTAATTCCTAAATTAAAAAAATGATTGCAACAATTCGTTTAAGAAAAATATAAGCAAGTATAATACTGCAAGAACAATCTCAGTTAAAAGAAATTTATAAATATAATGCAGATACAATAGTTGGTAACTGTGACTCAACACTCTTTCTGGGAGGAAAAGAAAAAACAACATTAAAAGATTATCAGAAACATTAGGAAAAGAAACTATAGACTTAAATAACACATCAGAAACAAGATCAAATCAAAAATCTTTTGGTCTAAATTACCAAAAAACTGGCAAGGAACTTATGAGCAAGATGAAATGACTTTAATGAATTGTGGTAAGTGTATTTATATACTAAGAGTAGTGAGGACTTTATCAGATAAGTTTGATATTAAAAAGTATAGAAAATATAAGCTACTTGAGGATTATATTAATGAAAACTTATTTATATTGAAAAATAAGTATAAAATAAAATTTAACACTATATTGTTGTACGATAATATATAAGTAAGTTAGCTCATATGATATAATTAATATAATATCAAAAAAGTGAGGGTAAGCATGTTCGAACGCTGTAAAATGAAACTAAAACAAAAAAAGAAAATTCATTCGGATAATTATAAGATTTATATAGGCAGTCTGAAAAAATCTAAGGATGCGATAAATAATTGTACTTTTAATGCTAGTTTAATTGAGTATAATTCTACAGAAAAGATAAAAAAATTTATTGATAATTGTAGTATATATGAAACCAGAATAATTACATATAAAGATAAAGGGACAAATGAAAGGAATGCTTCTATAGGTGCTAATATAAGAAATGGATATTCAGAAATAAATGCAAGTTTTGGTAGTCATGATTCTAAATCAGTAGAAAAAGGAATAGAATATAGTTCTCAATCCATAATTAGTGATATTAGAAATTATTTAAATAGTAACAATAATAATATAGATAATTGTTTTGATGTTAAAGCAGGTAATTATTTTAAAATAAGGTTTCCTGTATATGGAGGTAGGATTTGTTCTTTGTCAAAAAAATATCCTTCGATATATGTTTGGACAGGGAGATATAGAAATGTTGAGATATTTTTATGTGGAAATATAAAAAATGTAGACAGAGAAAATTGTAAAAACTTTGATGAGTATACTTGGAACCCCTCAAATTTAGGTGCTTCAGAAGAATTGCTTGAAGAAATCGAAAAGTATGTTTTAAACAATAAAAAAATTGAGGGAGATATAAATTTTAAAAACTTAGAAAGCAATATTAAACCTAGCACAGCAAGAATGGGAACAAAAAATTTCGGTTGGAAGGATATTCTTGCTATTTGTGATAAAAAAGAGATTACAGAAGATGGAATGATAAGAATATTAGGGTCCCCTGTAATTGTAACAGCTAATACAGACTGTGGTTATGGTTGGTACAATATTAATAAAAAAAATTATTTTGATAACTTTGAATTCTTTGAGTATGACGGGAATAACTTTACGGGGAAAATACTTAAAAAAAATCAATATTCTAAAGTGATATCAGATTATAAAGATCTAGTTATAGATATTCAAAAAGATTATCATGAAATTTATAATAAAATAAAAATAAAAAGTGAAGTTGAAAATTGTAGATTTGAAACTTCAATAATAGATCCAGTATTTTTTTATGATATAAAAAAGGGAAGATTTAATGATAATGAACAAACTAAACTAAAATCAAGATTATATCAATGTGAAGATATAATAGGAATTTGTATCACAAATGATTTACTAAATAATTAATATAACAAATATATTAAAGATGATAATAAATTATAACTCTAATCGTCTTTTTCTATACCCAAAATTAGGAGGTTAAAATGCTAAGGATAATAAGTCTTGCTTAAAAAATATAATATATTAGTAATTTAGCGATTTATTAAAAAAATTAGTGGCTTTTTTAATTGAAATTTATATATCAATGATAAGAAATTAATGGATAGAGAAATGATAAATTTAATGCAAATTTAGTTAAAGAAGCTGGATTTTCAGAATTTTAAAAAGGAGATCTAATCCATGTCTTTGGATATATCAAAGAAAACAAAAAAGGAGATAAGGTTTACAAAAATTTTATAGTTAAATCACTAAACAAAATAGAAAAAAGACAAGAAAACTAGGAGAAATAATATAGAATTTCGCAGCTGGAGTTGTATTTTAAAGGAAGTTGCAACTGCAATTGTTGCAGGTTTATTTTAGCGTTTAATGACTTATAAAATACTATATTATTGATTATTTTTTTAAAATGAGTAAAAATTTATGATTTTTTTATTTTTTTAGATTTACCTCTTATAATTAAATAATCAAAGGAGAAAGTTATGTCTAAGGAAGTACTTGAAATAAAATATCTAAACAAATCTTATGTTAAAAGAAAAATTATAAATAATTTAAATATGACTGTATTTAGAGGAAATGTTTATAGTTTTTTTGAAAAAAAAGAGAGGGGAATACAACTGCTAATAGAATGATATCATAACTTATATAACTTATAAGGGTAGATTTTGGAGAGATTTTAATAAATGATAAACCTGTAATAAAAAATGGGGATCAAGCAATTAAAAATATAGGAGCTATGGTAGGAGCTCCTAAGTTTTATGGAAATCTATCTGGATATGAAAATTTAAAATTGATGGCAAAACTAATTGATGGTACAAGTGATAAAGATATTGATAAATCACTTGAATTAGTAGGTTTAAAAGATAGAGGCAAAGATAAATTTACCTCATACTCTTTGGGTATGAAACAAAGATTTGGCATGACTTATCAACTTCCTTATCTGTAATATAAGCCAAGCCCACACAGATGAAATAAGTGACGGAGTTGCTGATAGCCCAAAAAAAGGATTAATATATAAGAATAATAAATAAAAAATTGAACAATAGAATCAAGTAACTAAAAAAGTATTCATCATTTGGCATATATTACAAAGATATAAATTACATAAAAGCTGGGGAGTCTTTAGATAAAATTGTAGAAGATTTAAATAAATCATTTAAAACTGAAATAGAAAATATTTTTTATAATAATGGTATAAAAGAAAGTACGATAATAGGCTTATCTTTAGTAAAAAAAATCATAAATAATGGTGGAGGAGATATAAAATTACAAAGTGAATTTTAAAAATATACAGTATTTTTATAGAGGTTCCTATAGTTCAAATAAAATAAATAAACTTGCAAAAAATTTAAAAAAATAAATTAATAAAAGGTATAGACGATTTTGATGTCTACACCTTTTATTAATTTTCAAAACAAATACAACTTATAAGTACCAACCTAAATACAAAAGAAATTAAACAGACCTTAGGAGCTTAGCTTATGTATTAATTTCACTTTGATAGTTGAAATTTGTTGTAGAAAAATTTTTTGATAAATTTTTACTCTCTGTTTTTATCTCCTATATATAAAGTAAGAAATAAAAATTTGCAAATTTTCACTTTGGCATATATAATAAAACGGATTGGTACAAAAATTATAAGAAAATGCTTGAAAATTTTTAAAAAAATTAGGAAATTTACTTGATTTTTCTTATGAATTGTTGTATCATATTTAAGTGCTATGAAGTGGGAGGTTGCTTTCACACTAAGCCAGATGTGGAAGGTAATTTCCACCAAGCAAGCTAGAGAAAAATCTCTAGTGCTTTCCAAATATAATTAAACGCCCGGTAGGGTGGCACATCAAAAGGAGGAAAAATGGCTAATCAAAAGATAAGAATTAGACTAAGAGCGTATGATCATGAAATAATTGACAGCTCTGCAGAGAAAATCGTTGAAGCGGTAAAAAGATCAGGAGCAAAAGTAAGTGGACCTATTCCATTACCAACTGAAAAAGAAGTAATAACAATTCTTCGTGCGGTTCACAAATACAAAGACTCAAGAGAACAGTTTGAACAAAGAACACACAAAAGATTAATCGACATCATTGGACCAAATGCAAAAACTTTAGATTCTCTAAAGAAATTGAATTTACCAGCTGGTGTTGACATAGAAATAAAACTGTAATTAGAATGATTGAAGGTTTTCCAAATAATTTTGGATCAATCCGCTGTAATTAAGGAGGTACTCAAATGAAGAGTATATTTACAACAAAAGTAGGCATGACTCAAGTCATTGATGAAGATGGTGTTGTTACACCTGTAACTGTACTTAAAGCTGATGAGAATGTAATTGTTCAAGTTAAATCAGAAGAAGTTGATGGTTACAATTCAATCCAAATCGGTTATCATGACAAAAAAGAAAAAAATGTAAAAAAACCTATCAAAGGACACTTTGACAAGGCTGGCGCTTCTTACAAAAGATTTTTAAGAGAAGTTAGACTTGATGAAAAATCTGAATTAAATCCTGGAGATACACTTAGTGTTGACCAATTTGAAGAAGGCGAATTAGTAGATATTACTGCTATTTCTAAAGGAAAAGGAACACAAGGTGCTATCAAAAGATGGAATTATGGAAGAGGACCAGCAAGCCACGGTTCTAAATCACACAGAGTAGCAGGTGCAAGAGCAGCAGGTTCTGATCCAGCTAGAGTGTTCAAAGGTAGAAAAGGCTCTGGAAAAATGGGACATGAACGTGTAACAGTTCAAAACCTAAAAGTTGTTAAAGTAAACACAGAAGACAGCTACATCCTAGTTAAAGGCGCAGTTCCAGGACCAAAAGGTGGACTTGTTCAAGTTAAACAAGCAACAAAGAGCCTATAATAAGGAGGAATAAATGCCTAAAGTAGAAGTTTTAAATATTAAAGGAGAAAATGTTGGTGAAATCGAGTTAAATGAAACTCTTTTTGCAGCAGAAATTGCTGAAACAGCTGTTTATGATACAGTTAAAAACCAACTAGCTAATAAAAGACAAGGCACACAATCCGCTAAGACTCGTGCAGAAGTAAGAGGTGGTGGAAGAAAGCCATTTAGACAAAAAGGAACAGGTAGAGCTAGACAAGGATCTATAAGAGCTCCTCACTATACAGGTGGTGGAATTGTATTTGCACCAAAGCCAAGAGACTATAGCTACAAAATTCCTAAGAAAATGAGAAGAAAAGCTCTTTACTCAGTTTTAACTTCAAAAGTAAATGATAATGAATTAATCGTACTTGATGAATTAAAACTTGATTCATACAAAACTAAAGAAGCTAATGAAATTTTAAATAACATTAATGCAAACAAAAAAGCTTATGTAGTTATTGCTGAAAATGATGACAAAGTTTATAGATCATTTAGAAACATTGAAGGATGCAATGTAGAAAAAGCGAACTTAATCAATGTATATGATCTTTTAAGACATGACAAACTTGTTATTACAAAAGATGCAATAAACAAACTTGAGGAGGTATTTATATAATGAAATCACCTTACGATATAGTAAAAAGACCAATAATTACTGAAAAAAGTATGGAATTAATTGAAGAAAATAAATACACTTTTGAAGTAGACAAAAATGCAAATAAAGCAGAAATCAAACACGCAATCGAAACTATCTTTGAAGGAGTAAAAGTTAAAAAAGTAAGAACTTTAAACTTTACTGGTAAAAAAGTTAGAACTAGATATGGTTATGGTAAAAAAGCTGATTGGAAAAAAGCTTACGTTACATTAACTGAAGATTCTGAAGCAATTGAATACTTCGACGGAATGTAGGGAGGATTTAAATGCCTATAAGAAAATTAAAACCAACATCAAACGGACACAGAAATATGTCTGTTATGACATACAGTGAAATTACAAAAAAAGCACCAGAAAAATCTCTAACAACTGATTTAAGAAAATCAGGTGGAAGAAACAATACTGGTAGAATAACAGTTCGCCATAGAGGTGGTGGAGCTAAAAGAAAATATAGAATCATTGATTTCAAAAGAAACAAAGATAATATACCAGCAAGAGTAAAAGCTATTGAATATGATCCAAACAGATCAGCAAATATTGCTCTTTTAGCTTATGCTGATGGAGAAAAAAGATATATACTTGCTCCAAGAAATTTAAAAGTTGGAGATGTAGTTGAAAGTGGAAAAGAAGCAGATATTAAACCAGGTAATGCACTTGAATTAAAAGATATTCCAGTAGGTACACAAATCCACAATATCGAACTTAAAGCAGGAAGAGGAGCAATCCTTGTAAGAAGTGCAGGAGTTTCTGCTCAACTTATGGCTAAAGAAGGAAGATTTGCAACAGTAAAATTACCAAGTGGCGAAACAAGACTAATCCACAATGATTGTAAAGCAACAATCGGAATGGTTGGAAACATTGAACACGAATTAGTAAGAATTGGTAAAGCTGGAAAAACAAGATACTTGGGACAAAGACCACATGTTAGAGGATCAGCAATGAACCCAGTAGACCATCCACACGGTGGTGGTGAAGGTAGAACACCAGTAGGAAGACCAGCACCATCAACACCATGGGGTAAACCAGCACTTGGTCTTAAAACAAGAAAAAAGAAAAATAAATCTTCTAAATATATAGTAAGAAGAAGAAACGAAAAATAGGGGGATTTAATGGCTAGATCACTAAAAAAAGGACCTTTTGTCGATGAACATTTAATGAAAAAAATTGAAGCATTAAATGAAAAAAATGACAAAAAGGTAGTTAAAACTTGGTCAAGACGTTCTACAATATTTCCTGAATTTGTAGAACATACTATAGCAGTTCACGATGGTAGAAAGCATGTTCCAATATATATAACAGAAGATATGGTTGGACATAAACTTGGAGAGTTCGTTCCAACAAGAACTTTCAAAGGCCATGCTAAAAAAGCAACAGAAATGAAATCAAAATTAAGTTAGGAGAGTATAAATGGAAGTTAAAGCAACAGCTAAATATGTAAGAATATCTCCTCTTAAAGTTAATTATATATGTAGAGAAATTAGAGGTAAACAAGTAGACGAAGCACTTAATATTTTAAGATTTACAAACAAAAAAGGTGCTAGACTACTTTCAGATGTACTAAAAAGTGCAATAGCAAATGCAGAAAACAATAACGGATTATCTAGAGAAAATCTTATTGTTAAAAAAGCCTTCGCAAACGACGCTCCAACTATGAAAAGATGGAGACCTAAGGCAAAGGGTGCAGCTTATCCAATCCTTAAGAGATCATCTCACATAGGCGTAGTTCTTACACAAGAAGAAGTAGAGGAGGCATAATAATGGGTCAAAAAGTAAATCCTAAAGGTTTTAGAGTTGGCGTAATTAAAGAATGGGACTCTAAATGGTATGCAAATAAAAAAGACTTTTCTGAACTTTTAGTAGAAGATCATAAGATAAGAGAATTAGTTAAAAAAGAAGTTTACGATGCAGGAATTTCTGATATAGAAATTGAAAGAGCAGTAAATAACATAAAAGTTTCAGTTTACACCGGAAAACCAGGAATGGTAATCGGCAAGGGCGGAGCAGGAGTTGAAGAATTAAAGAAAAAAGTTGAAAAAATCGCTCCTGGCAAAAGAGTAATAATAAACGTTGAAGAAATTAAAAACCAAGACGTTGATGCCCAATTAGTAGCTGAAAATATTGCAGCACAACTTGAGAATCGTATCACATTTAGACGTGCTATGAAACAAGCAGTTCAAAGAACAATGAGAGCTGGAGCTGTAGGAATTAAAACACAAGTATCTGGTAGACTTGGTGGAGCTGATATGGCAAGAAGTGAAGGATACAACGAAGGAAAAGTACCACTTCAAACACTAAGAGCAGATGTTGATTATGGTTTTGCAGAAGCAGATACCCAATACGGTAAAATCGGATGTAAAGTTTGGATAAACAGAGGAGAAGTTCTTCCTGGAGAAAAAGCAAAAAGAATTCCAGACATCAAACAACCAAAGCAAAACAGAAGAAATAAGAAAAGACGTCCAAATAGAAGAAATAACGATAGATAAGACTATTATCTCAAGGAGGAAACAAGATTATGTTAATGCCTAAAAGAGTAAAATATCGTAGACAACATAGAGGAAGAATGAAAGGTAAAGCCCAAAAAGGCAATACACTTTCTTATGGTGAATACGGATTACAATCACTTGGTAGCACATGGCTTACAGCAAACCAAATAGAGGCTGCAAGACGTGCTATGACAAGATATATAAAAAGAGGCGGAAATATTTGGATAAAAGTATTTCCAGATAAACCAGTATCAAAGAAGCCAGCAGAAGTAAGAATGGGATCTGGTAAAGGTGCTCCAGAATATTGGGTAGCAGTAGTAAAACCAGGTAGAATGTTGTTTGAGATGAGTGGAGTAAGCGAAGAAGTAGCAAGAGAAGCTATGAGACTTGCAGCCCAAAAACTACCAATCAAAACAAAATTCGTAAAAAGGCTTGAGGTCAAAGAAGTGGAGGAAGCTTAATGAAAGCAGTAGAAATCAGAAAATTAAGTGAAAGCGAATTAAATAAAAAACTTTTCGATTTACAATCTGAATTATTTAATCTTCGTTTCCAAATGGCTACAGGTCAACTTGAAAACCCAGCTGCTATTGGAAATGTTAAAAAAGATATAGCTAGAGTAAAAACAATCCAAACAGAGAGAAAGCTCAATATAAATAAGGAGGCTTAACTTGATGGAAAGAAATAGTAGAAGATCCGTTCAAGGAGTAGTTGTATCAGATAAGATGGATAAAACAATCACAGTAAAAGTTGAAACAAAAATCCAACACCCTGTATACAAGAAAAGATTAAAAGTAAGTAAGAAATATAAAGCTCACGATGAGAACAATGAAGCTAGAGTTGGCGATACAGTAACAATAATGGAAACTAGACCATTAGCAAAGACAAAAAGATGGAGACTAGTTAAAATTAACGAAACTGCGGTTCGTGCTTAATTAGGTAAAGGAGATTATTATGATACAACAAGAATCTCGTATGAGAGTAGCAGATAACTCCGGAGCAAGAGAACTTTCAGTTATCAAAGTTCTTGGAGGAGCCGGAAGAAGATACGCAAACATTGGGGATATAGTTACATGTTCAGTAAAAAGTGCAACACCCGGTGGAGCGGTAAAAAAAGGTGAAGTTGTAAAAGCTGTTATAGTAAGAACTTCAAGAGGAGTTAAAAGAAGCGATGGATCATATATAAAATTTGATGACAACGCTGCTGTAATAGTAAAAGATGACAAATCACCTGTAGGAACTCGTATATTCGGGCCAGTAACAAGAGAACTTCGTCATGAAGGATTCATGAGAATTATCTCACTTGCACCGGAAGTATTATAGGAGGATTAAATGCATATTAAAAAAGGCGATAAGGTCCAAGTAATATCAGGTGAATACAAAGGACACGTAGGAGAAGTTATTAAAGCATTTCCTAAGGAAAATAGAGTAATAGTTGAAGGTGCAAACATTCAAACTAAACACCAAAAAGCAAGACAAATGGGAGAAGAAAGTGGAAGATTTGAAAGAGAAGGAAAAATCTCAGCATCAAAAGTTCTACTATACTCAGAAAGCTTGAAAAAAGGTGTAAGAACATCAACTGAAATAATCGATGGAAAAAAAGTTAGAGTTTGCAAAAAAACTGACGAAAAATTCGATTAGATCCAAAAGGAGTAATTATGACAAGTAGATTAAAAGAAAAATATAAATCAGAAGTTGTTAAAGGACTTGTGGATCAATTCGGTTATGAAAACTTAATGCAAGTACCAAAACTTGAAAAAATTGTTATAAATATCGGACTTGGTGAAGCTAAAGATAACAAAAACATTTTAAACAAGGCAAAAAATGAACTTGCACTTATTACAGGTCAACAACCAATTGAAATAAAAGCAAAAAAATCTGTATCAAACTTCAAACTAAGAGAAGGCCAACCAATAGGTACAAAGGTAACTCTTAGAGGAGAAAAAATGTATGATTTCATGGATAAATTAATTTCAATTTCTCTACCAAGAGTTAGAGACTTCAGAGGAATTAATCCAAATTCATTTGATGGAAGAGGAAATTATTCATTAGGAATCAAGGAACAATTAATATTCCCAGAAATTAACTATGATGATGTTGATTTCTTACATGGTATGGATATTACATTTGTAACAACAGCAGAAACTGATGAAGAAGCTAAAGCATTCTTAACATTAATGGGAATGCCTTACAGAAAATAAAGGAGCAAAAAATGGCAAAAAAGTCAATGATTGCGAAACAAAAAAGAAAGCCAAAATATAGTACAAGAGCATATTCAAGATGCAAGATTTGTGGAAGACCACATTCTGTATTAAGAAAATACGGTATTTGCCGTGTATGCTTTAGAGAGCTCGCAAACAAAGGTGAAATTCCTGGAGTAAGAAAAGCAAGCTGGTAAGTTAGGAGGAAAATAATTATGATGACAGATCCAATTGCGGATATGCTAACAAGAATAAGAAATGGTAACAAAGCTAATCATTTATCTGTAAGCTTACCATCTTCTAATGAGAAACGTGCTATTGCTCAAATTCTATTAGACGAAGGTTACATCAAAGGATTTGATGTAGAAGAAGACAATAAGCAAGGTATTCTTACAATAGACTTAAAATACGCAGAAGAAGGCGAAAAAGTTATATCAGGACTTAGAAGAATTTCTAAACCAGGATTAAGAGTTTATGTAAAAGCAAATGAAGTACCAAAAGTTTTAGATGGACTTGGAATTGCAATAATCTCAACATCAAAAGGACTATTAACAGATAAAGCTGCAAGAGAGGCAAATGTCGGCGGCGAAGTTATGTGTTATGTATGGTAAGGAGGAATAAATGTCAAGAATAGGTAAAAAACCAATTGAAATCCCTTCTGGAGTAACTATTGATGTTAAAGACAATTTGGTTACAGTTAAAGGACCAAAAGGTGAAGATTCTCAATTAGTATCAAAAAACTTGAAACTTGAACAAGAAGAAAACGAGTTATTAGTAATGACTTCTGAAAATCCTACAAAAATCGAAAACCAAGAACATGGTCTTTACAGATCATTAATTGCTAATATGGTTTTGGGAGTAACAGAAGGTTATCAAAAAACTCTTCAAATAGAAGGAACAGGATATAGAGCCCAAAAACAAGGTAAAACCCTAGTAATGAATCTAGGATTTTCACACCAAGTTAAAATGGACGATCCTGAAGGAATTGAAGTAGAAGTTCCTAACGATAGAACTATCGTAGTAAAAGGAATCAATAAACAACTTGTTGGACAATATGCAGCAAACATCAGAAACTGGAGAAAACCTGAACCATATAAAGGAAAAGGAATCCGTTATGAAGGTGAGCATATTAGAAGAAAAGTTGGTAAGACAGGTAAGTAGGGGGCAATAATGGCTAAAAAAACAAAAGAGCAAAGATTAAAAACTCGTAAATATAGAGTTAGAAATAAAGTCAGTGGAACTGCTCAAAAACCAAGACTTAGTGTCTACAAATCAAATACTAATATATACGCACAATTAATAGATGACGATGCACAAGTAACACTTGCAAGTGCAAATACATTACAAAAAGAAGTAAACGAAGGTTTAGAAAATTGTGCAAATATAGAAGCTGCCACAAAAGTTGGCGAAATGATAGCAAAAGTTGCACTTGATAAAGGAATCGAAGAGGTTGTTTTTGATAGAAACGGATATCTTTATCACGGAAAAGTAAAAGCCCTAGCTGAAGCAGCAAGAGAAAATGGTCTTAAGTTTTAACGAGGGAGGATTTAGATGTATTTATTAAAACAAGATGTAGACAAACTAAACCTCGAAGATAGAGTAGTTAGTATAAATAGAGTTGCAAAAACTGTAAAAGGTGGACGTAACATGAGATTTGCTGCCCTAGTGGTAGTAGGAGATCAAAATGGACATGTAGGAGTAGGAACAGGAAAAGCTACAGAAGTTCCTGAAGCTATAAGAAAAGCAACAGAAGATGGAAAAAAACACATGGTTACAGTTCCTATAGTAAACACTACAGTTCCACACAGAATATTGGCAAACAAAGGTGCAGGATCTGTACTATTAATGCCAGCTAAAGAAGGTACAGGAATCATAGCTGGTGGACCAGTTCGTGCTATCTGTGAACTTGCAGGATACAAGGACATCAGAGCTAAAAACTTAGGTTCATCAAATCCAAAAAATATCATTAATGCTTGCTTAAAAGCTTTTGCTTCTATGAAAACAGTAGAAGAAGTTGCAAGATTACGTGGTAAATCAATAGAAGAATTCGATTATTAAGGAGTATTCTATGGCAAAAGTTGAAATTAAATTAAAAAAATCCTTCATAGGCAGAAAAGACGATCAAATAGCTACAGCAAAAGCACTAGGTCTTAGAAAGATTGGTCAAACAGTAGTTAGAGAAGACAATTCTGCATTAAGAGGAATGATAAACAAAATTCCATTTATGTTGGAAGTTAAAGAATTAAGCTAGGAGGTGTAAAATGAAACTTCACGATTTAAAACCTAACCAAAAGCTAAAAACAAAAAATAGAAAAGGTAGAGGTCCAGGAAGTGGAAACGGAACTAGAGCAGGTCGTGGTCAAGACGGACAAAACTCAAGAAGCGGTGGAGGAGTTAGACCAGGATTTGAAGGTGGCCAAATGCCATTATTTAGACGTCTTCCAAAAAGAGGATTTAAAAATATCAATAGAAAACAATACGAAACAATAAATGTATGTGATTTAGATATTTTTGAAGACGGTACAGAAGTTACACCTGAACTACTATTTGAAAATAAAATTTTAAATAAAAATAAAGCAAAAGCTGGAATTAAAATTCTTGGCGATGGCGAAATCACAAAGAAATTAACAGTAAAAGCTCACAAGTTTACAAAATCTGCAGAAGAAAAAATCACAGCCCAAGGGGGAAAGGCTGAGGTGATCTAATGTTAGATACGCTAAAGAGAGCTTGGGGTGAAGAAGAAATAAGAAAAAAATTCTACTTCACTCTAGTGATGTTATTAATATATAGATTAGGAAATAACATCCCAATTCCATTTATAGATGCACAAAAGTTAGCAGCAGCATATAAGGGAATGGAAGGAACACTTGTAGATTATTTAAATATGCTAACAGGTGGCGGACTTTCAACCCTATCAATATTTGCCCTTGGAGTGCAACCATACATTACAGCATCAATAGTAATGCAATTATTAACAGTTGTAATACCAAGACTTGAAGAGCTAACAAAAGAAGGCGAAGCAGGAAGAAAAACTATACAAAAATATACAAGATATATGACAATATTTCTTGCAATATTTCAAGCTATAGCAATAACAAACGGATTATATGGAGCAGCTTTATCATCTGCAACACCATTCCAAAAAATAGTTATGAATGTTGTACTAATCGGTGGAACAATGCTTGTTACATGGATGGGAGAAACCATAACAGAAAAAGGAATAGGAAATGGTGTATCAATTATAATCTTTATGGGTATCATTGCAAATGTACCTAAAACATTAAAAACTTGGAAGACTGGTCTTCATTACAATACAATTACATGGATTTCAATTTTAATCATGGCACTTGTAGTAATTTTTATAGTAGTATTTACAGTAAAAATTACAGAAGGCGAAAGAAAAATACCAGTCCAATACGCAAAAAGAGTAGTTGGAAGAAAAATGTATGGCGGACAATCAACTCATATACCAGTAAAAGTAAATATGAGCGGAGTAATGCCAATAATATTTGCTTCAGCAGTATTAGCAATTCCATCAACAATCTCATTATTTATGGGAAATGCTAATGGAGGATTGAATCAATTCTTTAGCAAATCAACTTATGGTTTTGTAATTTATCTTGTTGTTCAAGCAGTATTAATATTAGTATTTGCTTATTTCTACAACATGATACAATTTAATACAGTTGAATATGCAAAACAACTTCAACAAAATGGTGGTTTTATTCCAGGAATAAGACCAGGAAAACCAACTAGTGACTACCTAGCAAAAGTAGGAAATAAAATTACATTTATTGGTGCTATTTCGTTAGCGCTACTTACAATAGTACCAGCACTATCATCAAGATTTTTAGGACTAAACTTATCCTTTGGAGGAAGTTCAGTAATAATTGTTGTTGGTGTAATACTTGAAACAGTGAAACAAATAGAAGCAATGCTTACTATGAAAAACTATAAAGGATTTTTAAATAGGTAATATTATGAATATCATATTGTTAGGCCCTCCAGGAGCCGGAAAAGGAACACAAGCAGAAAAATTAATAAAAGAATTAGATGCAGTTCAAATATCAACAGGTGATATATTTAGAACAAATATAAAAAATAACACACCTTTGGGAGCTAAGGCAAAAGAATATATGAACAAAGGCCAATTAGTTCCAGATGAGTTAACAATAGATTTAGTATGGGATGCATTAGACAAAGTAGAAGATGGAAAAAGCATACTACTTGATGGATTTCCTAGAAATATTACTCAAGCCGAAGCACTTGATGAAGGAATGCAAAAAAGAGATAATAAGATTGATAAGGTAATAAATATCAATGTGCCTGAAGATGTAATTATTGAAAGAATATCTGGAAGAAGAGTAAATGTGTCAACCGGAAAAGTTTATCATATAAAATTCAACCCACCAAAAGTTGAAGGAATTGATGATGAAACAGGAGAAAAATTAATCCAAAGAGAAGATGACACAGAAGCTGCAGTTAAAGAAAGACTTGATGTTTACAACAAACACACATCAGTTTTGATTGATTACTACAACAAAAAAGGTATATTAGTTACTATTGACGGTGCAAAAACTCCTGAAGAAGTTTTTGATCAAATTATAAAAAGTTTAGAGAAATAAAATAAAAAATATTAACAAATATGCTAAATTTTTCAATGAATTACAAAATCGAAAACGAGATAAAGATAGAGTCTTTCATTAAAGATATCTAGATTATGTCTTGTTGTTAAAAAGAATCAATCAGACATTAATAGATCAAAATAAAAGAAAAGGAGAGATTTTATCGATGTCAAAAAAAGATGCTATAGAAGTAACAGGAGTAGTTAAAGAAGCTCTACCAAATGCAATATTTAAAGTAGAACTAGAAAATGGCCATGAAATACAAGCACATATTTCAGGCAAACTTAGAATGAACTACATTAGAATATTACCAGGAGATACAGTAACAGTAGAATTATCTCCATACGATCTTACTCAAGGCAGAATTACTTGGAGACGCAAATAACAATAAAAAATCTACGATTTTTTCTTGTTATTTTAAATCTAAAAGTGTAGATAAAGAAAGAGAGAACGATAATGAAAGTTAGAGCATCAGTAAAAAAAATGTGTGATAAATGCAAAATTATCAAAAGAAACGGTAAAGTTATGGTAATTTGCGAAAATCCAAAACATAAACAAAGACAAGGTTAAGGAGGTATTAGATGCCAAGAATAGCTGGTATAGACTTACCTAGAGAAAAAAGAGCAGAAATTGGATTGACTTATATTTATGGTATAGGAAAATCTTCAGCGCAAGAAATATTAGAAAAAGCAGGAATCAATCCTGATACAAAAATGAAAGACCTTACAGAAGGAGAACTAGGAAAAATTCGTGAGATATTAGACGACTATACAATTGAAGGTGATTTAAGACGTGAAGTATCTATGAATATTAGAAACCTTAGAGAAATTAATTGCTACAGAGGAATTAGACACAAAAGAGGTTTACCTGTAAGAGGTCAAAATACAAAAAATAACGCAAGAACTAGAAAAGGAAGACATTAGGAGGAGATATGGCAGCAAAGACTAAAAAATCTTCTGCTAAAAGAGGTAGAAGAAGAGTTAAAAAGAATGTCGAAAGAGGACAAGCTCATATCAATTCAACATTCAATAATACAATGGTAACTTTGACAGATGCACAAGGTAATGCCTTATCATGGGCAAGTGCTGGACAATTAGGTTTTAGAGGATCAAGAAAATCAACTCCTTTTGCAGCACAAGAAGCAGCTTTAGAAGCAGCAAAAAAAGCTATGGAATATGGTTTAAAAAGTGTAGAAGTATTTGTTAAAGGACCAGGCTCAGGAAGAGAATCTGCAATCAGAAGCTTACAAGCAGCAGGACTTGAAGTAACAATGATAAAAGACGTAACACCAATTCCTCACAATGGTTGTAGACCACCTAAGAGAAGAAGAGTTTAATAAGGAGAAACTATGGCAGTAAGCAGAGATCCAATATTTAAAAGATGTAGAAGCTTAGGAATCAGCCCAGCATACTTAGGTTACTCAGGAGAATCTAAAAGAACAAACTCTAATCAAAGAAGAAAACTTAGTGAATATGGTATGCAACAAAGGGAAAAACAAAAAGCTAAATTCATCTACGGAGTAAGTGAAAAACAATTTAGAAGTTATTATGAAAAAGCTTCAAAAATGCAAGGACAAACAGGTGAAAATCTAATTATCCTTTGTGAAAGAAGACTTGACAATATAGCATTTAGATCTGGACTTGCTAGAACTAGAAGAGAAGCAAGACAAATCGTAACACATGGACATTTATTAGTAAATGGAAAAAGTGTTGACATCCCATCAATTCTTGTAAACGAAGGAGATGTTATTGAAGTTAAAGAAAAATCTAGATCAAGCCAATTATTTAAAGCTATCAAAGAAACAAACCAATCATTTGGAGTAGTTTCATGGTTAGATTCAGATTTGGAAAACTTAAAGGTAAAAGTTACAAACTTCCCAACAAGAGAAGATATTGATATACCTGTAGAAGAACGTATGATTGTTGAGTTCTATTCTAAATAGAATTAGTTAAATTGTTAGAACTAAGGAGATACAATGATAGAAAAATTAGATACAAAGATTGAAATTTTAGATATAGACGAAGAAACTAATTACGGTAAATTTGTCCTATATCCACTCGAAAGAGGCTATGGTACAACCATAGGAAACAGTATGAGAAGGATGCTTTTATCATCCTTACCTGGTTCTAGCGTCTCAAAGATTCTTATAGACGGGGTACTACACGAATTTTCCACAATTCCTGGAGTTGTAGAAGATGTACCTGAATTAATATTAAATATCAAAGGTATTGATATTAAAAAACATACTAAAGAAGATATAACACTATTTTTAGATATAGAAGGACCTAAAATTGTTACAGCTAAAGATATAAAAACAGATGCCCAAATAGATGTGGCAAATCCAGATCATTATCTTGCAACAGTTAATGATAAAGGAAGATTGTTTATTGCCCTTGATGTTACAGATGGTAAAGGATATAGGGTAGCTGAACAAAACAAAAAGGATACCGACCCAATAGGAGCAATAGCTATAGATTCATCATTTACACCAGTAAAAAGCGTAAACTTTACAGTTGAAAATACTAGAGTAGGTGAGTCTACTGATTATGATAAATTAATTCTTGAAGTTTGGACTGATGGAACAATCACTCCACAAGAAGCCTTATCAGAAGGCGCTTCAATTTTGATGGAAGATATAAGATTTTTCAAAGACCTACCAGGTCAACAATTCCCACCAGAAGATGAGGAAGAAGAAATTGAAGAAATTGAAGAAGACAATAATCAAATGGAATTATCAAAAACTATTGAGGAATTAGATCTTTCATTAAGATCATTCAATTGTCTAAAAAGAGCAGGATATAATACTGTTGGTGAGATAATAGAAAAAAGTGAATCTGAGCTAAAGGATATCAAAAACTTCGGTAAAAAATCACTAGAAGAAGTTATTGATAAAATCCACAGTTTAGGACTTAGTTTAAGAGAAGAATAGGAGGATATGATGGCTAATAAAAGAAAGCTTGGTAGAAGAACAGATCATAGAAATGCCCTACTTAGAAATCAAGTTACTTCTTTGTTAGACAATGGTAGAATTACTACTACCCTAACAAGAGCAAAAGAAACTCAAAAAATGGCTGATCGTATGATTACATTAGGTAAGAAAAATACACTTCACACAAGAAGACAAGCAGCTCAATATATATACAAACCATCTACAGTTCAAAAATTATTTGGCGAAATTGCACCAAAATATGAAGATAGAAACGGTGGATATACTAGAGTATTAAAATTAGGACCAAGAAGAGGCGATGGTTCCGAAAGAGCAATAATAGAACTTGTATAATAAACTTACTCTATAGCATCTTATGAAAATAAGGTGCTTTTTTTGTGGGAAATTTTAATTTTCAAAATAAAATGAAGAATTAAAATTTGATTTTTATTTTTGGATAGTAGTCTTCTATTTTAGAATGAAAATTTTTGTCTATTTTAAATTTAATATAAATATTTTATATAGATTAGCAAATGAAATATAGATTCATTATCAACGGACTTAAATAAGTTAATTTACTTTTATTGTAAAGGATATTTTAAATTAATATAAAAATTTTAAATATAGATTGGCTAATGACATATAGATTCATTATCAACGGAGTTAGATAGGTTTATTTAGATTTTATTATAAATGTAGTTTTATAATTTAATTTAGATTTTATTATAAATGGGTTTTAAAATTTAATTTAGATTTTATTGTAAATGGTATTTTAAAATTTATTTTAGATTTTATGTTAAGTTACAATGCTTTGTTAATATTTTTATAATATTTGCTTTTGAATTTTGTTTTGTATCTGATTTAGAGTTTTATAATGAATTTTGTTTTGTATTTCTTTTAGAGTTTTATTATCAAATTTGTTTTGTATCTGATTTAGATTTTTATTATGGATTTTATTTTTGGATTTAGTTTTTAATTTTGCCTTTCTTTTTATCGATATTTTCTTTAAATTTTAGTCTTTGTTAATAATTTTTATATTAAAAATTTCATTAGTTTAGTTAATTAATTGAAAATATATCTTATAAATGTTACCATAAAAAGAGAATAAATGTTTATAAAGAGGTTCTTATGGGTAAGGCGAATATAGAAAAATTTAGGGATGATAATTTCTATGTCTTAAACTCAATGGATGACTGGGTTAGGATACTTGATAAGTATGGTAGGCTTGTTTTTATTAATGAAAAAATGAAACGAGATATTCATCTTGACAGGTCGCTCATTGAGCAAAATATTGATATAGAAAAACTTAGTGAAAAGGCTGATATTTTTAAAAATACTACAATTGAAGAGGAAAAACTCATTAATGGTAAATATTATTCTATTAAATCTTCTCCCCTTTATAATGACAATGAATTTATGGGAATTATTGAAGTTTATAGGGATATAACTAGCGAATCTAGGATGAAAGTTGACCTTTTTAATGCAAATAGAAAGATGCTTGAAGATATTAGGTTTGTTAGGAAAATTCAAGCGAGTATTTTGCCCAAAAATAAAACTTATGGGGATATAAAGCTTGAGGGAAGATATATTCCATCAAATGATCTTTCGGGGGATTTGTTTGATATTATTAAGGTTGATGAAAATAAGTATGCCTTTTATATTGCCGATGTTATGGGACATGGGGTTAAATCTTCTATTATGACCATGTTTGTAAAATTATCTATAAGCGGAATTTTTGAACGACATAGTGATTATTCTCCAGGTCAAGTTTTGAAAAAACTTAGGGAAAAGTTTGTAAAACTTGATATGAATTCATCCCAGTATTTTACAGTTTGGGTTGGAATTTTTGATAGCCTAAATGATAGCCTTACTTTTTCTAATGCTGGACATAATTGCCCACCTCTTCATCTTATTGAAAATAAAAATCGTGTAAATAAACTTGTTGTTTCTGGTAGGATGATTTCTAATATTATTGAGCAAAATATTTACCAAGAAGTTACTATTAAACTTCATCCTAAAGACAGGATTTTATTTTATACTGATGGTGTTATTGAAAGTAAGGATATTGAAAAAAACGAGTATTCTGTTGAAAGATTGATGGAAAAATTAAAAAATAAAAATAATCTTGATTCTATTTTAGAGGATTTGGAAAAATTTACTTGGGGCGAACAAGATGATGATATTAGTCTTGCCCTAATCGATTACAAAGGAGAAAAAAATGAAAATTAATCAATATATTGACCACACTTTATTAAAAGCTGATGCAAGAAAAGATGAAGTTACAAAGATTGTAGAAGAAACTTTAGAATATAATTTTAAATCTATTTGTGTAAATTCTTCTTATGTTTCTATGATTAGAGATATGGATAAGGATATTAGAATTACATCTGTTATTGGTTTTCCTTTGGGGGCAATGACTACAAAGGCTAAAGTTTTTGAAACAGAAGATGCCATAAAAGATGGGGCAGATGAAATTGATATGGTAATTAATGTTGGAAGATTAAAAGATAAAGACTATGATTATGTTCTTGAAGATATAAAAGAAGTTAAAAAAGCTTGTGGCGATAAAATTTTAAAGGTTATTATTGAAACTTGCCTACTTGATGATGAAGAAAAAATTAAAGTGTGCGAACTTTCCAAAGAAGCTGGTGCAGATTTTGTAAAAACTTCTACAGGATTTTCTACGGGTGGAGCTACAAAAGAAGATGTGGCTCTTATGAGAAAAACTGTTGGAAAAGATTTGGGAGTAAAGGCAAGTGGAGGAATCCATACCTATGATGAGGCAATGGAAATGATAAATGCTGGAGCAAGTAGACTTGGTTGTTCAGCATCAATTGCCATCGTTGAAGGGGAAAAATAAATGAGCGATGTTATGATGCAAGCCTTCGAGTGGGACAGTCCCGCTGACGGAGGCTATTATGCTTTTTTGAAGGAAAATGCAAAAAAAATAAAGGATGCTGGAATTGATGCTCTTTGGCTTCCACCAATGTGTAAGGGCGGAGGCGATCAAGATGTTGGATATGGAATTTATGACTTGTGGGATTTGGGAGAATTCGACCAAAAAGGCACAGTCAGAACAAAATATGGAACAAAAAAGGAACTTCTTGAAGCAATTGATGAACTTCACAAAAATAATATAAAAGTTTATGCCGATGTTGTTTTAAATCACAAGGGAAACGCCGATTTTGAAGAAGAATTTATGGCGAGAATGGTAGATCAAAATAACAGGGGAAAAGACGTATCAGAAGATATGAAAATTAAGGCTTGGACTGGATTTGATTTTCCAGGACGAGCTGGTAAATATTCAGATTTTGTTTGGCATTATTATCATTTTACAGGAGTTGATTACGATTCAAATACCGACACAAAAGCAATATTTAGAGTCCTTGGAGAAGGAAAATATTGGGACCATGGCGTAAGTGATGAAAAAGGAAATTTTGATTATCTAATGAACGCTGACATAGACCATTCCCATCCAGAAGTAAGAGAAGAAATATTTAAATGGGTTGATTGGTTTATGGAAGAAACTGGAGTTGATGGTTTTAGATATGATGCATTAAAGCACATTTCTGACGAATTTATTTATGATTTATCAAATCATATAATGGAAAAAAAGAAAGATAATTTTTATCTTTTCGGGGAATATTGGCAATATGACGAAGGTCAAATTGATGGATATTTGGATGATACTGATTGGAAAATAGACTTATTTGATGTGCCACTTCATTTTCACTTTGAACAGGCGAGCAAGTCAAATGGAAATTATGATATGAGAAATATTTTTAACAACACAATTGTCAAAAATCATCCTTTACAAGCAGTAACCTTTGTAGATAATCACGATTCCCAACCAGGTCAGTCTTTGGATTCTTGGGTTGAAGATTGGTTTAAAGAAATAGCCTATTCCTTAATTTTATTTAGAAAAGACGGCTATCCTTGCATATTTGCAGGAGATTATTATGGTTTAAAAGGAGAAATCAAAAAAGATCCATTAAAAGAAATGATTGATAATATGCTTGATGTAAGAAAAAAATATTCTTTTGGCGATCAAGATGATTATTTTGATAATCCACAAGTTGTAGGTTGGGTAAGAAGAACAGATGATAAAACATCTTCCCTTGCAGTTTTGATTTCCATAGGAGATATGGCTGAAAAACAAATGTTTGTAGGCGAAGAAGAAGCCGGAAAAACCTATGTAGATTTGTCAGGCAACAACAAAAACGAAGTTACAATCGATGAAAATGGAAACGGAATTTTTAATGTTGGACCTGGTTCAGTTTCATATTGGGCAGCAAAGGAAAATTAAAACAAATGAAATATTACGCAGTAAAAAAAGGCAGAAATCCTGGGATATATACATCCTGGGATTTGTGTTTAAAAGAAGTAAAAGGTTACAAGGGAGCAATCTACAAATCTTTTAAGAAAAAAGAAGACGCAGAAGATTTTCTAGAAGATAAAAATATTGAAATAAAAGCTGACAAAGATTCAGTAATAGCCTACATTGATGGTTCATATTCCAAAAAAGATAAAAAATATGGCGTGGGAATTGTCTACATAACAGACGAAAAAATCGAAGAAATCTACAAGGATTTTGATGACGAATTTCATATCCACAGAAATGTTGCAGGAGAAGTAAAGGCAAGTGTTGGAGCAATCAACAAGGCAATATCCGAAGGCAAAAAAACAATCTATATCCATTACGACTACCAAGGAATAGAATCTTGGGCAAGAGGAGATTGGAAAAGAAATAACGAACTTACAAAAAGATACTACGAATTTTTCCAAAAAGCAAAGAAAAAAATCGACGTACACTTTATAAAAGTAAAGGCTCACTCAAACGACAAATACAACGATATGGCTGATGCCTTGGCGAAAAAATCCTTGGGGATAGAAGGATAAAATTTATAATAAATTAAGATAATAAGATAGACAGAAAAGTTAAAAAGCTTTTCTGTTTTATTTTCGCCTTAAAATTTCTAAATAAAATGGTACTATATATAAGGATAAAAATTTAAGGGGGATATATGAATTGTTTAATTGGTCAGTCAGGTGGGCCCACCGCTGTTATTAATTCTTCTTTGGCTGGTGCTATCCAAGCTGGGATTGATTTTGATTTTGAAAATGTATTTGTTTCACTTAATGGAATTGAAGGGCTTTTAAGTGAAAATATCAAATTAGTTGACAAAGATTTGTTTGAAAAAGAAAATGCAAATGAAAGGCTTAGAAAAAGACCTTCTTCTATTCTTGGATCATGTCGTTTTAAATTAAGTGATGACTTGAAAGATTGGCAATACAAAAAAATCTTTGAAAATTTAAAAAAATATGAAATTTCGACTTTTGTCTATATTGGTGGAAATGATTCAATGGATACAGTTATGAAACTCAATTCTTACATAGAAAAAAATAAGATTGATTGGGTAAATGTAGTTGGTTGTCCAAAAACAATTGACAATGATTTGTGCGAAATGGACCATTCGCCAGGCTTTGCATCAGCATCAAAATTTGTAAATTCTGCCCTAAGACAAATTAGGCTTGATTGCGATATTTATCCAATAAAATCAGTTACCTTTGTAGAAATTATGGGAAGAAATGCAGGCTGGCTTACAGCAACTTCATATCTTGCAAATTATAAAAGAAAAAAAGATATAGTAAATTTAGTCTATCTTCCAGAAGATAAAAAATCATTAGATGATATAGAAAAAGAAATTAAAGAAAAATTCAAGGAAGATAATAATTTGCTAATAGCAGTTTCAGAAGGATTTATGGACAAAGATGGAAAACTTTTAAATGAAAAACAAAAATCATTTGATAAAGGCTTCAATCATCCAATAATTGCAGGCATTGGCTTAAAAATTTCAGACTATATTCACGATAAATTAAAAGTAAAAACTCGTTCGGTCGAATTAAATATTGTCCAAAGAACAAGTTTTCTAATTTCAAAAACCGATTCAGATGAGGCTTACCAATTGGGATATTTGACAATAAAATATGGGAAGGAAAAAACAAATCTAGTTCCTATATTAAAAAGAGAAAATTCTAAGGATTACAAAGTAAAATATTCTACAACAAAACCATCAAATATAGCAAACAAAGAGAAAAAAATACCACAAGAATGGCTAGAATCAAGAGAGATTTTAAAAGAAAAAATTACAAATTACACTCTTCCATTAATAAAAGGAGAAATATACCAAGAATTTATAGATGGAATTTTTGATTATATAAAATTGGAAGATTTTACAAAAAATAATTAAATAAATTTATAAAAATAAATCAGCATAAAGAATAAATCTTGTGCTGATTTTTTTTGCGGTAATATTTTTCGCAAATATGTAAATGTTTTGTAAAAGGCTTTTATTTCATTGATTATTAGTATATAATTGAAGTAATAATATAGTAAAAAAAAGGAGGTATTTTTAGTGAAAAGTAAAAAGAATAAAAAAATTATTTTAACACTATTACTAGCTATTATTTTGCTCGGTACAAATATAGCTTTGGCGTCGTATACAAAACGTGATGACGATAGCGATGATATTTATATCGACAAGATAAATGAAAATATTGTAAAAAAACCTACTGAGCTTGATGAAAGCAAGGATATTGATGAACAATTAGAAAATCCAAAATATCCAAATATTTACACCTATAGGTGGGATTACAAAATTGGTGTAAAAGAAAACGGTTTAGATAAGGATAAAATTATTTTTCAACCATATATAGCAAGCGTAGGAGAAAATGCAAGTCCAGAAGAAAGGGCAGAAGTTTTAAAAGAAATAAACTTGCCTGAAGTAAAAGGCTACAAAAAACCAAATGGCATTGATTCCTATGATGTTACTTATGATTTTGTAAAAAATAATGCCAAAGATACAAAAAAAGCGAGCTTTTTGTTTTATGGAAATCATGATTATAAATATGAACCAGAAGAAAAATATATTAAAGTAAAATATATTTTTCAAAACTTATATGATCATGAAAAATATGAAAATCCAAATGGTGAAAAAGAACCATTAATCAAAGAATATAAGGCAAAAACTGGAGATAAATTTAAAATTCCAGGACTAAATAAAGAAGATAGTGAAAAATATGCAAAAGGATTCGAACCAGAACAAAATAATCTTGAGGTAACAGTTCCAGAAAATGCAAGTGAAACTCCTTTAATTTATCACTACAATAGAAAAACTTTCCAATTGGATTTTGATACGGATGGTGGATCTTATGTACCAAATATGACTCTATATTATGGTCAAACTATTCCATATTTTGATTACAAACCAACAAAAGATGGGTCAGTTTTTAAAGGATGGAAGTCTAATAAAGATATAGAAACTTCTGATGGCACAAAAATAAAAAAAGGCGATCTTATAGATATGAAAAATTATCCAGATGGTCTAAAAGATGCAATGCCATCAGAAAACATCATCTTTACTGCAGTTTGGGAAGAAGAACCAACAGCAGATTATAAGATTCAATTTTGGACTCAAAAAGCTGAATCTGATGGCTATGATTTTATAGGAGCAAAAGTAATAAAAGATGCAGACACAGGCTCTCGTCCAAATTTAGATTCAATGTTACCAGAAGGTTTCAAATTCCCTGAAATAGAAAAAGATCTTACAAAAAAGGGAAAAGAAAAAGAACTTAATAAATATTATGTTAGAAATACCAAAAAAATAAAAGAAGAAAATACAGAAAATGTTAAAAATGATGATGGATCAAGTAAAGTTCTTGTAAAAAAAGTTCATTCTGATGGCTCAACTACCTATAACATTTACTATGATCGTCAAACATATACAATGCTATTTGAAAAATTCTGCATTGATAGTCCTGAAGAAGGTTTTCCAGCTAAAGAAGCAAAAATGGTACTTCCTGATGGAAGAAAATATGATTCTACAAAAGAAGTGAACAAACCATATAAATTTACAGCGAAATTTGGCGAGAGATTGACAAAATGGCCTAATGATATGTGGCTTATAGAAAAAGGCGGAGTTGACTTTGATCCAAATCGTAGTTTTATAGGCTGGCAATTAAATACAGAAAATAATAATAATGAAGATCAAAGTCTATATCTTGATACTCCACCATACTGGCTAACATCAAAAGATTTTATAGACAGAGATTTTACTAGTGAATGGGGTCCAGATGTAAGACCTGCAACTCACTCAACTTCAACAGGAGAAGTCCTACCTGAAAGAACTATTTCTCTTGGACCTTGTCAAAGTGCAGAGGATCAATTTGCTATCTACTATATGGAATATTTGTTTGAGGGCTTTGACGGTAAGCTCCACTATAATCCAGATATGTCATATACAAAAATTGACACAAATGCTCAATACGAATATCCTTCTCCAGGTATTGTAGGATTTAAACCTAAATATGAGGGAATTGATCCTTATGACGATGTACTTCAACGTCCTGCAAAGAAAAAAGGCTATACAGAAAGACTTACAGAATACACTTTTGATGAACTTAAAGAAAAATTAGCTGAATATGAGAAAGATAGATCAACGGATGAAAAATCCTTCTTTGATCCTATAGGTGAAAAAGGAATTAATGGAGTTCCTTTCAAGGACATTGAGAGATACCGCTTTGCATTTACTTATGAACGTGAAAAATATACACTATATCTTGATAAAGATCCATCAGATGTAAATGCACATGCTGATTTTTCTGGAGAGAAATTTTCAAATGGTAAAGATGCGATTATATCTGATGTATATTATGATCTTCCTCTTAGAAAATTAAATCTTGATGAAGATTATAAGCTTACAGAAGATGATAAGCCTAAAAATCTTCCTGATAATTATGTATTTAAGGGTTGGGCATTGGATGCTCAAGGTAGCAAGCTTATTAAGGATACTATTAAAGAATCTGAGAAACTTGAATCTCAAATTGCTGAGAAATATAAAGAGCTTGAAAAAAATTCAAATGACAAAGAAAAGAAATTTAAGTTACAAAATGAAATAAAAGAGTTAAAGTCTAAGCTAGATGATGCTGACGCTAACATGCCTAATTATGATGTTGTCCTTTATGCAAAATGGGGCGAACCTGACAAAAATTATAAGGTAAAATTTGATCCAAATCTTGATCCAAATGATGGAGAAATTAATTCTATTGAACAAAAAGATATTGCAACTCACAAAGATGGCGAAAGAATTAAAATATCAACTGAATTTGGAAAAGTTCCATACAAATCTCCTGAAAAACTTAAAAATGAAGGAAATACTCAAGTATTTGATGTAGCAAATAGAATGACAATAAAAGAGCCACCAAAACCACAAAGAGATGGTTATGATTTCTTGGGCTGGGAGCTTGTAACTTATAATGAAAATGGAAGTGAAGATACTTCTTATAAAGATAAATATGGTGTTCCAAGACTTTATTCTTTTGGAAACGAAATTATATCAGATCTTCATCTTAGAGCAATTTGGGTAAAAAATGGTTTAGTTGATGTAAAAGTCTACCATCACTTGCTTGATAAAGATTTTAATGAAGTAAAATTAGTTGATGGCGTAATAAAAAATCAAAGAGTTAAAACAAACACTACAGCTTATGGTGTTATGCAAGGCGAAGATTACATCTTGGCTAATGATGATGAATTTGATAATAAAAATGTAAATGAAGATACAAAAAATCAATACGAAAAATATAAAGAAGAAACGGAAAGAGAAAATTCTTATTATCAAAACCAAGTTGTTCAAGCTGAAGACGATAATACAACATATGATGATGATGGAAATCCACAACAACCAATAAAATTAGACTTTAAAAATCAATTCCACTTCTACTACAGACCTTATCGTTATAGAAAATATACAGTAAATTATCTACTAGCAAAAGATGGACAAGATAGTTTTGAAACTGTTGGAAGTCAAAAAGACTTTGAAAATGTAATAGAACCTGAAGAAGTTTTAAATGGAAATAGACACTTTGATTCTGTAAATTATAGAAAAATAAGAGGTTTCAAATTAGTAAGTCCTCCACAAACTCAATTATTCTTTGATATTAACGAATACACTCACGAACTAAATGGTATTAATGGAATAAAAAATACAAAGGATGTTAATTTCTATTATAAAGATGTCAGAGTTCTAAAAACAAAAAATCCAAATACACCAATACCTAAGGGCTATCACAGAATTACCTTTAAGGCACTTGATAATGGTTCATTTGGAACAGACAAAGATGGCAAGGAAATAAAAGAAATTTATTATGATGTAATCGATGGTTTGAATTTCAAAAATATTCCTGTACCAACAGATGAAGAGAAAAATGGCATAAAAATTACTCCAGATAAAAATTACAACATTGGTTCATGGAGTGGAAGAAGAGAAGGTGGAAAAGAATTAGGAGGTTTACTTGATGAAAATACTTCTATAAAACACAATTATGAATTTGAAATTGACTTTATAGAAGATAAATATCCAGAAGTAAAACCTATTAAAGTTTTTGAATCATCAAAAGATGACGGCGGAAACTTCATTAATGACTTTATGCCAACAAATGCCCAAATAGAAGAATCTATTAGCGATTTAATTAAGCTTGAAAAATATAAAGATTATCAAGTCTTAGAAAAAGAAAAAATCTATGATAAGGTAAAAGAAGATGAAGCTTATAATAATAAGCCAAGTGATGTTAAACCTAAAAAAGATTCAATTAAAGTAAGGGTTAATTTCAAAAATGATACTTACAAAGATTTTGAAATTCCTGTAGAAATTTACAAAAATATATATAGGGCATTGGATAGTAAATCTAAACCAAATATAGTTCAAGACGACGAATTTTTGAAAGATTTTGTAAAAGTTGATGTAGTTCCAACAAATAAGGCTAAAGATAAACAAACAAAAACTTATTATGTAAATCCAAAAGCTCAAGTAAGAATTCCAGAAAATGATCCAGAAGGAGAAAATGACTGGACATTTGAAAAATGGACAGCTGATTTGGATTCATTGGAAGATAAAGATGATTTCAAAATGCCAAATCGTCATATTTTTGAAAATGAAACTGTGCTTACTGCAAGATATTCAAAAACACCAAAAGATATTGTATATCCACCAAGTGCTAAGATGATAACAACCTATGTAGGAAATTATCCAACTTTAGAAGAATATGAACAAAAAATAAAAGCTGGAAAAATCGGAAAAACTGGAGAAGTTGCAGAAATTGACTCTTATTATCTAATAGATAAAAAACCAGACGTAAGCAAAGAAATTCTACATCCAGAAAAAGAAATAGATGATCCAACAGATCCAACAAAGAAAGTTTACACAAATTACCAAAGAGTAAAAGTAACTTACAAAACAGGAGAAGTATTCTTAGTTGACGTACCAGTAAGAGTATTAGATACAATCAAAGAAGTACCAGATGAAAATACAATTCCAGGAGAAGACTACAAAGATTATATTCTAGTAACAGTAGATCCAACAGACAAAGCAAAAGATCCAACAAAGAAATACTACAGAGTAAGAAAAGATGTAGAAGTAACAATTCCATCAAATAATCCAGAAGGAATAGAAGTAACAAGTAAAAACGGTGAAAGCCACAGCTACGAATTTACCAAATGGAAAGAAAAAGATACAAAACCAAGAGAATGGGAAAAAGACAAAAAAATCATAGGCAAATTCGAAAAAGACACAGAAATAATAGCAAAATATAGTCTTAAAGCGTGGCAACAAGAAAAACCAGAGAAAAATGTAATACCAAATGATCCAGATAATCCACAAAAAAAACCAAAAGGTTATGTAAGTGTAAAATTCACAAGTGATGATGGATTAACACTAAGTGGCATCCAAGAATATTTCGTAAAGAAAAACCTTGAAATAACATTAAAAGATATAAAATGGGCACAAATAGAAGAAAAAGTAGGATATAAATTCGATAAATGGGATAAAGAAAAAGATTTAGAAATAAAAGATCAAGACATAGTTGTAAATGCAACATCAATCCCATTAAAAGATGTAATACCAAAAAAAGATGGCGAAGAACAACCAAAAGGTTACGTAAAAGTAGACTTCAAAACAGACGGAAATGGAACACTAGAAGGAGAAACAAGCTACTATGTAAATCCAACCAAAGAAGTAACACTAGAAGTTCCAGAAACAAAAGCAAATATAGGCTATAAGTTTAAAGAATGGGACAAAGATGCAAACAAGCCAACAAAATATGAAAAAGATACAACAATCACAGCAAAATTTAAAGCACTAGATGATGTAAGCGAAACACCAATAAAAGATTACGTAAAAGTAACATTCCAAATAGAAGGAAAAGGTGGAAAAATAAAAGAAGGCGAAGTAGAAACCTACTATGTAAATCCAGAAAAGAAAGTCATAGTAACAACGCCAAAGCTAGAAACAGAAATAGGCTATAAATTCAAAGGATGGGATAAAGATACAAGTAAACTAACCCAATATACAGAAAAAGAAACAATAATAAAAGGAACATTTGAAAAAATAGCCGACATAATCCCAGAAATTGACGAAGATGGAAAACCAAACGACAAACCAAAAGGCTACGTAGAAGTAATCTTTGAAAAAGGAAAACACGGAGTCTTAGAAGGAATAACAAAATACTACGTCAATCCAAAAGCAGGAAAAAAATTAAAAGAAATTAAGCATCCAGAAATCAAAGCAAACAATGGATACGAAAAATACGGATGGGATACAGACGATAATACAGAAATAACCAAAAAAATAATCGTCACAGCAAGATATAGCAAAGAGTTTACACCATTAGCACAAGAACCAAGTGCGAAGATGATAACAACCTATGTAGGAAATTATCCAACTTTAGAAGAATACGAACAAAAAATAAAAGCTGGAAAAATTGGAAACAGTGGAAAAGTTGCAGAAATTGACTCTTATTATCTAATAGATAAAAAACCAGACGTAAGCAAAGAAATTCTAGATCCAGAAAAAGAAATAGATGATCCAACAGATCCAACAAAGAAAGTTTACACAAATTACCAAAGAGTAAAAGTAACCTACAAAACAGGAGAAGTATTCTTAGTAGACGTACCAGTAAAAGTATTAGATACAATCAAAGAAGTACCAGATGAAAATACAATTCCAGGAGAAGACTACAAAGATTACATCCTAGTAACAGTAAATCCAACAGACAAAGCAGTAAACAAAGAAAAATCATACTACAGAGTAAGAAGAGATGTAGAAGTAACAATTCCAGAAAAAGATCCAACAGGAATAGAAGTAAAAAGTGAAAAAGATAGCCACAGCTACGAATTTAGCGAATGGAGAGAAAAAGAAGACACCGAACCAAGAAAATGGGAAAAAGGTAAAAAAATCACAGGAAAATTCGAAAAAGACACAGAAATAATAGCAAAATATAGTCTTAAAGCGTGGCAAATAGAAGAAACCAAGAAAAATATTATTCCTGATCCAGAAGAAATACCTGAGGGCTATGTAAGCGTAACATTTACGAATGATAATGGTTTGTATTTGGATGGCACACAAAATTATGCTGTAAAGAAAAATGTAAATGTCAAATTAAGTGATTTGAAATGGCCAAATATTGGAGAACATTTGGGTTATGAATTTGTAAGTTGGGATCAAGAAAAAACTTTAGAAATAAAAGATAAAGATATAGTTGTAAGGGCAAGCTCAAAGGCGATTGATGATGTGATTCCAAATGATGGAAATCATGAAAAGCCAAAAGACTATGTAAAAGTAGATTTTACAACTGATGGTCATGGAAGTCTAAGTGGACAATTATCATATTTTGTAAATCCTACAAAAGAAGTAACTTTGGAATTCCCACAAGCAAGTCCAAATACTGGATATGAATTTGGATCATGGGATCCTGATAATACAAGTAAGCCAACTGTTTATAACGTTGACACTACAATTACAGCATATTTCAATGAATTGAATGATGTAAGCACTGAACCTGTAGAAGGATATGTTGAAGTTTCTTTTGTAACACAAGGCGAAGGTGGCTCAATAATGGATGGACAAATTACAAAATTCTATGTAAATCCAGAAAAAGAAGTTATTCTTCCACCTCCAAGTTTAAATGTTGAAATTGGATACGCATTTAATGGTTGGGATTTTGATACAATACAATTTGTTCAATACAAAGAAAATAAAATAGTTACTGGAACATTTGCTAAACTTCCTGATGTAATTCCAGAAGTTGATGGAAATGGTAATATTAATGATAAACCTCATGGATATGTTGAAGTGATTTTTGAAAAAGGAGATCATGGAGATCTTGAAGGAATAACAAAATATTATGTAAATCCAAAAGCTGGAAAAACTTTAGCAGAAATTGCTCATCCAAAAATTGTAGCAAAAACAGATTACAAAGTAAAAGGATGGGATACAGATGATAAGACAGTAATTAATAATAATATAATAGTAACTGCCTTGTATGAAAAAATTGAAAAAGCAGATCCTAAACCACAAGAACCAACAAATCCACCACAACCATCCAATCCATCAAGCACAGAACCTTCTGTAGAAAAACCAAGTTCTAGCAATGAAAAGGATAAAGAAAAAGATGTTAAATTACAAAAAGTAAGTGGAGATGATAAAAAAGGTTCAAATGTTGGAGGCACAAAAATGCCAAAAACAGGAATTGAAAGCAATTTAGGATTCTATTTATCAACAATTGGACTAAGCACAATTGGATTATTTATCCTAAAAAAGAAAAATAAGTAAAATTTTTCCTAACCCTAGCTAAAGCTAGGGTTATTTTTTGCAAAAAAAATCCAATCTATAAATTTCAATAGGCAATAAGCTTTTGAAAATATAGATTGGATTTTTGTTTTTAAATTATTAATTGTTAATTAGTTAAAAATTAATTTTATAGAAATTCAACTTCTTTTTTGTCAGTGATTTTTACAGGGATTCCTACTTGATTTGTTTTGATTTTTTCTTCAAAAGCATTAAAATTATCCCTATATGCCAAAAATCTTTTGAGATTTATCATAGAATCGGTTATATCTATGATTTCACATCCTTGGAAATTTTTTGAATCATTATTGTAATTTTCAATTATTTCAGTGCAATCTGGACAAAGTTTGCTAACAAATATTTCTATCATTTTTTCCTCCTATAAGTTATATAATTAAATTTAAGGTCATTTTCGTAATAAGCTTCTGATTTATTTACAATTTCAAAATTTTTGTCTTTATCAAAATTGTGAAGGAAGGTATCAGCATCTTTTTCTGCATCGATTTTTGTAATAATTGCCTCATCACAAAAATCTAAGAGCAAGTCTACAATTTCTTTTCCACCGATTACAAAAACTTCTCTATCATTTTTATTTTCTCTTACATATTTTAAAATATTTTGTGGGCTATTAAAGACTAAAGCATCATCAAGTTTTAAATCTTTATTTCTTGTCAAAACTATATTTTCTCTTTTGGGAAGAGCCCCATTCATGGACTTATAAGTTTTTCTTCCCATTATAACTATATTATTTAGGGTAAGGTCTTTAAAATGTGCCAAGTCTTTTTTTAAATGAAAAAGAAGTTTATTATCTTTTCCAATTCCAAAATATCTATCTACAGCCAAAATTATTTTCATAATTGCTCCTTGTAAATTTGTAATCTTCTTTTATTCTATCATTTTTGATAAATAAATTAAATTTTTTAAATTGATATATCAAAAGTGATGGGAAATGGAAGTAAAATTTTCACAAAAAAACTTCAAGCAATTAGCTTGAAGTTCTAATTTTTTTATTATTTAATTTTAATACCAACCGTTGTTGTTCCAAAATGCTAGGGCGTTATCCCATGAACCATATCTTTGAGCTACGTATTGGTCTGCAACTCTTTCTTGGTTAGCTGGAGAATAATCTCCGTTTAAGTAAGATGCTGACAATTGATATTTTCCAATATATTGTCCGTTTCTAGCATTGTAAGATCCACCAGATTCTCTTTGTGCTATAATTTGTTTTGCTGATGAATTATTAGCTGTATAATTTTGTGCTGGTGCTTGTGTTTGAGCAGGTGCTTGATAAGATTGAGCTGGAGCTTGGTATGAAGCTGTAGCTTGATAGTTATTATTTGTGCTTGTTTGACTTTGAACTGGTGCATAATTTTTGTTGATAAAATCATTAGAAAGTCCTAATAAACTATTGTGGATATATCCTTCTTTACCTTCAAAAACTACTTTTACAAATCCGTTGTTTGCTGCAGATTTTACTTCTACACTACTATCTTTTTTAAGAACTTGATAAACTTCTGAATTTAAGTTATCAGATTTTCTAAAGTTTGCTGGGCTTAAAATTTTAGCTGTTTCTGTAATATTAAACCATTGACCACCAACGTAAGCTTCTTTACCGTTAAATTTGATTTTTAACCAACCATCTGTTGATCCTAGAACTTCATAAGATTTATCATCAGTTATAAGTCCGATTATATTATTTGATTCGCTAGCATCACTTCTTACATTAACTGCGTCAGCTTTGTTTGCATCTTTAACTGCAGATGAAGCCTCAGCCTTGTTTGATGCTGTAAATAATGTTGGTAGTACGATTGCCGCTGCTAAGGCATATTTTTTTAAATTTGTCATAATGATTACTCCTTATTTGTGTTTTTTTTAATTTATTGTAACTAATTAATAGTTTTTTTATGTTTTTCATTTCTTTTTCGTAACAATAGTTACAAAATAATTACAACTCGTTTTTACAAGCATTATAATATATCAAGATTATGTAGAAAATATGTAGAAAAAATAAATTTTGTTTTTAAAGTTTTATAAAAAACTATTTTTTGTTATAATATAAAAATACGAAAAGGAGTGAATTAATAATGGGCTTTGTAAAAGCAGAAAATTTTACTGACCAAGAACTTTTAAATTTTATAAAAGATGACTCATACAACGAATATTTGGCAAAAAAAGCCGACAAGGTTAGACAAGAAATTTATGGCAAAGACGTATATGTCAGGGGTCTAATTGAATTTACAAATTTTTGCAAAAATGATTGCTACTATTGTGGAATTAGAAAATCAAATTCTAATATAGAAAGATACAGACTTTCTTTTGATGAAATTCTAATGTGTGCAAAAATTGGTTACAAATTGGGTTATAGAACTTTTGTTCTTCAAGGTGGGGAAGATTTATCTTATAAAGATGAAGATATTTGTAAAATTGTTGAAGAAATTAAAAAAATTCATCCTGATTGTGCTATAACTTTATCAATTGGGGAAAGGTCAAAAAAATCTTACAAGAAATTTTTTGAAGCCGGAGCTGATAGGTTTTTATTAAGAGAAGAAAGTTCAAGCAAAGATCATTATTATAAAATCCATCCAAAAGAAATGTCTTTTGAAAACAGGAGAAAGGCTCTTTTTGATTTAAAAGAAATTGGTTTTCAAGTTGGGGGAGGCTTTATGGTGGATTCTCCTTATCAAACGGATGAAGATTTGATTTCTGATTTGAGATTTTTACAAAAATTAAAACCGGATATGATAGGAATAGGTCCTTATTTATCCCAACACGATACTCCATTTAAAAATATGAAAAATGGTTCGTACAAAAAAACTTTAAGACTTATTTCTATTTTAAGATTGATGTTTCCTTATTGTTTGATACCAGCTACGACGGCGCTTGGAACAATAAATCCATTTGGAAGAGAAGAAGGTTTGAAGGCAGGTGCAAATGTCCTAATGCCAAATTTATCCCCAACATCTTACAGAGAACTTTATTCCTTATATGATAATAAAATTTGCACAGGAGATGAGGCGGCAGAGTGTAGAAATTGTTTGGAACTTAGAATAAAAAAAGCAGGCTACAATATAGTAACCCACAGAGGAGATGTGTCTTTTTATAAAAAAATGTATGAATAAAGGCTCTTTGTGAGCCTTTTAAATTTCTATAATTTTTTCTTTTTTATTTTCAAAATAGGAAATGTGGTCAAAGCCCAAATCTTTTAAATGTTTTATTCCATCATTTATTTTATAGGAAATTGTATCTGGGAAATGGGAATCTGAGCCTAGGGTTAAGATTTTTCCTCCTAGATTTTTATATTTTTCTAAGATTTCATCTTTTGGATTTGCGTAGGACAAATTATTTCTAAAACCTGCTGTATTATATTCAAAAGCTCTATTTGTTTTTATTAATTCTTTTAAAATTTCTTCAATCAAATCTTCATATAGTGAAAAATCTGGTATTACTGATTTATCTTCAAGATACCTATCAATATAGTCAATATGACCTAAAACTGAGAAGTTTTTGCAGGATTTTACAGAATCTAGCATATACCTATAATATTTTCTGTAATAATGTTTTGGATTTTTTTCTATATTTTTTCTATTTAACCAAACATCTTTAAATTCTACGGCATGGATAGAGCCGATTACAAAATCAAATGGATTTTCGTCAATAAATTTATCAATTTTATCTGCGTTTTCATAAGCCAATCCTATTTCAATTCCTGCCAAAATTTTTATTTGATTTTTATATTTTTCCCTTAGCTTATATATAGTAGAAAAATACTCATCAAGATCAAAGGAAATATCCCTGTCATTTTGGCAAAAATTATCCAAGTGGTCTGTAAATGCCATTATTTTTATTTTATTTTTTATAGCTGATTTTACATTTTCTTCTGGATTTGTATTTGAATCAAAAGAAAAATGTGAATGTAAATGTAAGTCTATCATATTGTTCCTTTCTTTTATTCTTCTTTTTTATATAATAACACAATAATACAAAACTTTTTTATTTTTGTGATAAATTTCCTATTCTACTATAAATTTTTTTGAAAATTTGATATAATCATAAATAGAAGTTAAACAGGAGAGGGGAACAATGAAAAAAAGTAAAAAAATATTATTTTTGGCTCTAAGTATGTCTTTGGCATTTTCGCCAATTAATAGCATGATTTCAAATAAGGCAAATGTTGCTTATGCTGAAGAGATTATGAGTGAGGATAAAGAATTAACTCCAGAGGAATTTATACAAAAAGCTAAAGACTTTGTAAATTCAGAAGAATTTAAGCAATATACAAAAGAAGGTCAAGACGCATATATAAAATTAATTGAAGATTTAAAAGTTGAAAATGTAGAAGAGAAAAAAGAAGAAATTTTAAAATCTATTGATAGTATAAAATTATCTTATATAAAAAAACAATACGAAGATTTGAAAGAAGAAGTTTTTAAATTAAAAGCTGAATCCTTGTCTGATGACTTGAAAAATGAACTTGATTCCTATAAAGATTCTTATGATAGTTATAAAGATTACGAAGAACAAATAAAAAATCTAAAAACTACTAAATCAAATATAGAAAATTACAACAAGGATTTAAAAAAATTCAAGGACATTTTAAAAGATGGCTTAGAAAAAAATAGAAACTTTGGCATTGATTTAAGAGAAGAAAAATTAGTTTTGGATGATGCAAATTCAAATCTAGAAAAAGTAGAAAAAGCCATTGAAACCTTAAATAATAAGGTTAAGGCATATAATGCTAAAACTTTGAAAGAAGAAATTATAGATAAGGAAGAAAATACAAAAAGTCAGTATTATTATAAAAAATCAGATGAAAGTTTGAAAAATAATTTCAATCAAAGTCTTGATGCTATAAAGAAAGCTTACAGCAAACTTCAAAACAAAGAAGAAGTTAATAATATTGATAATTTGGTAAATTCTTATAATACAGCCTACAAAAATCTTAATGGAGATAAGTTTATGGCTGAACATAAAAAACTTGTTGATTATTTTGAAAAAAATAAGGGCAAATTATCTTCATCAAATCAAAAAAAATATGCTGATTTAATTAAGGGATTACCAGATAAGGCTGATTCTAATTTGGATAGCATAAAAAAATTAAAAGCCGAAATAGAAAAAGCTATAGAAGAAAATCAACAAAAAGGGAAATTAAGTAAAGTATCAAGGAAAGTTGCAGTTAAAAAACAACCTGCCACGAAGAAAAGTCGTTCCTTTGTAAGAACAGGAGTAAAATCTGTAGGAATTGTTCTTGTAGTTTTAATACTTGCAGGAATTGCATATTTCTTTCTATCAAAGAAAAGTAAAAAATAATAAATAATAAAGAAAAATCTTCAAGTAAAACTTGAAGATTTTTTCTTTAAGAATTTATTTTATTTGAAATATTTTTGCCCTTATCTATAACTTCCAATAATTCTTTCAAAACTTCTATTCTTGCTCTTATTTTTTCGCCTTCATCTGTATCTTTTATAAGCATTCTTGGAATAAGTTTTTCAGTTTCGTAAATTTTTGGAGTATAGGCTCCCATGTTATCTCTAATGTGTGAATATGAAACGTGTTCTGCAAGGGCTACGTGGTGGGAATTATACATCAAAGTGTAGCCTGCAATGCCTGTCTTTTTTTGGTAAGGTTTTGAAATTCCACCGTCAATTACATATAATTTTCCATTTGCTCTTACTGGTTTTTTACCTTCTTTGACTCTAACTGGGACGTGACCGTTTATAATTCTTCTTCTTTCGCATTTTAAATCAAATTCATCCAAAATTTTATCGCAAATTTCTTCTTTTTTATTTAAATCATAATAAGCATTCATTTTTTCGTATTTTAAATTTTTATCATCTACCAATAAATTTTCAAAATACGAATATTGACTTTTGCCAAAAATTGGAGATTTTTTTCCACAAACCAAGTACCAGCAAATATCTTGAGCAAATTCTTTTTTCTTTGAATCATTTGAAAAATAAGCATCTCTTGCAAGCTTATCAAAAATATCAAGCATGGCTTTTCCTTTATAGGATTTGCCATTTATTTTTACTTCTTGGAAATTTCCATCAGAGTCCATTGGAATACAACCGTGAAATAAAAGCGAACCGTTGGATTTTTTGTACATTGAACCATTTGTGTACATAAATTTAATGTGCCTATTTAAAAGAAGGTTTTTTGAAAATTCTTTTTGGAGAATATCAATTATAAATTCTTCTTCATAAGTTAATTTTGATGGATTTTTTGGGTCAATAGTTGGGAAATTTGTATCAAGAAGTTTTGCTCCCTTATAGGTCATGTCATCAAAATTAATATGTTTCAAAGAATTTCTATCATCCATATTAAAATCTGGATTTCTTTCAAGAAGCAAGCTATCAAGTTTAAACCTAATTACGCTCATAGCTTTATACATTTTTGCAGCCACATCTTTATTTACCTTATCGTAAATATTTTCTTCAAAAATTTTCGGCATAAATCTCTCACATGGGTCATCCCTATAAGTTTTCATCGAAAATTCATAAAGTGGTCTTAAATTTATTCCATAACCTTCTTCAATAAAGTCAAAATTATTGTAGGAAAATGCATTGCAAAGGCAAGCTGCAATCAAAGCTTTATTTCCACTTACAGCTCCCATCCAAGCAAGATCGTGATTTCCCCACTGAATATCAACATTTGGAAAAGAAATTAATTCATCCATAATAATATGAGGTTCAGGGCCTCTGTCGTAAATATCTCCAACTATGTGGAGGCTATCAACAGAAATTCTTTGGATTAGGCTTGATAAAACAATAATAAAATCATCAGCAGCCTTATATTTTATAATATTTTCAATTATCTTTTCATAATATAATTTTTTATTAAATTCAGAATCATTTGTGTACAAAAGTTCATCGATAATTTCTTTGTAATTTGTAGGAAATTTTTCTTTTACTGTATCTTTTGGATATTTTGTAGAAACAAACCTAAACAAATTTACAAGTCTGTGAATATTAATTGTGTACCAATCATCATCAACAATATTTTCTTCCTTTAATCTTACAAGTTCTCTTTCTGGATTATAAATCAAACTTGCCAAATCGTCTTGGTCTTTTTTTATCAAAGTATCGCCAAAATATTGCTTAGTCTTATCTCTAATATTTCCAGCAGCCGACCTTAAAAGATGAATAAAAGCCTTAGCCTCTCCATGAAGATCAGAAAAAAAGTATTCAGTTCCCTTTGGAAGGTATAATTTTGCGTTTAAACCAATCAATTCATCAACTAAATGAGTCCTACTTGGATAATTTTCTCTAAGAAGATTTAAATATTTTTCGTTCATAACAAACCCTTTCATAATAATTTCAAAAAAAAGCAAGGCTAACCTTACTTTTTCTCTTTTCTATACCTATATTAAATTCAAAACAACTTACTTATTTTCTATATTTTCTTTTCTATTACTTACAATATCTTTTTGATTTGTATTTCCCTCATCTTTTTTAACAAAAACTTGAGGATTTTCTTCTATCTTATTTTCTTTGGAATTTTTATCAGAAATTTCAATTTCTTTTTCATCTTCATTTATTTTTTCAAAAGTTTTATTATCATCAACATTTATTTCATTAGAATTTTCTTCATCATAATAAACTTTGCTTTTTTCCCTAAGACCAATCATAGAACCAATAATAAGGAAAATATTAAAAATATAGCTTACAATAAAAATTTTATCTCTAAAAAACACATGGCCGATAATAGAAATAAAAATAAAGAAAAATCCTGTAAAAATATTAAATAAAAAATATTCCCCAAACTTTATAGATTTAAAAATCTTCCTATCTACAGATGCGATTAATATAAATAACAAAAAAAGCATCACAAACAAAATAGGTTTAATTATTTCAAGCGAAATATTTGAAAAGCCTAACAAATCAAAAATGGCAAAAACATAATTCCTATTTACCAATAAAGAAAACAAACTTGCCAAAAAAAGTGCCAAGCTAATAAACAAATAATAAATTGATGCTAGTCCTAAAAAAAACTTACTAATTTTTTTCATTAAATCCTCCTATTTAAATTAATTATACCACAAATATACAAAATCTACTTATCTATAAAAAACGATTTTTGATAAAAAATTTTATAGTATAATAAAAGAAAAGAAGGGAGATATTTATGGATTTTGACAAGGTAATAGATACAAGAGTTTCAACAAGAAAATATATAGATAAAAAAATTGAAAAAAATAATCTAGAAAAAATTGTAGATGCAGGAGTAAAAGCCCCAGTTGGAAATAGCTTATACGAAAATATGGCAATAACTGTAATAAGCAATAAGGATTTAATTCAAGAAATTTTAGAAGAAGCTAGAGAAATTGTAAATGATCCAAAAGCAAATCCGATTTATTCAGCTCCATATTTAATAATAATTTCAGCAAAAGAAGGTCACATAACAAGACTTGAAGATACAGCTTGCATTATAGAAAATATGGCACTAAAAGCAACAGATCTTGAAATAGGCTCTTGTTATATAAGGGGAATGTTTGAAAGATTCGATAAAGATGCAAGATTTATCAAAAAATTAAATTTAGAAGAAAATTTCTATCCAGTTCATGGTCTTATACTTGGTTATCCTAAAGAAAAATTACAAGGCAAAAATCATAAGATAAAAACAAATTATATAGACTGATTTATTTGACAAATTTACAAAAAAATATATAGTAAGTGAAAATCAAATAGAGATTAAAATAATTTGAAAAATCTCCTAAATTATTTGACATTTACTAGCGTGTAGTGATATAATAAACAATTGCTAGAATTCTAATTTAGCGAGATTTTTTATTTATGTAAAAAAGGCTTAGTTTTCTATTTTAAGCCTAGAAATTACATAAAAGGTCATAAGCAAAGTTTTAGGCTAAAAGCAAGATAAAGGAGTAATTTATAGTGCAATATCATAAAGAGTTATTTGGTAAAACTGAACGTGTTAGCTTTTCTAAATTTCCTCAAGTTCTTGATTTGCCAAACCTATTAAAAGTTCAAAAAGACTCTTATAGGTGGTTTGTCGAAGAAGGATTGGGAGAAATCTTGGAAGATATTTCCCCAATCGAAGATTATAATGGCAATTTAATACTTGAATTTGTTGGATATGATTTTGATGATGAAACAAAATATACAATAGAAGAAGCAAAATACAAAGACACAACATATTCTAGAGACCTTAAAGTTAAGGCTAGGCTTATTAATAAGGAAACTGAAGAAGTAAAAGAGCAAGAAGTATTTATGGGAGATTTCCCAATGATGACAGACTCAGCAACTTTCGTAATAAATGGTGCTGAAAGAGTTATTGTAAGTCAGCTTGTAAGAAGTCCTGGAGTTTATTATGCATCAGAGCTTGATAAATCAGGAAATAAAATGTATTCTTCAACAGTTATACCTAACAGAGGAGCATGGATTGAATTTGATACTGACGCATCTCATACAGTAAATGTAAGACTTGATCGTACAAGAAAACTTCCAGCTACAACTCTTGTAAGAGCTTTACTTTTTGAAAATGATGAAGAAATAATTGAAGCTTTAGGAGATACTGAACATTTAAGAAACACTCTTGAAAAAGAAAATTCAGAAACAAGCGAAGAAGCTTTAATAGAAATTTACAAAAAATTAAAACCAGGAGACCCTGCCAGTCTAGAATCTGCACAAAATTTAATAAATAATCTTTTATTCGATGATAGAAGATATGACCTTGCTAAAGTAGGAAGATACAAATACAACAAGAAACTAGCTTTACATGATAGGCTTATAGATCAAATTTCTGCAAAAGATGTAGTAAGTGATGAAACAGGCGAGCTTTTTGTAAAAGCTGGAGAAATGATAGATAGACAAACTGCTCTTAATATAGAAAATAGCGGAATTAATGTTGTAGACATAATTGTAAAACAAGAAAACGGTGAGGACAAAGAATTAAGAATTTGTGGAAACCACTTTGTTTATCTTGATTCTTTTGAAGAATTAGAGGGATTTGATCTTGAAGATCTTGAATTATCAGAAAAAGTATATTATCCAGTAATGAGAGAAATACTTGACGAAAATGAAGATAAAGAATCAATTATAAATGAAATTGAAAGAAGAAAAAAAGAACTTTGTCCAAAAAATATAGTAAAATCTGATATTCTTGCTGCAGTAAATTATCAATTTAACCTTTTTGAAGGAATAGGCGATGTTGATGATATTGACCACTTAGGAAATAGAAGAGTTAGAGGCGTTGGAGAATTATTACAAAACCAATTTAGAATTGGTCTTGCAAGAATGGAAAGAGTTGTAAGAGAAAGAATGACAACTCAAGATCCTGACCTTGCAACTCCTCAAGGACTTATAAATATAAAACCAGTAACAGCTGTAATAAAAGAATTTTTCGGCTCAAGTCAGCTTTCACAATTTATGGATCAAACAAATCCAATGAGTGAGCTAACTCACAAAAGAAGATTATCAGCTTTAGGACCAGGTGGACTTTCAAGAGATAGGGCAGGAGTAGAAGTAAGGGACGTTCACGATTCCCACTACGGAAGAATTTGTCCAATAGAAACTCCAGAAGGACCAAACATCGGTCTAATTACATCTCTTACAACTTATGCAAGAATTAATAAATACGGATTTATTGAAACACCTTACAGAAAAGTTGGCAAAGATGGACACGTAACAGATGAAATAGATTATTTAACAGCAGATGTTGAAGATAATTTCATAATTGCCCAAGCTAACGAGCCACTTGATGAAAATAATAGATTTATAAATGACCGTGTTTCAGGACGTGGTATAAATGGAGAAAATGATATTTATCCAAGAGAAAAAGTTGAATACATGGACGTTTCTCCTCAACAAATCGTATCAGTTGGAGCAAGTTTGATTCCTTTCTTAGAAAATGACGACTCAACACGTGCTCTAATGGGTGCCAACATGCAAAGACAAGCAGTTCCTCTTTTAAAATCCCAAGCTCCAATAGTTGCTACAGGAATTGAACATAGGGCTGCAAAAGATTCTGGTGTTTGTGTAGTAAGCAAAAATGCTGGAGAAGTTGTATATGTTGGAGATGAAAAAATCAGAATCAAAAGAGATTCAGATGGAGAAATTGATTATTATAGACTTCTTAAATTTAGACGTGCAAACCAAGGAACAACAATTAACCAAAGACCAATTGTAAAACTTGGAGAACATGTTGATGCAAATGAAATAATTGCAGATGGTCCTTCAACAGAACAAGGAGAGCTTGCCCTTGGTAAAAATATTCTCATTGCCTTTACAACATGGGAAGGATATAACTACGAAGATGCTATGCTTTTAAATGAACAATTAGTAATGGATGATGTCCTTACATCAGTTCACATAGAAGAGCATGAATGTGAAGCTCGTGAAACAAAACTTGGTGCTGAAGAAATAACAAAAGATATTCCAAATGTTGGCGATGACATGAAGAAAAATCTTGATGAAAATGGTGTTATTAGAATCGGTGCTGAAGTTAAAAGTGGCGATATTTTGGTAGGAAAAGTTTCGCCAAAAGGAGAAACTGAACTATCTCCAGAAGAAAGACTATTAAGAGCAATCTTTGGAGAAAAAGCTCGTGAAGTTCGTGACACATCACTTACAGTTCCACATGGAGAAAGTGGTATTGTTGTTGATGTCAAAGAATATAACAAAAAAGATGGAGATGAATTATCTCCAGGTGTAAATAAAGTTATTAGAGTTTTTGTTGCAACCAAAAGAAAAATTATGGTTGGAGATAAAATGTGTGGTAGACACGGTAACAAGGGTGTCGTTTCAAGAATTATGCCAAGAGAAGATATGCCTTTCTTACCAGACGGAACTCCAATTCAAATTTGCTTGAACCCATTAGGTATTCCTTCACGTATGAATATCGGACAAGTTTTGGAAGTTCACATGGGTCTTGCTGCAAGAACTATGGGATGGAAGATTGCTACACCAGTATTTGATGGTGCTTTGGATACAGAAATAGAAGAAGCTCTTGAACAAGCTCAAAAAACAGCTCCATATGTAAATAAAACAGGAAAAATCAGACTTCGTGATGGTAGGACCGGAGAAGAATTTGATAACCCAGTTACAGTTGGAGTAATGTATATGCTAAAACTTCACCACATGGTTGAAGAAAAAATTCACGCTAGAAGTATTGGACCTTACTCACTTGTAACCCAACAACCTTTAGGTGGAAAGGCGCAATTTGGTGGACAAAGATTTGGAGAAATGGAAGTTTGGGCCCTAGAAGCATACGGTGCAAGTCATACTCTTCAAGAAATGCTAACTGTAAAATCTGATGATGTTACAGGAAGAGTTAAAACTTACGAATCTATTGTTAAGGGAGAAAATGTTCCAGAACCAGGTACACCAGAATCTTTCAAAGTATTGGTAAAAGAATTACAATCTCTAGCCCTAGATGTTGAGCTTTTAGATGAAGATGGAAATGTAATTGAAATTAAAGAAAATATAGACGAACAAGATAAGTTCTCAGAAGTTGAAAAGATTGATGCATCAAAAATTAGAAGCCAATCAAAAAAACTTAGTGGAGCAAATCTTTCAGCAAAAGAAGAGGAAAAAGTAGAAGTAACAGATTCTACTAATGAAGATATAGAAGAGCTAGAAGATTAAGGGGGATTTTTTGTCAGAATTACAAGAATTTGGTGCTATGAGAATGAAAATAGCATCTCCTGAAAAAATCAGATCATGGTCCCATGGCGAAGTAAAAAAACCAGAAACTATCAATTACAGAACACTTAAACCTGAAAAAGATGGTTTATTCTGTGAGAAAATTTTTGGACCAACCAAGGATTATGAATGCTCTTGTGGTAAATACAAGAGAATTAGATATAAGGGTGTTGTTTGCGAAAAATGTGGTGTTGAAGTAACAAAATCTAAAGTAAGACGTGAAAGAATGGGACATATTGAACTTGCAGCTCCTGTAAGTCATATATGGTATTTCAAAGGAATCCCTTCAAAAATGGGTCTTCTATTAGATATGAGTCCAAGAGTTTTGGAAAAAATATTATATTTCGCATCCTATGTAGTAATAAATCCTGGAGAAACTGAATATTACGAAAAACAAGAATTATCTGAAAGCGAATATTCAGAGGCTCTAGATAATTATCCAGATGATACAGAATTTCAAGCTGAAATGGGAGCAGAAGCTGTTAAAAAACTTCTTGCTAACATGGATCTTAAAAAAGAATATGAATCTTTAATGAAAGAACTTGAAGATGCAAAAGGACAAAAGAAAGTAAGAATTTCTAGAAGACTTGAAGTAGTCGATGCATTTTTAACAAGTGGCAATAAACCAGAATGGATGATACTTGATGTTCTTCCAGTTATGCCACCAGAACTTAGACCAATGGTTCAACTTGAAGGTGGAAGATTTGCAACAAGTGATTTAAATGATTTATATAGAAGAGTTATAAATAGAAACAACAGATTAAAAAGACTTCTTGATATTGGAGCTCCAGAAATCATTGTAAGAAATGAAAAGAGAATGCTCCAAGAAGCTGTCGACGCTTTAATAGATAATGGTAGACGTGGACGTGCTGTAACAGGTGCATCAAATAGAAATATGAAATCTCTATCAGATTTATTAAAAGGTAAAAGTGGTAGATTTAGACAAAACTTACTTGGAAAAAGAGTAGATTATTCAGGACGTTCTGTAATAGTTGTAGGTCCAAATCTTAAATTTAACCAATGTGGTTTGCCACAAGAGATGGCTCTAGAATTATTCAAACCTTTTATAATGAATAAGGTTGTGGAAAAAGACCTTGCTCATAATTTAAAATCTGCAAAAAAAATGGTTGAGAAAAAAGATCCAAGAGTATATGAAATACTTGAAGAAGTAATAAAAGACCATCCAGTTTTATTAAACCGTGCCCCTACACTTCACAGACTTGGTATCCAAGCTTTTGAACCAGTTTTGGTTGAAGGAAAGGCAATGAAACTTCACCCACTTGCTTGTCCTGCTTTTAATGCGGACTTTGATGGGGACCAAATGGCAATCCATTTGCCTTTATCAAATGAAGCCCAAATTGAAGCAAGACTTTTGATGATGTCAACAAACAATATTCTTGGTCTAAAAGATGGTAAGGCAATAACAACTCCATCTCAAGATATGGTACTTGGTGCATATTATCTAACAACTATCAAAGAAGGTGCAAAGGGCGAAGGAATGATTTTTGAAAATATTTCAGAAATGAAAAAAGCTCTTTTAAATCATGATGTTACCCTTCAAACAAAAGTTGGAGTAAGAATTAAAAAAGATGAAAAAGATCCTGGAAAAATTGTAAATTCTTCAGTTGGTAGATTTATCTACAATGAAGGAATTCCACAAGATTTAGGATATGTAAATAGAAAAGAAGATCCATATTCTCTAGAAGTTGATCAAGTTACATCATCTGGTGTATTAAAAGAAATTGTTGATCGCTGCTTTAGAAAACATGGAAATATTAAAACAGCTTCAGTTCTAGATTATATTAAATCAACAGGATATAAGTTCTCAACTCTTTCAGGACTAACAGTTTCTATGTCAGATGTTACAATTCCACATCAAAAATGGGATATAGTTTCAAAAGCTGATGAAGAAGTTGATAAGTATGAAAAACTTTATAGACGTGGATTTATAACTGATAACGAAAGATATGAAAAAGTTATTGATATTTGGAGAGAAGCAACTGATGAAGTAACAGCAGCTCTTCTTGATGAATTAAAATCTGACAATAATATTAAAATATTTGCAGATTCTGGAGCCCGTGGTTCTACAAACCAAATTAGGCAATTAGGCGGAATGCGTGGACTTATGTCAAGAGCCGATGGAAAAATCATAGAAATTCCTATAAAGGCTAACTTCCGTGAAGGACTTTCAGTACAAGAATACTTTATTTCAACACACGGTTCTCGTAAGGGACTTACAGATACAGCTTTAAGAACTGCCGATTCAGGATATTTGACAAGAAGAATGGTAGATATTTCTCAAGATGTTATCGTAACAGAAGATGATTGTGGTACAGATGGATATGTAGTTGCTCGTGAATTTAAAGATGGCAACGAATTAATCGAAAATTTATTTACAAGAATTGTAGGACGTACATCATTTGAAGATATTTATGATAATGATGGGGAACTTATAGTTAGTAAAAATCAAATTATTGACGAAGATAAGGCCGACAACATTGTAGCTAATGGAATTAAAGAAGTTAAACTTCGTTCAGTTCTAGAATGTAAATCTAAACATGGCGTTTGTGAAAAATGTTATGGTAGAAACCTTGCTACAGGCAAGAAAGTAAATATTGGAGAGGCTGTAGGAATTATAGCTGCTCAATCAATCGGAGAGCCAGGTACTCAGCTTACAATGAGAACTTTCCACTCAGGAGGAATCGCAGGAGTAGGAATTACTCAAGGTCTTCCAAGGGTTGAGGAGTTATTTGAAGCAAGAAAACCAAAAGGACTTGCTTTTATTGCAGAAAACTCTGGAACAGTTTCATTAATTCAAAATGAAAAGAAAACTGATGTTGAAATTTTATCAGAAGATGGATATTCTAAAAAATATAATATTCCATTTGGAGCAAGACTTTTAGTATCAGAAGGAGATGTGGTTGAAAAAGGACAACAACTTACAGAAGGTTCCCTTGATCCACACGATGTATTAAAAGTTTTAGGAAAAGTTGGAGTTCAAGATTATATAACCAAAGAAGTTCAAAAAGTTTACAGACTTCAAGGTGTAGAAATTGACGATAGACATATAGAAGTTATTACAAAGCAAATGCTTAAAAAAGTAAAAATAGAAGATGCTGGAGATACAGAATTTTTACCAGGTTCATTGCAAGAAATTAGAGAAGTAAGAATTGCAAATGAACAAATGGAAGAAGAAGGCAAAAAGCCATGTAAATATTCTCAACAACTTCTAGGAATTACAAAAGCATCACTTGCTACAGAATCTTGGTTATCAGCAGCATCTTTCCAAGAAACAACAAGAGTTCTTACAGATGCATCAATAAAAGGAAAAGTTGATGATTTAAAAGGACTAAAAGAAAATATAATCATAGGAAAACTAATACCAGCAGGTACAGGAATGAAAGTCTACAATGACTTTGATATTAACTATGAAAATAAAGACCTTGAAGATGCACAAATCCAAATGAATATAGAAGAAGTAGAAAATAGAGAAAAAGAAGCATTAAATGAATAAAAAACAAGAGCCAGCATAAGCTGGCTCTTTTATATTGTATTTATAATATTTAAAACTATAAATACCAATAATAAAATTATAGTTAGTTTTTTGTATTTTATATCTTTAAAATTAAAATCAACTTTTTGAACTTTTGCTAGAAATATGGAAAAAATCAAAAATCCTAGGGAATAAATTAATGATCTTGTCAAAGATTCTTGTTGACTGTTTTTATAAATGTAAAAAAAAGCCAAATATTGAATAAGCAAAACTAAACTTGCAGCACAAGGAAGAGCATGAATATATTGTCTGTAATTTTCTTTAGAATTCATAAAATTCTCCTTTCCAATAAATTCATTATAGGGGATTTATTTGAAATATACAAATTAATTTTTAAGTGACTCTTGCAAATTTATAATAAATAATTTAGAAAGAGTCACTTATTATTTTCAAAAAAATTAAGATAGGATAAATAAAAACGCGTTTTAGGAAAAAGATTTCTTTGCTATAAATACAAATTAATTGTTAAAATTAAAACATATATGAAGATTTAATGAAATCGATTGACTTAATCATTGAAAAGATTTAAAATTTAATTAAGTATAGTTTTAATATATAAAAATATGTCTATATGATTTTAAATAAAAAGGAGGAAGTATGGCGAATATTTTAGGACCAGATGAGATTTTGGACAAGGTCAGTAATGCTTATGTGAATAAGGCTAGGGCAAAGGAAAAAAGACTTTTTATCCTTTCATTTTTGGCAGGAGCTTTTATAGCTTTTGCAGCAGCAGGATCAAGTTTTGCATCTTTTAATTTGTTGGCAAATAAAGATACTTTGGGTCTTGGCAAATTAGTTCAAGGTTTGTGTTTTACTCCGGGCTTGATTTTTGTATTAATTGCAGGAGCTGAGCTTTTTACTGGAAATAATTTAATGCTTATTTCTGTATATGATAAAAAAATCAATATAAAAGAGCTTTTGAGAGCTTGGGGCATTGTTTATTTGGGTAATTTTATTGGATCAGTTTTTGTAGCATTTTTAATGATGAAATCAGGTCAATGGAATGCATGCGATTCTATGCTTGGGGCAAGAACAATTTTGATTGCAAATTCTAAGGTAAATCTTGGATTTTCTGAGGCTTTTATCCTTGGTATTTTTTGTAACTGGCTAGTTTGTTTGGCTGTTTGGATGTCTTTTGGATCTGATAGTCAAGTTGGCAAGATGCTTTGTGCATTTTTCCCAGTAATGTTGTTTGTTCTTTCTGGTTTTGAGCATAGTATTGCAAATATGTACTATATTCCAGCAGGGATTTTTGCAAAATCTATTCCAGCTTATGTTACTGCAAGTGGACTAGGAGATGGACTTAACACACTTACTTGGTCAGGATTTTTCATCCATAATTTACTCCCAGTAACACTTGGAAATATTGTTGGTGGAGGAATTTTTGTAGGTTTAGCTTATTGGTTATCATTGAGAAAAAAAGAGGATTAAATATGAAAACTATAAAAGGAAATTTTGTTTTTGACAAAGAAGAAAATAGAGAAAAAATCAATGAATTTAAAAAATTTATTGAAAAAAACAAGGATAGAAAAGGACCTTTGATGCCAATTTTACAAGAGGCTCAAAGTATATTTGGATATTTGCCAGATGAGATGATGGAACTTATTTCAAATAAATTAAATATTCCATTAGCAGAAGTTTATGGGGTTGCAACTTTTTATTCACAATTTACCTTTGTACCAAAGGGAAAAACTGATATACATATTTGCCTTGGAACAGCTTGTTATGTAAAAGGGGCTGCTGATATTTTAAATGAATTTGAACAAAGACTTGGTATAAAAAAAGGCGAGACCACTCCTGATGGAAAATTTTCTATTTCAGAGACAAGGTGTCTTGGAAATTGTGGGGCAGCACCAGTTGTTGAAATAAATGGCGAGCAAGTGGAACATTTTACAAAAGATGATGTTTCTAAAGTTTTGGAAGAAAATAAGTAGGTGAATTATGATAAATTTGGAATATCTTGAAAATATAAAAGAAAATACGAAAGTTTCCCATCCAGAAAAACTTGAAAAAACTGATGATATTCAGGTTAAAATTGCCCTTAGAAATTGTGGGGTTATTGATCCAAGAAGTATTGATGAGTACATAGCAAGGGGCGGATATTTTGCCCTACATAAGGCCCTATCAGAAATGGATAGGAAAGAAATCATTGAAATTATTTCAAATTCAATGCTTCGTGGAAGAGGTGGAGCTGGTTTTCCTACTGGGAAAAAATGGCAAACTGCTTATGATTATGATGTAGATAAAAAATATATAATTTGTAACGCCGACGAGGGAGATCCTGGTGCTTATATGGATAGGTCAATTCTTGAAAATGATCCCCATTCAGTTCTTGAAGCCATGGCTATTGCTGGATATGCAATTGGAAGTGATGAAGGATTTATTTATGTAAGGGCTGAATATCCAAAGGCTGTTGAAAGTTTAAAATATGCTATAAAAGATGCTGAAGAAAAAGGTTTTCTAGGAAAAAATATTATGGATTCTGGTTTTAATTTTACAATTGAATTAAGACTAGGTTCAGGTGCTTTTGTTTGTGGAGAATCTACAGCCTTGATGGAATCTATCGAGGGCAAAAGAGGAATGCCAAGGGTTAAAATTCACCGTACAGCTTTTAGGGGCTTGTGGCAAAAACCTACAGTTATAAATAACGTAGAAACTTTGGCAAATGTTGCTCAAATTATTATAAACGGAGCTGATTGGTACAGAAGTATTGGTACAGAAAAATCTCCTGGAACCAAAGTTTTCTCCTTGGTTGGAGATGTAAAAAACAGTGGATTGATTGAAGTTCCTATGGGAACAACTTTAAGAGAAATTATTTATGATTTGGGCGGAGGAATAGAAGGCGACAAAGAATTAAAAGCTGTTCAAACAGGTGGACCATCTGGTGGATGTATTCCTGCAAAATATTTGGATTCATCTGTAGATTATGAAACTTTAAAAGAATTAAATTCAATTATGGGTTCAGGTGGAATGGTAGTTATGGATGAAAATACTTGTATGGTTGACATAGCAAGATTTTTCCTCGACTTTACTTGTGATGAATCCTGTGGAAAATGCGTTCCTTGTAGGGAAGGTACAAAAAGAATTTTGGAAATTCTTGAAAGAATCGTAGCAGGAAAGGGAAAAATGGAAGATATTGATAGGCTTGAAGAGTTAAGCGAATTGGTAACAGAGGCTTCTCTTTGTGGTTTGGGAAAATCAGCAGCCTTTCCAGTAATTTCTACCTTAAAATATTATAAGGATGAATACATAGACCATATTAAAAATAAACACTGTCCAGCTGGATCTTGTAAGGCATTATTATCCTATAAAATCGAAGATAATTGTATAGGATGTGGAACTTGTAAGAGAAATTGTCCTGTTGGATGTATTAGTGGAAAAGTTAAAGAAAAACATACAATTGATCAAGAAAAATGTATCAAGTGTGGAACTTGCTATAATGTTTGTCCAATAAAACCAAAAGCTGTAGTAAAGGGATGATCTTATGACAGATATTACAATAAAAATTGACGGAAAAGAAATAAAAACTCAAAAAGATAGGTTTGTTTTGGATATAGCAAGAGAAAATGGGATAGAAATTCCTGCGATTTGCTATGATCCAAGTTTAAAGGCCTTTGGTGGATGTAGACTTTGTATAGTTGAAATTACAAAAAATGGCAGAAGTAAAATTGAAACATCTTGTTCAGCAAGGGCAAGTGATGGGATGGAAGTAAAAACTCAAACAGAAGAATTAAGAGAAAAAAGAAGAAATATCTTACAACTTTTACTAGATTCTCATCCAAATGATTGCCTAACTTGTCAAAAAGCTGGAACTTGTCTTTTACAAAAATATGCCTACGAATATGATGTAAAATTTAGAGACCATGATGGGGCGAAAAGAGAAGAAAATTATGATTTATCTAGCCCTTATATTTATAAAGACAATTCAAAATGTATTCTTTGTGGAAAATGCGTGCAAATTTGTAGGCAAGTAGAAGAAAGGGCAATTTTATCTTTTGCCGACAGGGGCTATGATTCTTATATAGCTTGTGATTTGGGAGAAGATTTTGCTCATTCCTATTGTGTTTCTTGTAACAGGTGCGTTTCAATTTGTCCAGTAGGAGCCTTGGTTGATAGAAGGCTTATGGGAAAAATTAGAAATTTTGAAGGAGAAACTAAAGAAGTTAAGTGCAAGGTTTGCGATTATGGATGTGATTTTAATCTTCATTCAAAAGATGGCAAAAATATTGCAGTTACTGCAAAAAAACCTGGAAGTGGAAGACCACTTTGCTTGAAGGGAAGAATGATGACAGAGTTGATGTTTTTAGATAATCCAGACACACCATACATGAAAGGGGCTGGAGAGTTTAAAGAAACTAATTGGATGACTGTCACAGGTTTAAATAATGTTTATAAAAAAATTGAAAAAATAGAAGACAAAGGAGAATAATATGAAAGTCATAATAAATGATTTTGAATATAATCTTGATACTCCTAAGACTATTCTTGAATTTTGTAAGGAAATTGGCATAAAAATTCCTACCCTTTGTAAGGATGAAAGACTTTTGCCAAACGGAGCTTGTAGACTTTGTATAGTTGAAATCGAAGGATACAAAACTCCAGTAACAGCTTGTTCACAAAAATTAAAAGATGGGATGAAAATTTACACTCATAGTGAAAAAATAATGAAAATGAGAAGAGAAATTTTGGATTTATTATTTTCAAACCATCCAAATGATTGCTTAAGCTGTGATAAGTCTGGAAAATGTAAATTACAAAATTATTGCTATGAGTATGGAATAAGTGAGGGATCTTTTAAAAGAGAGATAAAAGATTTACCAATAGATTTTTCAAATAAATTTTATTCTTACGATCCTAATAAATGTATAAAATGTGGGATTTGTGTAAGTGTGTGTAATAATCTACAAAATAGCAACGCCATAAGTTTTGTTGATAGGGGATTTGATACATATATTGGAACACCTATGGATAAGGGACTTGGTTCTTGTGATTGTGTTTCTTGTGGAAATTGTGTTTCAGCATGCCCTGTTGGAGCCTTAAATCCTAAGAAAAAATACGAAGAAGATAAGTTTAGGTATTGGGAAGTAAGAAAAGTTCAAACAACTTGCTCATATTGTGGAGTAGGTTGCCAAATAAATTTACTTATTAAGGGAAATAGGGTTGTTGAAGTTGAACCAATTAATACAATTCCAAATGATGGACTCTTGTGTGTAAAAGGAAAATTTGCTCACAAATTTGTGAACCATCCTGATAGACTTACAAAACCTTTAATAAGAAAAAATGGAAAATTAGTTGAAGCATCTTGGCAAGAAGCCTACAGAGTCATAAAAGAAAAATATGATGAAATAATGGAGAAAAAAGGTCCAGATGGATTTGGTGGATTTTCTTCAGCAAGGTGTACAAATGAGGAAAATTATTTATTTCAAAAATTTGTAAGAACAGTTTTTAAAACTAATAATGTCGATCACTGTGCTCGTCTTTGCCACGCTTCAACCGTAGCAGGCCTTGCAAACACTCTTGGAAGTGGAGCAATGACAAACAGTATTGCAGAAATTGAAGGAACCGATGCCTTTATAATAATTGGAACAAATACAACGGAAAACCACCCAGTTATTGGAACTAAAATCAAAAAAAGAGTTAAAGAAGGGGCTAAACTTATAGTTATAGATCCTAGGGAAATTGAACTTGCAGATTATGCAGATATTTATTTACAAATAAAACCTGGAACAAATATTGCGGTTTTAAATGGCCTAATGCATATAATTTTAAAAGAAAATCTTCACGATATGGATTATATAAACGAAAGATGCGAAGGTTTTGAAGAATTTAGAAAAACTGTAGAAAAATATACTCCAGATCTTGTTGCAAAAATTTGCCATATAAACAAAGATGATCTAATAAAAGCTGCAAGAATGTATGCAAAAGCAAATAAGGGTGCTTTATATTATTCAATGGGAATCACCCAACATTCATCAGGAACAAATGGAGTAAGATCAACTTCAAACTTACAAATGCTTACAGGAAATGTTGGTTTTGAATCTACAGGAATAAATCCATTGAGAGGACAAAATAACGTTCAAGGAGCTTGTGATATGGGAGCTCTTCCTACAGATTATACAGGCTATCAAAAAGTATTTATCGATCCTGTAAGAGAGAGAATGGGACAGTTTTGGAAAAGAGATCTTCCTGATAAAAAAGGTTTGACAATTACAGAAATGATGGATTCAGCAAACAGAGGAGAGCTTTCATTTTTATATATAATGGGAGAAAATCCTATGATTTCAGATCCTGACCAAAATCATATCAAAGAAGCTTTGAAAAAATTAGATTTTCTACTTGTTCAAGATATTTTCTTATCTGAAACAGCAGAATTTGCTGATGTAGTTTTACCAGCAGCATCTTTTGCAGAAAAAGACGGAACTTTTACAAATACAGAAAGAAGAATTCAAAGAATAAATAAGGCAATTGATCCTATTGGAGAAGCCAAAGCTGACTGGCAAATTTTGATGGAAATTTCTACTCTTTTAGGATATGAAGAATATTATGAAAATCCTAGTGAAATTATGGATGAAATTGCAGGATGTACTCCTTCATACGGTGGAATTTCTTACAAAAGACTTAAAAACGAATCTCTTCAATGGCCTTGCACAAACAAAGACCACCCTGGAACAAAATATTTACACAAAAATACAATGGCAAGGGGCAAGGGACTTTTTGTACCAATAGATTATGAAGAGAGCAAGGAATTACCAGATGAAAAATATCCATTGATTCTTACAACTGGAAGAATGCTTTACCAATATCATACAAGAACTATGACAGGAAAAATTGAAGGATTAAGTGAAATTGCAGGAAAATCTTATATAGAAATTTCCCCACAAACTGCAAAAATTTATAATATAAAAAACGGTGAAAAAATTAAAGTTTCATCAAGACGTGGAAGTGTAGAATCTTATGCGAAAGTAACAGAAAAAATTAATCCAGGAGTTGTATTTATGCCTTTCCATTATGTTGATGGACCAGCAAATAGGCTTACAAATCCAACCCTTGATCCAATTGCAAAAATTCCTGAGCTTAAAGTTGCAAGTGTTATGATTGAAAAAATAGAAAGGAGCTCTTATGTATGATCCAATAAAAATAATTAGCCTTGCCATGGAAATGGAACTATATGGCCACAATTTTTATAAAGATAATGCAGAAAAAAGCCAAAACCTACAAACTCAAGCAGTTTTTAAGAAATTATCAAAAATTGAATGGGGTCATTATGAATATCTAAAAAATCTTCTTTCCAAATACAAGGGAGAAGATGTAGATGAAAAAGATTTGACTTTGCCAAAGGATAATGGGGAAGAATTTTTTGACCAAAGAAAAGAAAGCGAAAATTTGGACCAAAATTTGGAGCAATCCATGATTCCTGATATGAATGTTTTGAGAATGGCATATCTTATTGAAGAAGATTTTAGGGATTATTATAAATCTATGGCAAAAAAAGTTGATGATGGAGAATTGAAAGAAATTTTAGAAAACTTTTCTAGTTGGGAAGATGAACACGCAAATATCTTCAAAAAAGAATATGATAAGTTGATGGACCAATACATGAACATTAGCTGGGGTGGCTGATGGGAAATAAAAAAATGACGGCTCTCCTTCTTTGCGGCGGAAAAAGTACAAGGATGGGAGTTGATAAACAAAAGTTATCCTATAATGGTGTCTATTTGATTGACACCATTATAGAAAACTTGGCAAAAAATTTTGATCAAATCATAATTTTGTCAAATGAAAAAAACTTTTTTGAAAATAGGTATAAAAATTATAAAAATGATATACTAATTAAAGAAGATATAATAAAAAATATTGGCCCCTGTGCAGGATTGTATAGTGGCCTTATTTATGCAAAAAATGAGGATAATTTCTTGATTGCCTGCGATATGCCGTATTTTAATCAGGCTTATATTGATTTTTTAAAGGAAAAATCCTATGAAAAAATTTTGGCCTACAAAAATGAAAAATATTTTGAGCCTTTTTTTGCCCTTTACAAAAAAGAATTGGCAAAAGATTTGGAAAAATATATAAAAAAGGGTGGACGCAGTTTGAATGGTTTTTTGAGAGAAATTTCTCCTACTGTGATAAAAAAAGAAGAAATAAAAGATATTAAAAATGTGGAGAAAATTTTTAGAAATTTAAATTATCCAAAGGATTGGAAAAAATTTATAGAAGAGAGTAAAAATGGATTCAGTTAAAAAATACAAAATTGAAAAAATAGAAAAATACAAGGACCTAAGCTTGATGGATGAGGTCATTGTTGAATATCCTTTAGAAATTTATGTAAATGGGGAAAAATTTAAAAGATTAAGCTTAACCCCAATTGAAATAGAAAATCTTGTCATAGGTCATCTTTATAGCGAAAATCTTATTAATTCAATAAGTGATATTAAAAATTTGAAAATAGAAGAAAATAAAGTTTATGTGGATTTAAAAAAGGAAAAATCTAAAAAAAAGACTAGGGAAATTAAAAATCAAACAATTGATAGGGAAAAACTTTTTGAATTTTCAAAGAGATTTCAAAATGAATCCGAAATTTTTAAAAGAACAGGTGGAGCTCATTCTTGCGCCCTTGTAAAAAATTATGAGATTATAAAATTTGAGGAAGATGTTTCAAGGAGCAATGCTGTTGATAAATTGATTGGCTATATTTTAAAAAATGAAATTGATTTATCTGATAAATTTATTTTTACATCTTGTAGGATAAGTGAAGTAATTTTGGAAAAAATTTTAAATGTTGGTTTTAATCTTTTAATTTCTCAGTCATGCCCAACAAGTTTTGCAGTTGATTTGGCAAGGGAGAAAAATATAAATTTGATAGGTTTTGCAAGAGGCGAGAGATTTAATATTTATAATAAAAATGAAAATCTTTCGATAAAATGAGGTTGGTATGGATTTATTAGATGTTGTAAAAATTGATGAGGCTATTGATTTGCAAGTTTCTTTGATGGAAAAAATTGGATATAAGAAAAAAATTAAAATTAGAACTTGCGATTCTTTAGGCTATATTTTGGCAAATGACTTGATTTCAAAAGATGATTTGCCATGTTTTAGAAAAAGTACAATGGACGGCTATGCAATAAATTATAAGGATAGCCTAGGCGCCACTGATTCGATTCCTTCAATGTTAAAAGTTGTTGAAGAAATTCAAATGGGCAATATCCCCCAAAAAAAATTAAAAAGAGGCGAGGCCTCAAAAATTTATACTGGCGGTATGGTTCCAGAAGGGGCAGATGCGGTTTTACCCATAGAATTTACAGAAATTTTGTCCAAAAAATTAATTTCAATCAGTAAGCCGGTTGTTTTTATGGAAAATATTATAGATATTGGCGATGATTCAAAAATTGGAGATATTTACGAAAAAGAAGGAAAAATCATTGACCCTGAAACAATAGCCATGGCAGCAAGCTTGGGCTATGAAAAAATTGAAGTTTATGAAAAATTAAAATGCAAAATTTTATCAACGGGTGATGAAATTATTCCAGTAAATTCAAAACTTGTGCTAGGAAAATCAAGAGATATAAATTCCTACATGCTTTATTCTTTGTTAAAAAACATGGGAATTGATGTTCTTTCTATGAAACATCTAAAAGATGAAAAAGACCTTATAAAAAAAGAGCTTGAAGAAGATTTGGATTTGATAATAATTTCTGGTTCATCATCAAAGGGAAACAAGGATTTTGTTCCAGAGATTTCCAAAGAATTAAACCCTGGAATGATTTATCATGGAATTTCTATAAAACCTGGAAAGCCAACAAGTTTAAGCCAAAACAACAATACAATGATTTTGGGACTTCCTGGAAATCCTATTAGTGCCTATGCAGTTTTTAGGACTATTTTCCAAATAGCCTATGAAAAATATTTTAAAATTGATGAAAATTTAAAAATAAAATGCAAAATTAAAAGAAATATTGCAAATACTTCAGCAAAAACCATGATTTGTCTTGTAGAAATAAAAAAAGAAGGAAATGAGCTTGTAGCAAGTCCTATTTTTGGATTTTCCAATAATATTTCCCTATTAAAAAAAGCCAAGGGGTATATTGTGATTGATGAGTATGTTGAAGGAATAAAAGAAAATGAAAAAGTGTGGGTGAATCTTATTAGATGAGAAATATTTATTTGGATACAAAAGAATTAGAAGAGGCAATAGAAATTTTTCACGAGAATATTGGGGAATTTTTTGCAGATGAAAAATGTGAAATTATAGATTCCAAGGATGCCTTTGGAAGAGTTTCAAAAAATGCGATTTTTGCAAAATATTCATCTCCAGCCTACCATTCATCAGCCATGGATGGGGTAATGGTAAAAAGTGAAATGACAAAACTTGCAAGAGAAAATAAGCCTTTATTTTTAAAAAATGAAGATTTTATATATTGCAATACGGGTTCTGCTCTTGTAAAACCCTATGATGCAGTGATTATGATAGAAGATGTAAAAATTCAAGAAGATGGAATTGTAATTTTAAAACCTGTAAATGCTTGGGAAAATATAAGAATTCAAGGAGAAGATGTAATAGAAAAAGATTTGATTTTTACATCTTACCACAAATTTAGGTCAGTTGATCTTTCAGTTTTAATTTCTGCAGGAATAAATGAAATTGAAGTTTTAAAAAAACCAGTTATTGGAATTATCCCATCTGGAAATGAAATAATTGATAACAAGGAAGACTTGGTAAAAGGAAAAATTATCGAATCAAATTCTTCTATGCTAAATTCTATGGCAAAAGAGTGTGGATTTGAGACAAAAATTTATCCGATTGTAAAAGATGAAAAAGGGCAAATTAAAAATGCTCTAGAAAAGGCTCAAAACGAATGTGATTTTGTAACTTTGATTGCAGGAACTTCAGCAGGAAGTAAGGATTATACAAGAGAAATCGTAGAAGAAATAGGAGAAGTTTTTGTCCATGGACTTTCAATAAAACCAGGAAAACCTGCAATTCTTGGAAAAATTTCTCAAACTCCTTTTGTTGGTCTTCCAGGCTATCCCGTTTCAACCCACATAGTTTTTGATAAGATTGTTCTTCCTACTCTGCTTAAAAAAATGAGAATTGTTTCTGATGACAAAATAAAAATTAAGGCAAAACTTACTAAGCCTGTAATTTCTTCATTAAAAAACAGAGAATATATAAGGGTAAAAATTGGCTTGGTTGATGGAGAAATTATTGTAACTCCACTTGATAGAAAGGCTGGATCCCTTTTTTCTTTATCAGAATCAGACGGTTATTTAATTATTGATAGAAATATTGAAGGATACAATAGGGGAGATTTGGTAGAAGTCACTCTTCACAGACCAATTCCAAAAAAAGTTTTTGAAAACAGGATGGTTTCTATTGGATCTCATGACATAGTTTTGGATATTTTAAATGATTTATTTGCAAAAGATAATAAGCTTACAAGAATTTCATCATCCCACGTTGGTTCTTTGGCAGGGCTCAAGGCTTTAAGTCAAGGCGATTGCTTGCTTGCACCTTCCCATTTGTTAGATGAAAATGGAACATACAACAACGAAGCCATCGACTTATTTTTTGAAAAAGACGAAGTTTCAAAAATAAATGTGGTTGGTCGTAGGCAGGGGATTTTTGTTCAAAAAAATAATCCATTAAAAATAAAAAAAATAGAAGATCTTTTAGATAAAAAAATGGTAAACAGGCAAAGAGGAGCAGGGACTCGTTTGTTGTTTGATTATTTGTTAAAAAATAAAAATATTGATCCAGAAACAATAGATGGCTATGACAATGAGGTGACAACCCACTTATCAGCAGCTCTTGCAGTAAAAAATGGAGATTGTGACTTTTCAATTGGAGTTGAATCGGCAGCTATAAAAATGGATATAGATTTTATTTACCTAAAAGATGAAGAATATCAATTTATAATAAAAAAAGAAAATTTAAAACTTGATTCAATCAAAGACTTAATTGAAGTTTTAAAATCAGCTGAATTTAAAAGAAAAATGAAAGACTTAGGTGGGTATAATACTAAAGAAAGTGGAAATATTTTATAGGAGGATAATATGAAAATTAAAAAATTACATTTATTGGCACTTACTTTGTTATTTGGACTAACAGCTTGCGGAAAAAATACGGAAGAAATAAAAACAAATTCCAATGCAAATTCTACAAGCAATGAAATTGTGGAAAGCTCAAACGAAAATACGAGCGAAGAAAAAATTGTAAAGCTTACAACAACAACTTCTGTTAACGATTCAGGTTTGATGGATTATTTGAGAGATGATTTCAAAAAAGATACAGGCCTTGAAATGGAAATTGTTTCAAAAGGAACAGGAGCTGCAATCGAAGATGCAAAGGCAGGAAATGCTGATGTAATTTTGGTTCACTCAAAAGATGCAGAAGAAAAATTCATCGAAGAAGGATATGGACTTGAAAGAAAATCTTTCATGCACAATTTCTTTGTAATAGTTGGACCAAAAGATGATCCTGCAGGAATAAAGGGAAAAGATGCAGAAGAAGCTTTCAAATTAATAAATGAAAAAGATGAAAAATTTGTATCAAGAGGAGATGAATCAGGAACCCACAACAAAGAATTAAAAATTTGGGAAAAGGCAGGAGTAGATATTGACGAATTATCAAAAAAAGATAATTACAACTCACTTGGAGATGGAATGGGAGCGACTTTAACTTTTGCTTCAGAAAATAACGCCTATACTTTAACAGATTTATCAACATTTTTAACTATGGAAAATGATTTGGATTTGGAAGTTTTAGTTGACCAATCAGATGCCCTTAAAAATGTTTATTCAATTATTATAGTAAATCCTGACAAAGTAAAAGGAACAAACCCAGATGTAGCTAAAAAATTCCAAGATTGGATGCTATCAGATAAGGCAAAAAAATTAATTAGCGAATACGGAAAAGAGGAATATGGTCAACAACTTTTCTTCTTAGGAGAATAGGATGAGTGAAATTTATTCCATCGTTTTATTGACCTTAAAAATTTGTATAATTTCAACGATAATATCTGGAATTTTTGCGACTTTTTTGGCATTTTACCTTGGATTAAATGAAAATAAATTTATAAAAATTTTAAAAATAATTATTAATGCTTTTACATCTTTGCCGCCAGTAATAGCAGGAGTTTTTGTATATATTTTATTTTCAAAAAATGGAATATTTGGAAAACTTTCTTGGCTTTATACGCAAAAAGTTATAATAATTGCCCAAATTCTCATAGTAACACCAATAATTTGTGCAAATATATATCCAGCAATAGAAGAAATTAGAAATTCATTTGTGGAAACTTGCCTAGGACTTGGAATTTCAAAATTCAAAATGTATAGGCAGTTAATAAAAGAAAGCTCTTATTCGCTTTCTTCGGCCCTGATAACAGGATTTGGAAGAGCTATATCAGAAGTAGGAGCTGTAATGATTGTTGGAGGAAATATAAGATATAAAACTAGGGTTTTGACATCCGCAATAGTTCTTGAAAATAATAAGGGAAACTATTCTATGAGTATAAAACTTGGAATTATTCTTATGCTAATTTCCTTTGGAATTTCTATTTTTGCAATGATTTTTTCTAGGAGAAATGATGATAAAAATAAAAAACCTACAAGCTGAAATTTATGAAAAATTATTATTTTACATAGAAGATTTCACTTTCTATGATGGGAAAAAATATATTTTAACTGGAGAAAATGGAGCAGGAAAATCGACATTATTAAAATCTTTTATTGGAATAAATACATTTGTAAAAGGAAGTATTGAAAATGATAAAAATATAGTTTATCAAGCTCAAAATCCCTTTATTTTCAAAAAAACCCCAAGAGATAATTTTAAAATAATAGGAAAAAATATTGAAAAAATAAAAAAAGACTTGGAATTTTTTGCAATAGAAAATTTATTAGACCAAAATATAAAAAGCTTATCAGGAGGTGAAAAGGAAAAAGTAGTTTTTTTAAGGACTATGTTAAAAGCAAATCAGACCTTGCTACTAGATGAACCCTTTTCTCAAATGGATAAAAAATCAAGGATTGATGCAAATAATTTTTTGGATAAGTGGCTAAAAGAAAAAGAAGATAGGATGATAATTATAATAAGTCATGATAATTTAGACGATTATAGCTTTGACTATAACATAGAATTAAAAAACAAGCAGCTTAGATTAATTTAAGCTGCTTTCTAATTTTCCGATTTCTTTTATTAAATTTTTAACATCATCAATGCTGTAATTTAAATTTGAAAGTTCATTTATGGTATTTACAATATTTGATAAATCTTTTGGGTTTGTAGCAAATAAACACATTCCTGCAGAATCAATTATTTTCAAATAATCCTTAGGAATATTTTTTCTTTTTTTATCTGATAAAGATTTTATTTTATATTTTTTCTCTAAATATTTCCTACCACAAGCCAAATCCCTATAAATTTCATCTTTTTTATCACTTACGATTTTTTTTGTAATATTATCCAATTGGTCAAGATTTAAATTTTCGAATTTATAAATATGGTTTAAATGTTTATATGAAAATTCTATGCTTTTTGATAAGCCATAAATATCAATTCCATACTCATCAAGTCTATTTTTTATTTTATTTAATTTTTCTAAATCATCCTCACTATAAGAATTTTTAATTGAAAAAAGATTTTCTTTTTCGTGAGATCTTTTTTCAAAACAACCCAAAATACATCCATCACATTGTCTGTTGGGATTAGTTTTAAAGATTAATGGGATATTCATCTTTCTTAAATTATTTTTTTTAACTGAAATGGAAATTACTTTTTTTTCATACAATAGATTTGAAAGATTTTTTGAACAACCACGGTATTTATCTTCAACAAGCCTTGCCAAATTATCTTTTTTTATAGTTGAATTTGTAATATAAATAGAAGATAAATTATCTCCATATTTTTTCCTTAAATAATTAAAAGTAGAAGAGTTTGAATGATTTTTATTAGAATTTTCATTAAATGAAATTTTATCTTTATCAATATAAATTTCCAGAGGAAAATCAGACTTATTTAACAAAACAAGTCCATCATAAGAATTTGATTTAAGAAAATAAGAAAAATCTCCTCCCATATTTTTGTAGAAAATTTTACCTGAATCATTTTTTCCCATAATTATAAATTTAGAAATTGGATTTTTATATTCGATGATTGAAGATGTAAAAATCATCCAAGGATTTTTAAAATTTTTGTTTTTATTTAAAAAAAACAAAGAAAGAGCAAATCCTCCCATATAAAATTTTTTAGTTTTTTTATCAATATATTCAATTTCATATTTCTTTTTTTCTAGATCTAGCAATAATATTTTATAAAATTTTTCCATATCTTCCTCTTTTTGATTACATTGTACTATTTATAAAAAAATTTGTAAGAATTTAATTAAATCAAAAATAATTTAAATATCTAAAAGCCTTTAAATTACTTGACATATATATACTAAGAGTGTAAAATTAATAAGGATTGGCGTAAGGCCAATTTTTAAGATGATTAAAATTTAGAAAAAAAGGAGGTGCATTATGCCTACAATTAATCAACTTGTTAGAAAAGGTAGAAAAACTACTAAGGAAAAATCAGATACACCAGCTTTAGGTTATAACTTCAATACTCTTAAAAGAAGACAAACCAAATCTCAATCACCACAAAAACGTGGAGTTTGTACTTCAGTAAGAACAGTTACACCTAAAAAGCCTAACTCAGCTTTGAGAAAAATTGCCAGAGTAAGACTTACTAATGGTGCAGAAGTTCTTTCTTATATACCAGGAATCGGACACAATCTTCAAGAACACTCTGTTGTACTAATTAGAGGAGGAAGAGTAAAAGACCTTCCAGGTGTTAGATACCATATCATAAGAGGTACTCTTGATACAGCAGGAGTAGAAGGAAGAAAACAAGGTAGATCTAAATACGGAGCTAAAAAAGATAATTAGTAGTATTTAGATGTAGTGCATAATGTACTGAGATTAAAATAAAAGTATATGTGCACACGAACGGCTTTAAGGTCGTTTTTAAGGCCTTATGGTCGAGTACTAAAGATATTACTAAAATTGGTAAAGGAGGGAAGCAAAGTGTCAAGAAAAGGACATATACCAAAAAGAGAGGTAATGCCTGATGCAAAGTATAACGATAGAGTTGTAACAAAACTAATCAACAACGTTATGCTTGATGGTAAAAAAGGCGTTGCTACAAAAATAGTTTATGATGCTTTCGAAATAGTTGGAGAAACTTCAGGAAATGATCCATTAGAAGTATTCTACCAAGCTTTAGAAAATATTATGCCAACACTTGAAGTTAAAGCAAGAAGAATAGGTGGAGCTAACTACCAAGTACCTATGGAAGTTAGACCAGAAAGAAGACAAACTTTAGGTTTAAGATGGTTAGTTAATTTCTCAAGAGCACGTGGAGAAAAAACTATGGTAGAAAGATTATCTAAAGAAATTTTAGATGCATCAAACAATGCTGGTGCCAGCGTTAAACGTAAAGAAGAAATGCACAGAGCTGCAGAAGCTAATAAAGCTTTCGCACACTATAGATATTAGGGGGATCAATGTCAAGAGATGTCTCATTAAAAGCAACCAGAAATATTGGTATCATGGCGCATATCGATGCTGGTAAAACAACAGTAACAGAAAGAATGTTGTTTTATACAGGAAAGATATATAAAATCGGTGATACCCATGATGGTACAGCAGTAATGGATTCCATGGACCAAGAAAAAGAACGTGGAATCACAATTGGTTCTGCTGCTACAACATGTTACTGGAATGATCACAGAATAAACATCATAGACACACCAGGTCACGTTGACTTTACAGTTGAAGTAGAAAGATCTCTAAGAGTTCTTGATGGTGCTGTTGCACTTTTTGATGCGAAAAGTGGTGTAGAACCACAATCTGAAACAGTTTGGAGACAAGCTGACAAATATGACATTCCAAGATTTTGTTTCATAAATAAAATGGATGCTACAGGCGCTGACTTTTTCATGTCTGTAGATACAATAAAAGAAAAATTAAAAGCAAATGCAGTACCTATAGAAATTCCTATAGGAGCTGAGCAAGAATTTGAAGGTGTAGTTGACCTAGTAACAATGGAATCTGTAACATATAAAACAGAAGACTTAGGAGCTCACCCAATCAAAGGCGAAATTCCAGAAAATTTAAAAGAAAAAGCTGAAGAATATAGAGCAAATCTTTTAGAAGAATTATCAGAAATTGATGATACAATAATGATGAAATATCTAGAAGGTGAAGAAGTTTCTGAAGAAGAAATCAAAGCTGCTATAAGAAAGGGAACAATTGAAAAGAAAATTTTCCCATGTCTATGCGGATCAGCATACAAAAACAAAGGTGTTCAAGCACTTCTTGATGCCATAGTTGATTACATGCCAAGCCCACTTGATATACCAGCAGTTCAAGGAACTGACCCTAAAGATGAAGAAAAAATTCTTGAAAGAAAAGCTGGAGATAAAGAACCTCTTTCTGCTTTAGCATTTAAAGTAGTAACTGACCCTTATGTAGGTAAGTTAATTTATGCAAGAATCTATTCAGGAACAATTGAATCAGGTTCATACATCTACAATGCTACAAAAGGTAAGAAAGAAAGAGTAGGAAGAATCCTACAAATGCACTCAAACAAACAAGAAGAAATCGAAACAGGTTATTGTGGAGATATAGTAGCTCTTCTTGGACTTAAAAATACAACAACAGGAGATTCACTCTGCCTTCAAGATGACCAAATAATTCTTGAAAACATGGAATTCCCAGATCCAGTTATCTCAGTAGCTATTGAACCAAAAACAAGAGCAAGTCAAGATAAAATGGCAATAGGACTTCAAAAACTTGCAGAAGAAGATCCAACATTCGTTACAAAAACAGATGAAGAAACTGGACAAACAATAATTTCAGGAATGGGAGAATTACACCTTGAAATTATCGTTGATAGATTACTTCGTGAATTCAAAGTAGAAGCTAACATTGGTAACCCACAAGTAGCATACAGAGAATCTATTACACAACCTGCAGAAGCACAAGGTAAGTTTGTAAGACAATCCGGTGGTTCTGGTCAATACGGAGATGTTGTTCTTAGAATTATGCCAGGCGAAGAAGGAGCAGGAATCACATTCGAATCCAAAATCGTCGGAGGAGCAATTCCAAAAGAATACATCAAACCAGTTGAAGAAGGTGTTAGAGAAGCAGCTACCCAAGGTATCCTTGGTGGATATCCAATGGTTGATATGCACGTTGAAGTATTCGATGGTTCATACCACGAAGTAGACTCATCAGAAGTTGCCTTCCACGTAGCAGGATCTATGGCTCTTAAAAACGCAGTAGCAAAAGCTAAACCAATTTTACTTGAGCCAATGGAAAAAGTTGAAATTACTACACCAGATGAATATCTAGGAGATGTAATGGGAGATGTTTCATCAAGAAGAGGTAAGATTGATGGAATGAATCCAAAAGATGGAATTCATGTATTGAATGCTTTCATACCACTTTCAGAAATGTTTGGATATGCAACAGACCTAAGAAGTAAAACTCAAGGTAGAGCAACATATTCAATGCAATTTGATCATTACGCTCAAGTACCTGAAAGTGTAAAAGAAGAAGTATTAAATAAAAA
>NZ_GG700527.1:203452-531636 GCF_000163295.1 Anaerococcus vaginalis ATCC 51170
AGGAGTTGTTTCTAAAGTTATAGCTTAATTTAGCTAAAAATTTGAAATAAAATACTTTCATTAAAAGGCGGGGAAGTCCCCGTCTTTTTTTAAAGATTATTATTGAAATTTTATGAGGAAATTAAATGAAAGAAAAATTGAGTGATTTTAAGGAAATATTTAAGAAAATATTTTTTATATCTGTATTAATTCTTGTAATTGTAGAATTTAGAAAAATATCCAAAGAAATAAAGGTTGAAGATGTAAAATTTATTTTTTCTAGCTTATCGGTTATTACATTACTTTTTATGGGAATCTATGGAATTTTTGCTAATATTCCAGCAAGCTTGTATGATTTTATTTTGAATGAAGAGCTTGGAAATGATTATGATAAAAAATACATAGGAGAAACTGGATTTTGTATTAATAATTTTAACGATCTTTTGGGGCTTGGTGGATTTATTTCTATTGGACTTAGAACGGCTTTTTACGGTAAGGGACATGAAGCTACAAAGCTTGTGAAAAAAATCTTACAACTTTTGGTATTTTTGCCATGTGGCTTGTCATTTTTTTCTATTATTTCCTTAATTTCTTTAATATTTCGCTCAAATCCAAATTTACAAAGTTATATGATTTTGCTTGTTGGTGCAAGTTTGTATATTCCTTTTGTATTGGCTTTGTCTTTTTTTGGAAAGATTAAATTTTCTAGAAAAAATCAAATAAAATTATTTTTAATCTCAATTGCTGAATGGTTTGGAGTTATGAGTGCCTTTGTGGTTATTGGGTATTTAATGGGGATTAAATTTGATTTGCTTAGTTTATCAACTTTGGTTGTTGCTGCAAATATTGTAGGATATATTTCTATGATTCCTGGTGCCATCGGTTCTTTTGACCTTATAATTTTGTTTGCTTTAAAAAGTCAGGGTATAAATCAAGAATTGGCACTTGCTTGGATTCTTCTTTATAGAATGTTTTACTATGTTGTTCCATTTTGCCTTGCTTTTGTATTTTTTACTAAAAATTTTACAATTGCTTTTCAATTTAAGGAATCTGCTTTTATAAAAAGACTTTTCAAAAATATTCTTTTGGTTTTGAATACTTTTTTGTTGTATATTTTTGGACTTTTTATGATTTTGGCTGCAACTTTGCCAGATAAGGCTTATGGTGGAGGTCTTCTTACAAAATTAAATCCTATAAGAGCATCAGCTATTTATCAGTTTCCATCTCTTCTTTTTGGATTTATATTTATAGTTATGGCAAGAGCTTATATTTCAAAACAGAAAAAATCTTTTCTTTTAAATACCATAATGTTAATTCTTGTATTTTGCTATACTTATATAACTGGTTATAGTTTATCTACTCTTATTTATATTTTTATAATGTTTGTAATTAATCTTATTACAAAAGATGAACTTTATACTAAGCAATTTATTTATGCTAGCGAAGATAGGTTTATTGATTTACTTTTGACAAATTTTATGCTCATAGTTTATGTAGGGAAAATTTTGAAACGTGGATCTATCATTGATGTGAATATTAGTGAGGCTAATGATTTTATTTTGATTCCTTTTGAGTATAATTTTATTTCAATAATTGCTACTATATCAATAATTTATTTTATTGTTTATCTTTTGGTTAGGAATTTGCAAGGGGCTAGGTTAAAAGTTGGGGAAAAATTTGATTATGATAGGTATATAAATTTACTTAAAAATCAGGGCGGTTCCAAAGAAGCCTTTCTTTCTTTTTTGGATGATAAGGATCTTTATTGGTTAAAAAATGATGAATGTGATTTGGCTTGTCTTCAAATTAGGACTGTGGGCGATAAGGTAATTGTCATGGGGGATCCTATTGGAAATGAAAAATATTTTGATGAGCTTTTGGAAAAATTTATTTATGAAGCTGATGATTTGGGTTATAACATTGTTTTTTATGAAATAAATAAAGATATAACAATGAAAGTTCATGAATATGGTTTTAATTTTATGAAATTTGGGGAAAGTGCAAATGTAAATCTTGATGAGTTTAATCTTGATGGTAAGAAAAAGAAAAATCTAAGAAAAACTATAAATAAACTTGATAGAGATGGATATAGTTTTGAAATTTTGCAAGGACCTTTTGATGGAAAAACTATAAAAAGACTTCAAGAAATTTCTAATTCTTGGCTTGGAGAAGGCAAAGAAAAGGGATTTTCTTTGGGATTTTTTGACAAAGATTATTTGAATAACGGAGATATTGCTGTAATAAAAAATCCTAATCAAAAAATAATTGCTTTTGCAAATTTATCGCCAATTTATGTAGAAAATTGGGCAACAGTTGACCTTATGCGTTATGAAGAAAATGTTGATGGCTTGATGGATTATTTGTTTATAAATATTTTCACATATTTGAAAGAAAACAATATAAAATATTTTGACCTCGGCATGGCCCCACTTTCAAATGTAGGAGTTATGAGACATTCGTTTTTACAAGAAAGAATGGTATATACAATTTTTAAATTGGGAGATCATTTTTATTCTTTTGAAGGGCTAAAGGCTTACAAAGATAAGTATGCAAGTTTTTGGGAAGAAAAATATCTTTCCTACTCTAGAGGTTCATCTTTGATTTTTTCTGCAATGACCTTATTTTATGCTATAAATAAAAAGGCGAAATAATTTTGTGGAAAAATCAAGGACAATAGTATAATAAATTATGAATTTATACAGAAAATTAAATTCTAATAAAAACAATTTTAAAGGAGAAATAAATGGAAAATCCAATAGTTACATTTGAAATGGGAAATGGTGCAATCTTTAAAGCTGAATTATATCCAGAAATTGCTCCAAATACTGTAAATAATTTTATTTCATTAATAAAAAATAATTTTTATGATGGCTTAATCTTTCATAGAGTTATAAAAGATTTTATGATTCAAGGAGGAGATCCACAAGGAAGTGGAATGGGTGGCCCTGGATATGCTATAAAAGGAGAATTTTCTTCAAATGGTTTTGAAAATAATTTGGCTCACGACAAAGGGGTTTTATCAATGGCAAGATCATTTATGCCAGATTCTGCAGGAAGCCAATTTTTTATAATGCACAAAAAAAGTCCACATCTTGACGGAGATTATGCAGGATTTGGAAAAATAATTGAAGGCATAGAAGAAATTGATAAAATCGCAAATGTAAAAACAGATTATAATGACAGACCTGTTGAAGATGTAAAAATTAAAAAAGTTACAGTTGATACAAAGGGAATTGATTATCCTGAAGTTGAAAAAATGTAAATTTAAGGCAGATTAATTTCTGCCTTTTTTTATTTTCTAAATATGGTATAATTTTATTCGGATTTTTAAAATAAATTTTTAGGAGGTCTTATGACTTTTAATGACATTATGGCAGCCTTGGGTGTAGTAATTAATGGAATTCCCCAAGCACTTTTGGCACTTTCGGTAGGTTTTTCTGCATTTCCAACTTCGCTTGGTTTTGCTGTGGGAGTAGTTGCTTGTATGCTTTTGCAATCTCCAATTCCAATTTCTATGCAAGCTGAAACAATTGCCCTTGCAGGATCTTATGGCGATAATATTAGGGAAAGATTGTCGGTTGTATTTTGGGCAGGAATTATTATGTCCATACTTGGAATTACTGGAAGCTTAAATTTTATTGTTGATTTGGCTGGAGTTTATGTATTAAATGGAATGATGGCAGGAGTTGGATTGATTCTTGCAAAAATTGCAATTGATGGACTAAAGCTTGAAACAAAAATGGTAAGTTTAATTTCTATAATTTCAGCCCTTATAACATATTTTGTTTTTGGAAGAAATCTTGTTTACACTATTATAATTTCTGTTGTTATTTCTTCAATTTATGCAAATATTATGAAAATGGAAATAGGAAAAGAGATAAAAAAAGAAGAAAGAAAACTTTCTATTAAAAAACCTATTTTAAATAAAAAAGTTATCAGAGGTTCTTTATCTCTTGCTTGCCTTACAATTGGTGCAAATATTGCTTTTGGAAATATTACAGCATCTCTTGGGGATGGAAATTTGACAGCAAATATTGACCATTTGACAATCTATTCAGGTCTTGCTGATTCTGTTTCTTCACTTTTTGGTGGAGCGCCAGTTGAAGCAATAATTTCAGCCACAGGAGCAAGCGATAATCCAATTAATTCTGGAATTTTGATGATGGCAATTCTTGGGGTAATAATGTTTATGGGATTTTTGCCAAAACTTGGAAAATATGTTCCAGGAGAATCAATCCACGGATTTTTATTTGTACTTGGCGCTCTTGTAACTGTTCCAACAAATGCAAATCTTGCTTTTGCAGCAGGAGGCGATACAATATTAGTTGCAGGTATAGCTATGGCAACAACTGCAGCAAGCGATCCTTTTATGGGACTTGTAGCAGGAGTAATTCTTAAATTTATAATTTTATAGGAGATTTTATGGATTATTATAAATTAAATGTGTGTGGAGTCGAAAGAAATTTGCCAATAATACAAATATCAGATAATTTAAAAATTGCATCATTTGTTTTATTGGGAGATACAGAGCTTGCAACAAAAGCAGGATATGAATTAAGTAAAAAAATTGATTGCGATATAATTCTTACAGCAGAAGCAAAAGGTATAGCCCTTGCACATGAAATTGCAAGAAATATTGGAGAAAAATCATTTGTAGTTGCAAGAAAATCACAAAAATCCTACATGGAAAATCCTGTAAGTGTAGAAGTAAATTCAATTACAACAAAAAATACCCAAAAATTATTTTTGGATTTTAAAGATGTAGAAAAAATAAAAGGAAAGAAAGTAGCCCTAGTTGATGATGTAATTTCCACAGGAGAATCTATAAAAGCTTTAGAAAATCTTGTGAAAAAAGCAGGAGGAGAAGTTGTTCAAAAACTTGCGATTCTTGCAGAAGGAGATGCAGCTAATAGGGATGATATAATATTTTTAGAAAAACTTCCAATTTTTGAAATTTAATATAGAAATAGAAGAAAAAACTTAAATAAATTAAACTTCCAGAAATTGGAAGTTTTTTTAATTGCAAATAAAAAGCACTTATTGTAAAAATAAGTGCTCAATTAGAATTTTTGTTCCTAATAAAATCAAAATTACTCCACCAATAAGCTCTGAAATTTGTTTGATTTTCATGCCCAATTTATTTCCTATTTTAAAGGCTATTGATGATAGGATAAAGGTTGTGATTCCTATTATTGTGCTTGAAGAAAATATATTTACATTCAAAAATGCAAAGGAAACTCCAACTGCCATTGCATCAATGCTTGTTGCGATTCCAAGTGAGAATAAAGATTTTAAACTTAAGCCGTGGCTTATTTCACAGCTTGCATCTTTTGATTCTTTTATCATTTGAAAGCCAATTATAAATAATAAAATAAAGGCAACCCAATGGTCAATTGCTTTGATTGAATTTGCAAAACTTGATGCTAGAAAATAACCAATTATTGGCATAATTGCTTGGAAAATTCCAAAACAAAGTCCAATGCTTAGGGTATTTTTTATGTTATTTTCTTTTATTTGAAGACCTTGACAAATGCTTGCTGCAAAAGCGTCCATACTAAGTCCGATAGCTAAAATTAAAATTGAAATAAGACTCATTGCTACTCCTTTTTTTCGGAAAAAATTTATCAACGAAGAAACTATACTTGATATTTTTATATAAGCAAATAGAAGGCCTTAGCCTTCTATTTCTATAATTTTTTGTATTATTGGTTGGTCTTTTATTTCATCAAACCTATTTGAATCTATATTTATGTCAGGATTTGTTTTTTCTATTTCATTTATATATCCTGATTCAGTCACTCCGATTTCTTTTGGAAATCTCAATACATATCCAGAATTTGGCAAATCAATTTGCAAAGGATCAGTTCCAATTCCATCTCCCTTGCTTTGGCTTCCTACAATTGTTGCAAGTTTTGTTTCTTTACAAAAAGATGCTAGCATTTCTGCTGATGAAAATACTGATGAATCTATAAGAAGATAGATGTGTCCTTTAAATTTTATGGAATCTTCACTTGGGATTATTTTTGCAGGATAATTTGTGTAATAATCAAATTTTGAAAGTATCTGTTTTGTATCATTTGAAAAATTACTTGCATTTAAAAATTCGCTTACGCCTTCTTTGTATTTTTCTTGGCTTATTACTTTCTTATTTAAATCTCCTTTTTTGATAAAAGAATAATAACTTGTAGAATATGGCTTATCTATAATTTGTGGAAGAAGAAAATCTTGCCAATATCTAGAATCGCCACCAGTATTTCCTCTTATATCAATAACTAGAGCTTTTTTATTTTTTGCTTTTTTTAGATAAGTTTTCAATTTTTTTCGGTCATAATTTGAATAATCATAATTTACCATTGAATTAATTTTTAAATATCCTATCTTATCATTTATATCTTTAGCTTCAATATTGTCTGTACGAATTTCGTTTGAATTTTCTGTTGCCTTGCCTAAAATATTATTATTTTTATTTATTATAGCTTTTGTTTCATACTGGTTGTATTTCAAATAATCATTTATTTTTTTATTATCTAAATTGTACCTTCTTCTTACATTTTCCTTTTCATAAACATGGCTTATATAATGACGCCAATCATTTTCTGGCATTTTGTAGTAGGTTATATACATTTCAACTGCCTGATTTTGGTCAATTATTTGGGTGTGGTCGTTATTTAGCTCATACAAAATTTTATTCATTCTCAAACCAAAGTCCACATCATTTTTGGAATTTTCTATATATTTTTTGAAGGTTTCTTTTTTTCCTAACCAGTCAACATTATTAATTTTCTTATTTATGTCAAAATAAGGATAATAAGTTTCTAAAATATCGTAGGCAAATTCAAAATCTTCTATGTATTTATCCTTTGTCAAATCTCTCATCTTTTTTTCTTCCAAGCTTGGAAGATTTATTTTTTCGGCATTTTTTGGACTTGTAAAATTCAAAAAAGCCAAAATAAGTAAGAGTGAAATTATAGCAAAGGGAAAAAGTCTTCTTTTTTTCATCTAATTTATCCTTTCCTAATTAATTATAACAAATAAAAATTTCTTTTACACTTTTCTTATAGAAACAAGGAAGGGAGGTGTGTTTATTTGATTATAAAAATTATATTTTATGACTTGAAATGTTTTTTGATCTAGATTTTTTAAAAATTCTCCCACATATTTTTCCTCATTTTTCCCTTCATCATGACCTGGATAAAAAGTTATAAGAATAAGTCCATTTTTATTTAATAAATTTAAACATGACTTGAGAGATTCTATCACAGACTTATAATTTGTTGTAATTGACTTATCTCCTTTTGGCAAAAATCCCAAATTATAAATAAAAAGGTCGATTTTTTCTTCTATATATTTTTCAATATTTTTGTGATCATCAAGGATAAATTTAAAATTTTTCCTTTGACCTATAAGTTTTTTACATCTTTCTTGTGAAAGTTTTTGTATATCAAAAGCATACAAAATTTTTGGATTTTTCTTATCCAAAATAAATTTTGAATCATTACCATTTCCTGCTGTCATATCGCAAGCTCTTATATTATTTTCCACTCTATTTTCTATCAAATAATGGGAAAGTTTTACCGGATTATTTATAATTTCATCAGTATATATCATGATTTCTTATATCCTTGCCGTCAATATCCTTAAAAAAATTAGGATCAGCTTCTTCTTTTTTTATATTCATGCCCATCCTGTGCATCTCATTTAATTTAAAAATCATAAGATTTACATTCACATTATACATAGAGGCTAGTTGGTTGTAAGTGTAGCCTGCTTTTACATCATTTATCAATTCTTTTTCATCCAAAAGAAGATGAGCTGCAAAAATATTTGCACACAATTCCATTTCGCTATTTATATCAAAAAGTTCATACTCAATCAGATTTTCATTTTTTGCCATATCTTTGTGATAAAGGTCATGGCCCAATTCGTGAGCAAAAACCATATTTTGAATTCTTTTGTCAACAAAGGGATTGTAAAAAACAAAAGAATTTCTTTTGATAATTTTATACATACCCAAAAGTTTTGTATTTTCCTTAAAAGCAATTATATTTACGCCTCTTTGAATTAAAATTTCTTTTGGATTTCTGCTGTCATATTTTTTAATTAATTTTTTTACATCATCAAAAATTTCATCGTATAAAAAAGACATATTTCACCTAATCCTTGTGAGGATTATATTTTTTATTTTTATTTTTTGCAATATAGTAGGCCTCTTGAATAGAATCGAGGATTGCTTTTTTATCTTCCTCATTTATTTCTCCGCCAGCCATAAGACCAATTACCCCATCAACCATTTCCTTTGCATCTTTTGCTCCCTTGTAGCCATATTTTTCTCTAACATCAAGAATAAAATTCTCCTCATCAGTTACAAGATAATCGTGGCTAGTGTCCAAAACCTCTGCAAGCTTATCATAAATTTTTCTATATCGTGGTTTCGATTCTCCCATTTCATATCTCGAAATAGTTTTTAAAGAAACACCAACAAGCTTAGCTAGCTCTTCTTGAGTTAAATTTTTATTTTCACGAAGCTTTCTTAACTTAGATTCAAAACTCATAATTTCTCCTTTTAACAGACACTCAAATTCTTGAGCATCTTAAATTTAATCAAGTCATTTAATGTCATAATTATACAATATCAGTCATTCAAATTCAAGGAGAGAGAATATGGGAATAATTGCTAAAATTGCATAGAAATTATTGAAGATATAGGATAAGTGGCAAAAGCAAATACAAAACTAGAAAAATGTAGATTGCAAAAAATTATTAATTTTCTTAAAAAAAAATAAAAATATATCTTTAATTTTTAAAAATATTGTGGTATGATTATTTTACATTCATTTGGGGGTATTTATCATGGATTTTATTTTTAAAATTGAAAAATTTACAATTATGATTTTATCTATGAAAAAAATTGAAAGGCTAAGATCTTTCTGCGAATTTCTATGCCCAAATTTGTCTATGAATGGAGTAATGTTTTATCAGGGAAGCTAATTTTGTTAGCTTCCCTTTTCTTGTCTTTAAATTTAGACTAAAAGCTTATGGGAGGGATTAATGAGAGCTTTAATATCTGTTACTGAAAAAAAGGATGTAGAAAAACTTGCTAGAGGTTTGAATGAATTAGGTGTGGAAATTGTATCTACTGGCGGTACATATAAAAAAATTAAAGAAAGCGGAGTAGATGTAAAAGAAATTGAAGAGATAACAAATTTTCCTGAAATTTTGGACGGCAGGGTAAAAACTTTATCTCCTTATGTTCACGGAGGAATTCTTTACAAAAGAGATGACGAAAATCACAAAAAAACTGTGGAAGAAAATAATATCAAAGACATTGATATAGTTGTTGTAAATTTGTATAAGTTTGAAGAGTCCTTAAAGAGTAATGATATTGACAATATTATTGAAAATATTGACATAGGCGGACCAACTTTGATTAGATCTGCTGCCAAAAATCACAAGGACTGCATAGTTTTGACTGATCCAAGTGATTATGATGAATTTTTGGAAAAATTAGAAAATAATCAAGTTGATTTGGAATACAGAAGATATTTGGCTATGAAAGCATATTCTCTTACGGCTTATTATGATAGTGTAATTTCTAGATTTTTCAAAGATTTGACCAAAAAAGAAAGCGAATATAAAACTTATGGTCTTAGAAAAATTGAGGATTTAAGATATGGAGAAAATCCAAGCCAAAAAGCAAGTCTTTATGAAGATACTTATGCAAAAGGACTTTTAAAAGATATAGAAATTTTACACGGAAAGGCAATGAGTTTTAATAATTACAATGATTTAAATATTGCTTTGGAACTTGCAAAGGAATTGGGAGAAAATTCTTGTGTAGCTTTAAAACACCAATCTCCTTGTGGAGCTGCTATTGGAGAAAATGCTTTTGATGCTTACAAAAAAGCATATGAAGCTGATTCATTATCAATTTTTGGTGGAATTGTTGCCTTAAATGGAGTAGTTGATGAAAAAACTGCAAGCATGATGAGTGAAATTTTCCTTGAAATTATTGCAGCAAATGACTTTACAAAAGAGGCTTTGGAAATTTTATCTAAAAAGAAAAATGTTCGTCTAATAAAAGTTGATTTATCAAAAGATATGGTTGAAGAAGATGTTAAATATTTGGAAGGAAAAGTTTTAGTCCAAGATACCGATTCAAAAGAAGATGATTTTGAAGTTGTAACTGAAGTAAAACCAGATAAAAAAGATATTGATGATTTAAAGTTTGCAATGACAGTTGTAAAATATACCAAATCTAATGCCATTGTAATTGTTAAAGATGGAAAAACTTTGGGAGTTGGTTGTGGACAAACTTCAAGAATTTGGGCTTTGGAATCAATCAAAAATAACCACCCAGATGTAGATTTTACTGATTCAATTATGTCATCAGATGCCTTTTTCCCATTTGATGATTGCGTAGAATTTGCCCACAAAATTGGAGTAAAATCTATTATCCAACCAGGCGGATCAATTAAAGATAAGGATTCAATCGATAAGTGCAACGAATACAAAATGTCCATGGTATTTACCAACAACAGACATTTCAGACATTAAGGATAAAATCATGAAAAATTTGGTTAAGAGAGTTTATGTTAGAAAAAAAGACAGGTTCGATTACAAGTCCAAAGAAGTTAAAAAAGAAATAGAAAATCTTTTAAAAATAAAATTAGAAAAATTAAATATTTACAACAGATACGACCTTGAAATAAGCGATGAAAATTTGGATAAGGCAATTAATAATGTCTTATCCGAAAGAAATCTTGATTATGTCTATGCAAAAGATGAGGCAAAAAAACTTGAAGATTCATTCGAATCTGCTCTTGCAGTTGAATATCTTCCAGGTCAATTTGACCAAAGAAGAAAGGGAGTTCTTGACACTCTAGATTTAATTTTGGATGAAAAAACAGACTGTAAAACTGCAACAGTCTATGAATTTTCAAAATTAAGTGAAAATGACCTTAAAAAAATTGAAAATTATCTAGTAAATCCAGTTGATAGTCACAAAATTGATTTGAAAGAAATGCCAGAAAGTTTGGATACAAAAAGGGAAAAAAATCTTGAAAATGAAATTTATGATGGATTTATAAATTATTCTGATAAGGAAATTTCTGATTTTGTAAAAGATCATGATCTTGCCATGGATAATAATGATTTAAAAATGGTTAGAGATTATTTTAAAAAAGAAAATAGGAATCCAAACGAAACAGAAATAAAAATTTTAGATACTTACTGGTCAGACCATTGTAGGCACACAACTTTTAATACCAGTCTTGATATTGATATAAAGGCAAAAACTGTTCTTGATGAGGCTATTAAAAATTCTTTTGAAAAATATTTAAAAATGAGAGATGAGCTTGATATTAAAAAGCCAATAAATCTTATGAGTTTTGGAACAATTCTTTCAAAATATATGAGAAGTAAAAATGACTTTGATGATTTGGAAGTTTCAAGTGAAATAAATGCTTGCTCTGTTTATGTGAAAGTTAGGGTAGAAAAAGATGGCAAGGAAAATCTTGAAGATTATCTTTTGATGTTTAAAAATGAAACCCACAACCATCCTACAGAAATTGAGCCTTTTGGTGGGGCATCAACTTGTCTTGGGGGAGCAATTAGAGATCCACTTTCAGGAAGAAGCTATGTCTACCAAGCTATGAGAATTACTGGGGCTGGAAATATTTTGGAAGATGTTGATAAGACTATGGAGGGAAAACTTCCACAAAGAAAAATTTCAAAGCTTGCTGCCAAGGGATATTCTTCCTACGGAAATCAAATTGGTCTTGCTACAGGATTTGTAAAAGAAATTTTCCACGAAGGCTACAAGGCAAAAAGAATGGAATGTGGGGCAGTTATAGCTGCAGCTCCAAAAGAAAATGTAAAAAGACTTACACCAAAAAAAGATGATATAGTTTTATTAATTGGAGGAAGAACTGGAAGAGATGGAATTGGTGGAGCAACAGGTTCATCAAAATCTCACAAATTAACTTCAATAATTACAGAATCTGCCCAAGTTCAAAAAGGAAATGCTCCAGAAGAGAGAAAACTTCAAAGATTATTTAGAAGAAGTGAAGTTTCAAAACTTATAAAAAAATGCAACGATTTTGGAGCTGGTGGAGTTTCAGTTGCAATCGGAGAACTTTATGATGGAATTGATATAGACCTTTCCAAAGTAAAATTAAAATATGAAGGATTAAAGCCATCAGAAATTGCAATTTCAGAATCCCAAGAAAGAATGGCAGTTTTAATTGATAAAAATGATAGGGAAGAATTTGAAAAATATTGTAGGGAAGAAAATGTAGAAACAGCTTTGGTTGGTGTGGTTACTGACACAAATAGGATGAGAATGTTCTATGAAGATAAAAAAATTGCAGATATTTCCTATGATTTTATAAATACAAATGGAGCTAATAGAAATGCGAAAGTTCATTTTGTAAGCGAAGAAGTTCCAAAATATTTGACAGAAAAATCAGATAATCCAAAATATTTTTACGAAAAAATAAAAGACTTAAATGTTATTAGCCAAAGAAATCTAATAGAAATTTTCGATTCGACCATCGGACAAAATACAGTTTTACAACCTCTTGGAGGAAAAAAACAAGTAAATCCATCCCAAGCCATGGTTGCAAAAATTCCAGTAAATGAAGGAAAATCCAAAACTGCTTCAATAATGTCCTACGGTTTTGACCCATATTTATCAGAAAAAAGCCAATATTTAGGAGGATATTACGCAGTAATTGAATCAATTGCAAAACTTGTTTCTGTTGGAAGTGATTTGGAAAAAATAAGATTATCTTTCCAAGAATTTTATGAAAAAATGGACAATGAAAAATCTTGGTCCAAACCATTAAAATCCCTTTTGGGAGCCTTTGAAGTAACAAACTTTTTCAAAATGCCTCCAATCGGTGGAAAGGATTCAATGAGTGGAAGTTTTGAAGATTTGAATGTTCCACCAACCTTAATTTCTTTTGCAACAACAACTGAAGATATTGAAAATATAAAATCAAATGATTTGAAAGGAAAAGGAAAAATTGGTCTTATTAGGGCAAAATATAATTCTGATATGACTATTGACCTTGACCACTTTAAAAATTTATTGGAAAAATTAATAAAGGCTATGAGAGATGGAAAAATTATTTCTACTATTGCCCTTGATAATAAGGGAATTTTAGCAAATATTTACGAACAAGCCTTGGGAAATTCTAATTTTACTTTAGATTTTGATAATTTATATACTCCAATGTTTGGATCTTTTGTGGTTGAATATGTAGAAGATTTAGATTTTGTTGAAAAAATCGGAGAATTTTCAAAAGATTTAATTGTAAATGAAGAAAAATTAGATGGTGAAAAATTAGAAAAATCTTATTTACATGAACTAGATCAAATTTTTGCTCCAAAAGAAGAAATTCCTTATGAAAAAATCGACCAAAAAGAGATGAAAGTTTCTCTAAAATCAAAAAAACCAGTCGACAAGGTCAAAGTTTCAATTCTTGCCGTAACTGGAACAAATTGCGAATGGGATACAAAGAAAGCCTTTGAAAAATACGGGGCAGAAGTTGAGATAAATTTATTTAGAAATTTAGATAAGAAAGCTATCGAAGAATCTATTGAAAATCTTTCTAAATCAATTAAAAGCTCACAAATTTTTGCTATTCCTGGAGGATTTTCTATGGCAGATGAGCCAGATGGTTCTGGTAAATTTTTGGCAAATATTATAAGAAATAAAAAAATAAAAGATGCCATTGAATATATGCTTGATGAAAATGATGGATTAATAATTGGAATTTGTAATGGTTTCCAAACTTTGATTAAAACTGGACTTCTTCCTTATGGAAAAATTAAAGAAATCGAAGAAGATGACCCATCATTAACTTACAACACAAATGATAGACACATTTCAACAATCGTTGACACAAAAGTTTTAAATAATCAAAGTCCATGGACAAGTGGTCTTGATTTGGATGTAACTTACAAAATTCCAATTTCTCACGGCGAGGGAAGATTTATTGTAAATGAAGAAAAATATAAGGACTTATTAGAAAATGGTCAAATTTTTTCTGTATACGAAATAAATCCAAATGGCTCTGATTATAATATTGAGGGGATTTTATCAAAAGATGGTAAAATTTTGGGAAGAATGGGCCATGTTGAAAGATTAGATTCAGATTTATACAAAAATATTTACGATAAAAAAGAACAAAAAATATTTGAAAATGCAATAAATTATTTTAAAAAATAGGAGGCTTTATGCAAATAATAGGAGAAGGATTAACATTTGATGACCTACTTTTGGTTCCAGGACCATCAGAAGTTCTACCAAACGAAGTTTCATTACAAACAAATCTAACAAAAAAAATTAAATTAAATATTCCTTTGATGTCAGCGTCAATGGATACTGTAACTGAATCAAAAATGGCAATTGCCATGGCAAGACAAGGTGGAATTGGAATAATCCACAAAAATATGTCAATTGAGGACCAAGCTAAAGAGGTTGATAGGGTAAAAAGAAGTGAACACGGAGTAATAACCGATCCTTTTTATCTAAAACCAGAAAATATTTTAAAAGAAGCCCTTGAGATTATGGCAAATTATAAAATAAGTGGTGTTCCAATTGTTGATGATAATATGACTTTAAAGGGAATTTTGACAAACAGAGATGTGAGATTTCAAAATGATGAAAATGTAAAAATTGACGACATCATGACAAAGGAAGGTCTTATTGTTGGTCAAGTTGGGATTTCTATGGAAGAAGCTGTCAAAAAAATGGAATCAGGAAAAGTTGAAAAGCTTCCAATAGTTGATGATGATTTTAAATTAAAAGGATTAATTACAATAAAAGATATAGAAAAATCAAGACAATATCCAGATTCTGCAAGAGATGAGCATGACAGATTATTGGTAGGGGCTGCAGTAGGAATTACTCGTGATATGATGGATAGGATTGACGCCTTGGTTCGTGCAAAAGTTGATGTTGTAACTGTTGATACAGCTCACGGTCATTCAAAAGGAGTAATTACTGCAATAAAAAAAATAAAAGAAAAATATCCAGATTTACAATTAATAGCAGGAAATGTTGCAACAGGGGAGGCTACAAAAGATTTGATAAAAGCAGGAGTTGATGCTGTAAAAGTTGGAATCGGCCCTGGCTCAATTTGTACAACAAGAGTTGTAACAGGAGTTGGAGTTCCACAAATTTCTGCAATAATTGATTGTGTAAAGGCTGCAAAAGATTCACAAATTCCAATTATAGCCGATGGTGGTATAAAATATTCTGGAGATATTACAAAGGCTCTCGCTTGTGGAGCAAGTGTAATAATGGCAGGATCTTTATTTGCAGGAACAGAAGAATCCCCAGGAGAAACAATTGTCTTTGAAGGAAAACAATATAAAGAATACAGGGGCATGGGTTCACTTTCTGCAATGAAATCTGGTTCAAGTGACAGATATTTCCAAAATGATACCAAAAAATTTGTACCAGAAGGAGTAGAGGGAAGAGTTGCTTTAAAAGGATATGTTGGAGATGTAATTTACCAACTTCTAGGTGGACTTCGCTCAGGAATGGGCTACGTTGGTGCAGGAAATTTAAAAGAATTAGAAGAAAAATCAAAATTCGTAAAAATCTCCCCAGCAACCCTCGTAGAAAACCATCCACACGATATTCAAATAACAAGAGAATCTCCAAACTATACAAAAAAATAATAAGTAAAAGATTGGATTTTGTCCAATTTCAGAGCGTAGACAAACCCTCAAGCACGAATATCGGACTTCAAAAATTGTTGATTTCTAAATTCCAAAATTCTAAAAACGCAAACTCGCTAACGCGATGACAGATAAATAGCTTAAAATTGTGCTAGTGGCACGATTTTAATATTTATCCCTAGGAATAAAACAAAGAATTAAAATTTAATTGAATTTAATTTATTTAATAAATTATCATAGCTTTAAATTTTAGAGTGCGTTTTTTTGACGAATTTTAAAATTTGAAATCAAATCAATTTTTTCCGTATGATATTCTTAGCGTGAGGATTTGTATACTTTATCAACAGTCTGAGATTGGATTTTGTCCAATCTTTTATTTTCTAAAAAATTAGGGTAAGAATATAAAAAGAAAAAAAATTAGGGGGATATATGTCAGATCTTACAAAAATAATTATTGATTATTATAAAGGAAAAAATTTATCAATAGAAGAAATTGCAGATGAATTGGATAAAGCGAAGATTGAAGTAATTGAAAATTTTTTGGACAACAAATTATATGTTAAAAAAAGAAATGGAAAAATTGAATTATTTGATATTGACAAGATATTAAGATCAATAAAAAATGCAGCAAGAGATGGAAATATTGACCTTAATACATCAGATATATCAATTTTAAAAAATGATTTAATGAAAATGGTAGAAAAAAACCACAAGAGAATTATTCCTACAGCAAAAATAAAAGAATATGTAGAAAATATTTTATATGAAGATGGCTACAAAAAAGTATTAGAAAACTACAAATCATATATTAAAAGCAAATAAAATGAGCCTTTTATGGCTCATTTTAAATTTCTTATTTTAAATTATAATTTCTACAAGTTTCATAGCAAGTGGCATTATTATTACTGCAGTAATTCCTGCAATTGCAATTGAAAGCCCACTCATTGCTCCTTGAATTTCTCCCATAAGTCTTGCTTGACTTGTTCCAACTGCGTGGGATGATGTGCCTATGGCAACTCCTTGGGCAACTGGATCTTTTATTCTAAATATTTTCATTACAATAGGGGCAAAAACTGCTCCGCTTACTCCTCTAATTACAACGACAATTGCAGTAAGTCCAATTATTCCTTGGTATTCTCCGGAAAGCGAAATTGCTATTGCTGTTGTTATTGATTGTGGAATTAAACTTGCAACTAAATTTTTATCAATTTGGAATATTTTTGATAAAAATATGGCAAGTACAAATGAAAATATTGTTCCAAATCCAACTCCAACAAGTATTGGCAAAATATTTTTCTTTAGTGTATCAAGATTTGCATATAAATCTAAAACCATTGCAACTGTTGCAGGTCCTATAAAAAATGCTATAAAATCTCCACCTTTTTTGTAATATTCGTAGTCGATTCCTGTAATGGATAAAAATCCTATAATCAAAAGTATAGCAATGAGAAGTGGATTTGCTATAGGAGTTTTTAATTTTTTATTTATCCATTTCCCAATTTCGTAGGCAGCAAAGGATAAAACTATGCCAAAATATTGATTATCAAGCATCTTTCCTCCTTTGTAAAAATTGCACTACAAGTCCTGTAAGAGCCATTGAAATTATTGTTCCAATTATAACTAAAATAATTATTTGGAAAATTTTTCCTTTAATGACATCGACATTAGCAAGTATTCCTACTCCTGCTGGTACAAAAAGAAAAGCTAAATTTTTTAAAATACCATCAGAAGTTTCTTTTATATCTTCACTTTTGAGTATGTTAAATTGTAGGGCGATAAAAAGATAAATCATTCCATAAACAGGTTCTGGTATTGGATAATTTATAATGCTTCTTGTAATAGCTCCTAAAAATAAACAAACACAAAGGATTACAAATTCTTTTAGGTAATTCATAATCAAATCCTTTAAATTTACTCACCTAATAAGGAAATAACTTTATCTGGATTTAAAATCATATTTGGATCAAAGGCTTTTTTAATTCCTCTCATTATTTCAATATTTACGTTACCTTCAAAGCTCTTTAGATATTTTTTCTTTCCGTTTCCTATTCCGTGTTCTCCAGAAATTTTTCCTCCCAAATAATAAGCTTTTTTATAGATTACATCCATAAATTTATCAACTTCTTCTTTAAATTGATCAAGTTTATCTTCTTCATTTGATAGGGTGTAAATATGCAAGTTTCCATCTCCAGCATGGCCGAATGATTTAACATTAAACATATAAGATTCGCTTTCCTTATTAACAAAATTAATATATTCAGCAATTTTTGTTACAGGAACTACAACGTCGCACTCATCCAAAAGTTTATTTTGTGTTTCAATAGCTTCAAGGAAAGAACTTCTTGCAGCCCAAGCATCTCTAATTGAATTTGGAGTATCAGCAACTAAAACATCAATTGCACCATTATCAACCAAAACTTCAGCAGCTTGCTCAAGAGTATTGTCGATTAAATCCTCATCATCGCCATCAAAAGTAATTAATAAATAGGCTCCAACATCAATTCCTTCCATATTTTTAGGGAAAGTTTCTTTGCCTATGTATTTTTCACTAGCTATAACTATATCTCTTTCCATAAACTCAATAGCTTGTGGATTTAAATTATTTTGGAATAATTTAGGAACAGTAGAAATACAATCATCCAAATCTTCAAAAGGTACAATTAAAGAAACAGTATGTTTTGGATTTGGAACTATTTTTAAAGTAAGCTCAGTAATAATTCCAAGAGTTCCTTCACTTCCAACCATCAAATCTTTTAAAGAATAACCAGTAGATGATTTAGAAACAATAGATCCAAAAGTAGTAATTTCTCCACTAGGAAGAACAACTTCCATTTTTCTTACATAATCACGAGTTGTGCCATATTTAACAGCACGCATTCCGCCTGCATTTAATGAAACGTTTCCGCCAAGTGTAGCATTTTTTTCGCCTGGATCAGGTGGATATAAATATCCCTTATCAAGACAAGTTTGAGCCAAAGTACTTAATAAAACACCAGGTTCAACCCTAACAACTAAATTTTCTTCATCAAATTCTAAAATTTTGTTCATGGATTGCATATTAATCATTACGCCATTTTTAATAGCAACACCAGCGCCAGTCAAACCACTACCAGCACCTCTTGCTATAACAGGAATTTTATTTTCATTACAAATTTTCATTATTTTTGAAACATCTTCCTTGCAAGTAGCGTCAATCAAAACATCAGGGATTCCTTCGCCATAAATTGGCATTTCATCGTGGAAGAAATCTTCATTAATTTCTTCTCCTACATAAACTTTTCCATTTACTGATGATTTAATTTGTTCAATAATTTCGTCATTAATTTTGTTGTAATCCATTTTTCCCTCCTAAATGTAAATAGAAATTGTATACTTAACTAAGTTACTTAGTTAATTATGTATCAATTATAACATGGAAAAATCGTATGGGAAAGTTTTCCTTTAATTAAATATAAATATCAATAATAAATAAATTTATAATTTAAAATGAGAAATCATCTTAAATTTCTTAGAAATTCAAAAAATTAAATTTTCTAAGAGCAAATGGGGAATAGACTAAAACAAAATAGAAATTGAAAAATTTTGATTTTTAAATTTGAAAATTTTTAAAATCAAGTCATTTAAATATATTAGCTTTTTAATAATAAACAAAATATATTTGGATTAGATGAAACTTTTTATCTTAAATTTAAGCAAAAAAAATATTTTTCATTCTTAAAATTTAAAAACTGATTTACAAAATAAAATATATAGTTAAAATTCGTAAATATATTGATAAAGATTTGACAGATAGACTGATTGTGATATTATTATAATGTAGGTAAATGTTTTTTGGGAAATCTTTTTACTATAATTAAGAGAAATAAAAATAAAGAAATAAAATTTAGAAAAAAATATTAATTAAATTTTAAATTTCATATAATAATAGTCTAAATTTTGTTTTTTGATTTTGATTTTTAGAATTTTAAATTATATAAAAAATGATAAAGAGAGGGAATTTTAATTTATATAATAACAAGGATAGAACGAAAAAAATTTCCCAAAAAAATTTAGGACTTAAAGCTAAAAGCTTGATAAAAATCGGCTAAAAAGCTTGACAAGTCTAGTTCCGATTGTTAATATAATAACATAGGTAAAAAAGTGTTTCTTACTATTATTTTTAAAAATTTAAAAATAATAAATATGGAAAATTATTTAGGAGAAAATATGTATAAATTATCAGAAGATTATGAAGAAATGAGAGAGATGTTCCATGGCTTTGCAGAAAGTGAAGTTAAACCATTAGCTCAAAAAGTAGATGAAGAGCATATGTTCCCAGAAGAAACAGTTGCAAAAATGCAAGAATTAGGTTTCTTTGGAATTCCATTTGATGAAGAATTTGGCGGTCAAGGTGCTGACACACTTACATACGTACTTGCAGTTGAAGAACTTTCAAAATACTGTGCATCAACAGGTGTAATTTTATCAGCTCACACATCATTATCAGCTGATTGTATCAATAAATTTGGTAATGATGAACAAAAGAAAAAATATTTAACACCACTTGCAAGCGGAGAAAAATTAGGTGCTTTTGGACTTACAGAACCAAATGCAGGAACTGATGCTTCAGGTCAACAAACAACAGCTAAACTTGATGGAGATGAATATGTACTTAATGGTACAAAAATCTTTATAACAAATGGTGGATATGCTGATATTTATGTAGTATTTGCCATGACAGATAAGTCAAAAGGAAATCACGGAATTTCTGCATTCATAGTTGAAAAAGGAACTAAAGGATTTGATTTTGGTACACTTGAAAATAAAATGGGAATCAATGGTTCATCAACTATGGAATTAATTTTCCAAGATTGTAGAATACCAAAAGAAAATTTACTTGGAGAAGAAGGTAAAGGATTTAAGATTGCTATGGCAACTCTTGATGGTGGAAGAATTGGAATTGCAGCTCAAGCTCTTGGTATTGCAGAAGGTGCTTTAGAAAAAGCTGTTCAATATTCTAAAGAAAGAGAACAATTTGGACGTCCTTTAGCTAAATTCCAAAATACACAATTTAAATTAGCTGAAATGGCTATAGAAATTGAAGCTGCTAGAAATTTAGTTTATAAAGCAGCAAGCCTAAAAGATGCTGGAGAAAATTACTCAGTAGCAGCAGCTATGGCAAAATTAAAAGCTTCAAGAACAGCATCATTCGTTGCTGATAGAGCAGTTCAAATTCTTGGTGGATATGGATATATCAAAGAATATGACGTTGAAAGAATGATGAGAGATGCAAAAATTACAGAAATTTATGAAGGTACTTCAGAAGTAATGTTAATGGTTGTATCAGGAGCTCTTTTAAGATAATAATTAAGAAGATAAATTTAGGAGGAATAAATGAATATTTTTGTATGTGCAAAGCAAGTTCCAGATACTAATGAAATCAAAATAGATCCTGAAACTAATACTCTTATTAGAAAGGGAGTTCCTAGTATCTTAAATACTTATGATGCTTTTGCCCTTGAACAAGCTTTAAGAATAAAAGATAATGATCCAGAAAATGTAAAAATCACAGTTATTTCTATGGGACCACCTCAAGCTGAATCTATGCTTAGAGATACTTTGGCAGTAGGAGCTGACAAAGCTTATTTGGTTACTGATAGAAAATTTGGTGGTTCTGATACACTTGCAACAAGTTATATAATCTCAGAAGCTATAAAAGAAGTAGCAAAAAGAGAAGGAGATTATGATATGATTTTCTGTGGTCTTCAAGCTATAGATGGAGATACAGCACAAGTAGGACCAGAAATTGCTGAACATTTAGATTTGCCACAAGTAACTTATGCTTATACAACAGAATTAAACGATGAGGGAATCAAAGTTCTTAAAGAAGTTGAAGGAGGAGCTTTAAATATTCAAGCAAAACTTCCAGCTCTTATAACATTTACAAAATATGGCGATGAAGAATTAAGATATCCAAAAATCAAAAATAAAATGAAAGCTAAAAAAGCTACAATTGAACAAATTACTTTTGAAGAACTAAAAGAAAATATTGACGAAACAGCAATAGGACTTAAAGGTTCACCAACAAGAGTTAAAAAATCTTATACACCTGAACATAAGAAATCTGGAGAAATCTACAACGATGAAGATGCTAGCGTTTCTGTAGATAAGTTAATAAATGCTCTTTCTGATGAGAAACTTATTTAGGAGGATATAGATGAGTGAAAATAAAAATCTTTGGGTAATTGTAGAAACAAAAGAAGATGGATCAGCTGTAAATGTTGGACTTGAACTAATGAATCCAGGAAGAAGAATGGCTGATGCTATTGATGAAAAACTTTACGCTATAATTATCGGATCAAATGTTGATAAAGCTAAAGAAGAAGTAAAAGAATACGGCGTAGATGGAATTATCACAGTTGATAATGAAATTTACAAAGAATATAATACAGAAGTTTATGCAGATGCAATAGACCAATTAGTTAAAAAATATAGTCCAAATATAATTTTGATAGGTGCAACAAATCAAGGAAGAGATTTGGGCCCAAGAGTTTCAGCAAGACTTCACACAGGACTTACAGCAGATTGTACAGAACTTGATATTGACGCTGAGAAAAAAGAAGTTAGATGGACAAGACCTGCATTTGGTGGAAACTTAATGGCAATGATTCTTTGCCCAGATCACAGACCACAAATGGGAACTGTAAGACCAGGAGTATTTTCAAAAGAAGCTATTGGTGCAAAAGAAAATATTGATATAGTTGATGAAGATATTACATTTGAAGGCGAAGCTAGAACAAAAATCTTAGATTTCATTCCAAGAGATGAAGGAGATGAGGTAGATTTAGTAGGAGCTGAATTTATAGTTTCTGGTGGACGTGGACTTGGAGATCCTAAAAACTTTGCATTAATAAAAGATTTAGCTGATGCACTTGACGGAACTGTTGGATCAAGCCGTGCGGCTGTAGATGCTGGATGGATCTCACACTCTCACCAAGTAGGACAATCAGGAAAAACTGTAGGACCAAGAGTTTATATAGCTGTAGGAATTTCTGGAGCTATTCAACACTTGGCAGGTATAAATGCTGCTGATAAAGTTATAGCTATAAACAAAGATCCAGATGCTCCAATATTTGGAAGAGCTGATTATGGTATAGTAGGTGACTTATTTGAAGTAGTACCAAAACTTACAGAAGCAATTAAGAATAAAAAAGCAAATTAATATAAATAAAATTTTAAAATTTGGGTATATCATTATTAGTATCTCAAATTAATTTAAGGATGAGAGAAGTCTCATCCTTAAATTTTTATGGAGATAATTAAAAATTATTCCAATATATAAGTAAAAATATGCGTATTTAATGGGAGGATAACGTGGACTATAATAAATTATATAAGGAAAAACTAATAAGTGCTGAAGATGCAGCAAAATTAGTTAAAGATGGAGATTATGTTGACTACTCTTGGGGAATAATTTCTCCACACGATTTTGATGAAGCATTTGCAAAAGAAATTACTAAGCTTAATGACATCGTTGTCAGAGGAGGAGTAGAATTAGAAAAATTTAAATTATTTGATGCAGATCCAAAAAATGAACATTTTGTTTATAACTCTTGGCATTCATTGGGTGCAATTAGAAAATTAGCTGGAGAGGGAAGAGCATTTTATGCTCCAATAAAATATTCAGAACTTCCAAAATATTATAGAACTTCAATAAAAAAACCAAATGTTTTTGTAACACAAGCAACACCTATGGATGAACATGGTAATTTTAATTTTGGAATTTCTGCATCTCATCTTTACGCTGCAATTGAAAATTCTGATATTGTTATAATAGAAGTAAATAAAAATGTACCAAGAGGACTTGGTGGATTTGAAAATTTTGTAAATATTAAAGATGTAGATTATATAATCGAAGGTTCAAATCCAGAAATGATAGCTTTGGGCAAAGCAAATCCAAGTGATTTAGACAAGGAAGTTGCTAAATATGTAGTAGAAGAGTTAGTTGATGGTGCATGCTTACAAATAGGAATTGGTGGACTTCCTACAGCAATTGGAAAAGAAATAGCAAATTCAGATTTAAAAGATTTGGGAGTTCATACAGAAATGTATGTAGATTCTTTTGTTGAACTAACAAAGGCTGGAAAAATTAATGGAAGTAAGAAAAACATTGACAAGGGTAGACAAGTTTATGCCTTTGCAGCAGGTAGTAAAGAATTATATGATTTTATAGATAATAATGAACAACTTTGTGCAGCTCCAGTAGATTATTGTAATGGAATCGAACAAATTTCTGCTTTAGATAATTTCATGTCAATAAACTCAGCTCTTGAAGTTGATTTGAATGGTATAGTTTCTGCAGAAAGCTCTGGAACAAAACATATTTCAGGTTCAGGTGGAGCTTTAGATTTTATGATTGGAGCTTATAATTCAAAAGGTGGAAAATCTTTTGTAACCCTACACTCATCAAGAGTAGACAAAAAAGGCGTAAGACATTCTAATATTGTTCCAAGATTGATTGAAGGAACACAACCAACAGGTTGCAGAGCAAATACTCATTATGTGGCAACAGAGTTTGGTATGGTTAATTTAAAAGGTCAATCTTTGTGGGAAAGAACAGAGAAATTGATTTCAATTGCTCATCCAGACTTTAGAGATGATTTGATTAAAGAAGCTGAGAGTATGAGAATTTGGAGAAAATCAAATAAATAGTTAAAAAAAAGTCAATATTTCTTGAAAAACTAGGAAAACAATGTTATAATATATATAAGTTATTAATTTAACAAGCGAACGAAACTTTTTTAAAACACACAAAGGAGTAAATATGAAAATTGGTGTAATTGGATCAGGAATTATGGGTGGAGGAATTGTAGAAGTAGCTGCAAAATTCCACGAAGTAGTAGTAAGAGATATTAAAGATGAATTCTTAGAAAATGCAAAAGCTAGAATTGAAAAAGATTATGCTAAACAAGTTTCTAAGGGAAGAATGGAAGAAGATGCTAAAGAAAAAGCAATCAAAAACATTTCCTACACAACAGAAGTAAAAGACTTAGCTGATTGTGATATAGTTATAGAAGCTGCTACAGAAAATCCAAAACTTAAAAAAGAAATTTTCAAAGAATTAGATGAAGTAGTTAAAGAAGGAGCAATACTTGCTTCAAATACATCTTCACTTTCAATAACAGATATAGCTGCTTCAACAAATAGACCAGAAAATGTAATAGGAATGCATTTCTTCAATCCAGTTCCAGTTATGAAACTTGTAGAAGTTATTAGAGGACTCCATACAAGCGATGAAACAAATAAAAAAGTATTTGAACTTGCTGAAGAATTTGGAAAACAACCAATAGAAGTAAAAGAAGGCCCAGGATTTGTTGTAAATAGACTTTTAATTCCAATGATTAACGAAGGAATTGGAGTTTTATATGATGGACTTGCAAGCGTTGAAGATATTGATAAGGGAATGCAACTTGGAGCAAACCATCCAATGGGACCTCTAGCATTAGCTGACCTTATAGGACTTGATACATGTCTTGCAATTATGGAAGTATTATTCAATGAATTTGGTGATAGCAAATATCGTCCAAATCCATTATTAAGACAAATGGTAAGAGCAGGAGATCTTGGTAGAAAAACTGGTAAAGGATTCTACGATTACTCTAAATAAATTTAAATTTACAAATGGACTTTGCGAAAGCAAGGTCTATTTTTTTATTTTAATTTTTCGATTTGAAATTTTTTATTTTATATTTTTATTTCACTCAAAATCTTTATGATATAATTGTAGAGAGGTAATTATGGAAAGAAAATGCTATGGAAAAATTAATCTTAGTCTTGATTCTTTGTATAAAAGAGATGATGGTTATCATGAAATTGATACAATTATGACTAGGATTTCTTTGTTTGATAAATTAAAAATTGAAAAAAATAATACTAATGAAATTAAAATTAAAACAAATAGCCAAATTTTATCAAGGGAAAATATTGAAAATAATTTGATTTACAAGGCTTGGAATATTTTAAAAGATAGGGTTAAATCATGTGGAGTAGATGTGTTTTTGGAAAAAAATATTCCTATTGCGGCGGGACTTGCTGGTGGTTCAACAAATTGTGCAGAAATGATTTTGGCTTTAAATGAGCTTTGGAATTTAAATTTGAGTGATGATGAGATTTTTAAAATTGGGAAAAGTTTAGGAGCTGATATTCCATTTTTCTTTTTGAAAAAATCTGCAAGAGCTCAAGGTATTGGAGAAATTTTATCTCCTTTTGATATAAATTTAGATATGAAAATTCTTTTGGTAAATGATGGGACAAGTATTTCTTCAAATTTTGTATATAAAAGATTAAAAGATTATGGAAATATTGAAACTAAAAAAATAATTGAAGGTTTAAAATCTTCTGATAAAAATATTGTAAAATATTTTTCTAATGTGATGGAAGATGTGGTATATGAAAATTTTCCTCATCTTTATAAAATAAAAAATAGACTTGAAAATCTAGGGGCAGCCAAAGCACTTCTTAGTGGTAGCGGTGCAAGTATTTTTGCTGTATTTTTTGATGAAGAAAAAATTAATTATGCATTAAATGAAATAAAAAATGATTATAAATTTGTTGAAAGGGTGAATTTAATAGATGACTAATATTGGTGTATTTGATTCAGGACTTGGAGGGCTTACTGTTCTTAAAGAATTGTCTAAAAAGCACAAGGCAAATTATTTTTACCTTGGAGATAATAAAAATGTTCCTTATGGAGATAAGTCAAATGAAGAAATAATTGAGCTTTCAAAAAAAATAGTAAAATTTTTATTAAAGAAAGATATTGATTTTTTTGTGATAGCTTGTAATACAATTTCTACTGTTGCAATAGAATATCTTAGAAAAGAATTTGATAAAAAATTTATTTCAATTACAGATCAAGCAATAAAAAAATCCTTAGAATGTGAAGGGGATATTTTTGTTATGGCTACAAAGGCAACGTGCTTACAACATACTTATAAAATTAAAATTGAAGAAAATTCTAATAAAAAAGTTTTTGAAAAAGCTTGTCCATTACTTGTTTCCCTTATAGAAAAAGGAATAGTAAAAGGAGATGTGCTTGATAAGGCTTTAAAAGATTATTTGGAACTTGCAAATGAGAAAAAAATTGAAAATATAGTTTTAGGTTGTACCCACTATCCTATAGTAGAAGATGAAATTTTTAAAAATTTAAACTACAAAGCAAATATTATTGACCCTGCTAATGTTTTGGCACAAAATATAAAATTTGATGAGAATGAAAAAAAATATATAGAAATATATATGACAGATGTAAATGAAATTTCTCAAGAAATGACAAATAAAATAATGGGAGAAAAAATTAAAATTCAAAAAGCTAGTTTATAGTTAATTAATTTGATAAAAAATTCATAATAAAAACTTATATGGTTTTTTAAAAAAAGTAAAAAATTTTATAAAAATGTATTAAAAAAATCGCTAAAATTAAAAAAAATTAATTTTTAGCGATTTTTTTTCAAATATTTTACAAAAAAAATCATTTATACTATACATATTTTTTTATACTTGTGTTATAATGGAGTTAAGAAAATATTAAAAAGTTTTGTAAAGTCTTTTATTATAGATTGAAATACATTTATATGATTTTACAAACTATCCCACAGACGTAAATTTAGTTATATTGAAATAGATTTAAGGAAGAAAACTAAAAATGGCAAACAAAAGTATTAGAGATTTAAGACGTAAAAAGGTAAAAGAAAGAAAAATAAAAAGAAGAAATAATTTAATAAAAGTTGGAATTTGTGCTCTTTTGATAACAGGAGCTTTGAATATAGATTTTAAAAAAAGTAGTGATGATTTTCAAATTAGAAAACCAATAGAAAACAGATATGCTCAAGCTAATAAAAAACAAGAAAATGAAGTGCTTAAAGAAGAACTAAAAAATGCAAAAACTCAAGTTGCAACTCCTATTGGTTTTGAAAATGTAGTAATTAGTGATGGGGAAAAAATTGATGATGATGGATATAGTGATACTATGAAATCCTATGTCAAATCTCTTAAAAGTCAATATTGCTACCAAGAGCCAAGCGATTTTACAAAAACTGATGTAAGCATTAATAGCAACCAATACATAGAATATTTTGGTACAGAAAATTCTTTCTCAAAAATTAAAATTAATGATGAATTTTATTATGTAAATAAATATGGTCTTGGAAAGCTTAAAGATAGCGAAAATATTAGTGTAGTGAATGGAGTTGTTTTTGTAAATGAATCAAATCCTTTGCCTAAAGATTTTAATCCAGGCGTTGATTCTACAAGCAAAAAAGCTTTTGATACTATGCTTATTGATATGCAAAGAGAAGGCTTGGATATAAAAATCGCATCTGATTTTAGGATGGGACAAAGTGAAGAAAAATTGGTAGATCAAAATAATCCTGATGCTGATTTGCCTTATACAAGTGACCACCAAACAGGAACAAGTTTTGATTTTTATACTGGACAAAGCAAATATTCAGACAAATTTAAAGATACAAATGAATATAAGTGGCTAAAGGAAAATTCTTATAAATATGGTTTTATTCAAAGATACACCAAAGAAAAAGAAGAAATTACTGGCAAAAAAGAAAGGTGCTGGGAATTTAGATATGTTGGTGTAGAAAATGCAAAATCTATGTATGAGAATAGTCTTTCTTTGGAAGAATACTTGAAAATAAAATAATAAATTATAGCACAAGTGATAGCTTTATTTCTTGTGCTTATTTTTATTTTTAATTTTTTTAAACAATAAATAAGATAAAAGAAAATTAAAGAGTTTATAAAATTATCGTAAAATTTTTCTAAGATAATAGACTTAATTATGGATAAATTTATCCATTGAAAGAGGATTTTTTAAAGATATAATAAAATTTATAAATTAAAAAAGAGAGGTAATTATGGGACAAACTGCTTTTATGTTAATGCTTGTAACAATTCTTTCTAAAGTTTTTGGATTTTTGAGAGAATCTGTTATGGCTTATTTTTATGGAGCGGGGGATATAGTTGCAATTTATGCTGTTGCAAATACTCTTCCTGTAGTAATTGCAAATTTTGTTGCGTCGGGTATTATATATGGTTTTATTCCGATTTATACCAAGGCAAAAAATGAAGAAGGCGAAGAAGTTGCTGAAGAATTCACATCAAATATTTTTAATATTTTGATGGTATTTGGTCTTGTAGCAGTTATTTTTGGTTTTATTTTTGCTGGAGCATTTTGTAAATTATTTTCTCCTGATTTAAAAGGCGAACTTTTACATACTGCCATAGTTTTTACAAGAATTATAATGTTTGCAATATTTGCATATTTATATTCAGCTGTTTTTAGGGGATATTTAAATTTAAAAGGCAATTTTTTTATTCCGGCTGTAACTGGATTGATAATGAATGTTATAATAATTGCCTTTACAATTATTAGCGGACTTGCCAAAAATCCTTACCTACTTGCTATAGGTTGTTTGTTGGGAAATGTTTTGCAATATATAATGTTTCCTAAGGCAAATAGGGAGCATGGATATAAATACAAGAAAAAAATAGATATTCACAATAAATATATTAAGTCTCTAATTATGATTGCAATTCCTGTTATAGTTTCATCAGCTGCAGGAGAGATAGCTCTTACAGTAGATAATTCTATGGCATCATACTTTTTTGGAAATGCATCAATATCATTTTTGAGATATTCAAAAACACTTTTGGCACTGATTACAGGAGTAATAACAGTTTCAGTTACAACTTCAATATTTCCTACCATTTCACATTTGGGACAAAAAGGAGATATAGAAAATATGAAAATTCAAATAAATTCAGCTATAGTTTTGACTATGCTTTTGGTAATACCAGCAACAATTGGAATGATGTCTTTGGCAGAGCCAATAATAAAATTGGTTTATCAAAGGGGAGCTTTTGATAATAAATCTGTAGTAGTTACAGCATCAATGCTAATTGCCTATGCGCCATTTGTTATTTTTCAATCATTTTCTGATGTAATCGACAAGGGATTTTATGCAGTTGGAGATTCAAAATCGCCAGTAATAATTGTAGTTATCCAACAAATAATAAATGTAATTTTGAATTTTATTTTGATACAATTTTTTGACATTCAAGGTCTTGCCTTAGCAACTGCAATTTCTGCTGCGGCTGGTGCAATTATGATGTTAATAAAATTTAGGAAAAATTTTGGAAGAATTAATTTCAAGACTTCTTTAAAATCTTTGATAAAAATTACAGTTTTATCAATTTTGATGGGATTAATTGCAAGTGTTATTTATGGAAATTTGAGTGGGAAAATGTCATATCTTTTGGCTATGTTTATTGCCATAATAATAGCAGCAATATTTTATGCGCTTACAATTTTATTTGCAAGAATTCCTGAAGTTATGAAAATGGTAAATCGTCTTTACCATAAATTTTCTAAGAAAAAATAAAAAATAATTTAAAAGGCTGGTAAAAATTATAAATTATTATGGTTTATAATTTTTTGCCAGCCAATTTTAATTTGCTATTAAATTTTTCATATAAATTGAAACAATTTTGGAGAAATTGTCTAAATTTTTTATCCTACAAAAATCTGCTCCATAAATTAATTTTGCATTTTCTATATCTTCATCTTCTCCAGTAAAAACTCCCAAAACTTGGATTCCATCGCTTTTTAATGCTCTTATTTCTTTTGCAGTATCATCAACTGCTTTTTTGTCTATATATTGGTCCTTGATTTTTGCATTTACTGTATTTATATTGTGTTTTTCATCGTTTGGGCGACCGTCTGATAAAATTATCAAAATTTTTCTTACACTTTCATTTTTATCTTCATTAATTAATTTGTGGATTGTTTTAAAGGCAAGGCCATCTCTATTTGCACCTGATGCAAAAAAATTATAAATATTTTCATTATTGCCCTTGTCTTTAAAATCCCTGTACATATTAAAAACTGTATAATCTCTCAAAGTTGAAAATGAAGAAACTCTTATTGGAATATTTACCTTGTCCATGGCATTTGCAATTATAAAAGCTTGGTTTGCAACAAGATTTTGCCTTTTAATTTGGCTTGCAGATCCATCAATTAGTAAATCCATTTGAAATTTTGGTTTTGGATCTTTGTTATTTGAAAAAAATACTTTTGATTCATTTAAAACAGGAGCCCTCCAAACATTTATAGAATCAAGAAGTCCATAATTTTTTCTGTAAAGCTCATCTTCTTCGTGATTTGCCAGAGAATTTTCTATAGTTCTTGTAAGCTCATTTACAGCTCTGTTGTTTATTGAAAGATTATTTTCAATATATTCTTTTGTTTTTTCCCTTTGTTTTTTTCTAACTTTCTGATTGAATCTTGCATTTGGAGAATCAGTGTATTCTCCCTTTGTAAAATACAATTTTTTTGACTTATGGATACCCTTGGCAAGTTCTTTTTCTAATAATTCTTGCCTTTTTTTGCTTATAGAAAGTTTTCCATAAAAATCTTCAATAAAGGAATCTTCTCTTTTTTCTTTTTCCTTATCAGATTTTTCAAAGATAAATATATCCTTGTTCATATCTTCTTTTTTTTCTTCAAAATAAATATAACCATTAAACTCCGCAGATTGAATTTGAAATTGGTCTTCAATATTTTTTTCAACATCAGCCTCTTCCAAATCTTCGTGGTCAAAATTTTTGGGCTTTTCTTCCTTTACCATTTGATCAAAAAGTTCATTGTATTGGTCAAATCTTTCAAAAAGAAAATATTTTTTAAAAAGATCATTTAATTTATCTATAATCTCACTTGATTTGTAAGTATCAATTGAAAAAAGCTCATAATAAAAATCTCTTACAAGTTTTGCTTCGGTTATGGGTTTATTAAAAATTTTCCCATAGTAGGCTTTTTCGATTTGTTCATAAACATTGTCGGTTTCTTTTTTGTATTGGTATTTGTCGAGAATTTTTTTTGCATAGGATTTTCTTAAATCTTTTATAACAAGATTTGTTTTTTCTAATTTTTTGTAGGATAAATCTTCCAACAAAAGAAGGGTGATTGCCTTAAATTCTTCAAAAAATGGGTTGTCTTTTTTTAAATAGGAAAAAAAAGAAGAAAATAAATCAAGCCTAAAATTTTTAAACTTGTATCCCTCAATTATATTTTTATAATTTTTATCCATAGGATAGTAGGATTTTGGAAAAATTTTATAATCATCAGCAAAATCCCAAATCACATTCATTGCCCTTAACTTTTCAAAAGTATCAGTCATCAAATACACTCTCTTTGATTTCTTTTGGAAGTTTTGAATCAACGCTATCTCTTACAAGCTCTCTTTCAAATTCATCAAAAGATTTATTAATAAGTCCCATTTCAATTGCATCGTATGGGTTAAGTCCAATCTCCATTGTTTCTATTGCAGAAATTAGTCCCCTAAGGTCAACTGATTTTGTAGAAATTTCTGAATTTTCACTTTTTTCTTGGAGAGATTCAAAAATGTCTATAAAAGTATTCATATATTTGTCCTTTAATTTTGGAAATTTATCTTTTAGTAAATGTTTTAAATTTTCTCTTGTAATATTGGGCATATTTATAACCATAAATCTTGATGCCAAAGCTTCGTTTACTTCTCTTGTTCCAACATAACCATAATTCATTGTTGCAATAAATCTTGTTTTATCGTCAAGTTTTATTTTGTCATAACCTGGAATATCAATTACACGTCTGTGATCTAAAGTTGCGTGAAGAACAGAGATAGCTTCATTTTTTGCCATATTAATTTCATCTAAAACTCCAAAGCCGCCTTTTTTTGCACATTCATAAACAGGACCTTTTCTAAATACGACTTTTCCGTCTTTGAAAGTGTCAGCTCCAACCAAGGAATTGTAATCAGTATTTACGTGAAAAGAAATATCCCATGATGGACGGTTAAAAATATAAGAAAGATTTTGAGCTAAAACATTTTTTCCTGTAGCCTTTGGACCAGAAAGTAAAATATTTTTTCCAGATAAAATTGCAGTTATTGCTTTTTTCAAAACATCTTCTCCATAATATTTAAATTCTGGTTTAACAATCCTATCTTTGTCTTCATCATCTATATCTTCATTTCTAAATTCTATAATTTTATCTATTAATTTTTGATCTAAATTTATTTCATTTAAATAATCTATCATAATTCACCTCATTTGCTATTATACAACAAAAATATTCTTAGGCTATTGATAAAGTTCATTTTAAATTTGAAAATATTTCAAATAAATTTTTTGTTTAAAACAGTATAGAGATTTTAAAATGGAAATTTTCAAAAAAATAAAAGCGAAGAAAGTCATTTAAGACTTCTACGCTTTTAGATATACATTATTTAATTATTACTTAGCAAAAGAATTTATTATTTCTCTTTCAATTAGATTTCTATAAGCTTTTGCACCTTCAACTTCTGGATGAACCATATCTTTTGCAAATAAATTTGCTTTTTCCTTTGCAAATTTATACCAATCAACCATGTAGGCATTTTTGTTTTCATCGCAGAATTTTTTGATTTTAGAATTAATAGTCATCTCCCAAGATTGACTATTTACAGTATTTACAAAATAAACTTTTCTTCCTTCAGAAATATTTAAAATATCTACCATATTTTGCTCGCTTAAAGTTCCGTTAGAACCAAGGCTTACAAGAACAATATTGCCAAGGCCGTTTTTATTTTTTATATCTTGCAATACTTTTGGGCCATCGGTCATTTGTCTGCCAACTTCTCCATCAAGGTAAAGATTTGGATTAAATTCTCTTAAAAATGGATCAATATTAATTAAAACAGAATCGCCAACAGCAGTAATAGAAGTATTTTTTAAAAATTCTTTTTCCTTATCAGTAAAGTTGAAATCATCATAAGCTTTCTTTTCAAAAACAGGCTCTTTATTTTCTTCTTTATTTTTATTTTTATTTTTATTTTCATTTTCTTTGTTACTTTCATTTTGCTTTGGATCTGTTTCTTTATTTTCGTTTGAAAGCTGATTTTTAGATTTTTCTAAATTTTCTTTATTCTCTTTTTTCTTTTGTTCTTTTACATATTTCTCATTGTTTTTCTTTATATTATCTTGATTTTCACTAATTCTTTTTTCAAGCTCTTTCATATCTTTTTCCTTAGGATTTGGAATAAAAAATGCCAAAGCATTTAATCCCAAAATAAGAGCAGATGTGATAATAAAATATTTTTTAAAATCAAATTTTCTATTTAAAATAACGTAAGTTAGCTCTGATAAAATCAAAACAATAATTATTTCCAAAATATAAGCTATAATCCTACTTTTGCTTGTGTGGGCAAAAGCATAAGAAAGAAAAGTGCTTATTATATATTGCCACAAATAAATGTAATAAGATCTAAGGCCTATATAATAAAGGAAAGTTTTGAAAATTCCCATTTCTTTTTTCTTTATTACAAATTTATTTTCCTTTTCATAAGAGTACAAAACGCCAATTAATAACGCTTGAATAAGAGTGTAGATTGGGATTATTATTCTGTAAGTATATAAGTTTTCACCACTTACAAAAAAGTAAGCGATAAAAGTTAAAAACAAAAGAGCATACAAAATATATTTTTCAGAAAAATTTTTCTCCTTTGCAAATTCAAAAATTTTTGAAAAATAATCTATCAAAAGATAAGCAAGAGCTCCAATAAAAATAGCATTTATTCTAACATCAGGTCCATAATAAATTCTTGAAATATTATTTTTATCAAAAGAAAAAATAATCATCAACAAAATACTTATTGCAGAAATAAGAGTAAAAAGATAAATTTTTATATTCTTACCAGAAAATTTATCCTTATATTTATTTATAAAATAGTTTACCAAATAAAAAATAAGGATAAATTGAACTTGCATGGATATATACCAAAAATGTGTAAACATATCAAAATATCCATTTTTTGTAAAATATGAACCACCCTTAAAAATTTGATATAAATTTTGAAAAGAAAGGGCTGTAGGTAAAGATGATTTTATAGAATCATGAAAAATTATTCTTGAAAAAATCAAAGCAAAAACCAAAGACAGGCTTATAACAAAATACAAACTTGGCAATAGCTTTTTGAATCTTTTTTTTATAATCGATTTAAATTCATTAAAATCATAATCATCTATAGTATTTAATTTTTTCATCATTAAAAATCCACTCATTACAAAAAAGCCAATTACTGCCATAAAACCACCAGGAAGAAATTGCACTGATGAATGAAATATGGAAATAGCAATAATAAAAATAGCTCTTAAAAAAGTGAATGAATCAATTTGTTTTTGTTTTCTCATGTATCCCCCAATGAATTTTATTATAGGCGAAAAAAGAAAAAATATCAAGAAAAGTGCGAAATTGTAACCTTTGTAAACTATCGGAAAATAAATATTTTAAAATAAAATCACATAAATAAACCATAAAGCACTATTTAACATCAAATAAATAATAAATATACCTTTGCATAAAATTATAAATAAATATTCATTTTAAAAATCAAAAAATAATAACAAGATAAACATTGAAAAAAAGACAATAAAATAATCAAATAAAAAATATTTGACAAGATGAAAATCCTGTGCCATAATTATTATTATAAATTTTAATCTTTATTTATACTTAATTATTAAAAAAATATGTGGAGGAAAAAATGAAAAAAACAAAAAAATTAATGACCTTAGCTTTTGCATCAATATTTGCATTTGCAGGATGTCAAGCAAAAAATGGAGAAAATAAAAAATCTGAGAATTCTGACACAATTAAAATTGGAGCAATAATACCACAAACTGGTCCAGTTTCAAATTATGGAAATTCATCAGAAAAAGGAGCTTTGTTAGCTGTTGATGAGATAAATAAAAATGGCGGAATTAATGGCAAAAAAATTGAATGGATTTCTTATGATGATAAGGGAGAAATAACAGATTCAACAACTGCATACAATAAATTAAAAGGAGAAAAAGTAACAGCAATTGTAGGGCCTATTACATCAAAACCTGCTCTAGCAGTTTCTGAAATTGCAAAAAAAGATGGAATTGCTATGATAACTCCGACAGGAACTCAAGGAAATATTACAGAAGGAAAGGATAATGTATTTAGAACTTGCTTTACTGATCCTTATCAAGGAAAATTATTAGCAAAATTTGCAGCAGAAAATCAAAAAGCAAAAAAAGTAGCTATCCTTAGAAATACTTCTTCAGATTATTCAAATGGAATTGCTGATGAATTTAAAAAAGAAGTAGAAAAATTAAAACTTGATTTAGTTGCTGATGAATCTTATGGAGATAATGACAATGATTTTAAGGCACAACTTACAAAAATTGCAAAAGCAAAACCAGATGTATTATTAGTTCCAGATTATTACGAAAAAGTTGCTCTTATAGCTCCACAAGCAAGAGATGCTGGAATTGATGCAAAATTTATTGGTTCTGATGGTTGGGATGGAGTTGTAAATGTAATGGATAAATCTCAATTAGGATTGGTAGAAGGATCATGTTTTTCAAATCACTTTGCTTTAGATAGTGATGACCAAAGAGTAAAAGATTTTGTAAAAAAATATAAAGAAGAAAATAAAGAAGATCCTTCAGCTTTTTCTGCTTTGTCATACGATACAATTTATTTATTAAAACAAGCTATTGAACAAGCGAAAAGCGAAGAAAGTGATAAGATTATAGAAAAAATTAAAGCTATAGAATTTGATGGAATAACTGGCAAATTTAAATTTAATGAAAATCATAATCCAATCAAATCAGCATCAATGATGGAAATAAAAGATGGAACATATAAATTTAATTCAACAGTAACAGCTGATGAAAATTAATAAAAAGGGGGATTGCTAGCTAGCAAAACCCCTTAAATTTTAAGGAGATTTTATGGATTTTTTAATTCAACTTTTTAATGGTCTACAATTAGGATCAATATACGCTTTAATAGCCTTGGGTTATACGATGGTTTATGGCGTAGCAAAATTAATAAATTTTGCCCATGGAGATATTATAATGGTAGGCGCTTATACAATATTTTTTGTTGTTCAAACAAGTCTTTTCAGAAGTGGTTTACCATTATATTTAGCAATAATACCAGCAATTATTGCTTGTACACTTTTGGGAGTTGTAATAGAAAGAATTGCTTACAAACCTTTGAGGAATTCTTCATCAATTTCAATTTTAATTACTGCTATAGGAGTATCTTTATTTTTGGAAAATTTATTTGTAAAAGTTTTTACTGCTAACGCAAGACCTGTTCCAAGTTTATTTAATCAAGCTAGCTTAAATATTTTTGGAATAAGATTATCTTTTCAAACAATTTTTACAATAGTTTTAACTATTATTCTTACAATAATTTTGCAAATTTTTATTTCTAAAACAAAATATGGCAAGATGATGCTTGCTGTTAGTGAAGATTATAAGGCGTCAAGTCTTGTTGGAATAAATGTAGATAATACTATGACGATGACTTTTGCAATTGGCTCTGCACTTGCTGGAGTTGCATCTTTATTGTATGTTTCATCATATCCTCAAATAACTCCTTTTATAGGTTCTATGCTTGGAATAAAAGCTTTTACAGCAGCAGTTGTTGGAGGAATTGGTTCAATACCAGGAGCTGTAATTGGTGGATTTATTTTGGGAATGATAGAAGTTATGACTAGAGCATATCTTTCAAGCTCATACGCAGATGCAATAGTATTTTTGGTATTAATTTTAGTTTTAATAGTAAAACCAACTGGAATTTTAGGAAATATGGAAAAGGAGAAAGTATAAAATGGATAAAAATAAAAAAACATCATATCTAGTTAGCTTTGTCCTTGTATTAGTTTCATTTGCAATTATTCAAATATTAATTTTAAGTGGAATAATCGATTCTTATTGGCAATCAATTCTATTTTTATTGTGTATCAATATAATACTTTCAATTTCACTAAATATAACCGTAGGAAATTTGGGACAAATAACCTTGGGGCATGCCGGTTTTATGTCAATAGGTGCATATAGTGCAGGAATATTTTTGAAAACTGGAATAATAGAAGGAATACCAGGATTTTTTATAGCCTTATTAATTGGAGGGCTGTTTGCATTTTTGTTTTCCCTTGCAATAGGAATACCAGTATTGAGGTTAAACGGAGATTATCTTGCTATAGTAACCTTGGCTTTTGGAGAAATAATTAGGGTTGTTGTAGAAAATTTATCTATTACTGGTGGAGCTCAAGGAATGGCAGGAATACCTACAGTTGATTCTTTTGCTTTAGTATTTTTTGTTACAGTTTTGTGCGTTGTATTTATGTATTCAATTATGACATCAAGATTTGGTAGGTCAGTTTTGGCAATAAAAGATAATGAGCTTGCCGCTGAAAGCTGTGGAATAAATACAACAAAATCTAAAATATTTGCCTTTACTTTATCAGCGCTTTTTGCTGGAGTCGCTGGAGCAATATACGCTCAAACAACTGGAGTAATAGCAGCCGATGTATTTAATTATAATAAAAGTTTTGATATTTTAGTAATGGTTGTTTTAGGAGGAATGGGTTCATTTACAGGCTCAGTAATTTCAACTATAACATTAACCATAGTTCCAGAAATATTAAGAGCATTCGCAGAATATAGGATGATAATTTATTCTGTAATCTTAGTAATTGTTATGATATTTAGACCACAAGGCTTAATGGGAAGAGAAGAATTTTCTATTTCAAGACAAATTGCAAAATTTAAAAGAAAAATCAACAAAGAAGGAGTAAAAAATGGATAAAAGAAGATCTGTATTAAAATGTGATAATATTTCCATCTCCTTTGGAGGATTGAAGGCAGTAAATGGATTTAATCTTGATGTGAAAGAAAAAGATTTAATTGGTTTAATTGGACCAAACGGAGCAGGAAAAACTACAGTTTTTAATATGCTAAGTGGAGTTTATGAGCCAACAGAAGGAGCAATTTATTTAGATGGAGAAAATATAACAGGCTTACCTGTTCATAAACTAAGTCAAAAAGGAATAGCAAGAACTTTTCAAAATATAAGATTATTTGATTACTTATCAGTTGTAGATAATGTAAAAGTATCTATGAACAGAGATATGAGATATAAAATTGTTGATGGAATGCTTAGGCTTAAAAATTATTGGAAAGAAGAAAGAGAAGCAACAAAAAAAGCCTTGGATATTTTAAAAATTTTAGGACTTGCAGCTTATGCGAATGATAGCGCAGGAAATTTATCCTATGGAGCCCAAAGAAAATTAGAAATAGCAAGAGCTCTTGCGACAAATCCAAAATTATTATTATTAGACGAGCCGGCTGCAGGAATGAATGCAATTGAAACAGAATCATTGATGGATACAATTAGAATGATAAGAGATAATTTTAATTTATCAATTGTTTTGATAGAACATGACATGAAATTGGTTTTGGGAATTTGCGAAAAACTTTACGTATTAAATCATGGAATAGTTATAGCAAAAGGAAAACCAGAAGAAGTTGTTAAAAAAGATGATGTAGTAAGCGCATATTTGGGAAGTGGATATGGAGAATAAAAAATGCTTAATGTAGAAAATTTAAATGTATATTATGGAAATATCCACGCTATAAAGGATGTTTCCTTAAAAGTAAATAAAAAAGAAGTAGTTTCATTAATTGGAGCAAATGGAGCAGGAAAAACTACAACCCTTCAAGCAATATCTTCTTTGCTTGAAAAAAGAAGCGGAAAAATCACTTTTGAAAACGAAGATATAACAAATAAAAAAGCATACAAAATAACAAGGCTAGGAATTGCACAAGTTCCAGAAGGAAGGAGAGTTTTTTCAAATCTTTCAGTCGTAGATAATATAAATTTAGGTTCAGTTGCAACAAATTTAAAAGACAAGGAAAGGGAAGAAAAAATTGAGAGAATATATGAGCTTTTTCCAGTTTTAAAAGATAGGAGAAATCAAAAAGCAGGAACTTTGTCAGGAGGAGAACAACAAATGCTTGCTATGGCAAGAGCTATAATGACAAATCCAAAATTGCTTTTATTAGACGAACCATCAATGGGACTTTCGCCTCTTTATGTAGAAAAAATATTCGAAACGATAAAAGTTTTAAAAGAAGAAGGCTCAACTATTTTACTTGTAGAACAAAATGCAAATCTTGCCCTAGATATATCAGACAGGGCTTACGTAATAGAAACAGGAAAAATTGTAAAAGAAGATAAGGCAGAAAACCTTAAAAATGATCCTGCAGTAAGAAGTGCATATTTAGGAATTTAAAAAACTAGGAATTAGTTTTAAGCTAATTCCTAGTTTTTTTGAAAAATTTTTTATAAGCTAAATTTATAATTTTTGCAAGTTTTTTTGGATTGTCAATATCCATTATTTAATTTTCTTTTTTGATTTTTTAAAAATTTAATTGTAGCAATTGTAGCTTTCCAAAATAAAATTCCAATTATAAAAAATATCAAGGCTAAAATAAGACCTGCAATTAAAGCTAAAATTCCTTTTAATTCAAAGCCAAAAAAGATAAATTTTAATTCATCGATTGGTTTAATGTGAATTATTCCTTTAAAAAGTCCCATTATACCTGCAAATGTGCTAATCCCACTAGAAAAGAAAAAAGAGATTGAAAGTATTGCAAGAGTTGGTATAAGACAAATCCACGCTAATGAAGCGTAAGAATAAAATCCTATAGCCATAAATAAATTTTTAAAGGAAAAATCTTTACTTTTTACAATACTATCGCCCATATAAGAAAATGCTAAGTCTTTTGGACTTTCCATTTGAGAAATTATATACTCAGAACTTTGCCCATCATTAAGCCTTTCATAAAATGAATTTTTAAGTTCACTTAAAATATCAGTTTTTTCAGAAATAGACATATATTTTAAATTGCTGTCTACTTTTGATAAATATTTTTCTAAATTATTATCAATTTTACTATTTTTCATTTTTCTTCCTCACTAAGATCTGAAATATTTTTTACAAGAATCATCCAATCTCTTTTCAAAGCATTTAAATAAAAATTTCCAAGCTCTGTAATTTTATAATATTTTCTTGGAGGAGTGCCTTCTTCAATATTTTTCCAATAAGCTTCTAAATAATTATTTTTTAGAAGTCTTCGAAGTAGTGGGTAAACAGTGCTCTCCTTTGTTTGTAACATTGGATATTTTTCAAGAGTTTGAATTAAATCATAGCCATATCTATCCTTTTTTTTAATTAAAATTAAGATAGCATATTCTAAAGTTCCACGTTTGATTTGAGAAATCCAATCTTCATTCATAACAATCCTTTCAAATTATAAGTTAATCCATCTTATTGCTATATACATTGTACAACATAGTATAATAATGTCAATAGGTATATGGGATTTTAAAATTTTAAATCTTATTTTCCTTGTTTTTATAACAAATATTTTGTAAACTAATACTTAATAGAAAGGATGAGAAATGAGATTAAGATTTAAAGAAAATGCAATTCCAGAAATGAAAGAAAATCCTTTGATTTATTTTGATGGAAAAGAAAATAAGGGAAAGTGGAAAGAAATTTTTGGAAATAATAATGAAATATATTTGGAAATTGGCTCCGGCAGGGGAGATTTTTTAATTGAAATTGCTAAGGATAATCCTGCTATAAATTTTATAGGACTTGAAGTAAATACAAATGCCTTTGTTGTTGCAAGCAGAAAAATAAAAGAAAATGAACTTACAAATGTTAGAGGGCTTATAGCAGATGCGGAAAATTTGGAAGAAATTTTTGAAAATGAAGAAATTTCAAGAATATATTTGAATTTTTCAACTCCTTGGCCAAAAAGACGCCACCACAAAAGAAGACTTAGCCACGAGAGATTTTTAAATAGGTACAAAAATATTATAAAAGATAAGGCGATTTTGGAGCTTAAAACTGACAACAAAGAATTATATGAGGCATCTTGTAAATATTTTGAAGAATTTTCTATGGATATAATTGAAAAAGATGAAAATATTTCAGAAGAAAAAAGCAAATATTTAAGCGAATACGAAAGAAAATTTAGAAATAAAAATATGCCGATTTATTATATAAAAGCGAGATTTAACAAATGAATATTTCAATAGTAAGTGTGGGAAAAATCAAAGAAAAATATTTTAAAGATGCAATAAGCGAGTATGAAAAAAGATTAAAACCATACGTAAAATTAAAAATAATTGAAGTAAATGACGAAAAAGCTCCTGAAAATTTATCAGAAAAAGAATTGGAAATTGTAAAAGATAGGGAAGCTGATAGGATTTTAAAAAAGATTAGAGAAAATTCCTATATTATAAGCCTAGAAATTGAAGGCAAAAGCCAATCATCAGAAAGTTTTTCAAAATTAATTAAAGAGCAAATGACTTATGGAATGGGATGCGATTTAGTTTTTGTAATTGGTGGGTCAAATGGACTTTCAAAAAAAATAAGCCAAAAGGCTGATTACAAATTATCATTTTCAAAAATGACTTTTCCCCATAAATTAATGAGATTAATTTTAATTGAACAAATTTATAGGGCTTACAAAATTATAAATAACGAACCTTATCACAAATAAAATGGACCAAAAAAGGTCCATTTTTTAAAAATATAAATTATCAAATAATTATTATTTTTCTTCAATTATTTCAATAGAAAAACCTTGAGGGTCTTTTATAAAATAAAATTTATCAGAACCGTCAGAAAGTCCGCCGATTTCTTGACTTACTACTCCCATTTTTTTGTGAAGGTCATAGGATTTTTCGAATTCTTTTGTTTTAAATGCCATGTGACCATAATAAGAGCCGTGCTCATATTTTCTTCCGTCGTGATTAAATGTTAATTCAAGCTCATAAGCTCCATCTTCTGTTGCCATATAAATTAAAGAAAATTCATCTTCATCGTAATCTTTTCTTCTAGTAATGTGCATATTTAACGCATCTTCATAAAATTTTATACTTTCCTTATCATTATCTGTGTATATACATGTGTGAATTGATTTAAATTTCATAAAACCTCCTAATTTCTTATATTATATTTTTACCCAAAAATTTTAAAATAAATTTTACTAATATTTTACAAGATAAAATTTTCCTAGGGTATATAAATAAGGGACAAGAAATTTCGCGACCTTATGACCAGAGCTTATGCAATTTATGAAAAATAATTTGTTTTGCAAGGCTCTTTTTTTGAAAAAATTTATGGGCAAATAAAATTGATTTTGTAAATTTAAAAATATAAATCGAATTATTTCTTTGTGAAATTTTAAAAAAATTTGACAAGAATTTTAATTTAGCATATACTATAAAAGTAATGTTTAGCCCAGATAGCTCAGTCGGTAGAGCAGGGGACTGAAAATCCCCGTGTCGGTGGTTCGATTCCGCCTCTGGGCACCAGAATAATTGCGGAAGTGGCTCAGTGGTAGAGTATCGCCTTGCCAAGGCGAGGGTCGCGGGTTCGAATCCCGTCTTCCGCTCCAATATGGCGCCATAGCCAAGTGGTAAGGCAGAGGTCTGCAACACCTTTATCCCCAGTTCAAATCTGGGTGGCGCCTCCAAATATTTGTCCTCGTTGAGGACTTTTTTTGTACCTAAATTTAAGGAGAATTATGTTAATTATTAGTCACAAATCAAAAAAAGAATTTACAGATTTTTTGGATTTTAAAAATATAAAATATTTAAAAACAATTGATAATCCAAATCTTGACAAAAGAATTTCAGATCATCCTGATCTTTCTTTATTTAAATTGGATGATAAAAATTTAATAGTTGATAAAAATGTCTATGAGTATTACAAAAAAAATATAAAAAATATTAATATTATTAAAGGAGAAGAAGTTTCAAAAAATTATCCTTACGATGCTCTTTATAATATTGTAAAATTTAAAAATTTTTATATTCACAATGATTTTACTGAAAAAAATATAAAATTATTTTTTGAAGAAAAAAATATCAAGCACTTATTTATCAAGCAAGGCTACTCAAGGTGTTCTATGCTTGTTTTTAATGAAAATATTTTGACAAGTGATATGGGAATTTTTAAAAAATTAAAAAACATTTTGCCAGTTACTTTATTAAAAGAAGAAAAAATTTCTCTTGATGGTTTTGATCAAGGATTTTTGGGTGGATGTTTTGGAAAAATTGATGAAAATACTATATTATTTAATGGAAATATAGAAAGATTAAATTCGTATGATATAATTAAAAATATAGTATATAAGGAAAAATTAAATTTGTTATATCCAGACACTAATTTAGTAGATACTGGATCTTTAATATGGATATGATTAGGAGATTAAAATGAATATAGTAAAACCACAAACTATTGCGGGTGTTATGGAATTATTACCAGAAGATCAATTAGCATTTGATTATATAAAAAATATTATTGAAGAAACATTTTTGTCTTATCAATTTTTACCAATTGATACACCAGCAATTGAAAAAAATGATATTTTATTTGCCAAAGGCGGTGGAGAAACTGAAAAGCAAATTTTTGGAATTGATTCATCAAAAAAAGATATGTCTTTGAGATTTGATTTAACAGTTCCTCTAGCAAGATATGTTTCTGAACATTTTTCTGATTTGAATTTCCCTTTCAAAAGGTATCAAATTGCAAAAGTTTATAGGGGAGAAAGAAATCAAAAGGGAAGATACAAGGAATTTTACCAATGTGATATTGATATTATTGGAAATAATTCTTTGTCAATACACAATGATGCACTTTTGCCTAAGGTTATTTATGAAATTTTTCAAAAACTTGACTTTAACGGAATAAAGTTCCATATTAATAATAGAAAGCTATTGAATGGATTTTTTGAATCGCTTGAAATTTCTGATAAGGAAGAAGTTTTAAGAACAATCGATAAAAAAGCAAAAATCGGTGAAGAAAATACAAAAGAGCTTTTGGTAGAAATTTGTGGAGAAGAAAAAGCGGATAAATTGATGGAGCTTATAAATAATAAAAGAGAAAACAAAGAACTTTTGACTTATCTTGAATCACTAAATTTAAATGATAATTATAAAATTGGATTAAATGAATTAAAAGAAGTTTATGATTATATGATTAAATTTGGAATAGATGATGATTCTATTATGATTGATTTGTCAATTACTCGTGGTCTTGATTATTATACATCTACAGTTTATGAAACTTTTTTGGATGGTTATGAATCAATTGGAAGTGTATGCTCTGGTGGAAGATATGAAAATCTTGCAGGAAATTTTTCAAAACAAAATTTACCAGGAGTTGGACTTTCTATTGGTCTTACAAGATTATTTTATCAATTTCAACAGCTTGGTCTTGTAGAAAAATATAAAACTAAATTTACAGATTGTCTTGTTATTCCTATGGATGAGAAATTAAATTTTTATGCCATAGATATAGCAAACAAATTAAAAGAACAAGGTCTAAAGGTTGACATATATCTTGAAGATGGAAAATTTAAGAAAAAAATAAATTATGCAGACAAAATTGGCGTAAAAAAAGTATTGATAATTGGACAAGAAGAATATGAAAATAAAATGGTTTCTGTAAAAAATATGGAAGATGGAAAGCAAGTTAGTGTGAAAGTTGAAGAGATTAGAGAATATCTATAAGGAGAATTATGAATTTTAAAATTATAACAGACGGTTCTAGCGATATGAACGTTGATTTCATAAAATCATCGAATATTACTATAGTGCCTATGCAATCAAACATGGAAGATGAAATTTATGAAATTATAGGTACAGATATTGAAAGACTAAATGAATATTATGAATTTATGTTAGAAGATAAAAATGTATCTACAAGTCAAGTAAACTTAGCCGCTTTTGAAAAATATTTTGAAGAAGTTTTAAAAAATGGAGAAGACGTATTTTATATAGGTATTACTGATGTGCTATCTGGAACTTATAAAAATGCTATGAAAGCAAAGGAAATTTTAGAAAAAAAATATCCAGATAGAAAAATTTATGTTTATGATACAAATCAAGCGTCAACAGGTACTGGTCTTTTGTGCCAAATTATTTGTAAAATGCAAGAAGATGGAAAAAGTATAGATGAAATTGATGATTTTATAAAAGATAATTCAAAATATATGGTAGCCCAATTTGGAGTGGACAATCTTAAATATTTATATAAAGGTGGAAGGATTTCAAAAACTAGCGCAGGAATAGGAAGTTTTTTGAAAGTGAAGCCAGTTTTACATGTATCTGATGATGGTTCTTTACAAGTTTTGAAAATTGAAAGAGGAAATAAAAGAGCTATAAAAGTTTTATTCAATAATTTCAAAAAAAATTGGAAGCCAGAAATATCAAAAGAAGTTTTAATAGGATATGCTTACTTTGATGAAAATGCTAAAATATTAAAAGAATTAATAGAAGAAAATTTTAAAGATGCAAAAGTAAGCCTTGCTCCAATCGGCTCTTTGATTGGATCTCACGTTGGACCAGGAATGTATTCTTTGTCATATTTTGGAGAAAAAAGATAGGAGAAATATGCTCAAAAATAAAAAAAACGCAGTAATTTTTTCTTTAATAGCAATGTTTTTATGGGGGAGTGCAATCCCCCTTATTAAATCCACTTATCAAGTTTTGCAGATAGAATCATCCGATACTTTTGCAAAAGTTTATATAGCTGGAATTAGATTTTTTATGGCAGGGATTTTGGCGTTTTTTTATGCCAAAATTTTTGGAAAAAACAAAATTTCATTTTCTAAAGTAAATATAAAATTAGTAATAATTCTTGCAATACTACAAACTTTTTTACAATATTTTTTCTATTATATAGGTCTTTCAAATACAAGCGGAGTAAAATCATCAATCATACAAGCATCAAATTCATTTATGATTGTAATAATTTCACTTTTCCTACTTCCAGAAGATAAAATTTCAATAAATACAATTATAGCCTTAATAATTGGAACAACAGGAATTATTTTGGTAAATTCAAATCAAAAAATGGGAAGTGGATTTAAACTAACAGGAGAAGGATTCATTTTTACATCAACATTTATTAATGCTTTTGCATCAGTTTTATTAAGAAAATATTCAAAAAATTCAGACCCATATATTTTAAATGGTATGGTGCTTTTATTCGGTTCCTTGCCTTTAATAATACTTGGCAGATTTTTATATATAAATCCAGTTGTTATAAATTTAAAAGCTTTTTTAATGCTTTTTTATGGAGCATTTATCACAGCAACGTCATTTACAATTTGGACAATAGTTTTACAAAATCATAGCGCAAACCAATTTGGAGTATTCAAATTATTTATCCCAATATTTGGTTCTATTTTATCAGTAATAATTTTGGGAGAAAATTTTACAATAAGATTATTTATAGGACTTATCTTAGTTCTAACAGGCTCTTTGGTTTTGATGAAGGGTAAAAGTAAAAAAAGTGGTGTTACAGAATAATTAAATTTTTCTGTAACACCACTTTTTTGTGTTAAATAATACATTCTAATACAATTAAAAATAAGCGTGGATTTTATTTCCACGTCTTTTTTTGAGCTTTTCTTTTAAATAGTAATAATTTTAGAATTTCGTTGTAACGAAAAAAAGCAACTTAATGAATTTTTAAGAATAACTTATAATTAAATTAATCAAAATTACTTGTTAGATAAAAATAAAAAATGTGATGGAGGACTTATGAAAAATTTAATAATTTTAGCGGGATATCCAGCCACAGGGAAAACGTGTATCATAAATGGTTTGATGGAACATAATAAGAAATTAGAATATATTTCGATAGATGAGATAGAAGAGTTTTTCTATGATAATTTAGGTTTTAAAAATAAAAAAGAAAAGAATAAAATTTATAATTTGAGCTTTGAATTTTTTTATATGAAACTAAAGTCTATGATGAATAAAAATTATGATATCGTAATAGATTATCCTTTTAGTTATTTACAATATCCAATTCTTAAAGAATTATCTTTTAAATACGATTATAAGTGTATCACAATTAGATTAAGTGGAGATATAAAAGAAATCTACAAAAGAAGAGTTAAAAGAGATTTAGATGAAAGTAGAAATCCTGCACACCTAGTAAATAGTTATGACAAAAATATAAAAATGAGTTTAGAAGAAAGAAAAGATAATCTAATAAGTTTTGAAGAATTTATAAAACATTGCAAATTAAGAGAATACGATAAATTTAAATTAGGCAAGCTTTTAGAAATAGACGTTACAAAAAAATATGCAGATGTAGACTCTATTAATGAATTCCTTGATTTAGAAATGAGAACTTAAATGGAAATTACAAATAGGCAAAAGAAAATTATAGGAATTTTATTAGAGTCTAAGGATACAATAACTTGTCAAGAAATAGCAGAGATAATAAATGTATCTGACAGGACTGTTTTAAACGAAGTTAATAGTATAAATAAAAAACTTAGTGACGGGAATAGGTTAACTGTTGCTAAGGGAAAAGGGATAAAACTTAATAGAAATACAACAATTTATGAGTTGCATAAATTGTATAACTCAGAAGATGAAAATGAAATTTTGATAAAAAGATTTATCAACACACTCTTAATTAATAATTATTTTAAGCAAAAAAAATATAGCATAGATTTTATAGAAGAGCTTTATATTTCCCAAAATACTCTTAAAAAACTAATAAGGGATACTAGAGAAGTATTGAAAAGATATCAGATAGATTTAATAGTGAACAATAAAGAAGGAATATTTATAAAAGGTAGAGAAAATAATATAAGGCTGTGTATGTCCAATATATTATTTTCTTCATCTAGTGATTATGAATATTTTTTAGATTCTATTAATCTTTTTAATATTAAAGAAATTGATGAAATAAAAAGACTAACATTAAAAATATTAAATAAATATGACCTATCCTTAACAGGAGTTGCTTTTAACAGCTTTGTAATTCATATCTTAATTTCCATAATTAGAAATCAAAACGAAATTAACTATGATAAGGATTTATTAAAAACTATGGATAAATCAGTTGAAAAAGATATTGTTAGAGAACTAATGAAAACCATAAAAGAAAAGCTAAATTACGATTTATCTAGTGATTATTATTATTTAACAAAACATTTAATAACAAGTCAAAAATTTTCAAAAGATGATGATAAATTAGAAGCAGATGAATTTGTAAATATTATATACAACAACATAATTAATAGAATCAAAAGAGATTTTTCAATAGACTTTTCAAATGACGAGATACTTACAGGAAGTTTGAAAATTCATCTTACAACTTCAATAAATAGATATATGTTAAATAGTTCTATTAACCATATTGATTTATCTGAAATAAAAAGTCAGTATCCTATTGCTTACGATATGGGAATAGTTGCAGCTGAAGAAATACATTCTGTAATAAAAAGAGATATTGATGATACAGAAATATTATTTTTAGCCTTACATCTAGGAACTGCTTTTAATAGAGTGAATAATGATGGAAAAGAATCTGGAAGTAATATTTTGATAGTTTGTGGAGCAGGTCTATCAACAGCTAGATTTTTAAAATATTCTCTCTTAGAAAAATTTGATAAGGAAATTAAGAACATAGACATAATATCTTCTAGTCAATATAAAGACGATATGTTTGATAATTATGATTTGGTATTAAGTAGCATAAATAACTTGATTAATATTGAAGGCTCAATAAAGGTTAACTATATCTTAAATAATATAGAAGTAAATATTGTAAAAAATAAATTAAGATACGCAAAAAATTTAGAACATCTTAAAGTATTTAATAATGAATTATTTTATAAAAAATCATTTGAGAGTAAGAAAGAAGTGTTAGACTATTTAACCACAGATTTGTCAAATAAAAATATACTTAATAAAAAACAAATTGAGTCTATATATGATAGAGAAAAAATGGGAAATACTTGTTTAGGAAATAGAATTGCTATACCTCACCCATTATCATATACAGCAAAAGAAATGAAAATTTCTGTATTGATAAATGATAAAGCAATAGATTGGGATAATGAAGAAGTTTTTGTGGTTATGCTGTTACTAATACCCAAAGATAAAATAAAGGACTGGGATGTTCTTTTCAAGAAGATGTTTAAAGTATTTAGTTCTAGAAAAAATGTAGATAAATTAATAAATAGCAATACATTAAATGAATTTAAAGAAGTATTTATGGTAGAAATGGAGTGATTATTTGGAATTTACAGATAAAAATACAGAATTTGACATTGTAGTTAAAGACTGGGAACAAGCAATTCTTGAAACTGGAAAATTATTAGAAGAATCCGGTTATGCCAATGAGAATTATAAATATAACATAATTAATGATGTTAAAAATTATGGTTCATATATTATGATTAGTCCAAATGTTGTAATCCCACATACAAGACCAGAAAATGGAGCTTTAAAAATTGGCTGTACGATTATAACAATAAAAAATGATATATATTTTGATGATAATAACAAAGATGCAATTAAAGTTTTAATTGGTTTTACAGCAATAGATAATAAAAATCATTTAGAGATGCTAAAAAATATCATTAATATAATTGAAAAAGGATTAGTGGATAAATTAAATTATTTTTTAAACTTATCAAAAAAAGATAAGCTTATATATTTAAATTCATTAGTAAAGGGGGGAAAATAATGAATATTTTAGTTGTGTGTGGCGCGGGATTAGGCAGTAGCTTTGCCTGCCAAATGTCGGTAGAGAGTGTTTTGGAGGAATTAGGAGTTGATGCAAAAGTCGATCACAGTGATATTTCTTCAGCAGCAGGAACTAGAGCAGATATATTAATTCTCGCTTCTAACTTTAAAAATCAAATAGACAAATATAATTTAGACACAAGAGTAATATATTTGGATAAATTGATTGATAAAAAAGAAATTAAAGAAAAATTAGAGCCAGTTTTAATTGAAATGGGAAAATTATAGGAGGAATTTATGGCAGTATTAAATTTTATTATTAATAATATTTTAACCCAAGCTTTTATAACAATAGGTTTAATAGCTTTTATAGGATTATTAGCGCAAAAGAAAAGTTTTGGCGACATAGTATCAGGTACTTTTAAAACTATGTTAGGTTATTTAGTTTTATCAGCAGGTTCATCAATAATAGTTCAAGTATTAATATATTTTGGAGAAATTTTTACAGCAGGCTTTGGAATGCAAGGAATAGTTCCATCTATTGAGGCAGTTAATGGTCAAGCAATGAATGAGCTTGGTCTTGGAAATCAAATAGCTTTAGCATTTTTGGGAATATTTTTAGTAAATATTATAATAGCAAGACTTACTAAATGGAAATATATATTTTTGACAGGACAAGCTATTTTGTGGATGGCTACAATGGTAATAGTTTTTGGTTCAGATGCAGGATTAGGAGTTGTACCTAATATAATAATTGGTTCAATTATTGGTGGTATTTTTGCAGTAGCAATGCCAGCAATTGCACAACCAATAGTAAGAAAAATAACTGGAAGCGATGATATTGCATTAGGACATTTTTGTACAATAGGATATTTATTTGCAGCCTTAGTTTCAAAAACTTCAGGAAATAAAGAAAATTCTACTGAAGATATTGAATTACCATCATCATTGTCATTTTTAAATGACACTTATCTTTCTGTAGGATTTGTTATGATTTTGTTATTTATAATAACAGCAATATTTGCAGGACCAGAAGTAGTAGCAGAAAGAACAGGTAACTTAAATTATATCGTTTATGCATTTACACAAGGAATGCAATTTGTTGTTGGTGTTTATGTATTGCTAGCTGGAGTTAGATTATTGCTTGGAGAAATAGTTCCAGCATTTAGAGGAATTGCTCTAAAAATAGTCCCAGATGCAAAACCTGCTTTAGATTGTCCAGTACTATTTCCTTATGCACCTAATGCTGTTACATTAGGATTTGTTTCAACAACAATAGGAACAGTTATAGGAATGTTATTCTTCCCTAAAATTGGATTAGCAATGCTTTTACCAGGTATGTTATCAAATTTCTTTGCTGGTGGTACAGCTGGAATTTTCTGTAACGAAGTGGGTGGAACAAGAGGAACGATTATTGGTGGTATAGCTCATGGATTATTTATCACTTTATTACCAGCTTTATTAGTTATGATATTTAATTCTATGGGATTTATAAACGCAACAGCTACAGACGTAGATACAGTTGCAGCAGCCTTATTGTATGCTTGGATAATTAAACCAATTATTGGATTTGTAGGAATTTAAAATGTTTTTTAAAATAAATAAAGATAAAAAAAATGAAGAAAAAATATTGCTTGATGAATGCAAAAATTTAGTTGAAAAAAATGATATAGATTCAGCGATTAATAAATTAGAAAAATATATAGAAGAAAATAAAAAGTTAGGTAAAGTTTTTACTTATCTAATGGAATTATATAACAAACAATTAAGTGAAGCTAGGTTGAATGGAGAAGATGAAAAAATAAAATTTAATTTAGACAGAATTGATAAACTTATGCAAAAATCAAAAGATATAGTTAGGGGAAGATAATGTATTTAAATTTGAATGAACTATTTAAAAAATATAGGGGAAAGACAGGAATTGGTGCTTTTAATCTACATTGTATGGAGATGTTTCCATATATTGTAGAAGGAGCTAAGAAATCTAACAGTCCATTGATAATTCAAACTTCAAAAGGAACTGCTGAATATTTAGGATTTGATTGGATAGTAACAACAGCAAAATTATTTGCTAAAGATATAGACCTATGTGTTCACTTAGACCATTGTAAGGATATTGATTTTATAATAAAAGCAATTGATTCAGGTTATAACAGTGTAATGTATGATGGTTCATCTCTAGATTTTGAAGAAAATATAAAAAATACAAAAGAAGTTGTAGAGTATGCGCACAAAAGAAATGTAAGCGTTGAAGGTGAAATTGGGAGCATAGGTGGTTCAGAAGATGGAATTGAAGAAAAAATAAACTCAATTATTTACACAAAAGCAGAAGATGCAGTAAAATTTGTTGAAGAAACAGAAATAGATGCCCTAGCGGTAGCTATTGGTACAGTTCATGGTTTATATAATGGAAAAGCTAAAATAAATTTTGAATTACTTGATACTTTGACAAAAAAATTAATAGATGTTGGAATGGTTTTACATGGTGGAACAGGTGTTTCAGATGAAGATTTTCATAAGTGTGCAGAAAAAGGAATGATGAAATTTAACGTTGGAACTGAGCTAAATAAAAATTATATTGAAAATATACTTAAAGATTTTCCTTCAGCTAAGCCAACTACATCTTTAAGAGGCCTGTTAAAAAATGCTAATGAATCAATAGTTAAGATAGTTGAGCATAGGTCAAATGTAATAAAATTAGCTTAATATTATACCAAATTTCTAAAATTTAAAAATGTATGAGTATTATCTTTAGTTAGAATTTATATTGATAAAGAATTTTTGCCTACTTAAAGATTAAAAAGTGGTGTTAGAGAAAAAACTAATTTTCTGAAACATCACTTTTTTTTATTGGTCTTTTTAAATTGTTTGTTAATTTATAAATTTCATCTATATATAAATACTTATTTTTATCTTTGTATCTTGCAATTTTCATCAAATCGAGTGCCCAATTAACTAAATATTTTGATAAGTAAAAAGCGTAAATGTCGTTTGCAAGTATTGATCTTCTTCCGTTTATTACTATGTCATTTCGAATTTCTTTAAAATATCTTATCAAATTTTTTCTGTTGTATTTTGAAAAAATTACTTCTATTAGGGCGACTAATGCCAAAAGGTACTTGTCTTCAATATAATTAATTTTAAAATCTATGCTCTCATCTTCTTTTAAAATAATATCTTCAATTTTGTCGTGGCTTTTATAAAATTTAAAATATTTTTCTTTAGAAAAATTTTCGAAAAAATTAGGATAGAGTCCATATTCAAAATTTGATTTTTCTAAATTTTTCTTAAAAAATTCTAGTGAAGTGGAATTGTCAAAAATTGTTATAAAAATTGGAGATAAAATCACCAAAAGTCTTAAAATTTCGTTTTCTTTGTCATTTTTAAAATTTATAATTATTTTTTCTTCTTCACTTGTTTTTTCTAATTTAGAAAAGTCTTTAATTTTTAATTTATTATCAAGTTCGAATACGTCTTTTGCATTATATTGATATATTTTTTTATTTTTAAATATTTTAACTATCATTGTCTTATATTTTCAAATTTTCCATTTACTGCTTTTGCCAAATCAAATGGATTTAGTTTTAAACTTACTCCACATTTTCCACCTGATACAATCATTTTATCCAAATCTTTTGCGCTATCATCTATAAAAACTGGATAATCTTTTTTCATTGCAAGGGGAGTGGTTTCGCCTCTTTGATAGCCAACTTTAGCTTTTAAATTTTTGGTTGGAAGGATTGAAATGCTTTTAACTCCTGCAACTTTTGCAGCTTTTTTCATATCAATTGAATCATAGCTTCTTAGTAAATATATTATTATTTCATTTTCTTTTGAAATTGTCGCTATGGTTTTATACATTATATTTAAATCTACGTGAGATTTTTTGCCAGCATCTACGGCTGATTTAAATTCTCCGCCCAAATCATATTCTATTTCTTCGTATTCTATCTTATTATTTTCCAAAATTCTCATTGCGTTTGTCTTAACTTTTCCCATACTTGCTCCTTTCTTTTTTTATATTACCAGAAAAATATAAAAATTCATTAATTCAAGGCGATTTTGGGTATATTTATTTTATAAGAAATTAGGAGAATTTTGATGATTGAAAAAATTATAATAACTTATATTTATCATTCCTGTTATACTGTAGAAATAGGGGATTATTTTATTATATTTGATTATTATAAGGGAGTTTTAAATATTCCTGAAGATAAAATTGTTATTTTTATTGCAAGTCATGGACATTCTGACCATTATACTTCGGAAATTTTAAAAATTCCTAATATGAAAAATTATACTTATATTTTATCAAGTGATATTGGACATTTAGAAAGCGATGATAATATTATTTATATAAAGGATAATAAACTTGGCATGGACCAATTGAAATCTTTGTATAATTCTAAAAATGTTTATCTTGTTGATCCTTATCAATTTAAAGAAATTAATATTAATGGAAGAAAAATTTCTATAAAAACTTTCGGCTCAACTGATGAAGGGATTTCTTTAATTTTATATATTGAATCCTTATCAATATTTCATGCGGGCGATTTAAATTATTGGGCTTGGGAAGATTATGATGACAAAAGACTAGAAAAAGAGTATTATGCTTTTATCGACCAAGTAGAAAAAATCAAAAAAGATTCGATAGATATAGCTTTCTTCCCAGTTGATTATAGGCTTGGAGAAAATTATTATAAGGGTGCAAAAATATTTGCAGATACTGTAAAGCCTCAATTGATGTTTCCAATTCATAGTGGAGATCATGAAAGCATAAGCCAAAGATTTGCTAGAGAAATCAAATTAGAAGAAACTATATTTAGAGCAATTATTGACAAAGGTCAAAAAATTATTGTAGATATAAAGGATTAGAAAAATGGAAAAAATAGCAGTATTAGTAGATTCTGGATCGGATTTAGATTTAGAAAAAACTAAGGAATTTGGCATTTATATGATGCCATTTTATGTAAATTTAGATGGAAAATTTTATAGAGAGCAAGTAGACTTAAAAGCAGACGAATTTTATAATTGGATTAAAAAGCACGAAAAATTACCAAAAACATCAATTCCATCTCCTGGGGAATTGATAGAAAAACTTGATGAAATAAAAAATGATGGTTTTGAAAAATTAATAATAATAACTATATCAAAAAATTTCACAGGTTTTTATAATTTGTGCTCACAAATAGAATACGACAATTTAGAAATTGAAGTAATAGATTCAAAATCAGTTGCCCTAACCACAGGCTTACTTGCAATTTATGCAAAAGATTTAATCAAAAAAGGCTATGAATTTAAAGAAATTGTAGATAGGTTGGAAGATAAGAAAAAAGAATCAAAAATATTTTTTACAATCGATAGCTTTAAATATCTAGTGGCAGGAGGAAGAGTGCCAAAAGCTTTTGGAAAAGTGGGAGAGCTTTTAAATATCAAACCAATAATTGTTTGTAGTCCAGAAGATGGAAAATATCATATAGAAAAAACTTGCAGAGGAGAGAAAAAAGTTCTTAAAGAGATGGAAAAGATTGCAAGCGAATATTTGGGAAAATTTGACAAATATTATATGATAATTTCAAATGGTGGCTACAAGAAAGGCTCAGAAATTTTAGAGGAGAAATTGAAAGTATTTAAAGAAAAATCTACTCTATTTTTGACTTCACAAATAGCCCCAAGCCTTGGAGCAAATACAGGTCCAGGCTTATTTGGTTTTGGATTTTTGCCAATTGATTAAAAATTTATAAATTAAAAAGGACTGTTGCAAAATGATTTATTCATTAGCAACAGTCCTTTTTTAATAAAATCTTATTTAATTTCTAAAGAATTTTCCCAAAGTCCATGAATATTGCAATAAGATAATGCAAATAATGTACCTTTTTTATCAGATTTAAATTCGCCAACTGCTTTTGGTGTAGTGTAAATTTCACTTTCGCCATGAGCGGAGAAATTATAATTTGCAATTTCTACTGGCAATTTGCCACCTTCAGGAACAAAGAAAACTTTAATCCAAACAATATGATGCTCTAAAGTATTTGGGTGTGCAATTTCTTTTCCAACAAAAGCAGAAACTTCATATTTTCCTTCGCCAAGTTCTTTATATTCTAATTCTGGTACGTGTTTTTCATTTTTCCAATCGCCTGATTGAACTGTTTGTGTTAATAACATAAAATCCTCCTAAATTTTTATCTACATTTATTTAATACCCTTCCATGATAAAAAATAACAAAATTATAAAAGTTTTTAAAATCCATTGAATTTGATATAATAAATATATTATGGAAAAAATAATAATAACAACAAGCTTTGGTATGGAAAGCTTAATAAAAAGACAATTAGAAGAAGAAAATTACAAAAATTTTGAAGTTTTAAATGGAAAAATTATTTTAAATGGAAATTTGGATGATATAGGCTATTTAAATTTAAATTTAAGAGAAGCTGATAGGATATTTTTAGAAATTGAATATTTTACTGCAAAAACTTTTGAAGAATTATTTGAAAATATAAAAAAAATAGATTGGTTTGATTATTTAAAAATCGATGATAATTTTATTGTAAATGCAAGAACTTACAAATCAAAATTGTTTTCTATTCCTTCAATCCAATCAATAAGTGAAAAAGCTATAATTGATTCATTAAAAAGAAAATATAAAATTTCAACTTTTAAAAAATCAGGCTCTCGTGTTCAAGTTGAAATTATGATTGAAAAAGATAAGGTTTCAGTTTGCCTTGATACATCAGGAGATGGTCTTCACAAGAGAGGTTATAGACAAGGAAGTGTAAAAGCTCCTATAAGAGAAAATTTGGCAGCAGGGCTTGTTGATTTATCTTTTTATAAAGATGATAGGTTTTTGTTTGATGGATTTTGTGGTTCAGGTACTATTTTAATTGAGGCTGCAAGAAAAGAAAGAAATATAGCACCAGGACTTGATAGAGATTTTGATTTTACATCTTTTAAATTTTACGACAAAAAAAGATTTGAAAAAATAAAAAAAGAAGCTTATGAAAAAATTGATTATAGGAAAAAAATAAATATTCTAGGTTCTGATATATCCAAAAAAGCAATTGAGCTTGCAAAAAATAATGCTTTGAATGCAGGAGTTTATGAAGATATTACTTTTTTAAATAAGGATTTCAAAGATATAAATTTAAAAAATAATTTTGGAATTTTCATTTCAAATCCACCATACGGAGAAAGATTATCAAGATTTGATAAGGCAAAAATTTCAAAAATGATAAATGAAAAATTTGAAAATTTAAACACTTGGTCAATGTTTATAATTTCATCAGATGAAAATATTGATAAAAATATAAAAAGAAAATTATCCAAAAAAAGAAAACTATATAACGGAGGACAAAAAGTAGATTTATATCAATTTTTTGGCAAAAAACCAAAAAAAGATAGATAAAATTACTTTTAAGTGGTACTATAATTACAGTTATTTAGGAGGTGTTTATTATCGATAATCAACAAACAAGTAATAATACAAAAAAAGTCTTTTTAACAATAGGTGGTATTGTTGTAGGAATATATATAATCGGTACTATTTTATTTACATTTGTAAGCTTACCAAATACACATGTAAATGGTAGAGATGTTTCATTTGCTCCAAAAGAATCAGTCATTGGAGATAGCGTTGGAGATTTTGATATAAAAATCAAAGGAATTGATGATAAAGAGCTAGTTTTTAATTCAAAAGATATTGACTACAAGGCAAATATCCCAAAAGGAGCAAGTCTTGACCAAAATCCATTAAAATGGCCTATAAGTTTCTTCTCAAAAGAAAGTTTTGAATTTGATTATAAAGTAAACTATGATGAAAATAAACTTGAAGATATTTTAAAAAATTCTCAGTTTATGAATAAAATAGTAGAACCAGAAGATGCAAAATTAGAATTTGATGGAAAAGAATTTAAAATAAAAGAAGAAATAAAGGGAAATAAAGTAAAATACAATAAATTAAAGCAAGCCCTTGTATCAGCAATAAAAACAAGAAATGCTGATATAGAACTTGATGAATCTTTTTATGAACAACCAAAAGTTTATGCAAAAGATGAAAATTTACAAAAAGCATTAAACCAAGCAAACGAAGCATTAAAATTGAGCTTTAAATTTAATATTAATGGATTTGATTATAAAATTGAAGGCGAAAAATTAGCTGATATGGTTGATTTTGAAGATGGAAAATTAACTTTAAATCACGAAAAAGTTACAGAATATGTAAGTAAAATGGCAGAAGAAACAAATACTTACGGCAAAAATAGAAAGTTTAAAGCTACTGATCTTGGAGAAATAACTGTAAATCCTGGAGTTTATGGATATAAACTAAATGAAGAAGAAACAATTAAATCATTTTTAGATGCTTTTGAAAAAGGTAAATCAGCAGAAATAGAGCCTGTTTATTTAAAAGCAGGTCTTAACAGATATGAGGATGGGTCTGATATTAAAGACACATATATAGAAGTAGATTTATCTAGACAACATGTTTGGTATTATAAAAATGGAGAAGTATTATTGTCAACTGACATAGTTACAGGAAGATTATCTGAGGGAGCTTTAACTAATAAAGGTGTAGGGTCTATACTTTCTAAAGAAAAAAATTCTACATTAAAGGGAAAAAATTTTGATGGAAGTGATTACAAAACACCAGTAAAATATTGGATGCCAATAGGCTGGGATGGCGAAGGATTCCATGATGCTAATTGGAGATATTCTTTTGGTGGAAATATTTATTTATATAATGGTTCTCATGGTTGCCTAAATATGCAACCAAGTCAAGCTGAAAAATTATTTAATTTAGTTGAGCATAATACTCCTGTAGTTATATATGAATCATCAACAGATTATTCACCACCAATGTCATATTAATTTTAAAAAAGTGCTATCTATTTTTTAGATAGTCGCTTTTTATGTTTAAAAAAGTATTGAAAGGAAGAAAAATTGATTAAAATTGAAAATTTAAATTTTTCTTATAAAAATAATTCAGACGAAAATGAAAATATAGAATACACTGCGGCTTTAAATGATTTAGATTTGTCAATTAATAAGGGAGAATTTGTAGCTATTTTAGGTCATAATGGATCAGGAAAATCAACTTTGGCAAAGCTTTTGAATGGACAAATATTTCCTACAAGTGGAGATATTTTAATTTGTGGAATGAATACAAAGGATGATAAAAAAATTTGGGAAATTAGGGAAAAATGTTCTATGGTTTTTCAAAATCCTGATAATCAAATGGTGGCAACTACTGTAGAAAATGAAGTTGCATTTGGTCCTGAAAATTTGCAAATTAAAAATCCCGAATTAAGACAAAGAGTAGATGAGGCAATAAAACTTGTAGGTATGCAAGATTATATAAAAAAATCACCTTCAGAGCTTTCAGGCGGTCAAAAACAAAGAGTTTCTATAGCTGGAGTTATAGCTATGCTATCAGATTGTATTATATTTGATGAACCAACAGCTATGCTTGATCCAAAAGGTAGAGCCGATGTTATGAATATAATACACGATTTAAATAAAAAATATAAAAAAACAGTCGTCCATATTACTCATTATATGGAAGAGGCAGCTCTTGCTGATAGGATTATTGTTTTAAACAAAGGGAGAAAAGAGCTTGAAGGAAGTGCTAGGGAAGTTTTTTCAAATGTTAAAGAAATGAAAGATTTAGGACTTACAGTTCCACAAGTTACAGAAATTGCCTATGAGCTTGAAAAAGAAGGCTATGAGTTTGAAAAATTGCCTTTAAATATAGAAGAATTTTTGGAGCTAGTATGAAAATTGAATTGAAAAATGTCGATTATATTTATAATGAAGATAGAGAAGAAAAAAGCTATGCTCTAAAAAATATAAATTTAGAGATTAATAAACATGAAATAATTGGTTTAATCGGACAAACTGGTTCTGGGAAATCCACTCTAGTACAACTTTTAAATGGACTTTTGATTCCTACAAATGGAGATGTTTTTGTAGATGGAGTTAATACAAAAGAAAAAAAGACAAGAAGAGATATAAGATTTAAGGTTGGTCTTGTTTTTCAATATCCAGAAAATCAGTTGTTTGAAGAAACTGTTGCAAAGGATATTGCCTTTGGTCCAAAAAATATGGGGCTTTCTGATGAAGAAATTCAAAAAAGAGTAAAAAATTCTATGCAAGCAGTTGGTCTTGATTATGAAACTATAGCAGAAAAATCTCCCTTTGAATTATCTGGAGGTCAACAAAGAAGAGTTGCTCTTTGCGGAATTATTTCTATGAATCCGAAAGTTTTAGTTTTAGATGAGCTTACAGCAGGACTTGATCCAAGGGGAAGAGATAATATTTTTGGAGAAATTTTAAAATTATATAACAATGACCCAGAACTTACAATTGTTTTGGTTTCGCATTCAATGGAAGATGTGGCAAAATATGTTGATAGGGTTATTGTTATGAACAAGGGAGAAATATTTTCTGATAAATCAACTTATGACACCTTTACAAAAACAGATTTATTGTCGATAGGATTAGATATTCCTCAAGTTACAAAATTTATGAAAGCCTTAAAGGAAAGAGGCGAAAATGTAAGAGATGATATTTATACGGTTGAAGATGCTGTAGTTGAGTTAAAAAAATATTTGGAGGCTAAAAATGAGTAATATAGCGATAGGTCAATATTTGCCATACGATACATTTATTCATAGACTTGATCCAAGAGTAAAATTAATTGCATCTTTGCTTTTTATAATTACAATATTTTTTGTAGAAAGTTTTGTAGGATATATTCCTTTTGTGATTTTATTAATTGCAATGGTAAGTATTGGAAAAATTCCTGTAAAGTCCTTAATAAAAAGTATTAAGCCTTTGATATGGATTTTATTAATAACTGGACTTATAAATTTATTTACAACAAGTGGAAGGACACTTTTTACAATTTTTTCCTTAACAGCAACTTATGAAGGATTGTATAAAACTATTTTTATGTTTGTAAGAATTATAATGATAGTTGTTTCTACTTCAGTTTTGACTTTTACAACTTCTCCAATGGAATTAACAGATGGTTTGGAAAAATTGTTAGGGCCTTTAAAAAAATTTGGTTTTCCGGCAGGAGAGCTTGCTATGATGGTTTCAATTTCTCTAAGATTTATTCCAACTTTATTTGAAGAGGCTCAAAGAATAAAAATGGCACAAATGGCAAGAGGAGCAGATTTTGAATCTGGAAATATTATTAATAGGGCAAAAAATATGATTCCCTTATTAGTTCCTCTTTTTATAAATTCGTTTAAAAGAAGTGATGATCTTGCAACTGCAATGGAGGCAAGACTTTATAGGATTGGTAGAGAAAGAACAAGGCTAAATGAAATAAAAATGACAAAAACTGATAGTTTAGTTTTGATTTTATTTATTTTATTTTGTAGCGTGGTTATTATTAAATTTTTTATATGACAATTCAAAACATTTTATTAAAGATCCAATATGATGGGTCTTTATTTGAAGGATTTCAAATTCAAAAAAATAAAAGAACAGTACAAAAAGAGTTGGAAGATGCTATTAGGAAAGTTACTGGAGAAGAAAATAGGATTATTGCTAGCGGAAGAACAGATAGTGGTGTTCATGCTAATGAAATGTATATAAATTTTTTGACTGCAAAAATTATTAGGGCTGATAAATTTCATTTTCATCTTAAAAAATATTTACCTGATGATATTTTAGCTCTTGAATCAAAAAAAGTAGACAAAAATTTTCATGCAAGATTTTCAGTAAAAACAAAAACTTATAAGTATGTTATTTCGCTTGATAAAATTCTTCATCCAATTTATAGAAATTATATGGAGCAGATAACTTACAAACTTGATTTTGATAAACTTAAACAAGGAATGGAAATTTTAAAGGGCGAACATGATTTTAAAGCCTTTATGCTTAGTGAAAAAAATGATATAATTAATACAATAAGAAAAATTGATGATTGCTACTTTGTTTTGAATGAAAATAGATTGTATTTATATTTTAAGGCTGAAAGTTTTCTTCACAATCAAGTTAGAATTATGGCTGGCTCTTTGATTGAATTAAGTCGTGGGAAAATTAGCCTTGATGATTTTAAATATTACTTTAATAAAAATAATACAAGAAGAGCAAATCCAACTTTAAAAGCTGGAGGGCTTTATCTTGATAGTATAGACTATAGCAATTTAAAAAGTTAGTTATTATTATGGGAGAGTTAAATGAGTAAAAATAAAAAAAATAATAGCTTTAAACTTGATAAAAAGCAAATGGCTATAGGCTTTTTTGCCCTTATTGTTTTGGCTTTAATTTTCTTTTTGTCAAGAAATATAGATTTTGCTAGTAAAGAAGGCAAGTCTTCAAAAGAAATTAATGAAAATTCTTATAATTCATCAAAGATTATGAGAGTTGACCTTGATGAGCTAAAATCAATTGATTTTGATTTGAATACTTGCGATGTAAGAATTCAACAATCTTCTACAAATCCTTATGTAGAATATACGAACCTCTATAAGGATGATTATTCTTATGAAGTCAAAACTAAATATAAAGATGGTAATTTAAAATTATCTTCTGATATAAAAGGAAAAGAACTTTATATGAAAAACAAAATTCAAATTGTTAGAATTTTTTTGCCAAAAAATAAAAATCTAGAAAGTATCAAGGGTAGAGTTGGTGCTGGAGATATAAAAATAAGTGGGCTTTCATGTAAAGATTTGGATCTTGATTTAAAAAGTGGAAATATTTCTTTTGAAAATTCAAAAATTTCTGGTGCAGTTAAAAATAAAACTGGCTCTATTATGCTAAAAAAATCTGAAATCAAAAATACTAATTTGACAACAACAAGTGGAAATATTTTGGTTTCCGATTGCAAGCTTATGGCAAATGAGTCCATGGAAACAGAAAATGGAGATATAAAAATAAAAATTAAAGATCCGATAAATTCTTTTAACATTAATGCAAAGTTAAATGTAGGAAATTTTGTTTTAGGAGATGTTTCTTATAGAAATATTTTGGATGGATACCAAACTGGAAAAAATAAAAAGAAAATCCTAAATCTTAAAACAAACATAGGAGATATTTTGTTTAATCAAAATGAAAAAGAACAAATAAATGAAGAAGATTTTATAGATGGGCCAGATGAACAATCTTCAAATGAATCTTCAAATTCAAATGACGACAATATAAATAATAAAGAAGAAAATAATTAAGTTTTAGGCTTAATTATTTTTTTTAGGTAAAAGGTAGGATATGAATATTTTAAAAAGTTTAAAAAAATATTTTGGTTTTGATTCTTTTAGAAAAGGGCAAGATGAATTAGTTGAAAATATATTAAAAGGAAATGATGTCTTGGGAGTTTTGCCGACAGGCGGTGGCAAATCAATCTGCTATCAACTTCCAGCTCTAATGCTTGATGGAATTTGCCTTGTGATTTCTCCTTTAATTTCTTTAATGAAAGATCAAGTTGATTCTTTAAAAGAAAATGGAATTAAGGCAGAATTTATAAATTCAAGCCAAGATATTAAAACTTATACACAAACTTTAAGAAAAATAAAAAGAAATGAAATAAAAATTTTATATATTTCCCCAGAAAGATTAGAAAATGAATTTTTCATCGATTTTATTGAAGATTTAAATATTTCTTTTATAGCAGTTGATGAGGCACATTGTATTTCTCAGTGGGGACATGATTTTAGACCATCATATAAATTAATTCCCCAAATTTATGATTTGTTTGATAAAAAAATACAAATAGCAGCCTTCACTGCAACAGCTACAAAATCAGTTAGAGAAGATATAATAAATAATTTAAAATTATCTAATCCTTTTGTAAAAGTTACAGGATTTGATAGGGAAAATCTTTTGTTTGAAGTAAGAAAGCCAAAAGATAAATTGGCATTTCTTTCGAATTATTTATCAGATAAAAAAGATTTATCGGGAATTATTTATGCCTCAACTAGAAAAAGAGTGGAAACTTGCTATAAATATTTGAAAAAATTATCCTATAATGTAACTTTGTACCATGCAGGACTAAGCGATAAGGAAAAAAAGAAAAATCAAGAAGATTTTATTTATGATAGAAAAAATATAATTGTTGCAACAAATGCTTTTGGAATGGGAATTGATAAATCTGATGTAAGATATGTAATTCACATGAATATGCCAAAGGATATGGAATCTTATTACCAAGAAGCGGGCAGGGCAGGAAGAGATGGCGAAAAATCTGATGCAATTTTACTTTATTCAACTCAAGATATAGTTATAAATAAATATTTAATTTCCCAATCTCCAAACAGAGCATATCAATTGGTAAAATTACAAAAACTTCAAACAATAATAAATTATGTAAATACAAATAAGTGTTTGAGGGCATTTATTTTGGAATATTTTGGTCAAGATGCAAAAGAAAAATGTAATAATTGTTCGAATTGCCTAGATGATTATGAAAAAATTGACGTAAGCCTTGATAGTCAAAAAATTTTATCTTGTATTTATAGATTAGGACAAAGATATGGGATTTCTACAATCGTCGATTGTTTGAAAGGTTCAAATAACAAAAATTCCAAAGAAAAAAATTTAAAAAATATATCAACTTTTGCTTTGATGAAAGAAAAAAATACAAAATATATAAAAGATCTGATAGGAGTTTTGATTGCAGATGGTTATATAAAAGTTTCTGGTTTTAAATATCCAATCTTAAAATTAAATGAAAAATCAAAAGAAGTTTTATTTTCTAAAAAGAAAGTTTATATTAGGGATTTGAAAGAAGAAAATAAAAAAGAAAAAATTGATAAATTTAATGGAAATTTTGATTATGATATAGATTTATTTAATAATTTGAAAAAATTAAGGCTAGAAATTTCTAAAAAAAGAAATATTCCGCCTTTTATAGTTTTCTCTGACGCATCTTTAATAGATATGGCAAGATTAAAACCAAAAAATGAAAGAGATTTTTTGAAAATAAAAGGAGTAGGCGAAAAAAAATTAAGCCAATATGGGGACTTGTTTATTGGAAAAATTATAGAATTTGACAATTAAATAGAAAATAAAAAAGGATTAGAATACCTATTCAAAACTCTTAGGTATAAAAATCCTTTTTTAATTTATAATAAAATAACTGAATTTTTCTTTAATTCTTCTCTCATTTCATCTGGCCAATAGGATACTTGAACTTCTCCAATATGAGCTTTTTGTAAAAAGAACATACAAAGTCTTGATTGACCAATTCCACCTCCTATTGTTTGTGGAAGTTCATTATTTACAAGTAATTTGTGATACTTATAATTTAATCTTTCTTCGCAATCAGAAATTTTTAATTGTTCTTTTAATGTTTTTGCATCAACTCTTATTCCCATTGATGATAGTTCCAATTGGTCATCTAAAACTGGATTGTAAACTAAAATATCTCCATTTAAATTCCAATCGTCATAATCTGGAGCTCTTAAATCGTGAACTTCTTCATTTGATAAAACTTTTCCAATTTGCATTAAAAATATTGCCTTATATTTTTTGCAAGCAGCTTTTTCTCTTTCCTTACTGTCTTTACATTCTGGAAATTCATCTATTAATTCTTGGCTTGTCATAAATTTTATATTATTTGGCAACAGTTTAACTCTTTTTGGAATTAGATGACAAAGATATTCATCTAGGGCTCTTAGGGTATTAAAAATTGTAAGAACTGTTGCTTTTAAATAATCTACATTTCTATCACTAGGCTCAATTACTTTTTCCCAATCCCATTGGTCAACGTAAAATGAGTGAGTATTATCTGGCACTTCACATCTTCTAATTGCGTTCATGTCTGTGTAAAGTCCTTCATACATTGCAAAATTATATTCTTTTAGAGCGTATCTTTTCCATTTTGCAAGTGAATGAACAATTTCCATTTTTTCATTATTTGCTTTAGGAAGTGTAAATTTAACAGGCTCTTCAACACCGGATAGGTCATCATTTAAACCAGTAGAATTTTCTACAAATAAAGGTGCTGAAACTCTTTTTAAATTCAAATTATTTGATAAATTTATTTGGAAAAAATCTTTTATTTCTTTTATTAACATTTGTGTCTTATATAAATTTTTATCGCTTTGATAATTTTCTGGTATTTTTATTTCTTGCATATTCTCTCCTAATTCTTTTTCTATTTTTACTATTAGATTATATAGTTTTTTATATTAATTACAAGATTTTAAAATAATTAACATAAATTTTACATTTGCCTAATCATTTCAAAACAAAAAGGATTTATTATTCATAATGAAGTTACAAATATTAAAGGAGAAAATAATGAAAATTAAAAATTCAAAAATTATAGTTGCGGCACTTTCCTTATCAATGATTTTATCAGCTTGTGGAAATAAGGATAATTCTAATGATGGATCAAACGGATCAAATCCAACTGAAAATGCAAGTACTGCAAGTGAGAAAAAAGAAGGCGAAAATACTAAAGCTAACGAAGAAGATTTTGATATAAGTGTTGTATCAAGAGAAGATGGTTCGGGAACAAGGGGAGCTTTTATTGAACTTGTTGGTCTTGAAGAAGAAAAAGATGGAGAGAAAAAAGATTTAACAACTGATGAGGCTGTAGTTCAAAATTCAACAAATGGAGTTATGCAAACTGTATCTCAAGATCCATCTGCAATTGGCTATGTTTCTTTGGGAAGTGTAAATGATAATGTAAAAAAAGTAAAAGTCGATGGAGCAGAAGCTACAGAAAAAAATATTGAATCTGGAGCTTATACTTTACAAAGACCATTTAATCTTGCTTTCAAAGAAGATAAACTTGACGATTTGGCAAAAGACTTCTTAGCATTTGTTTTGAGCAAAGACGCTCAAGAAATAGTTGAAAAAGAAGGATATATAAAAGTTGAAGCAAAAGATTACAAGGGCAAAAAAATCAAAGGAGATTTAACAATTGCAGGTTCAACATCTGTTACTCCGCTAATGGAAAAACTTGTAGAAAAATATAAAGATGTAAACCCAGATGCAAATATAGAAATCCAATCAACAGGATCATCTTCAGGAATCGAATCAACAATTTCTGACGTAAGTCAAATTGCTATGGCATCAAGAGAATTAAAAGATGATGAAAAAGATAAACTTCAAGTAGAAGTTTTGGCAAAAGATGGAATTGCAGTAATTGTTAACAAAGAAGATTCTAAAATAAATGATTTAACAAAAGATGAGTTAAAAGAAATTTTTTCTGGAAAACTTAAAAATACCTCTAATATAAATAAATAAAAATTTTAAATAGGCTCTTAGGTAAAATTCCTATGAGCTTATTTTTTTGAATTTTTTTATAAACTTTACATAGATTTTACATAAGATTTATCAAATCAATACAAGGATTTAATATTATTATGTAAAGAAAATGAGAAGGAGATTGTATGGCAAAAAAAATATTATGGCTTATTTCTACTTTGCTTTTAATTACATCTTGCACTGGTAAAAAAACCAATGTAAATAAGAGCAAAAATTTTGACCTTACTGTTACAAGTAGGGAAGATGGATCGGGAACGAGAAAAAGTTTTATCGAACAAGTTGGTTTGATAAAGGAAGATAAAAATGGAAATTATAAAGATTTGACAACAGATAATTCTATGGTTATAAATTCAACAAATGGAGTTTTGAAAGCCGTTGGAGTTGATAAAACTGCAATAGCTTATGTATCTTTAACAGCTTTGGATGATTCAGTTAAAGCTATTAAAATTGATGGAGTAAGTCCAAATAAAAATACAATTGAAAGTGGCGAATATAAGTTGCAAAGACCATTTGGACTTGCTTACAAAAAAGATTCAGCCAAAGACTTATCCAAAGATTTTTTGGAATATGTTAAAAGCAAAAGTGCAAAAAAATTAATTGAAGAAGACGGACTACTTGCTCTTTCAAATGAAAAGGAATATAAGGCAAAAAATCTTGAGGGAAAATTAACCATAACAGGTTCTTCCTCTCTAAGTTCAATTGTAGAAAAACTTGCTGAAAACTATGAAAAATTAAATAAAAATGTTGAAGTTGAAGTTTTATCTAATGAATCTTTGACAGGTTTAAAAAATGTAAAGGACAATGTTGTAGATATAGCCATGATTTCAAATAAATTACAAGATGATAGTCTTTCATCAGAAATTTTTGCAATTGATGGAATAGCAATAATTGTAAATAAAGATAATACTCAAATTAATGATTTGACAATGGAACAATTGAGAGATATTTATAGGGGAGAGATAAAAAATACAGGAGAGTTAAAATAAATGAAATCATTTAAGGAAAAATTTGGAGAAATTGTATTTTTAATTTCTGCAATTATGTCCATTTTATTAATAATTCTTATTACTTTTTTTATTTTTAGATCAGGGATAGATTTTATTAATAAATATGGACTTATAAAATTTATTACAGGAAATAAATGGGCGCCAACCGCAAAACCAGCATTTTTTGGAATAGGGCCAATGATTGTCGGTTCAATTATTGTAACAGTTTTATCAGCAATAATTGCAATTCCATTTGGACTTGCTGTATCAATTTTTATGGCTTATTATTCAAAAAAATCTTACAATTTTTTGAACGGACTTATTAATTTGATGGCAGCAATTCCTTCAATTATTTATGGATTTTTTGCTATGATGGTTTTGGTTCCATTTATTTCAAAAACTTTTAAAACTGGTGGAATGAATATGCTAACCGCATCAATTTTATTAGCAATTATGATACTTCCAACCATGGTAAATATTTCAAAAAATTCCTTAGAGCAAGTTCCAGAAGTTTTTTATACAGGCTCTCTTGCTCTGGGCGCTACAAAGGAAGAAACAATTAGAAAAGTTATGGTGCCTTATGCAAAAAGCGGAATTTATTCTTCAATAATTCTAGCTATTGGCAGGTCAATTGGAGAAACAATGGCAGTGTATTTGGTAATTGGAAACCAACCAAGAATGCCTGGTAGTCTTTTTGATGGAGTGAGAACTCTTACAACAAATATAGTTTTGGAAATGGGCTATGCATCTGGTCTTCACAGAGAGTCCCTCATTGCCACAGGCATGGTTTTATTTGTATTTATTCTTTTGATAAATATAATATTTAATTTTATAAGAAATAAAGATCAATCAAGAATGTAGAGGTAGAAGATGAAAAAATCTTTTAAAATAATAATTTATGTCTTATCACTTTTGGGATTTGCTGCAGGTGGAATTGTTATTGCATATATTTTATTAAATGGAATTCCAAATATTTCACCATCACTTTTTGAATTTAAATATTCATCCCAAAATGTTTCTATAATTCCAGCTCTTGTTACAACATTTTTATCAATTTTGATAAGTCTACTTGTAACTTTGCCAATAGGAATTTTTACTGCAATTTATTTGTCCCAATATGCAAAAAATAAATTTATAATTAAATCTGTAAGATTTGCTACAGAAATTCTTTCATCAATTCCATCAATCGTTTATGGTTTGTTTGGATATTTATTTTTTGTTGATGCTCTTCATTTGGGATATTCCTTAATCGCTGGTTGCTTGACAGTTTCAATTATGATTCTTCCAACTATAATTAGAACAACAGAAGAGGCGATTTTAAATGTAAACCCTCTCCAAGCTCATGCATCACTTGCTCTTGGTGCTACAAAAATTCAAACAATTTTTAAAATAATAATTCCAGAAGCAATAAATGGAATTTTGGGAGGAATATTTTTATCAACAGGAAGAATAGTAGGAGAATCAGCTGCCCTAATTTATACAATGGGAACTGTAGCAAAAACACCTTCATCAATTTTTGATTCTGCAAGAACTATGGCAGTTCACATGTATGTTTTGTCGACTGAAGGTTTTCATGTAAAAGAGGCTTATGCAACAGCAGTATTACTTTTGGTTTTTGTAATACTATTAAATTTTGTATCAGCAAAAATTTCTAAGGCTATAGTAAAATAAGGAGAGAATAATGGAAAAAACAAAAGATAAAAATAAATATTTATCTAATGATAAAAAAAGAATAGAAACATTTTTTGGAAATAAAGAATCAGAAAATTTAGCTAATAAAAAAACTATAATAAATGTAGAAGATTTAGACTTATATTATGGAGATTTTCAGGCTTTAAAAAAAATAAATATGGAAATTAAAGAAAATGAAATTACTGCTTTTATAGGACCAAGTGGTTGTGGTAAATCTACAACTTTAAAATGTTTCAATAGGATGAACGATTTGATTGATGATTGTAAAATAAAAGGGCTAATAGAAATTGATGGAAAGGATATTAATAAAAAAAATGTTGATGTTGTTAGTTTAAGAAGAAATGTAGGCATGGTTTTTCAAACACCCAATCCTTTTTCAAAATCTGTTTATGATAATATAACCTACGGTCCAAAAATTGATGGAATTAAAGATAAAGATGAGCTTGATGCGATTGTAGAAAAATCTTTGAAAGCTGCAAGCGTATGGGATGAAGTAAAAGATAAATTAGACAGAAATGCTCTATCATTTTCTGGTGGACAACAACAAAGAATTTGCATAGCAAGAGCTCTTTCTGTAAATCCAGAAATAATTTTGATGGACGAGCCAACAAGCGCCCTTGATCCAATTTCTACTGCATCAATTGAAGAATTATTAGAAGATTTAAGGGGTAAATATACTATAGTAATAGTTACTCATAATATGCAACAAGCAGCAAGAATTTCTGATAGAACGGCATTTTTCTTGACTGGAGAAGTTATTGAAATGGATCAAACAAAAAAAATATTTAATGATCCAAAAGATAAAAGAACTGAAGATTATATAACAGGAAGGTTCGGTTGATATGAGAACAAGATATATTGAAGATTTAAATAATATTAGGGAAATGGAAAAAAATGTTTCGGAGCTAATCGAGGTGTCATACGATAGATTTATTTTATATGTTGAAAATAATCAAAAAAATAATCTTGAAGAAATAATTGACCTTGATCATGATATTAGACAATATGGCGCAGATATAGAAAGATTTTGCTATGATCTTTTGGCTTTGCAACAACCAGTTGCAAGAGATTTGAGATTTTTACAAATGTCTATTAAACTTGCATCAACCTATAAAAGAATTTCAAATCATTTGGCACAAGCTGCTGCAATTATTTTGGAATTTCCATTAAGAGATGAGGAAAGAGAATTTGTAAAAGAATTTATAAAAAATCAAAAAGATATGAATATTAATAGCATTCAAAGTTTCGAAGACAATGATAATGAGCTTGCCCTAAGAACAATAGAAGATGACCAAATTAATAATAAATTATTTGAAGATTGCATTCATTACCTTGTAAAACTTACAAAAACAGACCAAATAACACCTATGGAATTGTCTGAAAAAGTACTTTTCTATAAATATTTTGAAAGAGTAGGAGATAGGCTAGCAAAAATAGCTGATTATTCAACGAGATTATGATTTATGTTGTAGAAGATGACAAGGCAATAAGAAATTTAGTTTTATATGCTTTAAAAGAAAAAAATTATCAAGTTAGAGGCTTTGAAGACGGTCTGAATGTTGTAGAATCTTTGAAAAATGAAAATGTAGATTTGTTAATTTTGGATATAATGTTGCCAGAAAAAGACGGAATAGAAATTTTGAAAGAAGTTAGAGAATTTTCAGATATTCCTATAATAATGCTTACAGCAAAAAATGATGAATATGATAAAGTTTTGGGCCTTGAAAGCGGAGCGGATGATTATATTACCAAACCATTTTCTATTTTAGAATTAATTTCAAGAATTAAGGCTGTTTTAAGAAGAAGCGAAAAGAAAGATGGCGAGCATTTATCTTATAAAAACATAAGAGTAAATATCAAAAAAAGAACAGCAAAAATTGATGGAGAAAAAATCGACTTAACCTACAAGGAATTTGAAATGCTCTTGTTATTTTTGTCAAATATTGGTAATGTTATAACAAGAGAAGATTTTCTACTAAAAATTTGGGGCTATGATTATGAGGGCGAAACAAGAACAGTTGACGTTCACATAGCAAGTCTTAGAAATAAATTAAAATCTGCAGGCATTCACATAAAAACTGTAAGAAATTTAGGATATAAACTTGGAGAAATATGAAAAAAATAATTGAGAAAAATATTAATATTATAACAAGTTCACTAATTATTGTTATTTTTATAATTTTATCTTTATTTTCATACCAAAGACAAACAAAAGCTCAAGATGAATTTGTAGAAAATTCCTTGAGCTTTTTTACTTTTGGAGAAATTGACGAAAATAAAGTTGAAAATTTTAAAAAATCCTACAAATACGATTTGTTGGTAAAAGATGAAAAAGAAAAAGTCATCTATAATACTGGGATAGATAAAAATATAATAAAAAATTATGAGTTTGAAGATATTGATATAGTAAAAAAATCCAAAAAAAATTACCTAGGCTATGAAAGAAAAATTTTTGCAAAAAAATCTCATGGCAAAATATTTGCCATAGAATTTTATAATACTTCTTTTCTTTTGTATCTTTTTAAAAGAATTTATATGTTAATATTTGCAATAATTTTTGCTTTAATAATAAATAAATTTTTCACAAATTCCCTATACGAAAAACTTATAAATCAATTCAAAGAAGAAATAAATGATAAAAAAGATTTTGAAGATTTAAAAGACAATCCAAAAAAATATTTGGACAAATTAATAAATGAAAAAGGAAAAATTGAAGATGAAAATTTAAAATTAAAAACAAGAATAGCCAATATTGAAAAAATAACATCAAATATGGAAGAAGGCTTTATATATTTCGATAAAGATGGAAATATTGTAATAATTAACGATGCTGCAAAAAATTTATTAAATATCAACAGAGATAATAAACTAGATAATTTAATTGACAATGAAGACTTTAAACTTGCCCTAAGACAAACAAGACTTCTAAAAAAAGGAAAAAATTTAGATTTGGATCTTGAAGAAATTTCAGTAAAAATATTTTTAGATCCTGTAATAGATGAAGAGATTGTTTCTTATATTGTAATTGTAATTGACAATTCAAAAAACAAAAAAGCAGAGGCAATGCGAAGAGAATTTAGTTCAAATGTAAGCCATGAATTAAAATCTCCTCTTACAAGTATAAATGGTTATGCAGAGCTAATAGCCACAGGCCTTGCAAAAGATGACGATATAAAAAAATTTGGACAAATTATAAATGAAGAAGGAAATAGACTTTTAAATATTATTGACGATATATTAAAACTTTCAAAACTTGATGAAGAAAATTTACAAGAAGTAAAAACCATAGTAAATATAAAAAATGTCGTCGATCAAAGTATAAATAGATTTAAAAGAATTTCTGAAATGAAAAACATCAAAGTCGAAAACAAAGTTTGTGATATAAATATAAAAACTCACGAATCACTTTTTACAGACTTGGTTACAAATATTTATGAAAATGCAATAAAGTACAACAAAACAAACGGACAAATTATAATAAAATGTGAAAAAAATAAAAAAAATATAAAATTAATAATTGAAGATAGGGGCATTGGCATAAAAAAAGAAGATTTGCCAAGAATTTTTGAAAGATTTTATGTAGCCGACAAACAAAGAACAAGAACATTAAAATCAACAGGACTAGGCTTATCAATCGTAAAACATATTTGTGATTATTTAAATTACGATATAAAAGTAGAAAGCAAATATGGATATGGAAGTAAATTTATAATTTTAATTCCAGCTTTGTAATTTTATTTTTTAATTTTATTTGATATAATTACTGTGAGTAATTATTAAAATTTTAAGGAGTAGATATGAAAATACAAGTTTGTGCAGGCGCAAGATGTACTATGCTAGGATCTGACATAATTTATAATAGATTGTCAGATTTTGTAGAAGAATTTAATGATAGAATATATAAGGGAGATTTAGATGTTCAAGAAATCGAACTTGAAATAGAAATGGTAACTTGCAATGATGTTTGCAAAAAAAATAAAAAAAATTCCCCAGTTGTTATAGTTGATGGAAAAATTTTTACAAATGCAAAAACACAAGTTATCATGGAGTACATATTAGATAAGGCTTTTGAAGAAAATTTTAAATAAAATATTTAAGGAAAGAATAAATAATGAAAGAAACATACATAAACATATTAAATATTAGAAGAATGGCCTTTGAACACATTGCAAAAATTGCTTTTGAAAATAGGCCAATATATGACATAGCTACAGAAGTATTTGATATACTTCCAGGAGAAGAAGCATCTTATAGGGAAAATATTTTTAGAGAAAGAGCAGTAATGGGCGAAAGACTAAGAATGGGAGTTGGTCTTCACGCAAGAACTGCCGATAAGACTGGAGCTATTACTGATGGTTTGGATGATGAAGATTTTGATATAAAAAAATATGAGCCACCACTTGTTTCAGTAATAAAAATAGCTTGCGAAGCATGTCCAGAAAATAGGGTTGAAGTTACAAATACTTGTAGAGCATGTATTGCCCACCCATGCGTAAATGTTTGTCCTAAAAATGCTATAACCTACACATCAAAAGGTTCAATAATTGACCAAGATAAATGTATAAAATGTGGTAAATGCGTAGAAGCTTGTCCATACAATGCTATTGCCCATACAAAAAGACCATGTGCAGAATCTTGTGGAGTAAAAGCAATAAAAAGTGATAAATTAGGAAGAGCAGAAATTGACGATGACAAATGTGTAGCTTGTGGAAGATGTATAACAGCTTGTCCATTTGGAGCAATTTCAGATAAAACAGAAATTTACCAATTGGCAAAAGCATTAAATACAGATAAACACGTTTACGCAATTGTTGCACCATCATTTGTAAGACAATTTGGTCAAATGGCATCTCCTGTTCAAATTAAAGAAGCAATTAGAAAATTAGGTTTTAGAGATGTAATCGAAGTAGGACTTGGAGCAGACCTTACAACATTAAATGAAGCTCACGAATACGTAGAAAGCGTGCCAGAAAAAATTCCGTTTATGGGAACATCATGCTGTTATTCTTGGAAATTAATGGTAAAGAAAAAATTCCCAGAAATAAATGACAAAATTTCAGAATCATCAACACCAATGATTTATTCAGGAAAACACATCAAAAAAATGGACGAAAAAGCACAAGTAGCATTCATCGGTCCATGTATTTCCAAAAAACTTGAAGCAAGAAGACCAGAAGTTGCAGAAACAATTGATTATGTAATAACTTATGAAGAGCTAATGGGAATGTTCTTGGCAAAAGATATAGATCCTGCAGAAATAAAAATCGAAGAAGATTGGCAAGATGCATCAGAAACTGGAAGAAATTATGCAGTAAGCGGAGGAGTAGCCGAAGCTGTAAAAAGAAGAATTGCAGAAATAAATCCTGATTTGGAAGTTAATGTTGAAAAAGCAGAAGGACTTGCTGATTGCGTAAAACTTGCCCAAATGGCAAAACTAGGAAGAAAAGACGGACTATTATTAGAAGGAATGGCATGCGTTGGAGGATGTGTTGGAGGACCTGGAACCTTAATTTCAGAATTAAAAACAGGCAAAGCAGTAAAACAATTTGCAAAAGAATCAATCTACAAATCCCCATACGATAATAAAAATATCCCAGAAGAAGATAAACCAAAAGACTGAAAAATTAGAGCACAGGAATGTGCTCTTTTTGAGTACAAAAAAAGATGCGAAAATTCGCATCTTCATAATGTTATTTATTTTTCTAAATCTTCCTTAATAGCCTTAGCTAAATTTTCAAGAGTTTTTTCTTGGTCATCTTTCATTGAAGAATTAATTATGAAATCTTCTCCAACGTATTCGTGTTTTCCTTTTTCAAGAATTTCTTTTGCTTGTTCAAGAGATTTTCCACCCCATGAATAATTGTGAATGAATGAGATGTGTCTGTTTTGGTAGCCTGTTCCAACCAATTCTCTTAAAAGAGCATCCATTTTGTGATAAAGACCTGCGTTATAATTCATAGCTACAAAAACTTGGTTTGAATATTTGTGGCTATCAGCAATTATATATGAAAAATCATTGTCAGAAACATCATATAATTTTATTTCTTCAACTCCAAGTTCATCAAGTTTTGAAGCTAAAACATCAGCGCAAAGCTCTGTATTTCCGTACATTGAAGAAAATACTATATTTACACCCTTAACTTCTGGTTTAAAATTTGCCCACTTATCATATTTATCAAGAATAAATTCTATTGATTCTTTGTCATCATAAACAGGTCCATGAAGAGGCAAGATTGCATTGATTTCAAAATCTGAAACTTTTTTAAGAAGATTTGTAACCATTTTTCCTTGTTTTCCAACTATATTTATATAGTATCTTCTATTTTCATCTACCCAAGAATCTTTTTTAATGTAATGTTTTGCGGAAATATGTCCTTCAAGAACATTAAAAGAACCAAAAGCATCAGCTGAGAAGAATAAACCTTCTGTTGTTTCGTAAGTCATAAAAACTTCTGGCCAGTGAACCATTGGAGCAAAAACAAATTTCAAATTTCTTTTTCCAATATTTAATTCATCACCATCTTCAATTTCTACAAATCTATCTTCATCAAACTTATCATTTGGATAAAATTGATGGAAAAATTTTATTGTTTTTTGATTTCCTACAAATTTACAATTTGGATATTTGTCCAAAATAAAATCAATTGATCCACAATGGTCAGGTTCCATATGTTGAACGATAATATAATCTAAATCTTCTCCGTCAAGAGCTTTTTCAACATTATCAAGATAAGTTCTTATTACAGAAGAATCAGAGCCGTCCATCAAAACATTTTTTTCATCTTTTATAATATATGAATTGTAAGTTACGCCATTTGGAAGGGTAAACATATTTTCAAATCTTTTTAAGTCCCTATCATTGGCGCCCACCCAATATATATTGTCATAAACTTTTTTTATAAATTGCATATAACCTCCAAAGTTTTATTTTTCTTAAAACCTATTATACCTTAATAAGTATAAAATTAAATAAAAAATAAAGCTATCATTATTTAAATTTTAATATTTTCACTAGAAAACTTTTTCATAAGCAAAGTTTTTAAATATATATTTTTATTACAAAAAAATATTTGGAAAAATTCTAAAAAATTTGATTAAATAAAGAATTTTAGGATATATAATAAGTGTAGATGTTTTACATATTCATATATTGCAATTTAATTTTATCATTATTTTTAATCTTTATAAAAATAAATTGTGTTGACAAAAAAACATTTTCAGTATAGAATTATATTGTAAAACAAAAATGGATATTATATTTTTTAGGAGGAATATATGCTTTTTAAAACAACAGATGAGCATGAAGCTTTACGTAAAAAAGTCAGAGAATTTGCTGAAGAAAAAGTAAAACCAATTGCTTTTGAGCTTGATCAAAACAACGAATTTCCTGACGAAATTGTAAAGGAAATGGGAGAATTAGGATTTTTAGGAATTCCTTATCCTAAGAAATACGGTGGTCAAGGTTTAGACGTAATGAGCTATGCGATCACAGTTGAAGAATTATCAAGAGTTGATGGTGGTGTTGGAGTTATTTGTTCTGCACATACATCTTTGGGTTCATGGCCTATTTATGCTTTTGGTACAGAAGAACAAAAGAAAAAATATTTAACACCATTAGCTAAAGGTGAAAAAATTGGTGCATTTGGTCTTACAGAAGAAAATGCTGGATCTGATGCAGGTGGAACAGAAACAACAGCTGAATTAGATTTGGATGGAAAAAGATATATTTTAAATGGTAAAAAAATCTTTATTACTAACGCACCAAAAGCAGATACATACGTAGTATTTGCGGTAACAACTCCAGGAATTGGAACTCATGGTATTTCAGCATTCATAGTTGAAAAAGGAATGGAAGGATTCACATGTTCTGATCACTATGACAAATTAGGTATTAGATCTTCATGTACTGCTGAATTACATTTTGATAATGTAAAAGTTCCTAAAGAAAATCTTTTAGGAAAAGAAGGTCAAGGATTTAAGATTGCTATGGCAACTCTTGACGGTGGTAGAATTGGTATTGCATCTCAAGCTTTAGGTATTGGACAAGGTGCTTATGAATCAGCTCTTGCTTATGCTAAAGAAAGAGAACAATTTGGTATGCCAATTGCTCATCTTCAAGCAAATACATTTAAACTTGCTGATATGGCAACAAATTTAAAAGCTGCAAGACTTATGATTTATTCTGCAGCAGAATTAAAAGAAAATCACGAAAGATATTCAGCAGATGCAGCTATGGCAAAACAATTTGCATCTGATCTTGCATCAAAAATAACTAATGAAGCTTTACAATTGTACGGTGGATCTGGATTTATTAAAGGTATCGATGTTGAAAGATTCTACAGAGATTCTAAGATTACACAAATCTATGAAGGTACAAATGAAATTATGAGAGTTGTTGTTGGAGCAAATACAGTAGGTAGAGCTCCAAAGGTTAAAGCTGTTGGATCAAATAAAAAATCTGGCCCTATTGCAGGAGTTAGAAAGGGAGAAATCTATGAAGGAGATCCTAAAGAAGCAGTTAAAAATCTTGTAGCAGCACTTAAAAAAGACGGATATGACTTTACTGTAGGAATTGATCCTTACACACCAATAGCAGATTCTCAAAGAATTGTTGTAGCAGGTCGTGGTATTGGCGAAAAGAAAAATATGAAATTGATTGAAGATTTAGCTTATCAAGCTGGAGCATCTATTTCATCATCAAGACCAGTTGCAGAAACACTTAAATATGTAGACATCAATAGATATGTTGGTATGAGTGGTCAAACATTCAAAGGAAACTTATATATAGGTGTAGGTGTATCTGGAGCAGGACAACACTTAAAGGGAATCAAAAATGCATCAACAATAGTTGCAATTAACAATTCTAAAAATGCACCAATTTTCAACAACTGTGATTATGGTATAGTTGGAGATGCTATGGTAATTCTTCCACTTCTAATCAAAGAATTAGACAATGGAGAAGCTAAGAAACCAGCACCACCAATGAAGAAAATAAAGAGATCTAAACCAAGAAAAATGGCTCCTACAAATCCAATTTATGTAGATTTAGGTTCTGGATATGAATATAATCCTGAACTTGGAGATCCAGAAAATGGAATTGAACCAGGAACACCATTCGATAAATTACCAGATTCTTGGGTATCACCAGTATCAGGCGAAGCAAAAGATCAATTCATTAAAATGGATGTACCAGAAGACAGAAAGTAGTAGGAGGAATATATGTATACAGTTAGAAAAGTTACAGACGACTTATTTTATGTAGGTGGAGATGACAGAAGACTTGCTCTATTTGAAAATATTTTTCCTATAGACGGAGTTTCATACAACTCATACCTTTTAATGGATGAAAAAACAGTTTTAATAGATTCAGTTGACTGGTCTATTACTAGAGAATATATATTAAACGTATCTAGAGTTCTTGGAGATCGTGATCTTGATTATATGTTAATCCAACACATGGAACCAGACCACTGTTCTGCAATCGAATTAATGCTACATTACTATCCAAATGTAAAAATTATAGCAAGTGAAAAAGCTATATTATTTATGAGACAATTTGGTTATCACGTAGATGATAGATACATTGAAGTAAAAGAAGGAGATTCAATCTCATTTGGTAAACACGAATTTACATTCGTAGAAGCTCCAATGGTTCACTGGCCAGAAGTTTTAATGACTTATGATTTAACAGATAAAGTTTTATTCTCAGCAGATGCTTTTGGTTCATTTAAATCTAATGACGGAAGACTTTTTGCCGATGAAGTAAATTGGGATAGAGATTGGCTAGATGAAGGAAGAAGATATTTCACAAATATAGTTGGTAAATATGGTACATTCGTACAAGCAGTTCTTAAAAAAGCAGCAGGACTTGATATTAAATATATCTGCCCACTTCACGGACTTGTTTGGAGAAAAGACTTTGGCTATATTTTAGATAAATATAACAAATGGTCAAGCTATGAACCAGAAGAAGAAGGTGTTTTGATTGCTTATGCATCAATGTATGGAAATACAGAATATGCAGCTCAAGCTCTAGCATCAAAACTTGCTGAAAGAGGAATGACAAATATTTCCCTAAGAGATGTTTCAAGCACAGATGTATCTTACCTAATTGCAGATGCATTTAAATATTCAAATATCGTTCTTGCATCAGTAACATACAATCTTGGAATTTATCCAAAAATGAAAGACTTCATCCATGATATGGCAGCACTTAACGTACAAAATAGAGCAGTATCATTAATGGACAATGGTACTTGGGCTCCAACAGCTGCAGATAAAATGGAAGAATTTTTAGATAATGAAATGAAATTAATAGACGTTCTACCAGAACAAGTAAATATAGTTTCATCATTAAAATCTGCAAAAGAACCAGATATGGATGCTTTAGTTGACGGAATTTTTGAATCAATGAAGAAAAGAAGAGAAGAAGTTCAAAAAGCTAAAGATCAAAAATAAAAAAATAAATTCAAAACTGTCACAGGAAACTGTGGCAGTTTTTTTGTAAATCTTATATAATAATTTTATAGTTTAAAAAGATTTGAGGTTTATATGAAAAAAAATTTAAAATTAAGAGCGGAAAATTTTAAAATTAAAATTGGAAATATATCTTATAACAAGAAAAAAATAAAAGAAACGATAAAAAGAGCAAATGATGATTTGGTAAATGTTTTGCTTTTGCCAGAACTTTGTCTTACTGGAGCAAGTTTGTATGATGGATTTGCGAATGATGATATTTTAGAAGAATGCCTTGATGCTTTATTTGATTTGAAAAATTTTTCAAAAAATATTGATACTTTATTTTCTGTTGGACTTCCTGTAAAAGAGGGAAGAAAAATAATTGATATGGTATTTTTATTAAAAGAAGGCGATATTATTGGAGGATTTTTTAAAGATGAATTTAAAGACCACGAAAAATATGTTTTCGACACTCCAGAAGAAGATGAATTTATTAAGATAAATGATGAATATATTCATCTATATAATAAATCATATATAGAAATTAACGATATAAAAATAGCTGTAAGCGTAGGAGAAAATGAGGAGAAAAATATTCCCGATTCATTAATTTCTAAGTCAAAAAATAATATAGATATAATTTTAAATCCATCAGCAAAAACTAGATATATAGGATCAAAAAAAGATATAGAAGATAAAATTAAATTTTTATCAAAAGATACAATTTATCTCTATTCAAGTACAGGACTTGGAGAAAGTTCAACCGATTTTGTATATGAAGGCTTAAATATTATTGGAGAAAATGGAAAAATTAAAGAAAGTAAGAGAGATGAATTTGCTGATTTGTGTTCATATTTTGATATAAGTCAAAATACTACAGAAGAATTTTTTGAATTTAAAAATAAGCCAAGTCTTTCATATTGGGATAAATTTCCTTATTTGCTTGATGATAAAAAAATCTATGTGGAAGATGCTTTTGATATAGTAACAAGAGCTTTAATTCAAAGAATGGAGGCGATTTCTTGTAAAAAAGTAGTCTTGGGACTAAGCGGCGGACTTGATTCAACTATGGCACTTTTATTTATAGTAAAAGCATTCGAAAAAATGAGTCTTCCAAAAGAAAATATTCTTTTATACACAATGCCAGCATTTGGAACAAGCAAGAGAACCAAATCAAATGCCTTTAAGCTTGTAGAAGCTTTTGAAATAAAATTAAATGAAATTGTAATAAAAGATGCAGTAAATATTCATCTAAAGGATATTGGCCATGATGGAAAAACTCAAGATATAGCCTACGAAAATGCTCAAGCAAGGGAAAGAACTCAAATTTTATTTGATATAGGAAATATGGAAAATGCTCTAGTAATAGGAACTGGAGATAAGTCAGAAATTTCCCAAGGCTTTGCAACCTACAACGGCGATCACATGTCATCCTATGCAGTTAATGCCTCTTTGACAAAGACCGAATTAAGATATATTGTTTCCTATCTTGTAGAAAATACAAAAAATCAAAAATTAAAAGAAGTTTTGGATGATATATTAAAAACTCCAATCTCTCCAGAGCTAAAAAATGAAAATGAAGAAAAAATCAGCCAAAAAACTGAAGATATAATAGGCCCTTATGAATTAATAGATTTTTTCACATTTGAATTTTTGGAAAATTCATCAGTAGAAGAAATATATGAAAAAGCAAAAGTTGCCTTCAAAGACGACTATGACAAAAAAACCATAAAAAAATGGCTCAAATCATTTTATAAAAGATTAATTACAAGCCAATTTAAAAGATCAGTTTCAGTAGACGGCCCAGCCTTATCACAAAAATCATTCTCCCCAAAAAGAGGATACTTGTTAGCCTCAGACATGTCTGCAGAAGTTTTTCTAGAAAGAATAGAAAATTTAGATGAATAAAATAATAATTTTTATAATATTTTGCCTAATTTTACTTCTTTTCTCATACATTTACTATCAATGCAAGTGGGCAAAAGAAGTAAAGCAAGATATATACAGCAAAAAAATAAAAAATAAAATAAAAATAACACAAATTAGTGATTTTCATTCGAATAAATTAAAAAATATGGAATATTTTAAGGAAAAAATCCTAGAATTTAATCCAGATTTTATAATTTTGACAGGGGATATAAACGATTACGGAGAAGAAAAGAAATTTAATAGGGCAATAGACTTTCTAGAAAAGCTTTCAAAATTAGAAATAAAAACCTATTATATAACAGGAAATCACGAAGAAGCAGGTCCTATGCTTGATGAATTTATAGAACAAATCAAAAGGCTTGATATAAAATATTTAAAAAATGAGGGAGAATATTTAAAAATTAGGGACGAAAATATTTATATTTATGGAGTAAGCTATAATAATTTTTCATTAAAAAATTACCAAACAAAAGATGAAAATTTAAATATAATATTAAGTCATTTTTCTAAAAACATAAGAGATAATTTAGACGATACAATGGATATAATTTTTTCAGGTCATACCCACGGAGGACAAGTTAGATTTCCATTTTTGGGAGCTTTGCTAGCACCTGGAGAAGGATATTTTCCAAAATTTGATAAGGGATTAAAAAAATATAAAAATTCACAAATTTATATAGATTCAGGACTAGGAAATACCTTTATGGATTTGAGATTTTTAAATAGGATACAGTTTTCCAATATCACTATCATGCGCCAATAGTTTAAAGGTAAAACAAAAGTGTCCGAAGCTTAAGATAGGGGTTCAATTCCTCTTTGGCGTGCCAAAAAATAGGCTGAAGTAAAAATTTACTTCAGCCTATTTTTATTAAAAATTATTTGAAAATTTTCAAATTTTATTTTATGGATAAATATTTAAAATATTTGACAATATATATATATATATAATGTTTAGTGAAAGAATATTTAAAAAAATAAATAAAAGGAGAAAATTTATGAACAAAAATAAGAAAATTATAAGCGCTAGTCTAGCCTTGGCACTAGGAGTAAGCTTATTAATTCCTAACGCAAAAGCAAATGAAGACAAAACAGTAGAAAAAGCCCTAAAAGAGCCAGTACAAACAAGTGAAACATCAAAGCCAGAAGAAAAATCAGATGTTGTAAATGCAAAAATCACTATAAAGAAAGCTCCAGTAAATGAAAACGGAGAAGAAAAGCCAGATGACGAAACAGAAAAATCAGAAGGCGAAACAGAAAAACCAGACGGCGAAACAGAAAAACCAGACGGCGAAACAGAAAAACCAGACGGCGAAACAGAAAAATCAGAAGGCGATACAGAAAAACAAGAAGGCGAAACAGAAAAATCAGAAGGCGATACAGAAAAACAAGAAGGCGACAAAGAAGAACCAAAAGACGAAACTGAAAAACCAGAAGACAAAACAGAAAACCCAAAAACTAATGAAGAAAAACCAAAAGATGAAAAGAAAGTAAAACCTAAAGAATTCAAAATGAGTGAAGTTTATAAAAATAAAGACTCTTTTGAAGTAATAAAAACTTGGATTATGGACTCTTATAGACAATCACTTCGATTTGAACAAACACCCGAAGATGAAAAAAATTTAAAAGCAGGATTGGATAGAATTGGAAAAGCAAAAAATTTAGAAGAACTTATGAAAGCAACTAAACGAGATAAGGCTTTTTTAGCAAAAGTATACTTATGTGCAAAAAATAAAGTAACTATTGATGAATTAAATAGTGATTTAGTAAAAGTTATAGACGATATGGCAAATCAAAAACCTCAAAATCCAAATCAAAAAAATCCTAACAGAAAAAATAAAAAAACAGGCACAACAAATACAGCCAATAAAGTAAGTAATGCTGGAGAAAATGTCCAAACAGGAGTTGGTAGCTTTTCAGCAATTTTGGGATTATTAGGAGCATCAAGCCTAGGCTTATTTAAAAGCAAAAGAAAATAATAAAATTTAATATTTTAAAAATGTAAAAATGAGTATGAACCTTTTCTTTATGACTTGGGTTTATACTCATTTTTTTATCGAAATTATTGAATTTTAAATAAGAGCTTACTTTAAAGGAAAAAATAATTGGTAATATTTTTTAGATCCTCAAATTTAAAGTATAAACTTTTAGCTCAAAAGTTTTGTGAAAAATTAATAGTCAATTTGTAGTCTTATTTATTTTCTTTTATATACAAAATCAAATCTTCAATCAATTCTTCTTTTTTCTTATAAATTCTTGGTTTTTTGAATTTATTTCCATTTTTATCTACGTAAGAAAGTCCTGTTACAAGTTTGTTTATATATAAAAAATCATTTTGAAATATGTCTTTTTTCATTGGTGGAAATTTATCTTCTTTGTCATTTCCTCCAAGTCTTATATCTGTGTAGAGTTGAAAAATTTGAAGACCTTTTTCAAATGCAATTCCCATCTCTGCTGCAAGACCTAAATCTTGTGTGTCCATCAATCCTACTAATATATCTGCATTTTTAAGTCTTTCGTAGTCTGCTAATAGTATATCGTAATTTGATGTAAAGCCAGCATCTTTATCATTTATTTCCAAATTTTGAGCGGGATTATAAATTTCTATATCAGAAAATTCATTTTCAAGATCCTTTTGAATTTCTAGTGCTTGCCATCTTTGTCCTTCTGTAAATAAATCACAACCTAAATATATTTTCATATTACCACCTTTCATAGGTATATTATAGCATAAAAAAATAAGGGAGAACCCTTATTTAAATTGTATATTTATTGTATAATCTTCAAGGCTATTGTCTATGTTGATTATATCTTTTATTGCTTTTTCACATTTTTTGTTGGCTTCTATCAAGATTCCTTTGTCTATTGCTCTTTTTTCTACTGATTTTTTTTGATTTTTTGCAAAGTCATTGTAGTCTTCAACTTTAATTGGATTAAAAATTGATGTTTTTTGGTCGAAAATTTTTAGGGAATCTTCGTAAATTTCGTGGGATAAAATTTTTGATTTTGGTAATTTTATATTGATAGTTTTTCCTGAAACTTTTACATCCATTTTTTCAAGATCTACTCCACAAGAAATCATTCCATCATAAGAAACTATAAATTTCTTTTGGGTAAATGGTATATCGTAGCCATAAAATTTATTTGAATTTTCAAATTGTCCCATATTTGTGTAGGAATATTTTAAACTTGTTAGCTCTTTTGCGTTTTCGATTCTATTTTCTATTAATTTGTTGTCTATTTTATTTTCATTTTTTGAAGAAAAATAATTGAATGAAAATAATAAACAAACGGCTAAAAGAATTGCTATAATAATATTTTTTATTTTTGACATTTTTGCTCCTTTATTCATAATTAATATTATCTTATTATAAATATAATGAATTACAAGTCGTAAATGAAAAATATTAAAATTTATCAAAAAACTTTCTTGACAATTAAAATTTACCTTGGTATTATGAATTTGAACGAAGAATAGGCTCATTGAAATGGGCGAAAGTGTACCTAGGGATCTGTTTTTTCAAGACCGAGCGGTACGGATATTTTTTAGTATTACACCAGAGGGACAAAAGCCCAGGAGGATAGGTTTCGTAGCCTGTCCTTCTGGGCTTATTTTTTGTAAAAATTTTTAAGGAGAAAAAAATGAATACAATCTACGAAGGTAAGACAAAAAATTTGGTTGAAGAAGATGGAAAATACTTTTGTTTATTTAAGGACACTATGACAGGAACTGATGGAGTATTCGATACTGGTGGAAATCAAGTTGCTGGCGAAAAAGAAGGCGCTGGTCAAGAGTGTCTTAAAGTTTCAAAATTTTTCTTTGAAAAAATAAATGAGGCTGGTGTAAAAACTCATTATCTTGGAGCGGACCTTGATAAAAATCTTATGGAAATTGAAAAATGTACAGTTTTTGGAAAAGGTTTAGAAGTTATTACTAGATTTAAAGCTGTTGGATCTTTTATGAGAAGATATGGTCTTTATGCAAATGAAGGACAAGATCTTGATGCTTATTCTGAAATTACTTTAAAAGATGATGATCGCGAAGACCCACTTATAACTGAAGATGGATTGGTTGAATTAAATATTTTATCTCATGATGAATACAAAAAAATAATTGAAGAAAATAAAAAAGTTGCAAGACTTGTAAAAGATATTTTGGCTGAATATGGACTTGATTTGTATGATATAAAATTTGAATGGGGAAGACTTGCTTCAAGCGGAGAAGTTGTTTTGATTGATGAAGTTTCTGGTGGAAATATGAGAGCTTACAAAGATGGAACTTATATTGAACCTATGGAATTGTCAAAATATTTGGGACTTTAATAAGGAGTTTATATGAAAGTTTCTATAATTATGGGCTCTTTGTCTGATAGTCCAATTGCTGATAAGGTTGTTTCAAAATTAATGGAATTTGGAATTGATTACGAAGTTAAAGTGATTTCTGCTCACAGAGCTTTAAAAAGTTTAGAAAAATATGTAAAAGAAAGCGAAGATGAAAGTGAAGTTTATATTGGAATTGCTGGAAAGGCTGCTCATTTATCTGGAGTAATTGCAGCTTTGACAACAAGACCTGTAATTGGAATTCCTGCAAAATCATCTCATCTTGGTGGACTTGAAGCTTTACTTTCTACAGTAGAAATGCCAAGTGGCGTTCCTGTTGCAACTGTTGCAATCGGTGGGGGAGAAAATGCTGCAATTTTGGCTACAGAAATTCTTGCAATAAAATATGATTCTTTAAGAGAAAAATTAAAGGATATGAGAATAAAAATGAAAGAAACTATAGATAATTCTGAATATGAATATAAGGCAAATAAATGAGTGGAATTGTAGGAATATTTTCAAAAAAGAAATATAAAAATGTTTTTCCCGAATTATACTCTGGCCTTTATGCAATCCAACATAGAGGCCAAGAGTCAATGGGAATATCACTTCTTGCTCATGAAAAATTATCAGAAATTAGAGGTAAGGGAGAAATTGCCAACAATATTAGCCTAGATAATATTTCAACTCTTGCAGGAAATGTTGGTCTTGGTTATGTAAAATATAGATTTGCTGAAGATGATAAATCTCTTATGCCTATGCCATGGTTATTTTATCCGAAAAATTCAAATTTCAAAAATTTGATTGCAATTGATGGAAAATTTCTTGATGAAACAAGTCCTGAAGATGTTGTAAATAAATTAAATTCGAATAATATAGATGAAATTATAGAATTTATAAACAATTTAAAGGGAGCATATTCTATTATTCTCGTAAATGGAAATAGGATGATTGCAATTAGAGATCCTTATGGAATTAAAAATCTTTGTGTTGGGAAAAAAGAAGATTCTTATATAGTTGCAAGCGAATCTTGTGTGATTGAATCAATTGATGGACAACTTTGTCACGAATTAAAACCAGGAGAAATTTATATAGTTGACGATAATGGAGAAGAATCCTATTTTGCCAAAGAGCTTTCTAATTCTCCTTGCATTTTTGATTTCGTTTATACTGCAAGACCAGATTCTTCAATAAATGGTGTTAGCGTCTATGATGCAAGAATTAAAATGGGAGAAATTCTTTACAAAGAACATCCTGTTGATGCTGATATTGTAGTTGGAAGTCCTGATAGTGGATTGATTTCAGCTGTTGGATTTTCGCGTGCATCAAATATAAAATACGAAAGAGCAATAGTAAGAAATAGATATATAAATAGAACATTTATTCTTCCAACAAATTCAATGAGAAAAAAAGGAATAAGAATTAAATTAAATCCAATAAAACATCTTATTGAAGGAAAAAGAGTTGTTCTTGTGGATGATTCTATTGTAAGAGGCAATACTATAAAAAGAGTAATAGAAATTTTGAGAGAATCAGGAGCAAAGGAAGTCCACATTAGGATTGCATCTCCTCAAGTGATAAAAGAAGAAACTTTTACTTTTGATGTGCCAGACAAAGATCATTTAATTAGCAACAACAGAAGTGTAGAAGAAGTTAGAAAAATTATAGGAGCAGATTCTTTGGGATTTATTTCCCTAGAAGGATTAAGACAAGCTTGTGGAAATAAAACATATTACGAAAATTGTTTTAATGGATATAACCCTTTAGAAAGGATATAAAATGCCAATAAATTATAAAGACGCTGGAGTTGATGTAGCTAACGGTCAAAAAGAAGTCGAACTTATAAAAAAATTAGTAGAAAAAACTCAATCAGAAAATGTTTTGAGCAAACTTGGAGGATTTTCTGGTCTATTTAGTTTGGAAAATTTAAATATAAAAAATCCAGTTTTGGTTTCAGGGACAGATGGAGTTGGAACTAAGGTTATGCTTGCACAAATGATGGACAAGCACGATACAATTGGAATTGATTGCGTGGCAATGTGCGTAAATGATATTCTTTGCCAAGGAGCAAAGCCATTATTTTTTCTAGATTATATAGCATGTGGCAAACTTGTTCCAGAAAAAATGGAAAAAATTGTAAAAGGAGTAGCTGACGGCTGTCTTCAAGCTAATTCTTCTTTGATTGGCGGAGAAACTGCAGAAATGCCAGGTCTTTATAAGGAAAATGACTATGACCTTGCAGGATTTTGTGTTGGCATAGTTGATAAAGAAAAAATAATTACTGGAGAAAAAATTAAAAAAGGCGATCATATTTTTGGTTTAAAATCTTCAGGAATTCATTCAAATGGATATTCTCTTGTAAGAAAAATTGTTTTAGAAAAAGAAAAATTATCTTTGGATGAAAAAATTGAAGGACTTGATACAAGTCTTGGAGAAGAATTATTAAAACCAACCAAAATTTATGTGAAAGAAATTTTAGCCCTTCTTGAAAAAATTGAAATAAATGGCCTAAGTCATATTACTGGTGGTGGATTTTATGAAAATATTCCAAGAATGATTCCAGATGGACTTTGTGCAAAAATTGATGTGAGAAATATTCCTATTCCAAAAATATTTTCACTTTTGGAAAAATGGGGAGAGCTTGATAAAAAAGATATGTACGAGACTTTCAACATGGGAGTAGGTCTTGTTTTTGCAGTTGATAAAAATGATATAGATAAAGTTAAAGAAATAATTGATGAAAATGAATTATTAGATCTTGGAGAGGTTATAGAAAATGATGAAAAAATCGACCTCAAATTCTAAAAAAATTGCAGTTTTGATCTCAGGCTCAGGAACAAATCTTCAAGCTATAATTGATTCTTGTCAAAATAAAATTATTAATGGAAAAATATCTGTAGTAATTTCAAATAAAGAAAATGCCTATGGACTTACAAGAGCAAAAAATGCCTCAATTAAAACATTGGTTTGCAAAGATAATGATATTTTGCTTGATACCTTGATAAAAGAAAAAATCGATCTAGTTGTTCTTGCAGGCTATCTTAAAATTTTACCTCAAAAAATAATTGACGAATTTGAAGCAAAGATTATTAATATCCACCCATCCCTTATACCATCATTTTGTGGGATGGGATTTTATGGAAGAAAGGTTCATGAAAAAGTCTATGAAAAAGGAGTAAAATTTACTGGAGCAACAACTCATTTTGTTACAAAAGACGCAGATGATGGCCCAATAATTTATCAAGAAATTGTAAAAATTGACCAAGAAGATACAATTGATGATATAGCAAAAAATGTTTTGGAAAAAGAACACGAAATTTTGATAAAATCAGTAAAAGATTTTTGTGATGATTTATTTTACATAAAAAATAATAAGGTTTTTGTAAAAAATAGGAGTTTTTGATGAAAGTTTTAATAATTGGAAATGGTGGAAGAGAACACGCACTTGCTTGGAAAATTTCACAATCAAAAAAAGTAGACCAAATATTTATGGCAAAAGGAAATGCTGGCACTAATTCTTTTTGCAAAAATATAAATATTGAACCAACAGATATAAAATCCTTGGTGGATTTTTCTAAAAAAGAAAAAATCGACCTTACAATTGTAGGGCCAGAAGATCCTTTGTGTATGGGAATTGTAGATGAATTTGAAAAAAATAATCTTAAAATTTTTGGACCAAACAAAGAATGTGCAAAATTTGAAAAATCAAAAAAATTTACCAAAAATTTCCTAGAAAAATATAAGATACCAACAGCAAAATATAAATCTTTTGAAAATTTTGACAATGCCAAAAATTCATTAAAGGAATTTTCATATCCCTTAGTAATAAAAGCTGATGGGCTTTGTCTTGGAAAAGGCGTTATAATTTGCGAAGACGAAAAAAAAGCTATAGAAACTCTTGACGATATTTTTAATAAAAAAATATTTGGAGATGAGGGAAAAACTGTTGTAATCGAAGAATTTTTAAAAGGCGAAGAGGCATCACTTTTGTGTTTGGTTTCAAACAATAAATTATTTCCGCTAGAAACTTGCAAAGACCACAAGCAAATTTATGATGGAAACAAGGGTCCAAATACTGGAGGAGTTGGAACATATTCTCCAAGTAAATTTTCACAAAAAACAGGGGAAAATATAGAAATAATTTTAAAGCAAATTGAAAAAGGACTGGATGATTCAAAACTTTCTTACAATGGAATTTTGTTTATTGGATTTATGATTGATAAAGATGTGCCAAAAATATTAGAATTTAACGTAAGATTTGGAGATCCGGAAACAGAAACCCTAATGCCAAGACTTGAGTCAGACCTTGTAGAAATTATAGAAAAAACTCTTGATAAAAGTCTAAAAAAAGAAGATATAAAATGGTCAGATGATTATTCCCTATCATTAATTCTTGTTTCAGATGGTTATCCATTAAAATATGAAAAAAATAAAGAAATAAGTGGACTTGAAGATGTAAAAAATTCAACTATTTTTCACAATGGAACAAAATTAGAAAATGGAAAAATTTTAACAAATGGCGGAAGAGTTCTTACAATAAACGCAAAAGCAAAAACTTTAGAACTTGCAAGAAAAATCGCCTATAATGATTGCGAAAAAATAAAATACGAAAATAAATATTATAGAAAAGATATTGGATTAAATTAGCTAGTTTAACTAGCTTTTTTTATTTGATTAATTTATTTATTAATTTTTATGTAAGATAAAGAATAAGCAAAAATGAAAAATAATTTGCAATATGTTATAATAAAACATATAATTGTTTTTTTAAAAAAATATAGAAAGGAAAATTTATGAGAATTAATACAATTTGGATTACAGGAGCTCATGGAAGACTTGGCTCGACTCTTGTAAGATATTTAGATCCTTTGGAAGCTGAAATAATTGCAACTGACAAAGATGAAGTTGATATTACAAAACAAGAAGAAGTAAATTTGTTTGTAGATAGAAATAGACCAAAAATAATTATCAATTGTTCGGGTATTACCAATAGATTAAAATGCGAAAATGATCCTGATAAAGCATATTTGTTAAATGCTTTGGGCGCAAAAAATATTGCTATTGCGTCAAATAGGGTTAGAGCAAAACTTGTACAATTATCTACAGCAGATGTTTTTGATGGACAAACAATTCATCCATACAAAGAAATTGATAAGGCAAATCCAAATACAGTTTATGGAAAAAGTAAATTTTTGGGAGAAGAATTTGTAAAAAATTTTGCTGATAGATATTTTATAGTTAGGGTATCAAGACTTTATTCAAAAGAAAATAATTTGGTTGAATCAATTATTGAACAAGCAAAAAATGGTATTGTTAAAGTGCCAAAATCAAGATATGGTTCGCCAACATCAGCCTATGAGCTTTCAAAATTTTTGATTTCAATAATGGGAACTAATGCCTATGGAATTTATCATGCTTCATGTGAGGGAACTTGTTCTTTTAGAGCTTTTGCTCAAAAAATTATTGATATAACAAAAATTGATGCAAAGGTAGAAGAAGTTAGAGATTCTGATAGAATCGATTTTGAACCAGCCTTTAGGGGAATAGATAATTATTTTTTAAATCTTTTGGACAAAAATACTTTTTCAACTTGGGAAGATGCCTTAAAAGATTACCTGAGAAGGGAGTATGGTTATGAAAGCTAAATCTAATAAAAAATTAGGCTTAACTTCTAAAATTTTTATTGCCCTAATTTGTGGAATGATTCTTGGAATTGTAATGCATTATTTTGTTCCAAAAGGTCATATTAAAGATGACATTATAATTGATGGAATTTTTTATTTATTAGGTCAAATGTTTATAAGAGCTATGCAAATGCTAGTTGTGCCATTGGTATTTTTTTCAATCGCTGATGGCTGCAGAAATATGGGAGATACAAAAACTCTTGGAAAAGTTGGAATAAGAATTGTATTATTTTATCTTTTGACAACAGCCCTTGCAATAATTATTGCTCTTTCTTTAGCGTCAATTATAAATCCTGGAAAAGGAATGAATATGAAATTGGGTTCAAATGAATTTAATATGGATGCTGGAGAAAAAACTTCAATGAAAGATACGCTTTTAAATATGATTCCAACAAATCCTATTGAAGCTTTGGCAAAAGGCGATATGCTTCAAATAATTATTTTTGCAGTTATAGTTGGACTTTTGATTGCAGGAATGGAAGATAGGATGGAAACTTTAGGAAATATAATTACAGAAATGAATGAATTAATGATGAGTATGACAATGGCTGTAATGAAACTTGCACCAATTGGAGTATTTTTCTTAATAGCAAGAACATTTTCAAATCTTGGTTACGATGTAATTTTGTCTATGCTTTCATATATGATTTCTGTAATTTTGGGACTTGCTTTCCAACTTCTGATAGTTTATATGCTGCTTTTAACGATTTTTGTAAGAGTAAATCCATTTGCTTTTCTAAAAAAATATTTTCCAGTTATGACTTTTGCATTTTCAACCGCATCATCAAATGCGACAGTTCCATTAAATATTCAAACTCTAGAAGATATTGGAGTTGATAAAAAAATTTCTTCATTTACAATTCCTTTGGGAGCGACAATAAATATGGATGGAACTGCAATAATGCAAGGAGTAGCTGTAGTATTTATTGCAAATGCTTATGGAATTGATTTAACGTTGAATGATTATTTAACTGTAATATTAACAGCGACGATTGCATCAGTCGGTACAGCAGGAATTCCATCAGTAGGACTTGTTACTTTGTCAATGGTCTTGTCATCAGTTGGACTTCCAGTAGAAGGAATTGCTATGATAATGGGAATAGATAGAATTTTGGATATGGCAAGAACAGCAATAAACACAACAGGAGATGCATCGGGAACAATTATAGTTGCAAATTCTGTAAATGCATTTAATAAAGAAAAATTTAATAAAAGAGTTTAAAATAAAAAAAGTTGGTAAAGAATTTTCTTTATCAACTTTTTTATTTATTTAATTTTTTTTTGACACTGTGGGCAAATTCCTGTAAATTCAAAACTGTGTCCTTTAATTACAAAGCCAGTATCTTTTTCTATCTCTTCTTCAATTTCATGGATTGGGCAATTTTCTATTATAAATTTTTTATTACAAGAAATACACCTTATAAAATGTTTGTGATTGTTAGAATTTAATTGAAAATAAGAAATGCCATCTGTATTTGTATTTTTTAAAAGGAGATTTATCTCTTCCAAGGTATTTAAATTTCTATAAATTGTTGAAAGATCCATATTGATATTTTCTTCTTTTAATTTGTCTAAAATTTCTTCTGCAGAAATTGGATCATCATTTTCAATTATCTTTTCTAAAATTATTTTTCTTTTTTCAGTAACACGAATCTTATTTTGCTTTAGTAAATCTTCTGCTTTCACAATCTCACCTCTATAAATATATTACCATATTGACAAAAAATGAAACAGCTATATAATATTCTTTGCAAATGATTTGCAATAAAAGGAGGAAAAATGAAAAAGAAAATTTTAGCAATGATTTTGGTTTTCGGAATTTTTGTTACAGGATGTGCAAAAAATAATGAAAAATCAAATATAAATTCAAATAATTCAAATCAAACAAGTCAAAGTGAAAATAAAGATAAAGAAACAATTTATGCTTCTTTTTATCCAATTTATAATTTAACAAAACAAATTGCAGGAGATAAATTTAATGTAAAATCTTTTACAAATTTAAATACAGAAGTTCATGATTTTGAACCATCTGCAAAAGATATGGCAGATTTGTCAAAGGCAAAAGTTTTATTTTTAAATGGAGCAGGGCTTGAATCTTGGCAAGAAAAAATATCAGAATCTTCAAAAGTTGAAATTGTTGATACTTCTAAAGGAATTAATTTAATAGAAAATACGCATGAAGATGAAAAAGAACATGATAAAAAACGTGAAGATAGACCTAAATCTTGTTGTGACGCTCCTCATTATCACGAATCTTTAGATGAAGATGAAAAAGAGGATAATGATAATCATGAAGATAACGAAAAAGATGAAGATAGCGAAAAAGAAGAACACGAACACGAACATGAAGATGGAGAAGAACACCACCATCATGGAGCATATGATCCTCACGTTTGGTTATCTCCAAAAAATGGAATAATTCAAGCAAAAAATATTGCAGAAAAACTTTCAGAAATTGATCCTGAAAATAAAGATTATTATATGGGAAATTTTGAAAAAATAAAAAAAGAGCTTGAAGAAATTGATAAAGAATATGAAAAAAAATTAGAAAATAAAGAAAATAAAAAATTCTTAGTAGACCACGAGGCATTTTCTTATCTTGCTCGTGATTATGGTTTAATTCAAGTTCCGCTTACATCAATAACTTCAACAAGTGAAACTGATGCAAAAACTATGAAAAATGCGATTGATTATGTAAAAAAAGAAAAAATTACTGCAATTTTTTATGAAAAAGGCGGATCTGATAAAAATGTAAAGACTTTGGCAGATGAATTATCTCTTGACGCAAAAGCTATAAATACTATAGAATATGCAAGTGATGATGATTTAAAAAATGAAAAAACTTATCAAGAATTGATAAGAGAAAATTTTGAAATAATGGAAAGTAGTTTAAAATAAATGAAAGATATAGAAGTTAAAGATGTAGTCTTTTCTTATGGCAAGGATGAAGTATTAAATAAGGTTAGTTTTGATTTAAATAAGGGCGATTTTTTAACTATTCAAGGAGAAAATGGCTCTGGCAAATCAACTCTAATAAAATTAATTTTAAAGGATTTGAAAAAAAATTCGGGAGAGATTAAATTATTTGGGACAAATATAGAAAATTTTAATGCATATTCAAAAATTGGCTATGTACCTCAAGTAAATGATTCAAATAAACTTGCCTTTCCAGTAACAGGAGAAGAATTTGTAATTTTAAATTTGTATAAGAAATTTAATATTTTTAACAGACCAAGCAAAAAATGCTATCAAAAGGTTCGTGATATTTTTGAAATTTTAAATATTGAAAATCTTTTGCATATTCCTTTCAATCAACTTTCAGGAGGGCAGGCTCAAAAAGTTATGATAGCAAGGGCAATGGTAAATAATCCAGAGGTTTTGCTTTTGGATGAGCCAACTGTTGGCGTTGATGAAAAATCAAAAAGAGACTTTCTTAAACTTCTAGCTCACTTAAATGATAAACACAAAATTTCAATTTTGATGATAAGTCATGAAATGGATGTTGTTAGGGAATTTTCTAAAAGAGAAATAAGGATAAAAAATGGAAGGATCGTTGATGCTTAGTTATGAATTTATGCAAAGGGCAATTTTAGTTGGGCTTATGCTTGCAATAATAATTCCTATGATTGGAATTGTTATGGTAAACAGGAGAACTTCAATGATTGGAGATGCCTTATCTCACACAGCTCTTTCTGGAGTTGCTCTAGGTTTAATTATTGGAATAAATCCTGTTTTTACTTCAATAATAATTTGTATTGTTGCAAGTTTTGCAATTGAAATAATTAGGAAAAAATTTAAAAGTTTTGGCGATATGGCAACGGCTATCATTATGAGTCTTGGAATTGGGCTTGCAGGAATTTTGTCAGATTTCACACCGGGTGGCACAAGTTTTGAATCATTTTTATTTGGTTCAATCACAAGTGTTACAAGAGAGGATGTAATTATTGTAAGTGTAATTTTCATTCTTGTTCTATTTTTTAGCCTTTATTTATATTATCCGCTTTTATATAATTCAATTAGCCCTTTGATGGCAAATCTTTCTGGAATTAATTCAAAATTAATTTCTAGCATTTTTACATTTTTGACAGCCATTACAGTGGCAATTTCTACAAAAACTGTAGGAGCTTTAATGATTTCGTCACTTATGGTTTTGCCAGTTGCAAGTGGGCTTTTGATTTCAAAATCTTATAAGGAAACTTTTATAAAATCAATTATAATTGCAATTATTTATATGATGGCAGGAATTAGTGCTAGTTTTTATCTTGGAATAAAACCAGGTGGTGCCATAGTAGTTATTGCAGTTTTTGGAATGATAATTTCTATAATAATTCAAAAAATTTTAAAAAGATAGGTTCGCCTGTCTTTTTTTTGTGGAAATTTTCTATGATATAATTAATTTAGAATGAAAAATAGAAAGGTTTGATATGAAAATTATAATTTCGCCTGCAAAAAGGTTTAAACATTTTGAAAATGAAAAAACAGAAGGGCTTTTGTTTGAAGACGAAACAAAAGAATTAGTTGAAAATTTAAAAAAATATTCAATAAATGATTTAGCAAATATGTTTTTTTGCAATGATGATCTTGCTATAAAAGCTTATTATGATTACAAGGATTTCGATTTCGAAAATTTAAAAAATCCAGCGATTTTTTCTTATGATGGACTCGTTTTTAAGCAATTTAAAAAAGAAGATTTTAATGACTTAGCTTATTTGAATGATCATGTTTATATTATTTCCGCTCTTTACGGTTTATGCAAGCCTTTTACAGGAATTTCTGATTATAGACTTTATATGGATTCAAAAGGTGTCGATATGTATGGATTTTGGGCTGACAAAATTTACAAAAAAGCTTTTGAAAATGAAAATTTTATTATAAATTTGGCAAGTGCTGAATACGCTAAGCTCATAAAAAAATATTTGAAAAAAAATCAAAAATTTCTGACCTTGACTTTCAAAGAAAATAGAAATGGAAAAATCCGTTCAATTGTTTCATATACAAAACAAATGCGTGGGAGAATGTTAAAATATTTAATCAATAATAAAATTTCAGATATTGAAGAAATTAAAAAAATAAATCTTTGTGATTATATTTATGATCCAATTAATTCAACAAAAGATGAGTATGTTTTTGTGAGGGAAAATAAATGAAATTATTACATTTATCAGATCTTCATATAGGAAAATCAATTGGCTCATACTCTTTACTGGAAGATCAAAAATTTTGTCTTGAACAAATTTTAAAAATTATTGAAGATGAAAAAGTAGATATTGTTTTGATTGCAGGAGATATTTTTGATACAGCTATACCAAATAATGAAGCCATGAAAGTCTATTCTGATTTTGTGGATGAAATTATTTTTAATTTGAAGAAAAAAATTATGGCAATTTCTGGAAATCACGATTCGGGAAAAAGGCTTGAAATTTCTAAAAGTTTTTTTGAAAAAAATTCTTATTATATCTATGGAAATTCTTTTGATGAAAAAATTTCTTTTGATGATGAGTATGGAAAGGTTAATTTTTATCCGATTCCTTATATTTCCCTTGCAAGGGCAAAAAATGAAATTGATTCAAATATAGAAAATTTTACTGACCTTTATAAAGTTTTATTAAAAAATATAGATTATAAGGATAGAAATGTTTTGATAAGTCATTGTTATGCAAATGAAAAGCCGTATGAAGATGAAAAAATAGAAGGAGAAAAACCTCTTACAATTGGTGGAAATGACGCTATGGATGCCCACTTATTTAAAAAATTTGATTATGTAGCTTTAGGTCATCTTCACAGAAAACACTTTGTTCTTGATGAAAAAATTAGGTATTGTGGGACTTTTATGAAATATTCATTTTCTGAAATAAATCAAAAAAAATCACTTACACTTATAGATTTGAAAGAAAAAATTTCAATAAAAGAAATTGAAATTAAACCTTTAAATGATTTTGAAAAAATTTGTGATTATTTTGAAAATATTTTAAAAATGAAAAATTCAAATGCTTATATAGAATTTACTTTAAAAGATGATAAGCCAATAGATTCTCCAATGGCAAAATTAAAAATGAAATTTCCTCATGCAGTTTCAATAAAGTACGAAAAATCAATAAATATTGAAAAGGATGAGGATATTGATATTGATTTTGAAGAATTATCAAGCTTGGAAATATTTGAAGAATTTTATAAGTTTAAGATGAATGAAAAAATGACAGATTTAGAAAAAGAAATACTTAAAAAGGTGATACAATGAAGCCAGTAAAACTTGAAATGTATGGATTTATGACCTACAAAAATAAAACTTTTATAGATTTTACAAAAATATATGATTCTAAAATTTTCATAATTTCAGGAGATACTGGAAGTGGAAAAACTACAATTTTTGATGCTATAAGCTTTGCACTTTTTGGAGAAATTCAAAGAGAAGGATTTAATTCGAAAGATATTAGAAGTGATTTTCTAGGTTCAGATGATCCTATAACTTATGTAGATTTTTATTTTGAAATTGATGGAAAAAATTATAGGATAAAAAGAATTCCAAATCAAAAAGCAAAAAAAACAAGGGTCAATGTCAATGTTTCTCACAGCGTAGAATTTTATAAAATCGAAAATAAAAATGAAATTCTAATATCTGATGGACCACAAAAAACAGACAAAAAAATAATTGAAGTAATTGGACTTGATTATAATCAATTAAATAGGGTTATGATTCTTGCGCAAGGAGAATTTTCAAAATTTTTAAAATCAAATTCAGATGAAAAAGCTGAGCTTTTGTCAAAAATTTTTTCGTCTTATCTTTACAAGGAAATAGAAGAAAAACTGAAAGAAGCAAGCAAAAATTCAAAGAGAAATTTGGATATGATTTCTAATAGCTTGGAAAATGAAATTGTAAAAAATGAACTCTTAGGCGATAAAGTTGATGATGAGTTAATAAAGCTTAAAGATTTTCAAAAAATAATAGATATTATAGAAGATTTGCTTTTAGAAAGTGAAAAAAATATTCAAATAAAAAATGATGAGAAATTATCTTTAAATAAAAATCTAGAAAATGAAAATTCCAAGCTAAATTTCTATGAAAAAGAAAATGAACAAATAGAAAATTACAAAAATTTATTTAAAGAAAAAGAAAAACTTTTAGAAGATGAATCTTTTTATAAAAATTTAAAGAAAGATTTGGTTTACGCAGAAAAATCTATAGCAATAAAACCATATTACGAATCTTTTCTTGATTTAAATAAAAGCCAAAAAGATTTAAAAACAAAATTAGATTTTGAAAATGAAAATTCGAATTTTATTGAAAAAGAACTGGAAGAAAATAAAACTTATCTTGGAAATAAGGATGAGCTTTTAAAAATTATCGACAAAAAGAAAGAAAATATAGTAAAAAATCTCGAAATTTTAAATAAATTTGAAAATTTACAAAAGATTAAAGATGAATTAGATAAAAATAAAAAAGCATTTGAAGATGGGAAAAATTATAAAAAATCCATAGAAAATAATTTAAAAGAAAAAGAAAAAATAAATGAAAAAATAAGAAAAAAATCAGATGAATTGCTAGATTTTTCTAGAAATCTTGAAAAAATTACAAAGAAAAGCCACAATGCATATCAAAAAGTTTTTGAAATTCAAAATTTTTATGAAAAAGCGATAATTAATGATGAAAAAATTAAAAATTTAAATGATGAAAAAATTCAATTTGATAAGGCAAATAAAGCTTATGAAAAGGCAAAAATCTTATTAGATAGGGCAAAAGAGAACAAAAAATCTATACAAATAAATGAATTTAGGAAAGATTTAAAAGAAAAAGGAATTTGTCCGATTTGTGGAAGGATTTATAAGGGAGAAATTGAGTTTTTAGAATCTTTTGACCTTGATATAGAAAAAATTAAGAAAGATTATTTTGATTTGGAATTAAAAATTAATCTTTCTAAAGATAAAATTTCAGATTTGGAAAAATCAATAGATTTTAATATGGAAAAGGCGGAAGATGTTGAAAAAAATCTTCAAAATTATAAAAATGAACATGAAAACTTGAAAAAATCTTATGAAAAAGTTAGGGAAGAATACGAAGAAGAAATAAAAAACAAAAAAGCTTTGGAAAATGAAGCTTTTGAGCTTGAAAAAATAATTGGAGATTTAGAGAATAAGTTAGAAAATTTAGGTAATTTGAATAATATAGAAGAGCTTGAAAATAAATTTAAAATAAAAAAAGAAGAGCTTGATGATTTTGATGAAAAAAAAGTTATTGAAAATGTAAATTTTGACAAAAAATTTGTCGAAAATGAAGAAGGAAGAATTAAAAAAATTGATGAGAAAATAAAAAAATTAGAAAAGGAAAAATCTTCATCAAATTCAAAGGTTGAATCACTTAGCTCTTATATAAAAATAAATCAGGAAAAAATTTTAAAGGCTGAAAATATTTTTGAAAATAAGATTAGGGAAAATTTTAAGTGTATAGATGAATTTTTGAAATACTTAGAAAAATCCAAGGACTTAATTGATAGAAAAGAAGAAATTCAAAAATATTTTGAAAACTTAAACAATATTTCTATAAGATTATCAAGTCTTAAAGATTACGCAAACAAAGAAAAATTTGAAACGGATAAAATAAAAGAAAAAATTGAAAATTTAAAAAATATTTTGGAAGAAACAAATGATGCTGTTTTTTCTCTAAAATTAAATGAAACAAGATTAAAAGATAGCGAAAATGAAATTTATTCGATAGAAAAAAACTTCAATAAATTAAAAAATGAGGATGGGATTTTATATAAACTTTCAAAAATTGCTGATGGTTCTTTGTCAAATGTTTCTGGAAGGGAAAAATTAAATTTTGAAACTTTTGTTCTTTCTCATTATTTTAGAAAAATATTATCTCTTGCAAATATAAGGCTTAAAGAAATGACCGATGGTCAATTTACAATGATTAGAAAAAAACAAACTAATGATAAGAGAAAAAATTATGGACTTGATATAGAAATTTTGGATGCAAATACGGGAAAGATAAGGAGCGAGGCTTCTCTTTCTGGTGGAGAAAGTTTTATTGCATCACTTGCTTTGGCTCTTGGACTTTCTGATGAAATAAGTATGGAAAATGGTGGAATAAAAATCGACACGCTTTTTATTGATGAAGGTTTTGGAACTTTATCAGATGATTATTTGGAAAAAGCAATAAGAACAATTGAAAAATTATCCTATGATAATAAATTTATTGGTTTAATTTCTCATGTAAAGGAATTAAAAGATGCTATTGATGCAAAAATTGAAGTTTCATATTCAAAAACAGAAGGGTCAAGTTTGAAGGTGGTTGTATGATAAAAATAATTATGAGCAAATTTCCTAAAGAAAATTCATTTTATATTTACAAAGACATTGAAAAAAATTTGGATAAAAAAGAAAAAGCATTTCTTATAGTTCCAGAACAATATACACTTGAAAGTGATATGGATTTTATTGATTCAATAAAATATAAGTCGGTTATGGATGCAAAAGTTTTATCATTTTCATCTTTAATTTCATATATTTCTCAAAGGCTAAGTCTTAAAAAAAATGAAAATTTAAATCAAGTTTCTAAGGCAATTTTACTTACAAGCGTACTTGATGAAATAGATAATAAATTAAAACTTTTTTCAAACAAATCATTTGATATAGATTTTGTAAATAATCTTTCTGATTTTTTCTCAAATATTAAGGAATATTATTTTGATGATGAATTTTTTGGAAAAATTAATAAAAATGAAAATTTAGATCCAATGACAAAATTAAAATTTGAAGAAATCAAATTGATTTATGATTCTTATATAAAAAAGCTTGAAAATTCTTATATTGACAAAGAAGATGAGCTTGAAATTATAAAAGATAATATTAAATATTGCGATTTTTTTAAAAATGTTAATTTTTATTTTGATAAATTTGATTTTTTGTCTGATCTTAAAATAGATTTTATAAAAGAGTTAATAAAAATCGGAGCAAAAGTTACGATTTCAATTTGCCTTGATTGGAAATATTATGAAAATAATATAGCAGGCGATATGGATATATTTGATCAAGCAATTCGCTTTGTCGAAAGCTTAAAAAATATAGACAAAATCAAAATTATAAATTTAGAAAAAGAAAATGAGCTTTTGGATATTAAGCACCTCTATGAAAATTTTGAAAAATATAATCCCCAAATTTATCAAGAAAAAACTGAAAATATAAATCTTGTTGAATCAATTTCTTCAACAAATGAAATTGAAAATAGTAGCCTAATTATAGAAAAATTGATTAGAGAAGGTCATAGATATTCTGAAATTTCTTTGGTTTTAGCAAATAGCGATGAGTATGAAAATCTTGTAAAAAGAATTTTTGCAAGGAGCGAGATTCCTATTTTTGTAGATAAAACAAAAAAATTATCCGACAATCATATATTAAAAACATGGCTTTCTATGATTAGACTTGTTGTTTTTAATTTTAGAAAAACAGATCTTGAGGCTTTTATAAGATCAAATGTAATTGATTTTGGAGAAAATGCATACGAAAGGATTTTAGATTTTCAAAATTATATTGAAAATAGAAAAATCAAAGGGGCGATGATTTTTGATGATAAGTATTTTGTTTTAGATGAAAAATTTTATGAAAATGATGAGAAATTAAAAAAAGAAAAAGAAGATGAGCTTAAAAATGTAAATTCAATAAGGAAAATTTTATTCGACTTATTGTATGACCTATATAAAATTAGAAATGAAAAGATTAAGGCAAATGATCTTGTAAAAGAAATTTATAAGAGTTTTGATAAAAAAATAATAAAATCAGGTTTTAATCATTATCAAGAAAATATAAGGGAAAATAGGCTTGAAATTTTTGAAGAAAACAAACAAGTTTGGGATAAATTTTTGACGAATTTAGAACAAATAGCAACAATTTTGAGTGACAGTCCTACAAAGCTTAAAAAAATTTACAAATTAATAGAAAATTCTTGTAAGGCAACATCAATTGGCATAATTCCTCCTGCAATCGATCAAGTCTTAGTTGGAGATTTTTCAAGAGATAGGATAAATGATAGAAAAATAAAAATTTTTGTTGGAATGACAGATATTTATTTTCCAGGAAATAACAATAGTGAGATGTTAATATCTGAAAATGAAAAGACTGCTTTGGAAAATGAGGGGATTGACCTTAAAATTTACAAAGAAAAAAAGGATGATAAAATTATTTTAAATTTACTTAGGATGTTTACATCATCGCAAAAAATTATTTTTTCATATTCTTTAATAAATAAAGAAAACGACCCAATGAATAGGGCAACAAGTATTTCAGATATTATAAATATTTTTCCAAATATTTCTTACAAAAAAATCGCCCAAAGTAAATTTGATTTTATAAAATATTCCACAGATCTTTTGGACTTAAAGGCATTTCAAATTTTATGGAATATTAAAAACAAAGAAGATACAAAAAAATCAGAAAAGGAATTTGTAAAATCATATCTTAAATTTAAAAAAGATAATATAGAAAATTACAATTATTCAAAAAATTCTTCTTATGATTTGTTTTTGAAAGGCTTTACTTATTCAAATGATAAAAATTTATTGACTCCTGAAATTTCAAAAAAACTTTATGATAAAAACAAATTTTCAGTTTCAGAAATTGAAACTTATGCAAAATGTCCTTACAAATATTTCATAAATTATGGGCTTAGGGCAAAAGAAAATAAAAATTTGGATGTTGATAATTTAGAAATTGGAAATATTGTTCACTATAATATGGAAAATATTTCAAAGAAATTGATTGATATGGATCTTAAAGAAGTTGATGATGAAAAATTAGAAAATCTTGTAAAAGAAAGTTTCCAAAAAGCAATAGAAAACTCTCTTGATTTGGGAAGGGCAAATGATAATAAAAATAAATTTATTTTATCAAATATTTATGAGTCAACTCAAAAATCATCTAAAAAAATAATCAACCAAATCAAAGAAGGAAATTTTAAAATTGATAGTGTAGAAGAAAAATATGGAAAGGGCGGGAAATATCCAGAAGTTTATGTGGATGATAAAAACTATCTTGAAGGACGAATTGATAGGATTGATAAGTGCGATAATTTACTAAGAATTATTGATTACAAAACGGGCTCAAAAGAAATCAAAATTTATAATCTATTAAATGGCTTAGACCTTCAATTATTTGTATATATGTTGGCTGCAAAAGAAAAAAAATCTGAAAATTTATTTCCAGTTGCAAGTTTTTATTTTCCTTTAAAAGATGAGGTTAAAAAACTTGAAAAAAATTATGATAAGGATGAGATTAAAAAAATTTATGATGACAAAACAAAAATGAATGGACTTATTATAAAAATTGATGAGGAAATTTTAAATCTTTTGGATAAGAATTTTGACGGCAAAAAATCTGATATTTTTAAAATCACAAGAAGTAAGGATAATATTTTTTCTCTTGAAGAAGAAAAAATAGTTGAAAAATTTATTAAAAAATTAATTTCTTCTTATATAAGTGAAATTAAGAATGGAAATATTAAATTAAATCCACTTAGAATAAATCAAAATTCTTATGAATGCATAAATTGTCCTTATAAATCAATTTGCAAATTTGATTACACAAGAGATCAGGATAAATTTCATGATATAAATAAAAATATTTCCATAAATGATATTAAAAAGGAGCAATCAGATGAGTAAATTTAAGCCAACTGATGATCAAAAAAAGGCAATAGAAACAAGAGGAAAAAATATTATTGTTTCTGCTGCGGCAGGAAGTGGAAAAACTAGAGTTTTGGTTGATAGGCTTGTTTCAATTATGCTTGAAGAAAAAATTCCCATAAAAAATATGATTATCGTAACTTTCACAAACAAGGCATCTGTTGAAATGAAAGATAGGATAAGACAAAAATTAAATGAGCTTATGAAAGAGGGAAACTCTGACAAAATTTTCATAAAAAATCAAATCAAATCTATAAATGATGCTTTTATAAAAACCCTCCATTCATTTTGTGCAGATATGCTAAGGGAAAATTTTTATTTGTCTGATAATCTTTCTCCTTCTTTTAAAATTGCTGCTGATTCTAAACAAGCACTTTTGAGAAAAGATGCTATTGATGAGCTTTTTGAAGATGAATACGAAAAAAATGATTCGAATTTTATAAATTTTTTGCATAATTTTGCTTCATCAAAAGACGATAAGGATGCAAAAAATATAATTTTGGACTTATATGATTTTTCAAAAAGTCAAATAAATCCACACCAATGGCTTTGTGATAATACAAATAATAATTTTGATTTTGAAAAATTTAAATTTTATATAAAAGAAAGAATCGAAACAATTATTTTAAATGCAAGAGATTTGGAAGATTATATAAAAGAAAAATCTATGAGGGATAAGTATTTTATAATGATTGAAAAAGATTTATCCTATTTAGAAAAAATAAAAAATTCCATAGAAGAAAAAACTTGGGATGAGGTCATAGAAATTTTTGAAAATGGATTAGCTAATATGGTTACAATTTCAAAAAAATTAGATGATCCAAACGAAAATGCCTATGTAAAAGCAAAGAAAAATGCCTACAAAGACGAATTTAATATTGTAAAAGATTTTGTAAAAAATACAGATTCTATTACTAGGGGATTTTTTAATCCTTTAGAAGATAAAATTTTAAATGAATTAAAAAATCTTGTGTTTTCTTTTGAAAAAATTTATACAAATAAAAAAAGAGAAGAAAATTATTTGGATTTTTCTGATATGGAACATGAATTTATTAAATTATTGGACAATGAGAAATTACAAAGCAAATTAAAAAAGCAATTTAAATATATTTTCTTTGATGAATATCAAGACTCAAACGACATTCAAAATTATATAGTAGAAAAATTAAAAAATGAAAATAATTTATTTTTTGTAGGAGATGTAAAACAATCAATTTATGGTTTTAGAAATGCAAGGCCAGAATTATTTTTAAAAAAGCTTGAAGGTTATGACACAGATTCAAATTGCCTAAGAATTAATTTGTCCAAAAATTTTAGAACCGATAAGGACTTGATTGATTTTAATAATTATATTTTTGATAGGCTTATGACAAGAAAAAATTCTGACATAGCTTACAAAGACGACAATCACAGATTAAATTATCATTTTGAATTTGATGAAAAATATCCAAAAGTTTCAATTAAGGCTCTTGCAAAAAATGTAAGTGAAGAGGCTTATTTGACAAAAGAAATAAATAATTTAATAAATTCGGGTTTGGAATATAAGGATATTGCAATTTTACTTAGATCATCATCAAAAGCATATTTATTTGAAAATGAATTAAAAAGAGCTGGAATTCCATTTTCATCTGATATTTCAAAAATTTCATTTGAAACAGTTGAAGTAGAATTTTTCATAAATATTTTAAAATATATAGCTAATCCAAACGATGACATTAGCCTTCTTTCAGTTCTTAGGAGTGAAATATTTAATTTTTCTGAAGATGATTTGGCAGAAATTAGTTTATCATCTGAAAAATCTCATTTTTACAAAAAATTTAAGGAATATGAGAAAGAAAATGAAAATAATCTTTCTCAAAAAATTTCTGATTTTAATACGATTTTTACAGATTTTTCTTATATTTTAAATTTTTCTACCATGTATGATTTTGCAAATATTATTTTTGAAAAATCTGGTTTTTATGATTTTTTGAAAGCAAGAGACAGGGGAGAAGAAAGAGTAAAAAACATTGAGGCTTTTATTGAATTGATGGATGATTATGACAAAAATAATGAAAATTCTTTATTTGGATTTTTAGCTTACATTGATAATTTGAAAAATCAAAAAAAAGATAATTTAAAAGCTTCAAGAAATTTATCCGACGATGAAAATTTAGTGAGAATTATGACAATTCACAAGTCAAAAGGTCTTGAATTTAAGGCTGTAATTTTACCAGATTTTTCTAAAAGGTTTAATACTCGCGACAATTCAAAAGATATGGTTTTAGATAAGGATTTGGGAATTGGAATTAATATTGCCGATTGGGAAAATAAAATAAAAATTTCGTCTATAAAAAGAGATTTGATTTTAGAAAAATCTAACCTTAATGATAAAAAAGAAGAAATGAGAGTTTTATATGTTGCGCTAACTCGTGCTGAAAGAAAAATTTCTATAATTGGAAAAAAAGATTTAAATCAAAAAGGACTTGAAAAAATTTTAAATGCAAACTCAGTTTTGGATTTATCATCTTATATGGATTGGATTTTAAAAATTTTGTGCGATGATAAAATAATGAGTGATTTTATCGATATAGATTATAAGACAGATGCTTTTAATAAAGGATTTTTGGAAATAAAATATATTGAAGATTTCATAGAAGATTATAAAAAAGATTATACAGATGTTGAAAAACTTATTGGGGCAGATGAGTATAATCAAAAAATTTATAAAGATATAGAAGAAGTTTTTAATTTTTCTTACAAAAATAAGGAAAATATAAATAAATCTTTGAAAAAATCTGTAACAGAAATTGCAAAAAATTATGATTTATCAAAAGATGGCTACGAAAAATCTCCTTTTGAAGAAAATGAAGCTTTTTATGAATTTAGAAAACCAAATTTTGAAGAAATAAAATTATCAGCAACTGATAAGGGAACTTTAATCCACAAAATTTTCCAAGAATTAGAAGTGAAATCCTATGATTTAAATTCATTAGAAAAAGAAATAAATAAATTAGTCGATTTAGGAAAAATAAAAAAAGAATATCTCCCATATATAAATTTTGAAAATATTTTAGGATTTTTTAATTCAAAAATCATCCAAGATTTAATGAAAAAATCACCAAAAATTCGAAAGGAAGAATCATTTCTTAGAAAAATTGATGATTTTTATGTAAATGGTCAGATTGATATAATGTTTGAATCCCAAAATGAAGTTGTACTTATGGATTTTAAAACAGATTCAATAAAAAGGGAAGGATTTTATGATAAGCAACTTGAAATTTACAAGGACTCCATAGAAGAAGCTCTTGGAAAAAAAGTTATATCATCTTATATTTATTGGTACAATTTTAAAGAATTTGAACAAGTTAATAAAAACCACCATTAATATCAAAAATGGATCCTGTAATATAAGAGCCTTTGTCAGATATTAAAAATTCAACGAGATTTGCAATTTCTTCGGATTTTGCAAATCTTTTTTCTATTAAATCTTCTTTCAAAGATTTTTTATCATCTTTAGACAAATCAAATTTTGTCATATCGGTATCTACAATTCCTGGTGCAATCGCATTTACCCTAATATTTGATGGCAAAAGTTCTTTTGAAAGAGCCTTTGTAAAAGAATTTACTCCGCCCTTACTTGCAGAATAAGCAACTTCAAAACTTGCTCCCAAACTTCCCCAAATTGATGAAATATTTATAATAACTCCAGATTTTTGACTAACCATATTTGGAATTGCTCTTTTTGAAGTTAGAAAAATTGAGGATAAATTTGTCCTTAAAATTTCATTCCAATCGGACAAAGTCATATCTTGAATTAAACCAAAATAAGAAATGCCTGCATTATTTATTAAAATATCAACATGAGAAAAATTTTTCTCAGAAAGATCAAATAAACTATTTATTTCATCTTCATTTTTAACATCACATTTTACAGCAATTACATTTGGATTTTCTTTTCTCAAATCTTCTAATAAATTTAAAGCTTTTTCCTTATTTTCCTTATAAGTTAAGATTAAATTGTAGGATTTATTTAATTTTTTTGCAATGGCAGCACCAATTCCCCTTGATGCGCCCGTTATTAATACAGTTTTCATATCATGATTATATCATATATTTAAGGGTAAAACTTAAAACAGGAGGATGATATGAAATATTACAAACTAAATGACGGAAATGAAATACCAGCTTTGGGTTTTGGAACTTATAAAATTACTGACAGAAATGACATGGCAAATGCAATCGAGGCATTTTTTGAAAATTCTTATGAATATTTAGATACAGCAAAAATTTATAATAATGAAAAAATGATAGGAGAAGAACTTAAAAATTCTTGCAAAAAAAGAAATGAATACAAAATAGCAACCAAGGTCTGGCCAAGTGATTTTGGCTGTGATAAAACCAAAAAATCTCTTGACGAATCTTTGGAAAAATTACAAACAGATTATTTGGATGTGGTTTTACTTCATTGGTTTGGAAATGATTTTGAAAAATCTTGGAAAGTTTTTGAAGATTATAAAAGACAGGGAATTGTAAAAACAATAGGAGTTTCAAATTTTGAAATTTCTCAATTAAAAAAACTTTTAGAAATTGGAGAAAAACCAGCAATTGACCAATTAGAATCAAGTCCACATTTTCAAAATGACGAAACGGTTAGATTTTTAAAAGAAAATAATATTATTCATCAAGCCTGGTCACCAATTGCAAGAGGAAGAAGTGAATTATTAGAAGAATTTGTAATAAAAAAACTTGCAAATAAATACAACAAAACTCCAGCCCAAATAGTTTTGCGTTGGCACATTGAAAGAGGCTCAATGCCAATTCCAAAATCAACAAATCCAAAAAGAATAAAAGAAAATATAGAAATATTTGATTTTTCACTTGACGAAAAAGATTTGAAAGCAATAAAATCAATTGACCTTAAAAAAAGATACTCATCAGATCCTGAAGATGAAAATTGGTTAAAAGAATTATTAAAAAGAATATAAAGAAAAAATTCTGCAGTTTAATGCAGAATTTTTTTATGGGGCATATTGTTTGATTTTTATTTTATCTATTTTCAAAAATTTCTTTTATTTCGTCTTCATTTATTCCAACCATAGCTTCGCCGAGATCTTTTGAAACTTCTAAAATAATTTCTGGTTTATCATAATTTTCTACGGCTTTTACAATTGCATTTGCTCTTTTTTCTGGATTTCCAGATTTAAAAATTCCACTTCCTACAAAAACTCCATAAGCTCCAAGTTGCATCATCAAAGCTGCATCTGCAGGAGTTGCAACTCCGCCTGCAGAAAGATTTGCTACAGGAAGTTTTTTATTATCTCTTACATATTTTAAAAGATTTACATCAACAGCTAATTCTTTTGCGTATGAAAAAATTTCATCATCAGTTAAAACAGAAATTCTTTGGATTTCTCTGTTAATTTCTCTCATGTGTCTTACAGCTTGAACAATATTTCCTGTTCCAGCTTCGCCTTTTGTTCTAATCATTGAAGCTCCTTCAGAAATTCTTCTCAAAGCTTCAGAAATATTTCTTGCTCCACAAACAAAAGGAGTTTTAAATTTCTTTTTGTCGATGTGATTGTAATCGTCAGCCACAGTCAAAACTTCAGATTCATCTATGTAATCAACTCCCAAGGCTTCAAGAATTTGTGCCTCAACAAAATGTCCAATCCTTACCTTTGCCATTACAGGAATTTTTACAGCATTCATTATCTCTTCAATCATTTTTGGATCGCTCATTCTTGAAACGCCACCAGCAGCCCTTATATCTGCAGGAACTCTTTCAAGAGCCATAACAGCACTTGCGCCAGCTGCCTCTGCAATTTTTGCTTGTTCAACGTTCATTACATCCATAATAACTTTTTTTTCAAATTGAGCATTTATATTTTTTTCAATCATTTTTTTCTCCTTAATATTTATCTTGATTCTATTATATGATAAACTGTAACTAATAAAAGTAACAAAAAATAAAAAAATGAGGGTTACAGATGTATTTAAATTTACCAAATGACAAAAAATATTTATATGAACAAATATATGAAATTATAAAAAATAAAATAATTAATGGAGAAATAAAAGAAGACGAAAAGCTCCCATCAATTAGAAATTTATCAAAAGATATTAATGTTTCAAAAAATACAATAAAAAAAGTTTACTATAAACTTGAAGAAGAAGGCTATATTTATGCAAAAGATAAAAGTGGATTTTATTGTCGAAAAATTGATGATTTAATTATTTTGAACAAGAAGGAATTGAAAAATAATAAAATAGATGATGAAAAAATAAAATATGATTTTTCAATTAGTGGCGTAGATTATGATAATTTTCCATATAAAGTTATGCAAAAATATATGAGAGAGGCAATAGATAAGGATGATATAAAAATTTTGGACAAAGGCTCTTATAAGGGATACGAGCCTTTGAGAAAGGCTATAAAGACTTATTTAAAAAATTCTAGAAATATAAATACAAATTCTAGAAATATAATTATTTCATCATCAACTGAACATTTATTTTCTATGATAAAAAAACTTCTCACAGATCAGACTCTTTTTGCTTTTGAAAATCCTGGTTATGCTTTTGGAAATAAATTTTATACTTATGATTTAAAAAATCCAATTCCTTTGGATTTGGATGATGAGGGGGTAAAAATTGATAAGCTAACAGACCTAAATGCTTTGTGTTTATTTGTAACCCCTTTTCATCAATTTCCGATGGGTACAGTTATGTCGATACAAAGAAGAATTGAATTATTAAATTGGGCATCCCTTTCAAAAGATAGGTATATAATTGAAGACGATTATGATAGCGAATTTAAATTTAAGGGTTATCCAATAGAAAGTTTAAAAGCAATGGATAAAAATTCTGATGTAATTTATTTCGGTTCTTTTTCAAAATTGATTGCTCCATCAATGAAAATTTCTTACATGGTTTTACCAGATGATTTATTAAAAAAATATGAAAATAATTTTAAGGATTTATCAAATACAGTTTCAAATTTTTTGCAAAAAGCATTGGCATCTTTTATAAGAAGCGGGGAATTTGAAAAGCACATAAACAGAATGAAAAATATTTATTATAAGAAATTTAATTTTATAGTAAAAAAATTAGAAGAAATTGAAGAAATTTCTTTTCCAACAAAGGCAGATTCTTTAAATTTGCTTATAAAAATTGATGAGTCTGTAGATATAAGAAAATTTAATGAAGTTTTAAATGAGAAATCTTTAAGACTAATTAATTTGAATAGATTTTCTTTTAGAAAGGCTGGAAAAGAGAATTATTTTATTTTAGGGTTTGCGAATTTAAATAAAAAAGAAATTGATGAAGGAATAGAAATTATTAAATTTGCCATAAAAAAATCAAAAATGTATTAAACAAAAGCTTGATTTCATAATGTTTTATGTAATAATAAAAAAATTTTAAAATTTTTTACAAAAAAAGTTGAACATTGTTCAGAAAGTTGTATCATATAAATGTAGTAACGAATGAACGGTGTTCATTTTATATTATTATATAGGAGTAGATTAATTTATGAGTGATGTAGAAAATAAAAAAGAAAAAATTATGGATGCAGCCCTGAAAATTTTTCAAGAAAAAGGTGCTGAAAAAACTTCTGTTAGAGATATTATGACAGAAGCTGGATATGGTTTGGGTACTTTTTATTTGTATTACACAGATAAAAATGATTTGGAAGAAAAAATGGTTTTAAATATTGGGACAGAAATTATTTTAAATGCTGAAAAAATGTGCAAGGAAACTGATCCAATTGAAAGATATATTTCTTTTGTAAACTATATAATTGATTATTTGATTGCTCATCCTTTTGAGCTAGATCTTTTGAGCAAAAATATTACTTGGACTCTTTATACAAAAATTGAAAATGATTATGGTCTTAGTGAAGCGGATTCGACTTTAAAATATATTTTAAATAAATACGATAATTTATTTTTAACAAATCATACGGAGTCGCAAAAACTTTATATCCTTTCTCTAACTCTTGAAATTATGATGTCTACTTGTAAAAGTGCTGTATTGGAAGAGTCGATTTTAGCAATTGATGAAATGAAACCAGTTTTATTTGCTATTATTAGAAAAATTTTCGATAGAATAGGAGAGAATAAATGAAAAAAATAACGAAATTTATTTCGCATCATCCTAGACTTGTTTTATTAATAATGACTTTATTATTAATACCTTCTTGGTTTGGATACAAGAATACTGGTGTAAATTATGATATTTTGTCATATTTGCCAGCTGACTTAGAATCAACTCAAGGGCAAGAAATTCTTGATAAAGATTTTAAAAATGCTGCCACGGGTATGCTTCTTTTGAAAGGCGATGATTATGATGCTGATAAACTTAAAAATGAAATTTTAAAGGTTGATGGTGTTGAAGATGTAATTTCAAAGTCATCAATTGTTGGAGATAGTATTCCAAATGAGTTTTTACCTGATGAGATAAAAGATATTTTTTATTCTAAGGATTGTACTTTGCTCATGGTTAAATTTAAAGAAAGCTCATCATCTTTTAGGACTATGAAAGCTATTGAAAATATTAAAAAAATAGAATCCAAGGAAAAATTTTTAAGTGGTATGAGTTCACTTGTAAAAGATACAAAAGATTTAATAGATCACGAAACGCCAATTTATGTTGCCTTGGCAGTAGCTTTGGCTTTGATTATTTTATCTCTTACAAATGAATCAACTATCATACCATTTTTATTTATTTTGAATATTGGATATGCAATTTTATATAATTTTGGTACAAATTTATTTTTGGGAGAAATTTCTTATATAACAAAAGCTATTGCAGCTGTTTTACAACTTGCTGTAACCACAGACTATTCTATATTTTTATATCATAGATATGTTGAAGAAAAAAAGAGCAATGAAGATAAAAATGACGCAATGGATATAGCTATTCAAAAAACTATATCATCAATTTTTGCATCATCGCTTACAACTTTTGCAGGATTTATTGTATTAATTATAATGCGTTTAGGACTTGGAAAAGATATAGGCCTTGTTATGAGTAAGGGTGTTTTATTGGGACTAATTTCAACTGTTGTGGTTTTACCACCAATGATTTTGATTGTAGAAAAAATAGTTGCAAGATTTAATCATAGAATATTTTTACCATCATTCGACAAGACATCAAATTTTGTACTAGGTCATAAAAATGGATTATTTATTGCATTTTTAATTTTGTTTATTCCTGCTATATATGGAGCAAGAAACGCAGATCTTTATTACAATCTTGATAGGTCTTTGCCACAAGATTTGGATTCAATTGTTGCTTTAAATAAAATGAAAAAAGATTTTAATATGGCTTCTACACATTTTGTAGTTGTTGATGATAAATTAAGCAAAAAAAATGTAAATGGACTTGTCGATGAATTAAAAGATGTTGATGGAGTAAATAGTGTTTTAAGTTTAAATTCATTTACAGGACTTACTTTACCAGATAGCGTATTGCCAGATAAAATAAAAGATAATTTCAATAAAAATGGCTACCAAATGATTATGATAAATTCAAAATATCAAACAGCATCTGACAAGGTAAATAATCAAGTAGATAAAATAAATAAAATTGTAAAAGAACATGATAAAAATGGATATTTAACAGGAGAAGCTGTTTTAACAAAAGACCTTACGATTTTATCAGATAGGGATTTTAAAATGGTAAATATTGCATCAATTATTATAGTTTTTCTAATAATTGCCATAGTATTTAAGTCATTTGCTATTCCTGTGATTTTAATTGCAGTAATTGAGCTTGCTATTCAAATAAATATGGGAATTCCATTTTATTTAGGTCAAACTATTCCTTTCGTAACATCAATAATTATCGGAGTAGTTCAATTAGGTTCAACCATAGATTATTCAATTCTTATGATGGATAGGTTTATTGGAGAATATAAAGAAACTAAAGATGTGGATATGTCTTTAAAATTGACAGTAAAAGAAACATCAAAATCAATTGTAACATCTGCTTTGTCATTTATGGCAGCAACTGTTGGAGTTGGTTTATATTCAAAAATGGAAATTGTATCAACAATCTGTATGTTTTTGGCAAGAGGAGCAATAATAAGTATGCTTGCAATAATATTATTCCTTCCAGCCATAATAAAAATAGCATTTCCATTTATTAAAAAGACAACAAAAGGATTAAATTAGGAGGAAAATATGAAAAATAAATTAATGAAAGGATTCTCATTAGTTCTAGCAAGTTCATTATTGATGACAAATGTGGCTTATGCCAAAGATTTAAACGTTAGAAAAAATGAGACTATATATGTTACAAAAGAAGCTGATAAAATAAAAGACAAAACTGGTTCAATTTGGATAAATTCAGATAATAATATAAAAGTAAAAGATAAAACCAATCTAAAAGAAATCAAAAATTTAAAAACAGACAAAAAAGTAAATTTAGAAAATGGATATATTAATTGGAATGAAGACAGCAAAGATATTTACTATCAAGGAAAAACAAATGAAGATTTGCCAGTTGATATAAATGTAAAATATTTTTTAGATGGAAAGGAAATGACTTTTGATAAATTAAAAGGAAAATCTGGACATTTAAAAATCCAAATTGAAGCTGTAAACAAGAAAAAAACAAAGGCAAAAATTAATGGCAAAAATAAAGAGATTTATTCTCCATATCTTGCCCTTGCAGAAATGAATTTCAATTCAGATAAGGTAAAAAATCTTACAACAAATGATGGAAAACTTGTAAAAGATGGAAAAAATGAAATAGTAGCAGCGATTTTAACACCAGGGCTTAAAGAAAATTTCCAAGGAATTATTGAGGCAGATAAACTTGATAATTTTAAAGATAAAATAGAAATGGAAATGGATGTTAAAGATTACGAACCAACAGAAGTATATGCGCTTATAACTAATGAATTTTTCCAAGAAGATGCAAAACTTGATTCCTTAGATGAATTAAAAAATGGAATAAACGAATTAGAAGAAAATGCAGCAAAACTTGTTGATGGTTCAAACAAATTAGATGAAGGAAGTAAAAAATTAAATGATGGAATTGGAAAATTAAATGAGGGAGCAGAAAAATTATCTCAAGGCTCAAACAAAATAGTAAGCTCATTTGACCAATTATCAAGTGCTTTTTCAAGTTTGCCAGGAAAAATTCAAACAGTAAATTCAGCAGTAAACCAACTAAATAACGGAAGTTCAAAACTTTATACAGGAGTTAACCAATATACCATGGCAGTTGGACAAATAAATAATAATATGGCAAAATTACAAGATGGATCAGTAAGTTTAAATAATGGTGCAAGCGAATTAGACTCATCATTATTAAAATTAAATAAAGGAACAACAAGCCTAAGAAATAGTTTGTTACAAGCAACAAACGGAGAAGATATAGGAAAATTGACAGATTCAATGAATCAATTGTCAAATGGACTTGAAGAATTGTCAAAAGGAATTAGTCCGCTTGCAGATAATATTGGACAATTGAGTGGGGGACTTTCAAAAATTGAAGAATCTTCAAAAACATTAAATCAAGGAATAAATAATTTAAATAACAGCGCTCAAAATGCACCAAGTATTGATTCATCTATTCAAAATATAAATGCTCAAGCAAGCTCAATTGACCAAGTTATAGCAAATTTACAAGCAAAAAATGAAGATGGCTCACTATCAGGAGAAATTGAAAATTTAAAAGCAGTAAAACAAGGATTAAATAATGATGCAGCCTCATTAAGTGCAAATAATCAAGCAAATGCTGCTATAAAAGCTGGACTTGGACAAGTAGCAAAAGGCTCATCAGATCTTACAACATCAATTGGACAAGTAAATAGTGGATTATCCCAAGTAAACACTAAATTAAATGATTCAAAAACAAAAATACAAACATCATCAGAAAAACTTGCACAAGGAAGTAAAAAAATAGGCGAAGCATTGTCAAAGAGCAATATTAAAAAATTACAAGATTCAGTAGTAATGCTTGATGAGTCAACAAAACAAATTAAAGCTGGATCAGAAAAATTAAAAAATGGCACACAACAAAACCAAGATGGAGTTAATAAACTTTCTAATGCAATTAGCCAATTAGACTCAAATTCAGAAGAATTGAGAAATGGATCAGCATCTCTTTCTAGTGGATTAAAACAATTCCAAGAAAGATCAAAAGCTCTTTCACAACTTGCAAATATAAATGAAACAGCAATAAATCCAATGGCAAATGGGATCAAACAATTAGATAATGGAATTAATAAATTGAGTAATTCTACAGGTCAACTAAAAAGCGGAAGTGACGAATATGTTTCATCATTTGGAAAATTCAAAGAAGGACTTAGCGATTACAAGACAAAAGGAATAGATAAATTAGCTGATAAATCAGAAGATGTAACAGAAATCAGCGAAATTCTAGACCAAATGTCAAAAATAGCAAAAGAAAATAAATCAATAACAGGAACAAGTGATAATTTCGAAACAAAATCAAGAATAATCGAAAAAATCAAATAAAATATAAAAGAAAATCCGATTGCACAAAAAATAGCGAATCGGATTTTTTTAAAAATATCATTAAAAATTTCAAATAAAAAAGACCTAGAGATGATGTAAAATTAAAAATTTAATTTGGATTTTAAGATTTCATCATAAGCTAGGTCTTAAATTTATTTTGCTTTATTTTTTATATATTTATCAATATTTTCAGCAGCTTTTTTACCAGCTCCCATTGCAAGAATTACAGTTGCAGCACCGCTTACGGCATCTCCTCCTGCAAAAACTCCATCCTTACTTGTCATTGTAGAATCGTCAATTATAATTCCACCCCAAGATTCAGTATTTATATCATCATTTGTTTGTTTAATAAGTGGATTTGGAGATTGTCCTATTGAAACAATTACAGAATCAAAATCAACTTCTTCATATTTTCCAGTCGGAACAGGACGTCTTCTTCCAGATTTATCTTCTTCTCCCAATTCCATCACTTCTAATTTAACTTTTTTAACCCAACCATTTTCTCCTTCAATTTCTACAGGATTATGGAGGTTCATAAAGTTAATTCCTTCTTCTTTTGCGTGATGACTTTCTTCAGCTCTTGCTGGCATTTCTTCAAAACTTCTTCTATAAACAACAGTTACGTCAGCGCCCATTCTTTTTGCACTTCTTGCCGCATCCATTGCTACGTTTCCACCACCAACTACACAAACTTTTTTTCCTATATGAACTGGTGTATCATATTCTGGAAATTTATAAGCTTTCATCAAATTCATTCTTGTTAAAAATTCATTTGCTGAATAAACTCCATTTAAATTTTCTCCTTCAATTTCCAAGAATTTTGGAAGACCTGCTCCGGTTGAAACATAAACAGCTTCAAATCCTTCTTCAAATAATTCATTAATTGTTTTTGTTCTTCCAATAATTGTATTTCTTTGAAGTTTTACACCAAGACCAATTACATTTTTCAATTCTTTTTGAACCAAAGTTTTTGGCAACCTAAATTCTGGAATTCCATACATCAAAACTCCGCCTGCTGTGTGGAAAGCTTCAAACATTACAACTTTATAACCTAATTTTGCAAGATCAGCTGCACAAGAAAGTCCTGAAGGACCAGATCCAACAATGGCAACTTTTTTATTTTGTCCTGTAACTTCTGTTGGTTTATTATATTCTTTATTCATGTGATAGTCTGCTACAAATCTTTCAAGACGACCAATTCCAACTGGCTCGCCATTTTTTCCTCTTGTACAAACTCCTTCACATTGATTTTCTTGTGGGCAAACTCTACCACAAATTGCTGGAAGGTTATTTGTTGATGAAATAATTTCGTAAGCTTTATCCAAATCTCCTTCAACTACTTGATGAATAAATTCTGGAATTCTTACAGAAACAGGACAGCCTCCCATACAAGGTTTATTTTTACATTGAACACATCTAAGCGCTTCCTCTTGAGCCATTTTTAAATCATAACCAAGAGCTACTTCATCAAAATTTTTGTTTCTAACATTTGGATCTTGTTCAGGCATAGCTACCTTTTGTTTATTCATATTAAATTTTGCCATTTCTCATATCTCCTGTTAGTCTACAAATGTGTTCTCTTTCTTCTTGTTGGTAATTTCTTCCTCTGTTCATGGCTTCATCAAAATCAACTTCAAAAGCATCAAAATCTGGACCATCAACACAAGCAAATTTCATTTCTCCACCAACAGTAACTCTACAACATCCGCACATACCTGTTCCATCAACCATAATTGAGTTTAAAGAAACAATAGTTGGTATGTCATATTCTTTTGTAACAAGGGCAGTATTTTTCATCATAATCATTGGACCAATTGCCAAAACAAGATCATATTTTTTACCATTTTCAATATTTTCTTTTAAAACTTCAGTAACAAATCCTTGTTTGCCATAAGAACCATCGTCAGTTGTTATGTATAAATTGTCAGAAGCTTCTTTTAATTCATCTTCTAAAATTATTATGTCTTTATTTTTAAAGCCCATTATTACATCAGTGTGAGCTCCAATTTTATGTAAATATTTTGCTTGAGGATAAGCAATAGCTGTTCCTAGACCTCCACCAATTACACAAACATTTTTTCCTTTATATTGGTCAAGTTCAGTTGGTTTTCCCAAAGGACCAACAAAATCCAAAAATCCATCGCCTGATTTTAATTCGTTCATTCTAATTGTTGTTCCTCCAACAATTTGAACAATTATTGTTACATTTTCATCATCAGTTTCAGAAATTGTAAAAGGAACTCTTTCGCCTTTTTCATCTATCCTTAAAATTATAAATTGACCAGGTTTTGCTCTTTTTGCAATATCTGGAGAATTTACAACAAATTTAATGGTTGAGTCATTAAGATTTGTTTTTTCAATTATTCTTGCCATTATTCCTCCTTATGTGTCTTTATTAATATTCTAACAATTAATCTAAAAAAATCAAGTGAATAAGTTTAAATTAATAGTAGAATACTATAGTATAAAAATATTAAATAAGGAGGAGAAATGGAAAAAAGAACTTATTCTGATAAAGAATTGATTAAAAAATTTATTCCTTATTACAAGGATTACAAAAATATTTTGGCTATTGATTTATTTTCTGCATTTTTAACAACTGTCTGTGAATTGATTTTACCAATTATTTTATCATCACTTACAGACCACGCATCAAATTCTAGCCTGACATATTCAATTATTTTAAAATTAACTTTAATATATACTCTTACAAAACTTGTAGAAGTTTGCGGAAGATATTTTATGCAATCTTACGGCCACATAATGGGAGCTCACATTGAAAAAGATATGCGACGTGATATTTTCAAACATTTTTTGACAATGTCAACAGCTTTTTTCAATGAAACAAAAATTGGGCAACTTATGAGTAGGATGACGACAGATTTATTTGATATTACAGAATTTTCTCATCATTGCCCTGAAGAATTTTTTATCGGTTTTATAAAACTTACGATTTCTTTTGTAGTTTTGATGACTATAAATATTCCTTTGACTTTAGTTTTGTATATAATAATTCCACTTATGGTTTATGCTGCAAGAATTAAAAGAAGAGCTTTTTCAAAATCTGTTAAAAGTGAGAAAAAACAAATTGGAGAAATTAATGCAAGCATTGAAGATTCTCTTTTGGGAATAGACGTTGTAAAATCTTTTGCAAATGAAAGTTTAGAAAAAGAAAAATTTAAAAAGGGAAACGACAAGTTTGTAGATATTAAAAAAGTAAAATATTACAATATGGCATCTTATAATATGATCAACCAATTATTTGCGGGAAGTATGTATGCGGTTTTAATTATTATTGGAGGAAATTTTGTAATAAAAAATTTGATGAGTCCAGGAGATCTTGTTGCTTTCGTTTTATATTTAAATACAATAATTGCAACTGTAAACAGGCTTGTAGAATTTACAGACCAATATCAAAAAGGAATTACAGGAATTGAAAGATTTTATGAAGTGATTAATTTGAAATCTGATATTTTTGATAAAGAAAATGCGAAAGAACTTACAGATGTTAAGGGAGAAATTTCCTTTGACCACGCTTATTTTAAATATCCAGACCAAGATGAAAAAGATTCTTGGATTTTGGAAGATATTAATTTTAACATAAATGTTGGAGAAAATGTAGCTCTTGTTGGACCATCTGGATCAGGCAAGACCACTATTACAAAACTTATTCCAAGATTTTATGAAATTAATAAGGGAAAAATATTAATCGATGGCAAAAATATAAATGATTTAACTCTAGATTCCTTGAGAGATAATATTGGAATTGTCCAACAAGATGTGTATTTGTTTGGAGCTACAATCAAAGAAAATATTTCTTATGGTAAAAAAGATGCCAGTGATGAAGAAATAATAAGAGCAAGTAAGCTTGCAGGAGCTTATGATTTTATTATGGAACTTTCCGATGGCTTTGACACTTATGTTGGAGAAAGAGGAGTAAAACTTTCTGGAGGGCAAAAACAAAGAATTTCTATTGCAAGAGTATTTTTGAAAAATCCACCAATTTTAATTTTGGATGAGGCGACTTCATCTTTGGATAATACAAGTGAGGCTATAGTTCAAGATTCTTTGGAAAAATTATCAAAGGGAAGAACAACTTTAACAATTGCCCACAGGCTTTCTACAATTATTAATGCAGATTCAATTTTAGTTTTAACAGAAGATGGGATTGTTGAAAGAGGAAATCACAAAGACTTGCTTGATAAAAAAGGAATTTATTATAAGCTTTATAATTCTAATAATGAGGAGCTTTTTGGCTAGTAGACAGATAAAAATAACTTGGGTATAATCAAGATAGATTGGAGAAAAAACGTGAAAAAAATATTTGGAAAATTTATCCATGGACTAGCAAGCGTATTAAATTCAATATTTAATTTTTTAATAAATATTTTAAATGCAATAGTTACAGTCTTTGAAGGTTTAAGCCAAGTTATAATGCTAATTGGATGTTCAGTAATATTTGTACTTCCTTTATTTTTTATAGCTATACCGCCTGAACTTTTTACTATTTTTTTGATAATAGCAGTAGTTCCATTTCTAGGAAAATCTTTCATTTCTCTTTTGAGATATGGAAATTATACTTTGATAGAATGGATGTACGATAAGGCTGATACTTTAATTTCTGGAAAGAAAAAAGGCTTTGATAATTTATCAGATTATGCAAAAAAATATAAGCTAGACCAAGAAAGAGAAAGAAGAAGACAAGCTGAAGAAGAAAGACAAAGAAGACAAGAAGAAATGAATCAAAGATTTGAAGAATTTTTTCAAGGCTTTAATTTTTCAGGATTTGATTTTGACGAAAGAAATTTTAATGGAGGATACGATACAGGTTCTTATCAAAATGGTGGCTTTGTAAATGACCTTGGTTTTAAAGAAAAATACCAAAAAGCTTGTGATACTTTGGGAGTATCATATACAAGCGACCAATATGAAATAAAACTTGCCTACAGAAAACTTGCAAAAAAATATCATCCAGACATAAGTCAAGATCCAAATGCAACAGAAAAATTTCAAAAAATAAATGATGCTTACGATTTTCTTTCATCAGATAATATAAATAAATACAAAAATATGTAAAATTTTTTTAAGTAACTTTCCTTCAATTTTGGAAAGTTACTTTTGCATTAAAAAAGGATAATAAAATGTATAAAGAAGATGATATAAATAAATTACTTGAAATAACATCAAGGGCAGGAGCTATGATGTTAAAAAATGGAGCAGAAATTTATAGGGTTGAAGACACAGTCGAAAGAATAATAAGATCGATTTATGATGCAAGCGACATAGATGTTTTTGCAACCTTTAACGCTTTAATGTATTCCTTTAATGTTGATGGCAAAACTTATGCAAATGTTAAAAGAGTAAAAAATAGAGGAAATAATTTAATAGTTGTAGATAGGGTTAATTCATTTTCTAGAAAATTTTGTAATCACGAATTAACATTGGATGAAGCTTTAATTGAACTTGACAATATTAGAAATACTACAATTATTGATCCGAAAATTGCAATTATCGGTGCAGTTCTTGCATCTACTGCTTTTCCAATTTTGGTAAATCCAAAAGATCCAATTTTTTTAGATCTTCCAGTTACATTTCTTGTATCATTGTTAACTTTTCTTGTATATAGAAATATTGAAAAGAAAATGTATGGATATTTTATTGATAATTTTGTCGCTGGAATAATGGTATCATTTTTAACCTTGATGATTGGAAAATTTTTTGGTGGATTTAATACGGCAAATGTAATAATTTCATCGATGATGCCATATGTACCTGGATTCATTTTGACAAATTCTATAAGAGATTTGATGAGTGGAGATGCAACAAGTGGTCTTGTAGGACTTACAATGTCTTTATTTATTTCATTAGCTCTTGCAATTGGCGTTGCAGTACCCATAACTATTTTATAAGGAGGAAATATGCATTTATTATTAGGATTTATATTTTCATATATTTCAGCTGTTGGTTTTGCTATGCTATTTTCTTGTCCAAAAAGTTCAATAAAATTATCATCACTTGCTGGTGCAATAGGATTTGTAATCTATCAAGTAGTTGGAGATCTAATTGGAGATGGAGTTTTTTTAAAAGCCTTAGCAGGTGCGTATTTTACAGGTATAATGGGAGAAATTTTTGCAAGAAAATGTCACATGCCAGCTATATTATTTATAGTTCCTGGAATAATTAATTTAGTACCTGGAAAAGGAATATATAACACCTTATACTATTTTGTTGACGGAGAAAAATCTTTGGCTTTAATAAATTTATTTGATACCCTAGCAGCCGCGTCAGCAATTTCTTTTGGTATATTATTGGCATCAGCCTTGTCAAAATCATTAAGAGGATTTAAATTTAGAAAACCAAGTAGAAGATATGATTGGAGAAAGAAAAAATGAAAAAAATATATTTAGCAGGAGGATGTTTTTGGGGAGTTGAAGCATATTTTAAAGACATAAAAGGTGTAGAAAAAACTCTTGTAGGATATGCAAATGGAAATAGTGAAAAAACAACTTACGAAAATTTATACCAAACAGACCATGCTGAAACTGTAGAAATAAGCTACGATGGGAAAGAAGAATCATTAGAAAGAATTTTGGAATATTTTTATTATATAATTGACCCATTTTCAATAAATAAACAAGGAAATGATATAGGCCGTCAATATAGGAGTGGAATCTTTTCAAAAGATGAAAAAGATTTAGAATTTTCAAAAAAATTTTTAGAAGAAAAACAAAAAAATGAAGAAAGAAAAATTCAAATACAAGTCGAAAAATTAGAAAATTTTGTAAAAGCAGAAGATTATCATCAAAATTATTTAGAAAAAAATCCAAATGGATATTGTCACATTGATTTATTAGATAAACCAAACCTAGATTAAACTAGGTTTTTTCTTTTGATAAATTTTATAAAAAGATATAATAAAAATTATGAATTGATTTTTAAAAACTTTATAATACAATCCTTGTAGAAGAAAATATTCTATGATATTATACTCAAAGGAGAGGATAATATGGATCTTATTGATGAAAATAATTTAACTAAAAATCAAAAAAATTTGTTGGATTTAAAAATTCGTCTTATCAAGGCTGAGTATGAATTAAATTTTTATTTGACTGGGTATGAAAATCTTAGTCAATTCTATGATGATAAGGAAAAACTTGATAGGATTTTTGTTGATTCTTATGTTTCATTGAGAGATCATAACCTTTATGATTTTGTTGAAAAAATCGATAGAATTAAAGAAAGTGATTTTTTATATAAAACTGACGATAGGAAAATTCAAAATTTTCTTAAAAGTTTAGAAGATATTAAAAATTTAGATGATGATGAGATTATAAAACAAAAGGGTAGAATAAAAAACAGAATTCGTAAAATGGAGATGGCGACAAGTGAGATTGAATATGTTTTGCTTGGATCTTTGCCTAGAAATTATTATAGTTAGGAGTTTATATGGCGATAAAATATGATATAGTAGAAAATTTGGGAGTTCTTTCAACAAATGCAAAAGGATGGACAAAGGAATTAAATCTTGTTTCTTGGAATGATAGGGATCCTAAATATGATTTGAGAGATTGGAATGAAGATCATACAAGAATGAGCAAGGGAATTACTTTTACAAAAGAAGAAGCTGAAGTTTTAAAAGAAATTTTAAAAGAAGAATTTGACGACTAAGACCTAAATTTTTAGGTCTTTTATAAATTATAAGGAAATTTTAATGATATATTTTGATTATGCAGCTACATCAATAAAAAGAAAAGAAATCTTGAAAGATATTTTTGAAAATATGGAAAATTTTGATGGAAATCCTGATTCTTTGCACGCCTTGGGAAGGGCTGGCAAAAAAGTTTTGGAAGATTCTAGGGTGGAAATTGCAAAATCTATTAATGCAAATCCAAATCATATAATTTTTACTGCATCTGCAAGTGAAGCTAATAATACAATTTTGTCAAATTTTAAGGATGATTTTGTTATTACTTCAAAAATTGAACATGATTCTATTTTAAATACTGTAAATAAGGAAAAAACAATTTTTCTTGATGTTGATGAGGATGGATATTTTTCCCTTGATGAATTGAAAGAAAAACTTACAGATGAGGTAAAATTAGTTTCTTTGATGTTTGTAAATAATGAAATAGGGGCAATTGAACCAGTTTATAAAATTGGAGAATTTTTAAAAGACAAAGATGTATTTTTTCATGTAGATTGCGTTCAGGCTTATTCTCATGTTGATATTGATGTAGAAAAACTTCATTGCAATTCTCTTTCTCTTTCAGGGCACAAAATTGGTGGAATAAATTCATTTGGTGTTCTTTATTGCAATAAAAAAATAAATCCACTTATTAAAGGTGGGGAGCAAGAAAAAGATAGGCGTGCTGGAACTTCTTTTACAATGGGCGCTTATTCTATGGCAAAATCTTTCCCAAAAGCTATTAGTGAAAGAGAAAAAATCAAAGAATTAAAATCTTATTTTGTAAAAAAATTAGAAGAATCAAATTTTTCTTACGAAATTAATGGAAGTTTGGAAAATTCAGCTGATCATATATTGAATTTATATTTTCCAAAGGTAAAAAATGAACTTCTTCTTACATATTTGGACATGAATGGGATTTGTATTTCTGTTGGTTCTGCTTGTAGGGCTGGAAGTGTTGAAGCAAGCAATGTTATAAAAAATATGTACGATGAAGAAAGGGCAAGACATTCTGTACGATTTTCTTTTGGATTTACAAACACAAAGGAAGATATTGACTATACATTTGAAGTTTTGAAAAAATTAAGGGGGATAGATGGAAAAGAAAGATAAAAAAGATATAAAAGTTATCGTTGGTGTAAGTGGTGGAGTCGACTCATCTGTTGCTGCCCTCTTATTAAAAAAAGAAGGCTATGATGTAAGCGGAATTTTTATGAAAAATTGGGACGAGGAAGATGAAAATGGAGTTTGTACGGCAGAAGTTGATTATGAAGATGCGGTCAAAGTTTGCAATCAAATTGGAATTCCATATTATTCAATAAATTTTGAAAAAGAATATTATGACAGAGTTTTTTCATATTTTCTTGATGAATATAAAAAAGGAAGAACTCCAAATCCTGATATAATGTGTAATAAGGAAATAAAATTTAAGGCTTTTTTGGATTATGCAAAAGATTTGGGAGCTGACTATCTTGCAACAGGTCATTATGCAAGAGTTGATAGGTCAGAAGGCGAAACCAAAATGCTTAGAGGTCTTGATTCAAACAAAGATCAAACATATTTTCTTTCCCAATTATCTCAAGATCAAATAAAAGATGTTTTGTTTCCGGTAGGAGATTTGGATAAAAAAGAAGTTAGAAAAATTGCCAAAGAAAATAATTTGGCAACAGCCGATAAAAAAGATTCAACAGGAATTTGTTTTATTGGAGAAAGAAATTTCAACGAATTTTTATCTAATTATCTTCCTGCAAAAGAAGGAAACATAGTTGATACTGATGGAAATATAATGGGAAAACACTATGGACTTATGTATCATACCATTGGCCAAAGAAGAGGACTTGGAATTGGTGGAGAAGGAGAAGCTTGGTTTGTTTGTGGAAAAGATTTGGAAAAAAACGAACTAATAGTTTGCCAAGGAAAAAATAACGAAAAATTATTTTCAAATAGACTAATAGGATCAAATTTATCATCAATTTCAAAAAAGGGTCTAAAAAAAGAATTTGACTGCACATGTAAATTCAGGTACAGGCAAAAAGATATAAATTCTCACGTAAAAATTTTAGATGATGGAAGAGTAGAAATTACTTACGACAAAACAAAAGCCGTAACTCCAGGTCAAGCTGCAGTTTTTTATGATGGAGAAGTATGCTTGGGATCTTGCATTATAGATGAAGTTTATAATGGAGAAAAAAGATTAAAAGTATAAAAAAATCGGAGAAAAAATCTCCGATTTTTTGCTTTGTGTTCTAAAATAATTTTAAAAATTTTAATTAAAATAATAAATTGAATCTAAAATTTCTTCAAAGCTTGTAACTCCATCTAGAACTTTTTTAATTCCATTGTAGGTCATAGACTTAAAATTTTTTTCTTTATTTAAAATATCTAAATCATTTTTGTTAAAATTTTTATTTTCAAAAAATAATTTTTTATAAGCCTCATCAAAATCTACAATTTCTTCAACAGCTTCTCTTCCTAGGTAGCCATCGTGGCATTTATCGCAAGATGATGCTTCATAAATATAAGTATTTTCATCTATATCAAAATAATTTTTTACAAAATCATATTCTTTTTTGGAAATTTTTCTTTTTTTCTTGCAAGAGCAAAGTTTTCTAACAAGTCTTTGGCTTGCAAGAGTATTTACAGATTGTTTTATTAGATAATCTTCAACGCCCAAATCACGAAGTCTATTTATTGAGGCAAAACTATTATTTGTGTGAAGAGTTGTTAAAACTAAATGTCCAGTTATGGCAGCCCTTACTGCCATTTTTGCAGTTTCTTTATCCCTAATTTCTCCAAGCATAATAATATCTGGATCTTGCCTTAAAATTGACCTGAGAGCATTTTGAAAAGTCAAACCGATTTTTTCATTGATTGAAATTTGATTAATTCCCAAAATATTTATTTCAACTGGATTTTCAATGCTAATAATATTTCTTTTTTCATCATTTAATTTATTTAACAAAGAATAAAGGGAAGTAGATTTTCCTGAACCAGTTGGTCCAGAAAAAATTATCATGCCTGATTTATTTTTAATCGCATTTTCCAAAATTTTTTTTGAATCATCAGAAAATCCTAATAAATTTTGAGATTTTTTAAAATTTTCAATCGATAAAATTCTTAGAACTAATTTTTCTCCGACTATAGTATTTAAAGTTGAAATTCTAAAATCAATTTCTGGGAATTTTTCTAATTTTAAATAACCGTCTTGAGGTCTTCTTTTTTCTGAAATATCTAATTTGGAAGATAATTTAATTCTAGTTAAAAGTTTAATATAAGAAGGATAGTCCATCTCACTTATTATCCTAAGTTTTCCGTCTATTCTAAATCTTATTCTTGAAAATTTTTCATCCATTGGCTCAATGTGTATATCACTTGCATTTAATTTTAAAGCTTTTTCTACAAGCTCATTTATATACAAATCTATATTTGAATTTATCAAATCATTATCCATCACATGCTCCAATATTTGTCATCCAAAGACCTATATCTTACAGCTTCAAGGAGATGCTTTGCTTCAATTTTTTCGCTACCATCTAGATCTGCAATCGTCCTACTCATTTTTATAATTTTATTGTAAGATCTTACAGAAAAATTATATTTTTCAAAAGCTTTTTGTCCGATTTCCTTTACATTTTTATCAAGTTTTATATATTTTTTCATAAGTCTTGTAGAAAGAGCTCCATTTGTTGAAATTTTTTCATTTTCATATCTTTTTATTTGAATTTCTCTTGCCCTTTGAACTTCATCTTTCATTTGTTTTGAAGATTTTGTTTTGATATTGTCATCCAAATCTTTGTACTTTACAGGTTTTATTTCTATGTGAATATCAATCCTATCAAGAATTGGAGAAGATAATTTTGACAAATATCTTCTTATTTCATTTTGAGTACAAGTACATTCTTTTAAAGGGTTTCCAAAATTTCCACAAGGACATGGATTCATGGCAGCAATCAAAATAAAATCTGCTGGATATTTGATACTTGCCATTGATCTTGAAATATTTATTTCCTTATTTTCCAAAGGCTCTCTCAAAGCTTCTATGGTTTTTTTGGAAAATTCTGGAAATTCATCTAAAAATAAAACTCCCTTGTGGGCGAGAGTTATTTCTCCTGCTTTTGGAATATTTGCTCCTCCTCCAATCAAAGAAACTTCACTTGCTGAATGGTGGGGAGATCTAAATGGTCTATTATTTATCAATTTTCCGCTTTCAAGAAGTCCCATCACTGAATAAATTTTTGTAACTTCAATTTTTTCTTCAAAATCCATATCTGGTAAAATTGATGGTAAATGTTTGGCAGAAAAAGTTTTTCCACTTCCAGGTGGTCCAATCATCAATAAATTATGGCCGCCAGCTGCTGCAATTTGTAGGGCCCTTTTTAATGAATCTTGTCCCTTTATATCAGAAAAATCAAAAGGATATGTAATTTTTTCATTTGTATTTGATAATTTTATTTTATAGGGAGATTTTTTTGTATTTTCGTTAAGGTATGAAACTAATTCTTCTAAATTTAAAAATGGAAAAATATTGCAATCTTTTATTATTGCACATTCGTCCTTATTTTCATTTGAAATTATAAAATTTTTAAAGCCTTTTTCTCTCATAGAAATTACCATGGCAAGAGCGCCTTTTATAGGAACAATTCTCCCATCAAGAGAAAGCTCTCCTATAAAAATAAAATCATCTTTTGAATTTTCGATCACTCCCATACTTTTTAAAAGAGAAATTGCAATTGGCAAATCTAGTTGAGTTCCTTCTTTTTTTATATCTGCTGGAGATAAATTTATGGTAATTCTTCCTTGGGGAAATTTAAAACCAGAATTTATAAGAGCAACCCTAATTCTGTCTTTGGATTCTTTTATAGATGAATCGGGAAGACCGACAATATTAAAAGCTGGCATTCCACTAGTTATATCAGATTCAACTTCAATTGCCTTTCCATCAAGTCCCAAAAGACTTACTGTATTTGTTTTTGAATACATTTTATTCTCCTAAACCCAAAATTTTTTGATATTTTTTAAAATCTTCGTGACAATCAGCACAAAATTCTTTGTAAATTCCATTTTTATCAGTAAATCCTAATTTGTGGCAATGAAGTAATTGATGGTCTAAATTAAATTTGTGTTTAACATTTCCATAAACAGGATCGCCCAAGAGCGGATGATTGATATAGGTCATGTGAACTCTGATTTGATGAGTCCTTCCGGTTAAAATTTTAATTTTTACCAAGGAATATCCATTATTTTCTGAAATAACTTCATATTTGCTAATAGCATCACGACCAGAATTTGTAACTGCCATTTTTCTGCGATTATTTGGATCACGATCCATAAAGGTGTGGATTGTTCCAGATTTTTTTTGAAAAATCCCATTGCAAATTGCCAAATATTCCTTGTCAATTTTTCTTGTTTCAAAAAGATTTTTCAAATATTTGTAAGATGAATTATTTTTTGCAATAACCATAAGACCTGTTGTATCCTTATCAAGTCTGTGAACAATTCCTGGTCTATCATCGCCACCAATGTGAGATAAATTATCGTAGCCAAAATAATCCAAAAGCCCATTAACCAAAGTTCCACTTACAATTGAACCTGCTGGATGGACAATTACATTTTCATCCTTATCAATAATTGCGTAGTCTTCATTTTCATAAAGAATTTTTAAATTCATTTTTTCAGCTTCGATTTTTTCTTTTTCAAATAATTTGTCAGAAATTTCTATTTCATCTTCTAATAATAATTTGTATGAAGGTTTTATTTTTTTATTATTTATTTTTATTTTTTCGTCTTTGATAAAATCTTTTACCTTTTCTCTTGGAATTTCTTCAAAAAGATCAGAAAGATATTTATCAATTCTAATTTCTTTATTTGCTTTAATTTTCATAATTAAATTATAGCATTATGAAAAAATATATACAAAATCCTAATTTATTTACAAAGAAAAAAATCATTTTAGCTTTTTATATTTAAGAATAATTCTTATGGTATAATCATATAGAGATAAAATTAGAAAGAAGGGTGTATGAAAGAGAAAGAACTTAATCATCTTGCCATTATTCTTGATGGAAATGGTAGGTGGGCTAAAAAAAGAAATTTGCCAAGATCTATGGGCCACAAGGAAGGTTCTGAAAATGTTGTGGATATTGCGCTCTATGCTAAAGAAAAAGGAATAAAATATCTAACTCTTTATGCTTTTTCTACAGAAAATTGGAAAAGACCACAAGTAGAAGTCAATTATTTAATGAAATTATTGGCAAAATTTATAAAAGATAAGACAAAATTACTCATGGAAAATGAAGTAAAATTAAATATTATTGGAGATATATCAAAACTTCCAGAAAAAACTATAAAAGCTTGCCTTGATGTTTGTGAGCTTACAAAAAATAATGACAAGCTCGTTTTAAATATGGCTATAAATTATGGGGGTAGAATGGAAATTGTAAAAGCCTTCAAAGATATGGCAAAAGATGGGATAGATTTTGAAAATATAAATGAGGAAGATATTTCAAATTATTTATATACAGCAAATATGCCAGATCCTGATCTTTTGATTAGAACAGGTGGAGATCTTAGGATTTCTAATTTTTTAATTTATCAAATGGCCTACACAGAATATTATTTTACAGATATTTTGTGGCCAGATTTTTCAAAAAATGATTTGGATGTGGCAGTTGATTCATATTTTGGAAGAGATAGAAGGTACGGTGGATTAAATGAACTTAGCTAAAAGATTATTTGGTGGAGGAATAATTCTTTTTATATTAATTGCAATTACTTATCTTGGTGGAATTTATTTTGCAATTGGTTTTGGGATTTTTTCGTGTATTGCTGTAAAAGAATTGGTAAATGCACTAAAAAATTTGTCATACAATGTTCCTTTAAAATTTGCTATGGTAATAAATTTATTTTTTGTTATAAATGCCTTTAGCAATCATCAAAATTTATTTATGTTTGGTTTTACATCTATACTCATAGCAATTTTTGTATATATGATTTTTAATAAAAAATATAGGATGGAAGATTTTTTTGCACTTTTATTTGTAGTAACCTATGTTTCTATTTTTATGTCAAGTGCGATAAGAATTAATAATAAAATATATCTTTATATGCTTTATATAATTGCTTGGGGCTCAGATACTTTTGCTTATCTTACAGGCTCAACTATTGGAAAGCACAAAATCAAATCATTAGAATCTATTTCTCCTCACAAAACAATAGAGGGATTTATTGGTGGAATTTGTGGAGCTGTGATTTTAAATTTGATTTATGTAAATTATGTAAAGCTTGACAAAAATATATTATTAGTAATTATTTTTACAATAATTGCTGCATTTTTGTCAGAAACTGGAGATTTAGTAGCATCGTTTATAAAAAGAAAATGTAAAATAAAAGATTATGGAAATTTAATTCCAGGTCATGGAGGTATTTTGGATAGATTTGATTCAATCTTATTTATAAGCCCTTGCCTTTATTTATTTACATTAATATAAGTTAGGAGAAAAATGAAATCAGTTATTATATCGATTATAATGTTCTTATTTTTGATTTTGATTCATGAATTTGGACATTTTATTATAGCAAAAAAAAGTGGAATTAGGGTTAATGAATTTGCCATAGGCATGGGCCCTAAAATTTTTTCAAAACAAAAAGGAGAAACTCTTTATTCTGTAAATCTTTTTCCAATTGGTGGATATTGCGCTATGGAAGGAGAAGATAGCGAAAGTGATGATGAAAGATCATTTGACAAGGCGCCAGCCTACAAAAGATTTTTTACAATTCTTGCAGGGCCTTTGACAAATTTGATTTTTGCAGGATTAATATTTGCTTTTGTATCTTTTAATACAGGAACTGCGTCAACAAGCATTGGAAATTTTACAAAAAATTCGCCAATAGAAGCTCAAGGCTTTAAAGTCGATGACGAAATTGTAGAAATTGACGGAAATAAAATAAATAATTTTAATGATATTTCAAAAAATTTAGAAAATTATTATCAAAAACATGGGAAAAATGACAAAATATCATTAAAAGTAAAAAGAGATAATAAATATATAGAAAAAAATGTCAAAGTAAAATTTGAAAACAAAAGACCTCTTCTTGGTTTTATTCCAAAAAATAAAGACGTAGGATTTTTTGAATCAATTAAAATTGGTTTTAAAGAAGTAGGGTCTATGATTGTTTTGATGATAAATGTTCTTAAAAGTTTATTTACAGGAAAATTAGGATTTTCTGCTTTGTCAGGGCCTGTTGGTGTTGTAAAAGAAATGGGAAGACAAGCAAATCTTGGAATTATGAATTTATTATTCTTTTTGGGATATATAAGTGTAAATTTGGGATTTTTTAATTTGCTTCCAATACCAGCTCTTGATGGGTCAAAAATATTTACTTCCTTATTTGAAATGATTACAAAAAAGACAGTAAATAAAAAAATTGAAGAAAAATTTACAATTGGAGGATTTGTTCTCTTGTTAGGACTAATTCTTTTGGTTACGATTAAGGATTTAATTAGCTTATTTTAAAGGAGTAAAAATTGAAAAAAACTAGAAAAGTTTATGTAGGAGATGTTGCCATAGGAGGAGGATCTCCTATTTCTATCCAATCAATGACAACAAAAGAAACGAAAAATATTGAAGAAGTCGTAAAACAGATTAATGATTTTGAAAAGGCAGGTTGTGATATTTCAAGATCTGCTATAAATTCTCTTGAAGATGCAAGGGCAATTTCTGAAATAAAAAAAAGAACCAATCTTCCATTTGTGGCAGACATACAATTTGATTATAAACTAGCTCTTGCGGCTGTCGAAAACGGCTGTGATTGTCTAAGAATAAATCCAGGAAATATTGGGGGAAGTGACAAGGTAAAAATTTTAGTTGAAAAATGTAAGGAAAAAAATATTCCTATAAGAATTGGTGTAAATTCTGGATCAGTTCATAAAGATATGATTGAAAAATATAAGGGAGTAAATGTTGATAGTCTTGTTTATTCTGCCCTTGATGAAGTAAAAGTTTTAGAAGAGTTAGATTTTTATGACATAGTTATTTCTATAAAATCATCAGATGTAAATACAATGATTGATGTAAATAGAAAAATTTCCTCTCTTTGCGATTACCCACTTCATTTGGGAGTTACAGAAGCAGGTCCTCTTTATCAAGCTTTGGTTAAATCATCAATTGGAATGGGCTCACTTTTAAAAGATGGAATTGGAGATACAATTAGGGTTTCAATAACTGGAGATCCAATTCAAGAAGTAAAGGCTGGAAAAACAATTTTAAAATCTCTAGGACTTAGACGAGATGGAGTTGATTTGGTTTCTTGCCCAACTTGTTCAAGAACAAGCGTAAATTTAGATGAAATTGTAAACGAGGCAAGTGAAAGACTTGATAAATTAAATTTAAATTTAAAAGTTGCCATAATGGGTTGTCCTGTTAATGGACCAGGAGAGGCAAAAGAAGCAGATTATGGAATAGCTTGTGCAAAAGGCTATGGATTTTTATTTAAAAAAGGAATTACAATAAAAAAAGTAAAACAAGAAGAAATAGTTGACAGTTTGATTAAAGAAATTTTGAAAGATGAAAAAAATGAAAATTAATCTAAAATCTATTATAGAAATTGACAAAGATTATTATATAAACAAGGCGATTTATTCAAAAAAATTAAATAAATTGAAATTAAATATTCTAGGAGAATATGATGAAAATATTGAAAAAAAACTTGAATCATATTTTTCTTATGTTAATTTGTCATTGCAATTTGAAAAGGAAAATAAAAAAGAAACAAATTCCATAGATGATTTTTATGAAAGCCAACCTCTTCCAGATTATTATGAAACAGGTTATGAAAATCCAGAAAATTTGGGCGAAAATATTGAAGAAAAAATTCAAGAAAGTAAAGAGGCTTCATTAAATAATAAAGATATATTTGATTTGCCAAAAATTGAAGAAGACAAGAAAGAATCTTCAAAAAGTCAAGAAGAAGAAAAAACATCAAGCCTTAGAGATTTGAAAAAAATCGAGCTTGAGAACATGATTGAAAATGCTAGAAATAATAAGAAAAATTCTGAAAAAAAAGAAGTAAAGCAAGAAGAAATTTTAAAATACGGCAGAAATATAAATGGAGATTTATTTAAAATTGAAGAAATTTATGACAAAAAAGGCATGAATCTTTCTATAAAGGGAGAAATATTTGGAATTGATATTTTTGAATCAAAAAGAGGAAACTTTATTTATTCTTTTGACCTTGAAGATGAATCTGATGCAATAGCTTGCAAGATGTTTGTCCAACCAAGAAATAAATCAAAACTTGAAAATTTAAAAGAAAAAATGATAGTTCAAGTTCAAGGCGTTTTAAACTATGATAGCTTTTCACATGAAGATGTTTTTACAGTAAATTCTATGGTGGAATGTGAAAAAAAAGAAAGACTTGATACTTATCCTAAAAAAAGAGTTGAGCTTGAAATTCATACGAAAATGACAAACCTTGATGGATTTGTTGATATGGATGAGCTAGCAAAAAAATTAAAAGCTTGGGGCCATAGCTCTTGTGGAATTACAGATACAGAAACCCTACAGGCTCTTCCAGATATGTATGACAAACTTGGAAAAAATGATATAAAAATGCTAGCAGGAGCAGAGCTTTTGTTGGTCGATAAAAATTTAAGGATTTTAACTAACAACTACAATAAAAAAATAAATGATATAAGCGATTTAAAAAATCAAAGATTTATTGTATTTGACTTGGAGACGACTGGACTTTCAAAATATATAGATAAAATCACAGAAATTGGTGCTGTAAAAATTGAAAATGGAGAAATAATTGAAGTTTTTAATGAGCTTGTAAATCCAGAAAAAATGATTCCTCAGAAGGTTGTAGAGCTTACAGGAATTACAAACGAAATGGTAATGGATAAGCCAAAAATTGATGAAGTTTTGCCGAAATTTTTAGAATTTTCAAAAGATTCATATTTTGTAGGACAAAATACAGATTTTGATATTGGTTTTATAAAAGAAGCCTGTGATAACTTATCTTACAAATTTGAGCCAATTTATTTGGATACTTTGCCAATGGCAAGAGCAGTTTTTCCAACTATGGGAAGATTTTCTCTAGATAAACTTGCAAAAAAATTAGGAGTAGGTCCTTTTAACCATCACAGAGCAAGCGATGATGCAATGACAACTGCCAAAATTTTTATTAAATTATTTGAAAAAATTAAGGATAAAAATAAAGACCTTAGTCTTGAAAAAATTAATTCAATAAAAACAAAATGGCCTTTGGCTCGTCACGAAAATTTCTCATCAATTATTTTTGCCAAAAATTATCATGGACTTAAAAATCTTTATAAAATAATTTCAGAATCTAGGATGAAATATTTTAATTTGGAGGCGAAAACGCCTTTTGATTTGGTAAAAGAAAATAAGGAAGGCTTGATAATAGGCTCTGGCGGCAAAGATGGTCTTTTGTTTAAGGCTATAAGAGATGGCTATGCAGAAGAAAAAATAGAAAAAATTTGCGGATTTTTTGATTTTTTCCAAATAGAGGCGATGGGAGTTTTTGCTGATGATTTGGAAAATGGAGCTATAAGAGATAAAAATCAAATTATTGAAATAAATAAAAAAATAATTGAGCTTGGAAAAAAATATAATAAATTGGTTGTTGCAACAGGCTCTGTAAGGTATATGGAAAAGAAAGATTATGTTCTTAGAAATATTCTTCACAAGGGACAATTTTTTCATTACAAGGAAAATAATCCCCTTTATTATTTAAAAACAACCAATGAAATGCTTGATGAATTTTATTATTTAGATGATCAAACAAAAATGGAAGTAGTAATTGATAATACAATTAAAATTGCTGATAGTTTGGAAAGAATTATGCCAATTCCTCACGAAACTTTTCCACCAAAAATTGAAGGCTCTGATAAAAAATTAAAAGATACAACTTATGAAAAAGCAATCTCGATTTATGGAGATCCTCTCCCTGATCTTGTAAAAACAAGACTTGATAAGGAACTTGATTCTATTATTTCAAATGGATATGCAGTTTTATATATAATTGCAAAAGAGCTTGTAGAAAAATCAAATGAGGATGGATATTTGGTTGGATCAAGAGGTTCTGTTGGTTCATCTTTTGCAGCAACCATGGCAAATATTACAGAAGTAAATCCGCTTGCTCCCCATTATGTTTGTCCATCATGCAAGCATTCAGAATTTATAACAGATGGTAGCGTTGGAGCTGGAATAGATTTGCCAGATAAAACTTGTCCAAAATGTGGAGCAGATATGAACAAAGACGGCCACGATATTCCTTTTGAAGTTTTCTTGGGATTTGAAGGAGATAAGGAGCCAGATATTGATTTGAATTTTGCTGGAGAATATCAACCAACTATTCACAAATATACTGAAGAATTATTCGGAGAAGGAAAAGTTTTTAGGGCAGGAACAATTGGTACAATAAAAGATAATACTGCTTTTGGTTATATCAAAAAATATATGGAAGATAATGACCTAAATCTTTCTAATGCACAAATTAGAAAATATCAAAGAGGACTTTTTGATGTAAAAAGAACAACAGGTCAACATCCAGGTGGTCTTATGATTGTACCAAATGATAAAAATATTTACGATTTTTCTCCTGTTCAATATCCAGCAGATGATGGAAAAGATGATATAAAAACAACTCATTTTACTTATAATATGATGCATGGAGTAATTTTAAAACTTGATTTATTGGGCCATGATGTTCCTACAATTATTAGAAGTCTTCAAGATTTAACAAATACAGATCCTTTGAAGCTTCAAATGGATGATGAAAATGTAATGAATATTTTCTCTTCAACAAAACCATTAAATATAAAATATGATTTTTCAAATAATGAAATAGGGACTTTGGGTATTCCAGAATTTGGAACTTCTTTTGTAAGAGGAATGTTAAAAGATACTTTTCCAACAAAATTTTCTGAAATGACAAGAATTTCTGGACTTTCTCACGGAACAGATGTGTGGTTAAATAATGCTCAAGATTTAGTTAAATCAAAAACGGCAGGATTTGACCAAATAATTTCAACTCGTGATGACATAATGAATTCTTTGATTAATCTTGGACTTGATAAGAAAAAATCTTTCCAAATAATGGAAAAAGTAAGAAAGGGAAAAACTTTATCAGAAGAAACTTTGGCTTATATGAAAGAAAATAATGTTCCAGATTGGTACATTGATTCATGTTTAAAAATAAAATATCTTTTCCCAAAAGCTCACGCAGTTGCTTATTGTTTGATGAGTTATAGGATTGCCTATTACAAGGTTTATTATCCAAAAGCTTTTTATGCGACATATTTTTCTACAAAATTAAATGATTTTCAATACTCAGTTATTGTAAATGGATTAAAATCAATCCAATATGCTTTAAATGAAATTAATCAATTAGAAAAACCAACGCAAAGAGAAAAAAATCTAAGATCATTGTTGGAAGTTGCTGAAGAGATGGCAGCAAGAGATATAAAAATTAAAAAAGCAGACTTATATAAGTCAGAAGCTGTTAAATTTATTTTGGATGATGACGGAGAAATTTTGCCTCCGCTTTCAGCAGTCGATGATGTTTCAGAAGCCATGGCAAAAGACATAGTTATTGAAAGAGAAAAAGCAAAATTTATTTCAATTGAAGATTTGAAAAAAAGAACTTCATTAAATAAAAATGCTTTGAATTCTTTAAAAAATTTGGATATAATTGATGGATTGCAAGAAGAAAATCAAATGTCTTTATTTGATTTATAAATTAAAACTCTAATAGAGATTAAATCTTTATTAGAGTTTTTTTATTATATTTTTTTAAATAACAATTTATGCATATATATAACAATAAAAATCAATTAATTATCAAAATTAAGCGACTTGTGTAGGATTTTTATTATTTTTATTAAAAAATCTTACAAAATTTAAAATTTTTGATATAATACAAGCAAGCGGAAAAAAATCTATTAGGAGTAAGTATGAAAAATAAACATAGGGGAGAATTACTTTTACTATTGACTTCCTTTATTTGGGGCTTTGCTTTTATTGCCCAAAAATTAGGAAGTGATTACATAGAACCATTTACCTTTAATTTTTTTAGAAATTTGACAGCTGGAATTTTTTTATTAGCTTATTCATTTTTTAAAAAAAATAAACCGAGAAAAAAAGTAGATAGTATTACAAAAACTGCAACAATCAGAGGTGGAATTGCCACAGGTCTTGTCATGGCAGTTGCAGTTAGCTTTCAACAAACTGGAGTTTATTTTACGACAAGTGGTAAGGCAGGTTTTATTACATCACTTTACGTTGTCATAGTTCCAATTTTTGCAATTTTTATGGGCAAAAAAGTTTCCAAAAAAACTGCAATTTCTATAATACTCGCTTTAGTTGGTTTATACTTATTAACTGTAAGAGTTGATGATGGATTTTCTATAAATAAGGGAGATATTTTAATTTTTGTTGGCTCCTTATTTTTTGCTTTTCATATTTTATTTATTGATAAATTTTCTATAAGAGCTGATAGTGTAAAAATGTCTATGATTCAATTTTTTGTAGCAAGTTTAGTATCTTTGCTTCTTATGATTTTATTTGAAAAACCAAATTTTGATTTATTAATGAAAGGCATGCTTGCTATTTTGTATTTGGGTATATTTTCATCAGGTTTGGGTTATACTCTCCAAATCGTTGCCCAAAAAGATACTGATCCTACAATTGCTAGTTTAATTTTATCCTTGGAATCAGTTTTTGCTGCATTTTTTGGATTTTTATTTTTGAAAGAAAGACCAGTAGATAGGGAAATTATTGGAGGAATAATTATGTTTATCGCAATAATTTTATCTCAAATTCCCGAACAAAAAATAAAAAAATTTTTAAAAAAGTAAAGTACAAATCTCTAGTTATTTAAAATAAAATGCTAGAGATTTTTAATTTTATATTTTTGTTAAATTTTATTTTGTTAAATTTATTTTAAAATTGAAAGTTAAGTCTTTTATAGTATAATAATTTTAAGCGAAGAGTGGACAAATCCACTCTTTTAATGTGTAAAGGGGAAGTTATGGATTTAATAAGCAAATTAAAAGAAAATTTAGAAAGTGATATTAATGGGCTTGGTTACGAGCTTGTGGATATTGAATTTGTAAATGAGGGTAAAAATAAAATATTAAGGTTTTTTATTTACAAAGATGGAGGAATCACAATTGATGATTGTGAAAAGACTTCTAATTTTTTAAGCGAAAGATTAGATGAAATTGACCTTATAAAATCTTTTTATTATTTGGAAGTATCTTCTCCTGATCTTTCAAGACCATTAAAGACTGACAGAGATCTTGAAAGAAACAAAGATGAGCTTTTAGAAATAAAGCTTAAAAATGGCGAGAAGTTTATAGGAAAAATTAAAGAAATAAAAGAAAATTCCTTAATTTTTACACTTGAAAATGAGCAAAAAGAAATTGAAAAGAGTGAAATTAAGACTATTAAAATTGAGATAGTCTTCTAGGGGGACAAATGAATAAAGAATTTATAATTGCCTTAGAGGAGCTTGAAAAAACTAAAAATGTTGACAAGAGAATAATCCTTGAAGCATTGGAAAAAGCTTTGGTAAAATCTTACCAAAAAAACTACGATAATAATGAAAATGTTGATGTAAGCATTGACGATGAAACTGGAGAAATCGAAGTATATTCTCTAAAAAATGTAGTTGAAGAAGTAAATGAACCAATAGCTGAAATTTCTAAGACAAAAGCAAAAGAAATTGATCCTAAACTTGATTTGGGCGATATTTGTAGGGTTAAAATTGCACCGAAAAATTTTGGAAGAGTTGCAGCTCAAACTGCAAGAAATATTGTAATCCAAAAAATTAGAGATGCCCAAAGAGATTCAGTTTATTCTGAATATTTGGATAGGGCAAATGAAATTATAACAGGCGTTGTACAAAGAGAAGATAAGTTTAATATCTACATAAATCTTGATAAAATTGAAGGAATTATTCCATTAAAAGAGCAAGTAGAAAATGAAACTTATACTCCAAACCAAAGAATAAAAGTTTTAATTAAAGAAGTAAAAAATACAACAAAAGAGCCACAAATTATTTTATCAAGAAAAGATAAGGCCTTGGTTGTAAGGTTATTTGAGCTTGAAGTTCCAGAAATTACAAATGGAATAATTGAAATTTATGGAATAGATAGAGAAGCAGGTTCAAGAACAAAAATTGCAGTTTTCTCAAATGATCCAGAAATTGATTCGATTGGAGCTTGTATTGGATTTAAAGGAAGTCGTGTAAACTCAATAGTAGAAGAATTACAAGGCGAAAAAATTGATATTATAAATTACGATAAAGATATAAAAGTATTTATAAAAAATTCCCTATCTCCAGCAGAAATTAACGAAGTTTATATAAACGATAAGAAAAAACAATCATTAGTAGTTGTAAGAGAAGATCAATTATCTCTTGCCATTGGAAAAGAAGGACAAAACGCAAGACTTGCAGCAAGACTTACGGGCTGGAAAATTGATATAAAAAGTCAAGAAGAATTCGACCAATTAAGCCAAGAAGAAATTGATGAAATACTTGGACTTAACGAACAAACAGACAAAGATTTAGAAAATATTGAAGAAAATTCAAAAGAAGATATTTTAGAAGATGAAAATGCACAACAAGGCGAAAATTTAGATATAGATAAAGAAAATATAGAAGATTTATCAAACGACCTTGACCAAATTATTAAAGAAGATATTGAAGAAAGTGATGAATAATAACTTATTAATAATGGTGAAAAAATGAAACAAAGAAAAATACCACAAAGAAAATGTATAGTTTGTGGAGAAAACAAAGACAAACACGAATTGATTAGGATAGTAAAAAACAAAGAAGAAGGAATTATCCTAGATCCTACTGGCAAAAAAAATGGTAGGGGAGCTTATATTTGTAAAAATGAAACTTGCATAAACGAAGCCAAGAAGAAAAGAAAATTAGAAAAAGTTTTTAAAACTGAAATTAGTGATGATCTTTATGAGGAGATAATTGCTATGAAATAAAAGAGGTGATTAGATGGCTAAAAAATTAAGAATTTATGAATTAGCAAAAGAACACAAAAAAAGTACGAAAGAAATGCTCAGTCTACTAAAAGACGAATTTGGACTAAAAATAAAATCCCACATGTCAGTTTTAAGTGGAGATGAACTTGCAATAGTTGAAGAATATTTTGGGGAAGATAAAAAAATAAAAGAAGAGAAAAAAGAAATAAAAGCAGAAAAAAAATCAGAAGAAAAATCTTTGGAAGATAAAAATTCAAAAAATAAAAAAGAAAAGAAGTCATCAAAGAAAAAAGAAAAAAAGAAAAACAAAAATAAAAAGCAAAATAAAAGATCAAAAAAATCAACCAAAAGAGAAGTAAAAGCAGAAAATAATGATGATGGAAATATTTATATTCCAGAATCAATTTCAGTAAAATCTTTTGCGGAAAAAATCGATGAAAATGCCAACCAAGTTATTATGAAACTTATGGGACTTGGAGTAATGGCTGGTTTAAATGATCAAATAGAATTTGAACAAGCAGAGCTTGTTGCTCTTGAATTTAATAAGGAAATTGCAAAAGAAGTTAAGCTTGATGAAATTGAAATTCAAGAAAAAGATTTAGATTTCGAAGATGACGAAAAAGATTTACAAACTCGTCCACCAGTAGTTTCAGTAATGGGACACGTTGATCACGGAAAAACTTCAATTCTAGACGCAATTAGAGATACACAATTTGCATCTGGAGAAGCTGGAGGAATTACTCAACACATTGGTGCTTCAACTGTAAAAATAAATGATAAAGAAATTGTATTTTTGGATACACCAGGCCACGAAGCTTTCACTCAAATGAGAATGAGAGGAGCTCAATCAACTGATATAGCAATTTTGGTTGTAGCTGGAGATGATGGAGTAATGCCACAAACAATTGAGGCGATTAATCACGCAAAAGCTGCAGAAATTCCAATAATTGTTGCGATAAATAAAATGGACAAAGAAGAAAGTGATCCAAATAGAGTAAAACAAGAACTTACAGAATATGGTTTAGTTTCAGAAGACTGGGGCGGAGATACAATCATGGTAGAAGTATCTGCAAGAACTGGCGATGGAATTAAAGATTTGTTGGAGATGGTTTTGCTTGTTGCAGAAATGAGAGAATTAAAAGCAAATCCTAACAGAGCTGCAGTTGGAATTATCATTGAAGCTCAACTTGATAAGGCAAGAGGTTCTGTAGCAACTGTTCTTGTTCAAAAAGGAACTCTTCACGACAAAGATTATGTAGTTACTGGTTCATCATCAGGAAGAATTAGAGCTATGTTTAATTCAAAAGGAGAGCCAATCTCAGAAGCAGGTCCATCAATGCCAGCCCAAATTTTAGGACTAAGCGATGTGGCAGAAGCAGGAGATAAAATTTTTGCTGTAGAAGATGAAAAAACTGCAAGAGCTTATGCAGATCGTGCAAAAGAGCAAAAAAGAGAAGAAAGACTAATTCAAAAATCTAATACAAACCTTGAAGATATGTACGAAGGCATCGAAGATGGAGAATTAAAAGAATTAAATATTATAGTAAAAACTGATGTAAAAGGAACAGTAGATGCAGTTTCAAGTTCATTTTCAAAACTTTCAAACGAAGAAGTTTTTGTAAATGTAATTGCAGGAGCTGTTGGAGGAATTTCAGAATCAGATGTTCTTCTTGCTCAAGCATCAAATGCTATAATTATTGGATTTAATGTTCGTCCAACTCAAGGTGCTCTTCAAATGGCAGAAGAAAATAATATAGAAATAAGAACTTATTCTGTAATTTATGAAGCGATAGAAGATGTAGAAAAAGCTCTAAAAGGAATGCTTGATCCAGAATTTGAAGAAAAAGTTTTAGGTCGTGCAAAAGTTCAAGAAACTTTCAAAATTCCAAATGCAGGAATGGTTGCAGGTGTTCTTGTAACAAGTGGTTCAATTCCAAGAAGAGCAAAAATAAGATTATTAAGGGACAATGTTGTTATCTTTGATGGAGAAATTGAATCTATGAAAAGATTTAAAGATGATGCCAAAGAATTAAATAATGGCTACGAAGGTGGAATTGGCCTTGAAAAATTCAACGACATCAAAGAAGGCGACGAGCTTGAAGCCTACGAAATGATAGAAAAAGAAAGAGAATAGAATGGATAAAAGAAGAACCTTAAAAATATCTTCACAAATGCAAAAAGAATTATCAAAAATTTTGGCAGAAGATATTAATGATCCAAGATTATCAGATAATGTAATAGTTTCTATAACTGAAGTAGAAGTTACAAATGACTTATCCTATGCTGATATTTTTGTTTCAGTTTTGGGAGATGAAAACAAAAAAGAATCTGTAATAGAAGCTCTCGATCAAGCAAAAGGATATATGAAAAAATTAATTGGCGAGAGAATGAGATTAAGATCTATGCCAGAATTTAGGTTTAAATATGACAATTCTATCGAACATGGCGTGTATATGGATAAGCTAATTGCTGAAACCATAAAAAGGGATGAAAAAAATGCCAAAAATCGAGAAGATTAGCCAAAAAGAATTAGAAAATTTTAAAAAATTTATTGATGAGGCTGACACAATTGCAATTTCAGCCCACATAAATCCTGATGGAGATGCCCTAGGATCAGCTCTTGGTCTTAGGAAATCTCTTGAGCTTTATGGAAAAAAATCTGATGTTATAAAAATTAGTGAAGTGGATGATTATTTAAATTTTTTACCACAAATTGATTTTTATAAAAATCCAAGTCTTGAAGAATACGATTTATTTATTATTGTAGATTGTTCAGAATTTGATAGGATTGATAAGGCAATAGAAATTTGTAAAAAATCTAAAAAAGTTCTTGTAATTGACCATCATGAAGGTGGCTCTATCAAAACAGATTTAAATATAATTCATTCAGATTCTCCTGCAAGTTGTGAGCTTGTTTATGAAATTATAAAAAGATTAAAGCTTCCAATTGATAAAGAAATAGCTACACTTTTGTATGCTGGCTTGGTTACGGATACTGGTAGATTTTTATATTCAAATATAAGTGAATTAACTTTTTATACTGCAGCAGATTTGTATAAAATCGGAGCAGATTTTGAAATGATTTATAAAAATCTCTACCAAAATAAAGAAATTTCAAAATTACAATTTGAAAATCATCTTTTAAACAAGGTAGAATTTAAAAAGCCTTATGCCCTTGTTGGGGTAAGCAAAAAAACTTGTAAGGATTTTGGAGTACAAATGGGCGATAGTGAATCGGTTGTAAATATGCTTAGAGATTTAAAAGGAATTGAAGTAGCTTGTCTTGTAAAAGAATATGGAGAAAATGAATTTAAAATTTCTTTAAGGAGCAAAGATTATCTTGATGTTTCTAAAATTGCAAGAGATAATGGTGGCGGTGGTCACGTTAGAGCTTCTGGATTTACAATAAATACAGATTCAATGGATAAGGCTTTAAATATAATGAAAAAAATTTTAGAAGAGGCAATAAATGACTAGCGGAATTTTGTTAATTGATAAAAGTACAGGAATGTCATCAGGAAAATGTGTATATCAAGCAAGAAAAAAACTAGGCATAAAAAAAATAGGCCATGCAGGAACTCTTGATCCTCTTGCAACTGGCCTTTTGCCACTTTTAATTAACAAAGCAACAAGAGTTTCAGATTTTTTAATGGATGAGGTTAAAATCTATGAGACTCTTGCATTTTTTGGGCAAAAAACAGATACCCAAGATATTACAGGAAAAATTTTAGAAAAATCTTCAAAAACTTTTGAAAAAAAAGATTTGGAAAAGGCAATAAAAGAAAATTTTTTAGGAGAAATTTTTCAAACTCCTCCCATGTATTCAGCTTTAAAACAAAATGGCAAAAAATTATATGAGCTTGCAAGAGAAGGAAAAATTGTAGAAAGAAAACAAAGAAGAATTAAAGTTTATGATTTTGAAATTTTAGATTTTGATTTTCCTTATGCAAGATTTAAAATAACTTGTTCAAAAGGAACTTATATAAGAAGTCTTGTAAATGATTTGGGAGAAGTTTTAAAATCATTTGCCACAGTAAAAGAGCTTAGAAGGCTTAAAGTTGGAAATTTTGATGTAAAAGATGCCATAAAAATTGAAGATTTTGAAAAAAAAGATCTTGATGAGCTTATAAAAAAGCTTATTCCAATTGATGATGCCCTAAATCAATATGAAAAAATAATTTTGGATAAGTCTTATTACAAACAAGCTACAAATGGAATGACTATGAAAGTTGATCTTGAAAAAAATTTTGATGGACTTATTAGAGTTTATGTTAAAGATTTATTTATTGGGCTTGGAGAATATAAAAATAAAAACAAGACTTTGAAGTTAAAGAAGGTGTTTTATGAAGGATAATATAAAAATATTTGACTTGGATTTTAATGAATTTGACTTATCGCCAAAGGCAGTAAGCCTTGGAAATTTTGATGGGGTCCACAAGGGTCATCAAAAACTTATGAAAGAAAATATAAAAATTTCAAAATCAAAAAATCTTACCCCATCTGTATTATTATTTAAAGAAAACACCAAAAATATCCTAAATGGAGAAAGAGAATATCTTACAAGTCTTGAAGATAAAATAGAAATTTTGAAAAATTTGGGCATAGAATGTTTTTGCCTTTTGGAATTTTCAGACAAATTTAAAGATCTATCTCCTTACGAATTTATTGAAGAAATTTTATATAAAAAATTAAATACCAAATATGTAATAGTTGGAGATAATTATAGGTTTGGAAAAATGGCAAAAGGAGATATAAAAACTTTAAAAAAGTATGAGGAAGATTTTGCCTACAAAACAAAAGTAGTAGATTTTGAGCTTGATGATGGAAAAATTATAAATTCCACAGACATAAGACAAATGGTAAGAGAAGGAAAAATTGAAAAAGCCAACAAAGACTTGGGACATCCTTTTAAAATGCAAGGAAAAGTTATAAAAGGCGCCCAAAGAGGAAGACTTTTAAATTTCCCAACAGCAAATCTAAAGCCCTCATTTAAATATGTTACAGCAAAATCTGGAGTTTATTTTACCAGAGTAAATATAGACAGGGATTTTTATTATGCCCTTACAGATATAGGAACAAATCCAACCTTTGAAAATAAAAAAATGAAAATTGAAACTTATATAATGGATTTTTCCAAAGATATATATGGGAAAAATATAAGCATAGAATTTTTAGAATATCTAAGACCTGATTATAAATTTAATTCTCCTGAAGAATTAATCGGACAAATGGAAAAAGATAAAAAAACAGGAAGAAATTTAATAGAAAAATATAGAAAAGAGTAGGAAACTGCTCTTTTTTTGTGCTCAAATTTATTTTTAATCCTATTGGGTATTTATAATATAGAATTTAAAATTGTAATTTGAAAATTTTAAAAAGGAGATTATTATGAGTAGTTCAAAAAAAGTATTTGATAGACTTAATAAATTAAATATAAAATATGATATGGTAGAACATCCTCCAGCTGAAACTACAGAAGAAGCTGACAAATATATTGAAGGAAAAAAAGGGGCAAGGACAAAAAATCTTTTTTTGGCTAATAGAAAAAATAGAAGGTATTATTTGATAGTTATGGATGATAAAAAAATGATTAGCTTAAAAGATTATAATAAATTATTAAATGAAAAGGGAATGCACTTTCTTGATCCGAAAAAAGTTTATGAAATAATGGAGCAAGAAGTAGGAATTATATCAGTTTTTGGTTTGATGAATACAAATGAAAATATAAAAGTGTTCTTTGATAAAGATATGATAGAAGAAAATGACCTTATGACCTTCCATCCAGACGATAACACTAAAACTCTTTTTATAAAAAACGAAGATATTTTCAAATTAGTAAAAGACTCTGGATATGATTATGAAATTTTTGATTTTAAAGCAGTAATTAATGAATTAGATTTTTAAAAAATTGGGATTAATTTTATTTTTAAATAAATAATATTAATATGCAATTTTTTCTTTGCAAAAATAAAGATATTTGGTATAATATCAAAGATACCTTAACTATGGACTAAGTTTCCTCGGACTATTTCATGGTTATGGCGAATAAATTTTAGGAGGATTTTATGTTAAATAAAGATCAAAAAACAGAAATTATTAAACAATTTCAAAAAGACGAAAAAGATACTGGTTCACCAGAAGTTCAAATTGCTATTCTTACTCAAAGAATCAAAGAACTTACTGAACATTTAAAAGCAAACAAAAAAGACCACTCATCAAGAAGAGGACTTTTCAAAATGATTAGACGTAGAAAAGGACTTTTAAATTACTTAATGGAAAATGATATTGAAAGATATCGTGAAGTTATTGAAAAACTTGGTTTAAGAAAATAGTTAAATATGACGGGACTTATCCCGTCTTTTTTGTAGTTAGGAGAAAAAATGGAAAAAACTTATGAATATAAGTCACAAAATGGTTCAGATCTTTCTATAACAATCGGAAAGGTTGCTGAGCAAACTAATGGCGAATGTTTAATTAGAACAGGCGATACAATTTTATTAGTTACTGCTGTTGCAAGTGACAAGCCAAGAGAGGGAATTGATTTTTTCCCACTTATTTGTGATTATCAAGAAAAACTTTATGCAGTTGGAAAAATTCCTGGCGGATTTATAAAAAGAGAAGGCAAGGCATCAGATAAGGCTATTTTGATTTCTCGTCAAATGGATAGACCTTTAAGACCTTTGTTTCCAGAAAATTTTTACAATGATGTACAAGTAATTGCTACACCATTTTCTGTAGATGAAGATAATGAACCGGATTGTATGACAACAATCGGTGCATCTATTGCTCTTGGAATTTCTGATATTCCTTTTTATGGACCAGTTGCTGCTGTTTCTGTTGGATATGTTGATGGAAAATTTATTGTAAATCCAAATAAAGACGAGAGAGAAATATCATCTCTTGATTTAACAGTTGCAGGTACTGCTGATGCAATTAACATGGTTGAAGCTGGTGCAAATGAATTATCAGAAGATGAAATGCTTGAAGCTATGATGGTAGCTCATGCAGAAATAAAAGAAATTTGTGGATTTATACAAACAATTATTGATGATATTGGCAAGGAAAAAATGGAAGTTGCAGAAGTTGTTGAAACTGAACTTCAAAGAAAAATAAAAGATAAATACACAGAAGATATAAAAAATTCTATAAGAACAACTGATAAGGTTCAAAGAGAAAATGATATTAATACAATTGAAGAAAAATGTAAAGAAGATTTCTTAGAGGAATTTCCAGAAAGTGAAGATGAAATTCACAAAACTGTAGATTCAATTATGAAAAAAGAAGTTAGAAGAATGATTTCAATTGATAAAATAAGACCTGATGGACGTAAGATGGATGAAATTCGTCCTTTATCAGCTGAGGCTGGACTTTTGCCAAGAGCTCACGGTTCTGGATTATTCCAAAGAGGTCAAACTCAAGTTTTATCAGTTCTAACATTAGGCTCTCCTGGGGAAGAACAAGTAATTGATTCAATGAACAGAGAAGAAATTACAAAAAGATATATTCATCAATATAATTTCCCACCATTTTGCGTTGGAGATATTAGACCACTAAGAGGACCTGGAAGACGTGAAGTTGGACATGGACATTTGGCTGAGAGAGCTTTAATTCCAGTTTTGCCTGATACAAATGATTTTCCTTACACAATAAGAGTAGTAAGTGAAGTTTTATCATCAAACGGTTCATCATCACAAGCTTCAATTTGTGGTTCAACTTTATCACTAATGGATGCAGGAGTTCCAATTAAAAAACCTGTTGCAGGAATTGCTATGGGCTTAATCAAAGAAGAAAATTCAATTTCAATTCTTACAGACATTCAAGGACTTGAAGATCATCTTGGAGATATGGACTTTAAAGTTGCTGGAACAAAAGATGGAATTACTGCTCTTCAAATGGATATGAAAATTTCTGGAATAAATAAAGAAGTTTTACAAGAAGCCTTGGCTGATGCTCATAAGGCAAGACTTGAAATTCTTGATGTAATAACATCAGCAATTGACAAGCCAAGAGAAGACTTATCAAAATATGCTCCAAGAATTTTTTCAATAGATATTGATCCAGAAAAAGTTAGGGATGTAATTGGCTCTGGTGGAAAAACAATCAACAAAATAATTGATGCAACTGGTGTAAAAATTGAAACTGAAGACGATGGACACATAACAGTTGCAAGCAATGATGGAGAAAGCGGAAAAAAAGCTATCCAAATGATTAAATCAATTGTAACTGATCCAAAAGCTGGCGATATTTATGAAGGCGAAGTAAAAAGAATAATGAACTTTGGTGCCTTTGTAGAAATTGCAATTGGCAAAGAAGGACTTTTACACATATCTCAAATTGATACAAAAAGAACTGAAAAAGTTGAAGATGTTTTAAAAATAGGAGATAAGGTAAGGGTAAAAGTTACAGAAATTGATAGGCAAGGAAGAATCAATCTTTCAAGAAAAGCCCTATTAATTGAAGAAGAAAAAAAACAATCTAAAGAAGACTAAGTCTTAAAAGATTTTATAAACTAACTACAAAAAATTATGGTTAAAATGAATTAATTATTTTTCTTGTGCGAAAATTTTTAATTCATTTTGCACCATAAATAAAATTTTGTAGAAGTTAAAAGAAGGCTGCCATTTATTAGGCAGTTTATTTATTTTCCCCTTTGTTATATAATCTATGTGAGGTGAATATGGCAAATACAAATTCAAATAGAAAAAGAAAAAAATCTAAATATTCAAAAAAATCTGAAAATAGAAAATTTAATAAGAAATCATTTTCTATATTTTTTATGTTTATCTCTCTAATAGGATTTATATTTTTAATTCTTCCAAACACTGGAAGACTGGGAGATTTTATTACATATACAAATTTTAGAATTTTTGGATTTATGTCTTATTTTGTTTTTATTTTTGTTTTTATAAGTTTTTTATTTGTATTTAGGGATAAATTCAAAAAAAATTTTAGGGTATTTAATATTTTATTTATCCTGATTTTATTAACTATGGCAATTTTATCTATGAAATTTTTGGATAAAACTTTGTCCCTATCAATTAAAAATGCTCAAAGATTGATAAGAGAATCTGGTGGCATTTTGGGAGTAAATATTAGTTTTTATCTAGAAAGGCTTATAGGTAGTGCAGGAATAATAATTTTATATATTATTTTTTGGATTTCTTTAATTAAAAATTTATTAGGCGTATCTTATAAGGACTTAATTACAAAGACCAAAGAAAAAACTGTAATTTTTGGAAATTTTATAGGGAAAAACTATATGAAAATTTCCAACAAAATAAAAACTTATTTTAGAGAAAAAAAGCTTAAAAAAATTAGAAATAATAGAGAAAACAAAAAAAGAGAAGAAATAGATAAAAAAGAAGATTTAAGCAAAAATAAAGTTATAAAGATTGAAGAAGAAGTAGAAAAAGATAATAAGGATGATTTTGACCAAAGATTTGAAAAGGCAAAAATAAATTCCTACAAATCAAAACAAGTCGATTTATCAGATTTTGACCAAACTTTTAAGGAAGAATATACTTTAAATTATAAATTCCCAAAACTAGATCTCCTTGATGATAGAGATGATAATAGCGAGCTTGACCAAAATGATATAAAAGATAAGGCGAGAAGAATTGAGGAGTGCTTGGATTCTTTTGGTATAAAATCAAAAGTTGTTCAAATTAATATCGGACCAAGCGTAACTTGTTTTGAATTAAAACCTCAAAGAGGTGTAAAAGTTTCAAAAATTTTAAATTTATCTGATGATTTATCCCTTGCACTTGCAACAAGCGATATAAGAATTGAAGCGCCAATTCCTGGCAAAAGCCACGTTGGAATAGAAGTTCCAAATTCACAAAAAGAAGTTGTTGGCTTAAAAGAAATGATTGCAAGCGAAGAGTTTATGAAAAGCACTAAGGAACTTCCTTTTGTTTTGGGAAAATCTATATCAGGCTTGCCAAAAGTTTCTGCAATAGAAAAAATGCCCCATCTTCTTGTGTCGGGTGCGACAGGATCTGGAAAAAGTGTTTGTATAAATACGATTATAATGTCAATTTTATATAAGCATTCGCCAGATGAAGTTAAATTGCTTTTGATAGATCCAAAAATCGTAGAGCTTTCAATTTATAATGGAATTCCTCATTTAATTATGCCAGTAATAACTGATCCAAAAAAAGCATCGTCTTCATTATTTTGGGCAATCAGAGAAATGGAAAGACGTTATAAATTATTTGAAGAAAATCACGTAAGAGATATTTCATCATACAGAGATTTATCAGAAATTGATGAAAATATAGAAAAACTTCCTTATGTTGTTATAATAATAGATGAGTTGTCAGATTTAATGATGACAGCTGCAAGTGAAGTTGAAGATTATATTACAAGACTTGCTCAAAAATCTAGAGCTTGTGGAATCCATTTGATAATTGCAACTCAAAGGCCAACAGTTGATGTAATAACTGGAACAATCAAGGCAAATATTCCATCAAGAATTGCTTTTGCAGTTACAAGTCAAATTGATTCAAGAACAATTCTTGATATGAGCGGAGCAGAAACTTTGCTTGGAAAAGGAGATATGTTATTTTCTCCATCAGATGCAATGAAGCCTATGAGAATTCAGGGAGCTTTTGTATCGGATTCTGAAGTTTTGAGAGTTGTAAATTATATAAAACAAACTCGCGAAGAAGAATACGATAAAAAAGCAATGGAGACTGTTGAGGAAAAAACAAAAATTGTTGAAAATGATGATGAGGATGAATTAATTGATGAGGCAATAGAAATTATTATAAATGAAAATACTGCTTCAGTTTCTCTTTTGCAAAGAAAATTAAAAGTAGGATATGCTAGAGCTGGGAGGATAATTGATCAATTGGAAGCTCGTGGCGTAATCGGTGGTTACGAGGGCAGTAAGCCTAGAAAAGTTTTGGTAGATCATAGCTATTTAGAAGGAGAGTAATATGAATATAGCAAATAAAGTTACAACCGTAAGAATGATTTTGGTGCCAGTATTTGTGGTATTATATTTAATTTTTGGTAGAATGTATAATGTTGCCGCAATCTTATATGCAGTTGCATCATTGACAGATGCTCTTGATGGACATCTTGCAAGAAGTAGAAATTTGGTTACAACTTTTGGAAAATTTATGGATCCGTTAGTAGATAAAATTTTGACTATGGCAGGATTTGTTTTATTGACAGCAACAAATATAATCCCAAGTTGGGCAGTTATTTTAATAATTTCAAGAGAGCTAATTATTACAGGACTTAGAACACTTGCAGCAAGCAATAATATAACAATTGCAGCAAGTAAGGGCGGAAAAGCAAAAACAATGAGCCAATGCGTATCTACTGTGATGCTACTATTAAATAATCCTACATTAAATTCAATAGGTCTTGTTTTATTTTATGTAGCAGTTGTATTGACAGTGCTTTCAGGAATTGATTATTTAGTTAAAAATAAAAAAGTTTTAAATTTAGACGATATATAAATTTTAAAGAAAATTTTTTAGATTTTTGAAGACAAGTTTTATTTTTTAATTTATAAAATAGGAAGGAAAATATATGGCTAAAGAAAAAGAAAAAAACACAGATAATGATAAAGAAAAAGCCCTAAGCCAAGCTTTTAAAAATATTGAAAAAAAATATGGTAAGGGTGCTATTATGAAAATGGGCGAAGCTCCAAAGGTTGATGTAACTGTAATTCCAACTGGCGCAATAAATCTAGATATTGCTCTTGGAGTTGGTGGACTTCCTAGAGGAAGAGTTATAGAAATATTTGGACCTGAATCTTCTGGTAAAACAACTCTTACTCTTCACTGCATTGCTGAAGATCAAAAATTGGGAAATACTTGTGCCTTTATTGATGCTGAGCATGCTATGGATGCAGAATATGCAAAAAAATTGGGAGTAAATATTGACGAATTAATTTTATCTCAACCAGATACAGGAGAACAAGCGCTAGACATTGCAGAATCTTTGGTAAGATCTGGTGCGGTTGATTTGATTGTTGTCGATTCAGTTGCAGCTCTTGTACCAAAAGCAGAAATTGAAGGACAAATGGGAGATAGCCACATGGGTCTTCAAGCAAGACTTATGAGCCAAGCTTTGAGAAGATTGACTGGAATTATTTCAAAAACAAATACCACAGTTATTTTTATAAATCAATTGAGAGAAAAAATTGGAGTTATGTTTGGTAATCCTGAAACAACAACTGGAGGTAAGGCTCTTAAATTTTATTCATCAGTAAGACTTGATATTAGAAGAATAAAAGGAATCCAACAAGGCGATGATTATATAGGAAATAGAACTAGGGTAAAAGTTGTAAAAAATAAAGTTGCTCCTCCTTTTAAAGTTGTAGAATTTGATATTATGTATGGACAAGGAATTTCAAAATCTGGAGTAATTTTGGATTCTGCCGTTGATGAAGACATAGTAGAAAAAGCAGGAAGCTGGTATTCTTATAATGGAGAAAAACTTGGTCAAGGTAGGGAAAATGTAAAAACATATCTTGAAGAAAACGAAGACATTCTCCACGAAATTGAAGAAAAATTAAGAGAGAATATAAATTCTGACAAAAAAGATTCAAAAGAATCTGAAAATGTTGAAGAAGATTCTGAAAACGAAGAAGAATAAAAAAAATCGCAAGCTAGTAGAAAATTCTATTATCTTGCGTTTTTTTATTTATGAAATTTTAAAAAATTATTTATCGAATAAGCTTAATTGAGTATGATTCTTTTTTGATAAATTTGATAGGGAAAGTCCTATAAGCCTTAAATTTTCGTTTGAAATAATTTGGTCTAACAAGTCCTTGGCAATTTCTGCAATATCTTCTTTTTTTGATATTGGAGAAAGTAGGGTGTAGGATTTTGTATGAGTTTTGAAATATTCTGTTTTAATTTTTAAATTTATAGTGTAGGCTTTTATGTCTTTCGCTTTCAAATCTTCTTCGATTTTTTGGGAAATTTCGTCTATATAAGCATATAAAATTTTTAAATCTTTGGTATTTTTCCTAAAGGTAAATTCTCTGCCTATTGATTTTCTTTTTGTATTTGTTTGAACTTTCCTATTATCTTCGCCTCTTATAACCTTATAAACATATCTTCCTTGCTTTCCAAATAGTGATTGTAAAAATTCTTGGTCTAGTTTTAATAAATCTGCAATTTTATAAACGCCAATATCTTTTAATTTTTGAACAGACTTATTTCCAAGTCCATGAACTTTTTTTATATCTAAATTTTTTAAAATTTCAGGCACTTCTTCTTTGCTTATTTCTTTTATGCCCATCGGTTTATTCCAGTCGCTTGCAAGTTTTGCCAAAAATTTATTGTAAGAAATTCCAATTGATACTCCAATTCCCGTTTCTTTTAAAACTTGATTTTGAATTTTTTGTGCTAAAATTTTTTTATCTTCATTATTGTCTATAAAAATATATGCCTCATCGATTGAAACTTGTTCTATTGTATGTGAATATGATTCTATAATATCAAAAACTTCTTTTGATTTTTTCTTGTAATATTTTCTGTCGACTTTTACCATAATTAAATCTGGACAAAGTTGTTTGGCAATAAAAACTGGCATGGCAGAATGGATTCCATACTCTCTTGCCTTATAATTTGCTGTTGTAATTATTGATTTATTTGAAAGACCACCGACAGCCATTGGGAAATTTTTTAAATTTGGATTTCTAAGCTCTTCGCATGATGCGTAAAAGGCGTCGCAGTCTATATGAAAAATTTTATTCATAATATCACCATTACAATTATACTCATAATAAAAAATAAATGAAATTGTTTTATTATGGACTAAATGGGTCTTTATTTGTTATAATTAATTAAGGTGATTTAATGAGAATAGATAAATTTTTAAAAAATTCAAGAATAATTAAAAGAAGGCAGGTTGCAAAAGACGCTTGCCTAAATGAAAGAGTAAAAATAAATGGTAATATTGCCAAGGCAGGAAGTGATGTGGAATGTGGAGATATAGTTGAAATTTGCTTTGGAAAAAGCAATTTAAAAGTAAAAGTTCTTGACTTGATTGATGGTGCTAAAAAAAATGATGCAAGTGAAATGTATGAGGTTATAGATGAATAAATGTGAAAAATACCTTAAAAATAGGTCAAAAAAGAATAAAAGATTTTTGATGGGAAGTATCCTTGTTTTTGTATTGGTATTTGTTTTGTCAAAATCATTTAATAGCAAAGTAAATGCACAAATTGTGGATTTAAATGCTAATATTAAAACAACAAACAGCAAAATTTCTAGCATAAGAGGAGAAATTGACTCTATAAAAGAAGACTATGAAAATAGAAATACAGATGAGTACAAGGAAAAAATAGCTAGAGAAAAATTAGGTATGCTTAAGAAAGACGAATATGTGTACAAAGACGAAAATAATAAATAAGTTTAAGTCCACAATAGAAAAAAATAATCTAATAGAAAAAAATGATACCATAATTGTTGGAGCAAGCGGTGGCCCTGATAGCCAATTTTTAATTTATTTGCTAAATGAAGTAAAAGATTACTACAAAATAAATATAGTTCTTGCCCACCTAAATCATCTGCATAGGCTTGATGCAAATGAAGATGAAAAATTAGTTGAAAAAACTGGAGAGAAATTGGAATTTAAAACATTTATAGACCATAAGTCTATGGATGATTACGCAAAAAAAGAAAAAATTTCAGCAGAAAATGCTGGAAGAATTTTAAGGTATGATTTTTTTAGGTCAATAAAAAATAAATACAAAAATGCAAAAATAGCAGTTGCCCACAACAAAGACGATCAGGCAGAAACGGTTCTTATGAGAATAATAAGAGGATCAGGTCTTGATGGACTAAGGGCAATGGATTATAAAAACAAAGATATAATTAGACCAATAATGGATTTTACTAAAAGTGAAATTTTGGAATTTTTAGATGAAAATAAAATTTCCTATCACATCGACTATACAAATTTGGAAACTGATTATACCAGAAATAAAATTAGACTTGAAATAATACCAGAAATCGAAAAAATAAATCCAAATTTCAAAAATTCTTTAGTTTCCTTATCAGATATTGCAAAAAGTGATTATAAAATTATAAGAAAAGTTGAAGATGAAAAACTTGAAAAAATTCTTATAAAAAAAGATACAAACCATATTTCTTTTGATAAAAATGAATTTGAAGAAATTTCAGATGCGTTGAAGGCAAGGCTTATAAGAAGGGCTGTAGAATTTTTATATGGAAATATCAATGATTTTTCAAAAACAAATATAGAGGATTTTATAAAAATAAGGTCATTGGAAAATGGGAAAAAAATTATTAAAGATGATTTAATTTTTGAAAAAAATTATAGGACTTATGATTTTTACATAAAAAGAAAAACTCTTGAAAAAAATTTAAAAGAAATCTATATGAATTTAAATGATAAAAAAATTTTTGGAAATTATAAATTTAAAACAGCTCTTGTTTCTTATGATTTTTATAAAAATTCTAGCAAAAAAAATAGAGTTTTTTATGGTTTGGAAAACTTAGAGGATATTTCAATAAAAATCAGGTATAGAGTATATGGCGATTATTTTACAGCAATGAAAAATGGAAAAAGAAAAAAACTCAAAGATTTCTTTATTGATGAAAAAATTGATAGAAAAGATAGGAACAAAATTCCACTTTTATTTATAAACAACAAGCTAGCATGGATTGTTGGAAAAAGAAGAAGTGAGGATTTTAAAGTAAAATATGACGATACGAATATTTTAATGGTAAGTGTGGAGGAGTTATGAAAATTGATTTAGAAGATGTAATAGACCAAGTACTAATTGATGAAGAAAGTTTAAATAAAAGAATAAAACAGCTTGCAGGTCAAATAAACGAATATTATTTAGACAAAAATGAGCTTGTACTTGTGGGAATTCTAAAAGGTTCAATTATGTTTATGGCTGAACTTGCCAAAAATATTAAATTAGATTGTACTTTAGAATTTATGGATGTTTCATCTTACGAAAATGGCACACAATCTTCAGGAAATGTAAAAATAATAAAAGATTTGGATACAGATATTACTGGAAAAGAAGTTTTATTAGTTGAAGATATAATTGATACAGGTAGAACATTAGATGCCTTGAAAGATTCTTTAATAAAAAGAGGAGCAAATTCTGTAAAAATTATAACCTTACTTGATAAACCAGAAAGAAGAGAAATAGAAATAAAACCAGATTGGTCTGGCTTTAAAATTCCAAATGAGTTTGTAGTTGGCTACGGACTTGATTATATGCAAATGTATAGAAACCTACCCTTTATTGGGGTTTTAAAAAGAGAAGTTTATGAGTAAAATAAAGATAGAAAAATGTTAAAATCTTATTAAATTTGGCTTTATTTCATTTTTTGAAAAAAGCCTTATTTTTTGAGTTTAAATAAAAATAGGAGGTAATATGAAACAATTTGACAAATTTATTATATTAATTTATGTAGGACTTATAGCATGGCTTGGATTTAAATTATTTAAAAGCAAAAAATCAGTTAAAAATTTACAAGGCGATGTAAAAAGTTTTGGAAAAAGATCATCAACTATGGAATATATTTTGTTTGGGCTTTTAATTGTAACAGGAGCTATAAATTTATTTCAAGGAATCAGAATGAAAAATCAAACAGGTCTTATGACAGCATCTGTAATGATAGTTATGGGCTTAGTATTTTTCCTAAATACAAAAACAAAAATTTATATTGGAGAAAATGGAATTTTATTAAACGATTCATTTTATACTTACAAAGAATTAAAAAAATGGGGCTTTGATAAAGAACGTGGAAATTTGGTAGTAATTACTAGAAAAGACCACCAAGATAATCAAGAATCAGTCCAAGTAAAATTTGAAGATATTGAACAAATAAATACCCTAATAAGAAAATATAAATTAGGTAAATAATCTTGAAAAATCAAACAAGATGATGTATCATAATAGAGTTAATGTTGAGATTATAAAAATTTAGGAGAATATATGCTACTTGTAGTAGATGTCGGCAATACAAACACTGTGATTGGCGTTTACAATAAAAAGAAATTAAAAACAAAATTTAGAATTACAACAAATCAAATTGTAACAAGCGATGAAATAGTTCAAATTCTATATAATTTTTTGGCAATTCATAAAATTGATAAAGATAATATAGAAGATACAATAATATCATCAGTAGCACCCGATGTTTTATATTCATGGCAATCTGCAAACAGAAAATTTTTTGGAAGAGAAGCTATGATTGTAGGAATAGGCACAAAAACTGGAATTGATATAAAATATGATAATCCAAGAGAAGTTGGTGCTGATAGGGTAGTAGATGCTGTAGCAGCTTACGAAATGTATGGGGGACCTACAATAGTAGTTGATCTTGGAACTGCATCAACATTCGATGTTGTAAATAAACATGGACAATATTTGGGAGGATCTATTGCACCAGGACTCAAAACAAGTCTTGATGCTTTGATAGATAGAACAGCTCAACTTCCAAGAATTGAATTACATGATCCATCATCAGCCATTGCAAAAAATACATCAGAATCAATAAATGCTGGAATGGTTTTTGGATATATTGGTTTGATTGATGGAATAATAGAACAGTTGATAAAAGAAATTATTAAAAAAGAAAATATAACAAAAGAAGAAATAAATATAGTTTCAACTGGAGGATATTCTGAATTATTGGCATCAGAGTCCAGATACATCGAAATTGTAGAAAATGACCTAACCTTAGAAGGTTTAAGATTGATTTATGAGAGAACAATTAAAAAATAAACAAATAATGTTGGCACCCTTGGCTGGAGTGAGTGATGTTGGTTTTAGGTTGATTGCAGAAAAATACGGAGCAGACAAAACCTTTACAGAAATGGTTTCAGTAAATGCTCTTTATTATGACAACAAAAAAACTGACGATTTGTTATTTATTTCTGAAAACGAAAAAAATTGTAACATACAAATTTTTGGTTCAAAACCTGAGCTAATAGAAAAGGTAGTAAAAGATAAAATAAATCCAATTGAAAAGTCAAAAGAAATTTCTTTTAATATGGGATGTCCCGTAGCAAAAATCACAAAAAACGGCGAAGGAAGCGCCCTTATGGCAAAGCCAAAATTAGTTGAAGAAATTTGTAAGATTTTGAGAAAATCTACTGACAAAAAAATAAATATTAAATTTAGATTAGGAATTGATGATAAAAATTTAAATTATTTAGAAATAGGAAAAATTGCCCAAGATGCTGGAATAGACTATGTGATTTTGCACGCAAGAACAAAAGAACAGATGTATTCAGGAAAGGCTAATTGGAATCATATAAAAATATTAAAAGAAAATCTCTCAATTCCAGTTATAGCAAATGGAGATATATTTTGTGTAGAAGATTTTGTAAAAGTAATTGATAAAACAAAAGCTGATGGGGTAATGCTTGCAAGAGGAGCAATGGGCAATCCTTTTTTATTTAAAGAAATAAAAGATTATATAAATAAGGGATTTTATGAAAAGCCATCTTCAACACAAATAATTGACCAACTTATAGAACAATACAAATTAGAATTAAAATATAAAAAAGAAAAATTAGTAGTAACGCAAATGAGAAAACACCTATCATGGTATATAAAAGGACTTGAAAACTCAAGCAAGATCCGTGATTTGGTTAATAAATTAAATACAATTGAAGAAGTGATGGATGCCTTAGAAAAATATAAATCCACACTGAAAGGATGATAAAATGACAGAACAAAAAGAAGTAATTCTATCAAAAGAATACCTACAAAAATTACAAGACGAACTAGAATATTTAAAAACAAAAAGAAGACCAGAAATAGCAGAAAAAATTAAAGAAGCAAGATCTTTTGGAGATCTTTCAGAAAATGCTGATTACGATGAAGCTAAAAACGAACAAGGCGAAGTCGAATCAAGAATTGCAAAAGTTGAAGATATGATAAGACATGCCAAAACTTTTGAAGATTCTACAAACAAAGATGAAGTAAGTGTAGGAAGTAAAGTTTTAATTCACGATGAAGAATTTGATGAAGATTTGGAATATAAAATAGTAGGAACAGCTGAATCAAATCCACTTGAAGGATTTATTTCAAACGAATCTCCTGTTGGGGAAGCTTTACTTGGAAAGAAAAAAGGCGATAAAGTAGAAGTTGTTACACCAAATGGAAAATGCTACTATACTATTAAAGAAATAAGATAGGAGTAAATATGGCAAATAATAATCAAGACCTTAATGAAATGCTTCAAATTAGGAGGGAAAAGCTTGAAAAATTAAAAGCTGAAGGCAAAAACCCTCACGCTATTGTAAATTATAGAAATAGAAGCTTATCCGAAGATATAAAAGATAATTTTGAAGAATTTGAAGGAAAAATCGTAAGAGTTGCTGGAAGAATTATGGCAAGACGTGGCCATGGAAATATGAGCTTTATGGATGTTCAAGATTCTCTTGGACAAATTCAAGTTGTAAATCGTAAAAATATCATGGGAGATAATTTCAAAGAAACAAAAGGCTATGATATTGGAGATATAATTGGAATAGAAGGAAAAGTTTTTAAAACAAACCAAGGCGAAATTTCTATTGAAACAGAACACGCAGATCTTTTAACAAAATCTTTGCAAATTTTACCAGAAAAATGGCACGGACTAAAAGATCCTGATATAAGATACAGACAAAGATATGTAGATTTAATTGTAAATCCAGAAGTAAAAGATGTTTTTGTACTTAGAAGTAAAATAATTTCTGAAATTAGAAAATTTTTAGAGAATAGAGGATTTTTGGAAGTTGAAACACCAATATTAAATACAATTGCAGGTGGAGCAAGTGCAAGACCATTTATAACCCACCACAATAGTTTGGATATTGGAATGTATTTAAGAATTGCATCAGAGCTTTATTTAAAAAGATTAATTGTTGGTGGATTCGATAAGGTTTATGAAATAGGCAGAATGTTTAGAAACGAAGGCATGGATGCAACTCATAATCCAGAATTTACAACAATGGAATTATATCAAGCCTATGGCGATTTTGAAGATATGATGGAAATTACAGAAACAATGGTAGAAGAAGTAGCAAACAAAGTAAAAGGAACTACCCTTGTAGAGTTTGATGGCAAAGAAATAGAATTAAAAACTCCTTGGAAGAGAATTTCTATGATTGATGCTGTAAAAGAATATTCTGGAGTAGATTTTAACGAAATTACAGAATACGAAGATGCAGTAAAAATTGCTAAAGAAAAAAATATAGAAGTAAAATCAACAAGAGGCGAAATAATTGCAGAATTTTTTGATGAATTTGTTGAAGATAAATTAATTCAACCTACATTTGTAATTGATTATCCAGTAGAAATATCTCCGCTTGCAAAAAGAAAAAATGATGACGAAAGCCTAACATATAGGTTTGAAGCTTTTGTAAACGGAGCAGAAATTGCAAATGCCTTCTCAGAATTAAACGATGCAGTTGATCAAAAACAAAGATTTTTAGACCAAGTTGCAAAAAGAGAAGCAGGCGATGATGAAGCTCACATGATGGATTACGATTTTGTAAATGCTCTTGAAGTAGGAATGCCTCCAACAGGTGGACTTGGAATTGGAATTGACAGATTAATAATGATATTAACAGGTCAACGTTCAATAAGAGACGTATTACTTTTCCCAACAATGAAGCCAATAGGCTTAGAAAAGGCAGAAAATGGGGGTTTGTCAAAAGAAACTTACGAAACTTACGACAAACTTACGACAGAAGAAATTGACCTTTCAAAAGTGAAAGTTGAACCATTATTTGAAGATATGGTAGACTTTGAAACTTTCTCAAAATCTGATTTTAGAGTTGTAAAGGTTAAGAACTGCGAAGAAGTTCCTAAGTCAAAAAAACTTTTGAAATTTACATTAGATGATGGTTCTGAAAAAGAAAGAGTTATTTTATCTGGTATTAAGGAATATTACAGCTCAGAGAGCTTAATTGGAAAGACACTACTTGCAATTTGTAATCTTCCTCCTCGTAAGATGATGGGAATCGACTCAGAAGGTATGATTATATCTGCAATTTGTGAGTATGACGGTGAAGAAAAACTTAACTTAATAATGCTGGATGATAATATTCCAGCAGGATCAAAATTATATTAAAGGACACGCTAATTATGAAACTGGGGTTTGTTATGAATCCCAGTTTAATTTTTAGGAGTATGTATGAGATGGATAATTAGAATAATTTTATTACCGATAAGATTAGTGTTGAGTTTGCTCATAGCTTTTTTAACCTTCATATTAGGTTTGAGTACTGCGTTGTTAAGCGTAGTTTCTACTTTGATTTTTATAATTGGAATAGCTAGCATTTTTCAAGGAGACAAGCAAATTGTAATTGAAGCACTAATATTAGCATTTTTATTTAGTCCATTTGGATTACCTAAATTAGGTATATATGTTATTGGATTATTAGAATTATTAAACTATACAATAAAATCAATTTGAAGAAAAATAAATATAAGACAACCGTAGACGATAGAAAGCAATAATTCTGTCGTCTTTTTTTATTTCAAAGAAAGGAGGTAGGAATGAATTTTGATTATTTTTATAATAGGCAATCTGAAATGTATAACTTCATTAGGTTGCCTATGGTATTAATGGAAGATAAGATTTTTGAGAGCATTTCTATTGAAGCTAAAGTTTTGTATTCATATATGCTCAATCGAATGGGTCTTTCATATAAAAATGGCTGGATAGATGAAGATGGAAAAGTTTTTATTTACTACACAATGGATGCTATTAAAGAGCAATTTAACTGTGCTAATGATAAAGCCTTAAAGATTATAAATGAGCTTGATACAAAATCAGGAATTGGATTGATAGAAAAGAAAAGACAAGGACTTGGAAAACCAAATAGGATATATGTTAAAGATTTTATGAGTGTTTTCTATGATTCAAATAATAGAAATCCAGATTTCCGAAAAGCAGAAGTCCAGACTTCCGATAATCGGAATTCAAGAACTCCGAATAACAGACTTCAAGATTTCCGAAAATCGGAAGGTAACTATAACAATATTAGTAATAATGAGTTAAGAAAGAATGATTTTAGTAAAGGGCAAAAGCCTTATGGAATATATAAAAATATATTTTTGACTGATGAAGAATACAAGGACTTAACAAATGAGTTAGGAAGCAGAATTAATGAGTACATTGATAGGTTGTCGTCATATATGAAAGCAAATAACAGAGTGTATCAAGACCACAAGGCAACGATAATCAATTGGTATCTTAATGATCAGGCAAAAAACATTAATGATAATACGACAAGGAAAATGAATTACGATATAGGAGAGAGTTTATGAAAAGCTTAAAAGATTTTGAACTAAGAGAAAATGATATTGAAAGAAATGGACATATCTATTGCAAGGTATGTGGTAAAAGAGTAGATGGAGAATTAGTTGACCTTGGCTTTACAAAGTTTATACCCATAATTAAATGTGAATGTGAAATAAAGAGAGATAAGGAAAATGAAGAAAGAGAAAGACTGATGAAAATATCGTCATTGAAAAGAGATTGTTTTTCATCGCCGCTCCAACACCAATATACTTTTGAGAAATTCCTAAATGAAAAAGGTCAAGCCTATAAGGTTGCCTATAATTATGCCAAAAATTTTGAGCAAATGAAAAAAGACAATGTTGGACTTTTATTTTATGGAGATGTTGGTAGTGGGAAAACTTACCTTGCTTGTGCAATTGCAAATGAATTAATCGGAAGAAAGCAAGTTAAAGTTAAGATTATGAATTTATCTCAGGTTATAAATCAAATACAAAAATCAGCATTTAAGCTAGATTCAAATGAAATAATCAATAACCTATCAAATATTCCCTTGTTAATATTAGATGACCTTGGAATTGAAAGGGACACATCTTACGCAAGAGAACAGGTATATAACATTATAAACTCAAGATACTTAAAGGGTAGGCCGACAATTTTTACTACAAACTTATCATTGGAAATTATTCAAAATCCTAATATTGAACTTGAGTATCAGAGGATATATTCAAGAATACTTGAAATGACAATACCAGTTAAAGTTACGGGAGAAGATTTTAGAAGAAAAATTCATCAAGAGAAGTTAAGAAAATACAAAGAGTTACTTTTATATGGGGGTGGAATAGATGATTAATGAAGAAGTATCTAGGTCGAGTCTTAATCTTGAAGTCAGGCTTGCAAAAGCAACAAGTAAAGCAATTCTTGATGCCTTAAAGAAAGTACACAAGCAAATAGAAGAACAAGGAGGCTTGAAAAATGTAATAAAAAATAATGGAGAAGAAGTAAAACTAAAGGATATGGTTAAAAAGGGACAGTTAGAAGAAATTAATCTAAAAGATCCTGAGTTAAAAGAACTAAAGAAAATTTTAAACAAACACGGAGTGAAGTTTTCTGTTATGAAAGACAAGGAAACTGGCAACCACTCTGTGTTTTTTCAATCTAAGGATATAAAGGTAATGGAACACGCCTTTAAAAAAGCAGTTAAGGCTTCTGAAAGAAAGGCCGATAGAAAAGATTCAATAACGAAGACAATAAATAAGTTTAAAGATATGGCTAAAGACACCATCAGCAAAGATAAAGTTAAGAATAAACATAAGGAGCAAAGCTTATGATAAGTAATTTAAAAACATTTGAAAATAAGAATTTTGGGAAACTCACTGTTATAGAAAAAGACGGTGAGTTTTTCTTTATAGCAAATGAAGTAGCAACTATGCTAGGATATGTCAATCCAAGAAAAGCTGTTTATGACCATGTAGATGAAGAAGATAAGGGTGTAACGAAATGGAACACCCCTGGAGGAATACAGAATATTTCAATAATTAACGAATCAGGATTGTATTCACTTATCCTTTCATCAAAACTACCACAAGCAAAAATATTCAAAGCTTGGGTAACTAGAGAAGTCTTACCAAGTATTAGAAAAAATGGAGGATATATAGTAGGGCAAGAAAAGAAAACTAATGAAGAGTTACTTGCAGATGCAATTCTTGTAGCCAATAGAATTATTGCTGAAAGAGAAGAAGAAATTGAAGAATTAAGACCAAAGGCAGACTATTATGACGAATTAGTAGATTATAACCTACTTACAAACTTTAGAAATACTGCCAAAGAGTTAGGAATACCACAAAATCAGTTTATAAGTTTTTTAATGGATAAAGGATTAATTTATAGAGATAAGAAAAAGAAACTCTTACCTTATGCAGATAAGAATAAGGGATATTTTGAAGTAAAAGAATGGGTTGATCCAATAGATACACTTGTAGGAATACAAACATTTATAACACCAAAGGGAAGACACTACCTACTAATTTTATTAGATAGTGAAGGTTTCTACGATGAATAAGGTATTAGAAGCCATTCTTTCTGATATTAAAAACTTAATTAAAATAGACGACCCAAAGAAATTTATATTATCAAACATCCCTTATCTATCCTTTTTCTACATTGGAAATATCTTTTCCAAGCACATCAATTCTTATGTAGGAGGAGATATTATTGATAGAATAATGGTGGGAATTTCTGATATAGGAACTTTATCCTATATACCAAGCATTAATTCAAGGGACTTGTTAGTAGGTATATCAGTTGCTGCTACTGTTAAGCTAATTGTTTATAGCAAAGGTAAAAACAAAAAGAAATACAGGCAAGGTAAAGAGTATGGATCTGCAAGATGGGGAGAAAGTAAGGATATTGCTCCATACATTGACCCTAAGTTTGAAAATAATGTTCTAATAACTAATACTGAAAGACTAACAATGAACTCAAGACCTAAAAACCCTAAATATGCTAGAAATAAAAATGTATTAGTAATAGGTGGTTCTGGATCAGGTAAGACAAGATTTTATGTAAAGCCAAATCTAATGCAAATGCACTCTTCCTATGTAGTAACAGACCCTAAGGGGACACTTGTGTTAGAGTGTGGGAAAATGCTTTATGAAAATGGGTATGACATAAAGATTTTAAACACAATAAACTTCAAAAAGTCTATGAAATACAATCCCTTTGCATATTTGAGAAGTGAAAAAGATATTTTAAAGCTTGTCCAAACTATAATTGCAAATACTAAGGGAGATGGAGAAAAGGCAGGAGAAGATTTCTGGGTAAAGGCTGAAAAGTTATATTACACTGCCCTCATCGGTTATATATATTATGAAGCACCAGAAGAAGAAAAGAACTTTAAGACGCTTTTGGATATGATTGACGCAAGTGAAGTTAGAGAAGATGACGAAACCTATATGAACCCAATTGATAGGCTCTTTGAAGCTCTTGAAAAGAAAGATCCAAGTCATTTTGCAGTTAAGCAATATAAGAAATATAAGCTGGCAGCAGGAGTAATAGAATTAAGGAGAACACTTAATCACTATTTTAGTGAAATATGTACTTCTTAATTCTTTTTTTATTGAAAAATTAAGAGAAAGGGGGTAAAAATGAGGAATTTTGAAAAGATAACAGCACTCTATGAGAGATTAAGTCGTGATGATGAACTGCAAGGAGAGAGTAACTCTATCATCAATCAGAAAAAAATATTGGAAGAATACGCAAGCAAAAATAATTTGTCAAACATCATTCACTTTACAGATGATGGAATCAGTGGAACGCAGTTTGACAGACCGGGATTTATGGCAATGATGAACGGAGTCAATCAAGGAAATATTGGTTGTATCATTGTAAAAGATATGAGCAGACTTGGCAGAGATTATCTCAAAGTCGGTCAATGTATGGAGATACTAAGACAAAAGGGCGTAAGACTAATCGCTATCAATGACAATGTAGATAGTTTTTACAGAGAAGATGATTTTACCCCTTTTAGAAATATCATGAACGAATGGTATGCAAGAGATACATCAAGAAAAATCCAATCGACTTTCAGGTCAAAAGGCGAAAGTGGGAAACATACTGCAAGTACACCGCCTTATGGCTATATCAAAGATGAAAAAGATAAAAACAAGTGGATAGTAGATGAAAAAGCAGCAGAGATAGTAAGGCGAATATTTAACCTGACCATGCAAGGAAATGGTCCGTATCGAATAGCAAAGATATTGGAGAGTGAAAAAGTAGATATACCAGCCTATCATCAACAGAAATTAGGCTATGGACTATATCAAAGCAAAAACTTTGAACATCCCTATCGTTGGTGCAGCTCAACCATAGCAAGCATTTTAAAGAAACAGGAATACTTGGGACATACAGTCAATTTCAAAACAAGAAAACACTTCAAGGACAAGAAAAGCAAATATGTATCCGAGGATAACTGGCTTATTTTTGAAAATACACACGAGCCAATTATAGATCAAGAAACCTTTGACAATGTGCAAAGGATAAGAGGAAATGTAAAAAGGTATCCTGACGGTTGGGGAGAATATCACCCACTCACAGGACTGATGTATTGTGCAGATTGTGGAAGTAAAATGTATGTTCATAGAACAAGCAATTACAAAAATATACCCTATTACACTTGCAGTGCCTATACTAAAACACCTTGTGGCATGCTTTGTCCATCAGCACACAGAATAAAAGCGGAAGTAGTCTTAAATTTAATACAAGACACACTAAAAGATATTAAAAAATACCTTGATGAAGATAATGAAGCCTTTATCTGTTCCATTCAAAATGAAATGGAAGAAAAAGAAAAAATAGAGATAGAAAAGAAAAAGGTAAGATTAACGGAAAGCCAAAACAGACTTAGGGAACTCGAACGACTTATGTGCAGAATTTACGAAGATATGATCCTTAACAAAATACCAAATAGCAGATATGAGATACTAAACAATCAATATGAAACAGAGCAGATAACTTTAAGCAAAGAGATCAAAGATTTAGAGCAGCAGGTATCAAGATATGAAAAAGAAACAGACAGAGCAAGAAAATTTATATCTCTTATCAGTCGTTATGAAAACTTTGATGAACTTACAACTACAATGATAAATGAGTTTGTAGAAAAGATTATCGTACATGAAAGAGATAGAAAAGGAAGTCAGACATCAAAGCAAAAGATAGAAATTTACTTTAATTTCATAGGTAATTACGAACTACCACAGGCGGAGTTAAGCGAAGAAAAAAAACAAAAACTTGAGGAAGAAGAAAGAAAAATCGAAGAAAGAAAAGACAAGCTACATCAAAATTACCTAAAGCGTAAAGCGAGTGGAAAACAGAAAGAGTATGAAGATAAATATAAGGCAAGAAGAGAACAGAAGAAACAGGAGAAAATAAAGGTTTTGAAAAGAGTGGGGATACCGGTGAGTGAGTATATAAAAACAAATATTTAAATCTATCTTGACAAATATTGAATTTTAATTTATTATTAAATGTAGATTCAGTATTGGAATAGAAAGAGGTGTGCTATGGCACAAGTATTAAAAGAAGAAGTTAGAAATAGAATACTCGAAGCAGCAGAAAAAGTATTTTATAAAAAGGATTATAGAGGTGCCAAATTAACAGAAATTGCAAAAGAAGCAGATATTCCTGTGGCACTAATTTATACCTATTTCAAAAATAAGGCAGTTTTGTTTGATGCAGTAGTAAGTTCTGTTTATATAAACTTCGAGTCAGCTTTTAATGAGGAAGAATCTTTGGAAAAAGGTTCTGCTTCTGAAAGGTTTGATGAAGTTGGAGAAAATTATATTCATGAACTTTTAAAAGATCGTAAGAAGTTAATTATTTTAATGGATAAAAGCTCAGGTACAAAGCATACAGAAGCAAAACAAAAACTCATATCGCAAATGCAGGTTCATATTGAAGTAAGTTTAAAAAGACAATCGAAACAGGAATATGATCCAATGCTTGCCCATATTTTAGCCAGTAACTTTACAGAGGGACTTCTTGAAATAGCAAGGCATTATCAAAGTGAAAAGTGGGCAAAAGATATGCTAAAACTTATTGCAAAGTGTTATTACAAGGGAGTGGAATCATTGTAAGTTGATTTGATATTTAAATGCGATAAATTTAAATTTTTGGAGGAGATATTTTGAAGATATATAAAGATAAAGAAGAACTGAAATCTGAGATAAATAAAAGTTTTGAAAAGTATATTTCTGAATTTGATATTATTCCTGAATCTCTCAAAGATAAGAGAGTCCCTGAAGTTGACAGAACACCAGCAGAAAATCTTGCTTATCAACTCGGATGGACAACATTAGTTTTGAAATGGGAAAAAGATGAGAAAAACGGTTTTGAAGTAAAGACACCGTCGGATATGTTTAAATGGAATCAACTTGGAGAATTATATCAGTGGTTTACCGATACTTATGCTCATTTATCGATAGAAGAATTAAAGAAACGATTGAAAGAAAATATTATATCTATCTATACAATGATTGATACACTAAGTGAAGAAGAATTATTTCAACCGCATATGAGAAAATGGGCTGATGAAGCTACTAAAACAGCGACATGGGAAGTTTATAAGTTTATTCATGTTAATACGGTTGCCCCTTTTGGAACGTTTAGAACTAAGATTAGAAAATGGAAAAAGATTGTGCTATAATTTTTGATTTGCTGATACAGTAATTTAAAAAAATATAGTGATCGGATAAAATAGACTTTGCGTAATCAGCAAAGTCTTACTTTAAACCTTAATACTGAATTAAAATTCAATATTATTCAATTTTGAAAGGAGAGTTGTTCATGCCGGAAAAAGAATTAAGGAAAAAAGTGATTGGGAAAAATAGTTTATCCAATTCACTTCTTGCTTTAAAAATAGTATTTGATTTGATACCACAAATCTTACTTGTATATTTGATTAGTTCTTTAATCACAAACAATATTAACGAAGGTAATTTAAAGTATATATTCTTGGGAATCTTTATATCGTTTGTATTAAAAGGAGTGTTTTATTATTTTGCAACAAAGGTTGCCCATGAGAAAGCATACGAAAAATTAACAGAACTTAGGTTAGATATTATCGGTCATCTGAAAAAACTAAGTTTGGGATTCTTTAAAGAACATAATACAGGAGAGCTTACCAACATTGTTCAACATGATGTAGAGCAAGTGGAAGTATACCTTGCCCATGGTCTTCCTGAAATAATGGCAGTTACACTTCTGCCTACCATTATTTTTGTAGCTATGATTTTTGTGGATTGGCGTCTTGCTCTTGGGATGATTGCCGGAGTTCCACTCATGTATTTGGTAAAAGTTCTTTCACAGAAAACAATGGATAAAAACTTTGCGATTTACTTCAATCATGAAAACAGAATGAGAGAAGAGCTAATGGAATATGTAAAAAATATTTCTGTGATTAAGGCTTTTGCTAAAGAAGAGGAAATTAGTGAAAGAACATTAAAAACGGCAAGAGAATATATTTACTGGGTTAAAAAGAGCATGGGGATGGTTACAATTCCAATGGGACTCATTGACATATTTATGGAAATTGGAGTGGTTATTGTCATGATTTTGGGAAGCATATTTCTTTATCATGGAAATATTACAACGCCTAATTTTATCCTTGCCATTATTTTATCGTCTGCTTTTACTGCTTCTATAAGTAAGACAGCTACATTGCAACATTTTTCTATTGTGTTTAAGGAAGCGTTAAAGGCGATAGGGAAAGTATTAACAGTTCCACTTCCAAACAAAAAGACAGAACAAGGTTTAGAATTTGGAAACATAGAATTTAAAGATGTGAATTTTGCATACGGAAAAGATAGCTTTGAGCTTAAAAATATCAATTTGAATTTTAAGAAAAATAGTTTGAACGCCTTTGTAGGAGCAAGCGGTTGTGGAAAGAGTACGGTATCTAATTTGCTTATGGGATTTTGGGATGCAGATGAAGGACAAATACTGATAAATGGAAAAGATATAAAAGAATATAGTCAAGAAAATATCTCAATGCTGATTGGTAGTGTGCAACAAGAAGTTATCCTTTTTGACTTAAGTATTTTTGAAAATATAGCAATTGGAAAACTAAATGCAACAAAAGAAGAAGTCATAGAAGCTGCTAAAAAAGCAAGATGCCATGATTTTATTTCAGCATTGCCAAATGGATATGAAACACGAGTAGGTGAAATGGGAGTTAAGTTATCCGGTGGAGAAAAACAAAGAATCTCTATAGCAAGAATGATACTGAAAAATGCACCGATTTTAATATTAGATGAAGCAATGGCGGCTGTTGATAGTGAAAATGAAAGACTTATCGGCGAAGCAATTGACGATTTAAGCAAGGATAAAACCATCATTACAATTGCTCATCATCTAAATACGATTAGAGATTCAGACCAAATTATTGTTATGGATAAGGGTGTTGTTCTTGATGCAGGAAGCCATGAAGAGCTGATGAAAAGATGTGATTTTTATAAGGATATGGTTGAAGCACAGAACAAGGTAGATAGATGGAATTTGAAAGAGGTGGTAACAGAAAATGTTTAGAGAAATGTTAAAACTACTTACAAAAACTGGCAAGAGAGATTTGATTATATCGAGTGTATTCTTTGCCCTTTATGGACTAAGCTCCATAGCTATGATTGTGATCGTATTTTCTATACTGTTCCAAATATTCGATGGAACGAGCTTAGCAAGTCTATATAAATATTTTATTGCGATTGGATTACTTGTAGTGTTCAAAGGTATTTGTAATATGGTTGCAGATATGAAAAAGCATAGTGCAGGTTTTGATATTGTTCAGCAAATCAGAGAACGCATGATTATCAAATTAAAAAAATTCAGCTTAGGATTTTATACCAACGAAAGACTGGGCGAGATCAATACAATTTTACACAAAGATGTTGATAATATGTCCCTTGTTGTAGGACACATGTGGTCAAGAATGTTTGGTGATTTTTTGATAGGTGCAGTCGTATTTGTTGGTCTTGCAAGTATTGATTTCAAACTTGCTATTATTATGGCTGTATCTGTTCCGATTGCACTTATCTTTCTATATCTGACAATTAAGCAATCTGAAAAAATAGAAAATCAGAACAACTCAGCACTTCTTGATATGGTTAGCTTATTTGTTGAATATGTTAGAGGAATACCTGTACTAAAGAGTTTTTCAAACAATAAGAGCTTAGATAATGAGCTTATGAACAAAACGAAAAAGTTCGGAGAAACAAGTAAAGCAGCTTCAAGATTCAAGGCAAAACAGTTATCTATATTTGGTTTTTTACTGGATATTGGATATTTAGTTCTTTTAATTGCAGGAGCAATACTTGTTATAAAGGGAAATCTCGATGTGCTTAATTTTATTATCTTTGCGGTAATTTCAAAAGAGTTTTATAAGCCGTTCGCTTCTATGGAACAACACTATATGAACTATGTTTCGGCGGTAGATAGTTACGAAAGACTTTCAAGAATTTTATATGCAGATGTAATCCCGGATAAAGTGAATGGAATTGTTCCGAAAGATAATGATATAGCTTTTGATAACATTGGATTTTCCTATGAAAAAGATGAATTTAAAATGGAAAAATTGAGCTTTTCTATTGCTGAAAAAACAATGACAGCCTTAGTTGGAGAATCAGGTAGTGGAAAGACCACTATAACCAACTTACTTCTAAGATTTTATGATGTGCATAAAGGAAAAATTACACTCGGAGGAATTGATATAAGGGATATTCCTTATGATGAGCTTTTAGACCGTATTAGCATTGTCATGCAGAATGTTCAATTGTTTGATAACACGATTGAAGAAAATATCAGAGTAGGTAAAAAAGGAGCTACAAAAGAGGAAATCATTGAAGCTGCAAAGAAAGCAAGAATACATGATTTCATTATGAGTTTACCAAAAGGTTATGAAACTGATATTGGCGAAAATGGAGGAATTTTATCAGGTGGACAAAGACAAAGAATATCTATTGCAAGAGCTTTTCTAAAAGATGCACCGATTTTAATTCTTGATGAAATGACAAGTAATGTTGATCCTGTAAATGAATCTTTGATACAGGATGCTATTACAGAACTTGCAAAGAATAGAACTGTACTTGTAGTGGCTCATCATTTAAAAACAATTCAAAAAGCTGACCAAATTCTCGTATTTCAAAAAGGAAATTTACTTGAAAAAGGAAAGCATGGTGAACTTCTTGCAAAAAATGGTTACTACACAAAATTATGGAAAGCTCAGTATGAGGTATAACCATGATTTTGCTAAAAAATGTTTATTATGAATGGGAAGATGGACGAACTGCTTTAAAAAATGTCAATCTTGAAATTAGAAAAGGTGAATTTGTTTTAATTTCAGGGAAAAGTGGAAGTGGTAAAAGTACTCTTGGAAGTGTGATGAATGGTCTTATTCCACATTATTACAAAGGCAAAATGAAAGGGGAAGCCTTTGCGTCCGGAAAAGATATAAGCAAATTATCGCTTCATGAAATAGGGCGTATTGTAGGTACTGTATTTCAAGATCCAAGAAGTCAATTTTTCACGACAACGACAGATGAAGAAATAGCTTTTGGGCTTCAAACTATCTGCAAATCAAGATATGAAATCAAACAGAGAGTAGAAGAAGTATATGCAGAGCTGGATATTGAGGAACTGAAAGGAAAATCTGTTTTTGAATTATCAAGCGGGCAGAAACAAAAGATAGCTATTGCAAGCATCTATGCAATGAATCCGAAAGTTTTAATTTTAGATGAGCCTTCAGCAAATTTGGATATGAAAGCAACATTTGACCTATTTTTAATTTTGGAAAAATTAAAGAAAAAGGGAACAACTGTTGTTCTAATTGAACATCGTTTGTACTATGTAAAATCTTTATTTGACCGTTTTCTTTTGGTTAAAGATGGAGAGATTGCACAGGACTTGAGTCGGGAAGAAGTTATCCATCTTGAAGGGAAGTTTTGGGATGATAATGGACTAAGAACTCTTGAATTAAAAGAATACAGGATAAGTGAGAAGAAAGATTTATATCAATTAAATGATGAAAGTATCAGTGGGAAAGGCTTGAAATTTTGTTACCCAAGTGCAACTAAGGTTGGAAATAAGCAAAATCAATACATCTTAAATCATCTTGATTTCAATATGGAGTGCGGAATAGCCATTGGTCTTATCGGCTTAAATGGTACCGGAAAAACTACCTTTGCAAGAGTGATTTCAGGACTTGAGAAGATAAAAGAGGGGAAGATATGGACGGGGAAAGATAATTCGCTTAATCATAAAGATTTAATGGATATGTCATATTTTGTCTTTCAAGATTCAGACTATCAGTTGTTTTCGGAAAGTGTACTTGATGAAATGCTGCTTGGTATTTCAAGTAAAGATAAAAAAGAAAATACTCAAAAGGCAAAGTCTATTTTGAATGTACTTGGCTTAGATAAATACATTGATAAGCATCCGTTTGCTTTATCAAGAGGAGAAAAACAAAGACTCACAATAGCTTGTGGAATGATGAAACAGGCAAAAGTTTTTATCTATGATGAACCAACATCAGGTTGTGATAAAGACTCAATGCTTTCAGTGGCAAAATTAATTGAAGAACAATTAAAAAATGGAACAACAGTTTTGGTGATAAGTCATGATTTTGAGTTTTTAGCGAACACAGTGAGTAAGCTCTGGGTAATGGGAGATGGAAAAATAGAAAGTGTTTTGAATATGAGTGAAAGTAATAAAATTCTCATATTGGACAAGATGAGAGGAGGTAGATAACTTGATGGATAGAAAAACAGTCGATCCGAGAATAAAACTTACTCTACTTCCAATTGTTGGATTTACGAGCTTTTTTATAAGCGATACAATTCTACTTTTCGGACTGATTCTCTTTGCCTTTTTTCTGTATGTATACAGCAGTATGTGGAAAAGAGCATTACGCTTTATTTTGTTTTTTGTGATTTTATACTGCATAGAGTTATGGCTTGGAAAGTTTTGTGAAGCAAGTATCGTATTTGCAATATATATGTTTATTTACTTTGCATCAAGGATGACCTTAATTGCTATGTTTGGTGGATATATAACAAAGACTACAAGTGTAAGTGAAATGCTTGAAGCATTAAATAGAATGAAAGTACCAAGAAGCATTGGTATACCTTTTAGTGTTTTGCTTAGGTTTGTACCAACTATAAAAATAGAACTCAAGGCATTAAAAGAGAATATGAAGATTCGAGGAATCGTAACAAGTAGATTTTTTCCCTTGCTACATCCAATTAAATATATTGAATATACGCTTGTTCCGCTTTTAATGAGAATGATTAAGATTTCAGATGAACTGTCAGCTTCAGCACTCATTAGAGGACTTGATAGTGATGAGAACAGGGTTACATTAACAAAATTGAGGTTTAGAACAACGGATTTGTTGATTGGACTATTAGGAGCTTTGATGATTGCTCTTGTGATAGTAATACAGAAAATTTATTAGGAGGACTTTTATGAAAAACAAATTAAATGGTCGTGATTTTATTACAATCGGAATCTTTAATGCAATTGGAATTGTCATATACATGGCGGTTGCATTTGCTATGGCAACAACAGTGATTGGAGGATTTATTGCTTCAGGAGTTAGCTTTATGGTAGCTGCTACCGTTTATATCCTTATGGCTTTGAAAGTTAAAAAGAAGGGCGTATTTACAATATCAGGAACGCTTCTTGGTTTAATTGCATTGTCAGGAGGACATTTGCCTCATGCAGTCTTTGCTGTAATCGGTGGAATTATATGTGATTTGATTATAGGAAATTATGAGAGCAAGGGACGAATGATTATTGGATATGGGATATTTGCATTAGCGGATTTTTTAGGGACAGTAATTCCTGTGATTTTATTCGGAACAGCTTCTTTTGTGGAAAGAGCATCAAAATGGAAAATGAGTGAAGCACAAATAAATGAAGCATTATCTTATTTCAAAGTTTCATGGGCAGTAGGCTTTGCCTTGATAACATTTGTTCTTGCTTGCATAGGAGCATTCGTTGCAACAAAGATACTCAAAAAGCATTTTGAAAAAGCAGGAGTGATTTAATAATAAATTTACTTAGGAGGGAAAATAATGGAGGGATAATTATGTCAAAACTTATAGTTTCGGTTTTCACAGAACGATATAATTATCCTTTTTTATTCTTGGAATTGCTTACACATAGCAATAATACTTTACCAGAAACGACCAAATAGAAAATTATATAAAACATTAGTTTTTAAGCCGAGAGGACTTTTTACGCCAAAGTGTAGAAGTCCTCCTTTTTTATTCTCAAAACCAAAACAGAGAACTTAAAAAGGAGGATGACTAAGTGGCAAAGAAAGAATATTACCTTTATGTAAAAGGCAAAGCCGTACCTGTAAGTGAAGAAGTCTACAAAGCCTATTGGAAGATAACAGAGCATGAAAAGTATCTCCAAAGAAAAGATTGGAAGCATAATGTAATACCATTTTCGGCACTGGATCATGATGGACACTTTGTAGATAACATCATAGATGAAAAGATAGACTTAGAAAAAATTGTAGAAGTAAAAATGCGAATTGAAGAACTTCATAAAGCATTAAATACTCTTACAAAAGAAGAACGAGAACTAATGGAAGCCATCTTCTACAAAGAAGAAAGTCTAAGGTCAATCAGCAGAAGAGAGAAAGTTACACATCAAGCAATCAGTGGGAGGAGGGATAGGATTTTAGAAAAACTGAGAAAGATTTTAGAAGATAAAATCTAAAAACTTGGAAAGGTTAAGTGTCAAAAAAGGTGCTTAACCTTTCTTTATGGAAACAAGCAGATACCAAAACGGAGGAATTAAAAATGAAGAAAGAAAAAACATTACAGGAAGTACAGGAACAAATTTCTGAACTTCAGGAAGAAAGAGAAAAGTGCGATGTAAAGCTGAAACAATTACAAAATCAAGGCAAAAAATTAGAAAAACTGGCAAATGAAAAGGAACGAAAAAGAAGAAATCACAGGCTCATACAAAGGGGATTGATAGTAGAAAGGGTCATTAAAAATCCTCTAATATTTACCAATGAGGAGATAGAAAAACTGTTAAATATCTCTACTCACACAGAAGAATACAGACAAGCCTATGAAGAAATGATAAATGGGAAAGATATGGAAGATGAAACAGACATAGAGTAGATAAAATAAAAGACCTTAGTTTTTTCAGAAGCTCCCTGCAAGGGCAAAAAGCTTCGCAGAACGCAAAGCACCCTTTAGGGTGTATAATTGCGCCCTTAGAAAAACTAAGGGATTTTAGCAAGTCTTTAAAAATCCAAAACTTAATAAAAACATACGGATAAAGTAGATAGGAAAAGATACAAAAAATAACCTGTCTGCTTTTTCCTTTACCTGAAAACAAACAAAAAATGAAAGGAGCTTAAAAGTGGCAGAAACATTTCACTTTAATATTTCTATGATAAGCAGAGGAAAAAGTAAATCGGCAGTTGCAAGTGCAGCATATATCTCTTGTGAGAAAATCAAAAATGAATGGGACGGAGAAGTTCACGATTACCATAATAAAAAGGGACTTTTACATTCAGAAATCTTCTTGCCGGAGAATGTTCCCATAGCATTAAAAGATAGAACTACATTATGGAACAGCGTTGAACTAAATGAGAAAGCAAGCAATGCACAGCTTGCAAGAAATTTTATCATTGCTCTACCAAAAGAATTATCCTTTGAAGAAAACAAGAAACTCATTACCGACTTCATACAAGAACATTTTGTATCAAAAGGAATGATAGCAGACCTTGCAATCCATGATGAAAGTGATGAAGAAAATAATAATATCCATGCCCATATTATGACTACTCTTAGACCAATCAATGAAAAAGGAGAGTGGCAGGCAAAAAGCAAAAAAGAATATGTTCTTGATGAAAACGGAGAAAAGATAAAATTAAAAAGCGGTAACTACAAAACAAGAAAAGTAGAGCTGACAGACTGGAACAATAAAGGAAACGCAGAGAAATGGAGAGAGAATTTTGCAAGTCTTTGTAATCAGTATTTAGAAAAAAATCATCAGGAAAAGAGAGTGGATCATCGTTCCTACAAAAGACAAGGGATAGAAGAAATTCCAACCATTCATATGGGAGCAAGTGCAAGTGCCTTAGAAAGAAAAGGCATTGAAACGGATAAGGGAAATATCAATAGAGAAATTAAAAAGCATAACTCCTTAGTAAAAGCCATTAAGAACAAGATAAAAGAAATCACTTTTTGGATAGACTCTTTACTTGGAAATCTGCAAGCAAAATACGATGAGTATAAACAGACCAAAAAAGATGAACTGGAGAACAAAGCAGAACTCTTTAACCTCTATGAGTATATTTCTATCTACAACGAAATACAGGGAGAAAAAACAAAAAATCTATCCTACTATGGACAGATAAAAAAGGGAAATGCAGACCTAAAGAGATTTGTAAAAGCAATCTACTATTTGAAAGATAATCATCTTCAAACCATAGCAGACCTACAAGAAAAAGTCTTTGAACTGGCAAAGCAAAGTAAAAAAATAAGTGGTGATATTCAAGATAAAACACAAAGAATAAAAGACCTAAATCAATGTGTAAGTTGCATAGACTCTATCAAAGAAAATAAAGAAGTCTATCAGGAATACAAAAGCAAAACCATATTCAAAGACAGCTTTTACAATTCTCATAAAAAGGAAATAGATAAGTACCAAAGAGCAAGAAAGATTATAGAAAAATTTACCGGGACATCAGCCATAAAATTAAGTGATTGGCAAAAAGAAATATCAAGCCTTGAAAAAGAGATACAAGACTTAAGCGAAGATAAAGCTAAAGTACAAGATGAATTTAAGCAGATAGACCATATCAAATATGCAGTAAAGATTGTCAATGATGAGTATGGAATAGATTTATCCATAGAGATAGACAAGGCAATTAAGAGAGGAGATAAACCAAGCGTAATTGCACAACTGAAAAAATTCCAAGAGCAAGAGGAAATAAAGAGGCAGTACAAACAAAAAGCCAAGGAAAAGGCTAAAGAAAATTATAAAAATAAAGGGGAGGAAAGATAAAAATGGCAGACAACAGAAGATACTATTGGTTAAAATTGAAAGAAGATTTTTTTACAGATAAGAGAATCAAAAGGCTAAGAAAAATATCAGGAGGAGATACCTATACAATCATTTACCTCAAATTGCTTTTACTTAGCTTAAAAGATAGTGGGAAGCTGTATTATGACGGAGTAGAAACAGACTTTATCAAGGAGCTTGCATTAACGATTGATGAAACGGAAGATGATGTAATGGTTACAGTAAATTATCTTGTAGCACAAGGATTGATGGAGATAATCACAGAAAATGACGAGTATTTTTTAACAGAAATCCCAAGTCTTATAGGTTCAGAAACAGCTTCTACAAGGCGTTCAAGAAAATCGAGAGGACAAAAAGCGTTGCAATGCAACACCAGTGCAACACCTTGCAACCTTTTGCAACAAAACTGCAACGGAGATATAGAGATAGATAAAGAGATAGATATAGAGTTAGAGAAAGAGGGGGAGATAGAAAAAATATCCCCCTCCCTTTATGGAGAATATAAAAATGTTTCCTTAACCGATGAAGAATATGGGAAGTTAAAGGATAAAATGCAAGGTCATAGGGAAGAAATGATAGAGAAGCTGTCAACCTATATGCAAAGCACGGGAAGAAACTATAAAGATCATTATGCGACCTTAGTTCATTGGTATGAGCAAGATAAAGGTAAATTAAAAGAAAGCCATAAATCAAAAGTATATACCTTTGAAGATTATGACAAGGGGGAACACTTGTAGACCTCGTATAAGACGGTGGAAAGGTGTTTTTAGAGCGTTAATGATAAAATAGGTATCAGACTATAGCTAAGTGTAAAATAGGGCTTAAAATTGCAGTATGAAAAAAATATCGTATTTATGATAAAATGATAGTGATATGGTAATAAACTCAGTTATAAGGAGAGGATATATAAATGCGAATTCAATTTACTGTAACCGATGAAGAACTTGAAATTTTAACTAAAAAAGCAATAGAGGGAGGTTTCCCAAGCGTTACTGAATATTGTAAGTGTAGCAGTTTACAAGAAAATACAAGCTATGCTGACCTATATACTACCTTATTAAACAAAATTAGCTCTTTACCGAAGGGCAAAGAATTTGTTTTGAGAGAGTTAATCGCAACACCGCCGGCATTGATTGGCAGATGGTTTTATGAAAATGTAAATAAGGGACTTGTAAAAAATGTGGAACACATCGGAAAAGCTGAAGGCGGAGTAGAAAAATATAAAAGAATATAAGACTTATTCAAAAAGCTACGCAGTGCGTGGCGAATTGGAAAAGAATTTAGATAATGTTGGAGGTGCATTTCATGGCAGAAGAAAATAAAGAGATAGTTATTGTAGATGATAAAACTATACAAGAAAAAATATATCTTATTCGTGGGCAAAAAGTAATGCTTGATGCAGATTTAGCTGAAATATATGGTTATGAAACAAAAAACTTTAATAGACAGGTGAAAAACAACGCAGAAAAATTTGAAGGTGAAGACTTCATGTTCCAATTAACGGACGAAGAAATGGTAGAACTTTCAAGGTGCAAAAATTTCACCTTGAACAGAGGGACTGGTAGAGGAAGTAATATTAAATACAATCCTTATGCCTTTACAGAACAAGGTATTTATATGCTGATGACTGTATTAAGAGGTGAACTTGCTGTTAAGCAAAGCAGAGCTTTAGTTAGAACATTTAAGCAAATGAAAGATTTTATCATTGAAAACCAAGATTTTATCGGTTCAAAAGAATTAGTTCAAATAGCAGTACAGACAAATCAAAATACAAAGGATATAGCTGAAATAAAGTCGCAAATGGCTACAAAAGAAGATTTGAAAAAGGTGATGGATAATTTTATAGATCCAGACACTTACAAGCATTTCCTTTTAATGAATGGAGATAAGATTGAAGCAGATGTTGCTTATACAAAAATATATAAGTCTGCAAAGAAAAGCATTTATGTAATAGATAACTATATAGGCTTGAAAACCTTAGAATTATTAAGGGCTGCAAAAGACAATGTTGAAATTATAGTCTTTAGCGACAATGTGAAGAACAAGGATATGCTTACAAAAAATATCCTTAACGATTTTAGAAAAGATTACCCTAATATCAATCTTAAGATGAAAGTCGCAGGGGAAAAATATCACGATAGGTATATTGCTATTGACTATGGAACAGAAAATGAAGCCTTTTATCTTTGCGGAGCATCATCAAAAGATGCAGGAAATAAAATATCAAGTATTACAAAGATAGAGGAATCTTCCAAGGATATGTATCATACGATGTTTGGCGGAATGCTGAACAATAAGGATTTGAAAATTTAATATGTAAATGGTAAAGCGTTATTCAGTGAATAGCTATAAAACTTGTGAAAGGCGGTAGAAATAAAACTCTATCGTCTTTTTTAATTGCAACTAATAGGAGGAAAATAATATGCACGAAAATAGAAATGAACAAAATACTGGAACAAAGACCATAAAGAAGATAGGAAAGGCAACTTACGAGGTTGTAGTCCATTTTAATGAAAATGTGACTGAAACCATGCAAGATAAATTGAAAAGGATAATGCTTAGGGAAATGGAGCAAGAAAAAGATAAAAAAACCCATAAAAATGATTAGAAAGTCCTTGACAAGTTGTTACAGGAAAAACTGCTAAGTCAATTCTAATATCTTGTGGAGCAAGACTTGCACCTTTTGATATAAGAGAGCTTAGAGAACTAATGAGTGAAGACGAATTAGAGCTTGATAAAATTGGAGATAGGAAAACTGCTTTGTTCGTAATAATATCAGATACTGATGATACCTTTAACTTTGTAGTATCAATAATGTATTCCCAATTATTTAATCTACTATGTGATAAGGCAGATGATGTGTATGGTGGAAGACTTCCAGTTCATGTTAGGTGTCTACTTGATGAGTTTGCCAATATAGGATTAATTCCTAAATTTGAAAAATTGATTGCAACAATTCGTTCAAGAGAAATATCAGCAAGTATAATACTGCAAGCACAATCTCAATTAAAAGCAATTTACAAAGACCATGCAGATACAATAGTTGGTAACTGCGACTCTACACTCTTTTTAGGAGGAAAAGAAAAAACAACAGTAAAAGAATTATCAGAAACCCTAGGAAAAGAAACCATAGACCTATATAACACATCAGAAACAAGATCAAACCAGAAATCTTTTGGTCTAAATTATCAAAAGACTGGCAAGGAACTTATGAGCCAAGATGAAATAACTGTAATGGATGGCGGTAAGTGTATATACCAGCTAAGAGGAGTAAGACCTTTCTTATCAGATAAATTTGATATTACAAAGCATAAGAATTATAAGTTATTGGAAGATTATGATAAGAAAAACTTGTTTGATGTTGAAGAGTATCTAACAAATAGAGATAAGGTAAAGTTAAAATCAAGTTATAAAATAAATAGGTTAAACATTTGATTTTATGGAGAAAGCAAAATGTGTAAAAATAGAAAAACATCTTTAATTATATTAAATATAAATGGTGAGCAGTTTATTCTAGAAAGTGATACAGAACTCACTATGGATAAGAAAAATTATATTGAAGCAATATGCGAGACAATGTACGATGAAAGTAATGAATGGTATGAAGATATTTACGATATGTCACCATATGATATAGCTGAGCTATTCGAAAAAACAGTAAAAGAAGAAGTAGGAATAACTGTTACATTTAAAGCGATAGACCTTGAAGTATCGATTTTAGAAGACTAGAAATAAGGTATTAATAGGCGATAGAAATTAAAAACTCTATCGTCTTTTTTTATACTCAAAATTAGGAGGTTAAGATGGTAAGGATAAGAAGTCCCACTTAAAACAATTTAATAAATAAGACGTTTAGCGATTGAAATATAAGTTCAGTCGCTTTTTTAATTGAAATTTATAAACTAAGGAGAAAAAATTAATGGATAGAGAAATGATAAATATTAACGCAAATTTAGTTAAGGAAGCTGAATTTTCAGAATTTGAAAAAGATGGAGAAAATGTTCAAGTAACAAATTTTGCTCTTGTCAAAAAATATGGAAAAGGCAAAGAATATACAAATTGCTCAGTATATGGAGAAAAGGTAGAAATTGTAAAAGAATTTGAAAAAGGAGATCTAATCCATGTCTTTGGATATTTCAAAGAAAACAAAAAAGGAGATAAGGTCTACAAAAATTTTATAGTTAAATCACTAAACAAAATAGAAAATAAGAAAGAAAACGAGGAGGAATAATATGGAATTTTTTACAGCTGGAGTTGGAGTTTTAAAGACACTTGTAACTGCAATTGGTGCAGGTTTAGGAGCATGGGGAGTTATTAACTTAATGGAAGGTTATGGTAATGATAACCCTGGTGCTAAATCTCAAGGTATTAAGCAGCTTATGGCTGGTGGAGGAATTGTACTAATCGGTATTAAATTAATTCCACTACTTGCAAATGCTTTAAATTAGGAGAAAGTCTATGTTTGGTATCTTTGACAAGCTAACTGAATTTTTTAAGGATATGCTACTCGGAGGTATCAAAGCAAATCTTGAGTCCATGTTCTTAGATATAAATGACAAGGTAGGAGTTATTGCTACTGATGTTGGTAAAACACCAATGGGTTGGAATGGAGAAGTATATAACTTCATAAAAAACATTAATGATAATGTGATCGTTCCAATAGCAGGTCTTATCATAACAGCAGTATTATGTATCGAACTCATAAATATGGTTATGCAAAAGAATAATATGCATGATACAGATACTTTTGAGTTTTTCAAATATATTATAAAGATGTTTATAGCAGTCTACCTTGCAAGCCATGCCTTTGAATTTTCAATGGCAGTCTTTGATGTGGCACAAAATCTTGTAAACAAAGCGGCAGGGGTAATCACTACTTCTGCCACTGTTTCAGGAGATCAGATAGTTGCAATGGTTGATACATTAAAAGAAAAAGAAATAGGTGAGCTTTTAATGATATTAGTTGAAACAAGTCTAGTGAGGATTGCAATTCAATGTATATCTTTAACTATTACCTTAATAGTATATGGGCGTATGTTTGAAATATATGTCTACTCATCAGTATCATCCATACCATTTGCGACTATGGGAAATAAAGAATGGGGTCAGATTGGAACAAATTATATCAAGGGACTTTTTGCCTTGGGACTACAAGGTTTGTTTTTGATGATATGTTTGGGTATCTACACCGTTTTAATTAGAACGGTACAGGTTACAGATATTCACGCAAGCTTGTTTAGTATATTAGGATATGCTCTACTACTTGGACTTATGATGTTTAAGAGTGGAACAGTTGCAAAAAGTATTATGAATACGCACTAGGAGGAATAAATGTTAAAAAAGAAAAATTGTGCTTTATTGGGACTTGGAATTTTATTGGGAGGAACTTATGAAATCTTAAAAGAGAAGAAAAGAAATGAAGAAATTAGAAACTTAAAGAAAAGATTAAATAGACTCGGAAGATGTCATAATGAATTTGTTATGTATCAAGGAGAATATAATGACAGAAATGAAGAAAAACAAGAAGAATTAGAAGAAAGAATTAGCTACCTAGAAGAAGAAACAACATCTAATTATGACCATATACTTGAACTTTACAAAGAAGAAGTAGAGGGAGATTAAAATGGCGTATGTACCAATACCAAAAGATTTGGACAAGATTAAAACAAAGGTTGCCTTTAACTTAACCAAAAGACAACTTATAGGTTTTTCTGTGGCAGGACTAATTGGCATACCAACCTATATATTTATGAAGAAATATCTACCTAATGATATTTCAATCATTGTAATGCTAATAGTAACCCTGCCAATCTTTTTTATAACCTTATATGAAAAAGACACCTTAACCTTTGAAAAGTATTTTAGATTTTTCTATCTTCATAAGTTTTATCAACCAACTAAGAGAATAAGAAAGGAGGCATATCTTGAAGCAAAGAAAAAAGCAAATCAGCGACTTAAATCTAAGGGAAAAACAATTAAAAAAAGACCGAAAGGAAGTAAGAAGGCTAAAAACAAAGAAAGATCCAACAAATAGTCTTCTAAGTGTAATTTTAAAGAAAGAGAAAAAGAGATTTACTGTTGAGGATACAATTCCCTATATAAGAATGTTACCAGAGGGCATTTGCCAGTTAGATGAAAAAAATTATTCAAAGACAATATCATTTCAAGATATAAATTACCAGTTGGCATTGGAAGAAGATAGAGATTTAATCTTTAACCAATTTGCCAACTTTTTAAATTCTTTTGATCCAAGTGTCCACATTGAACTATCATATGTAAATCAATTAGGAAGAAATAAGGACTTACAAGACGCAATTAAAATTGCTGATAAGGGAGACTTTTATGACGATGTAAGAAAAGAGTTTAGGGAGATGTTAAAGCTTCAACTTGCTAAGGGCAATAACGGACTTAAAAAGATGAAGTATATAACCTTTACAACAGAAGCTGATAACCTAGAACAAGCAAGAGCAAAGCTAAATAGACTTGAAGTAGATATTTTATCTAACTTTAAATCTATGGGAGTAAGAGCAGAAAGTCTTGATGGCGAAGAAAGGTTAAGACTTGTTCACGACATGTTAAATCCAGATAAGAACTTTGGTTTTTCATATAAGAATTTGAAGAAGAAAGAGTCTACAAAATCACATATAACTCCCAATATCTTTAATTTTGCACCAGCAAATAATTTTAAATTTGGGAAATTCATTGGAGCAGTAAGTCATTTTCAAATACTTGCAAGTGAGCTATCAGACAGAATGTTATCTGAGTTTTTAGATATTGATGACAATATTTATGTAGCTTTTCATATAGATGTAGTTGAACAAGCAGAAGCTATTAAACTTATTAAGAGAAAAAATACAGACCTAGATAGAATGAAAATTGAAGAACAAAAGAAAGCAGTTCGTGCTGGATATGATATGGATATTATTCCTTCAGATATAAATACTTTTGGGGCTGATGTTAAGTCCATGTTATCTGACTTACAAAATAGAGATGAAAGGCTCTTTGTAGTTACCATAGTAATGATGAATTTTGCAAGGACTAATCAAAAATTAGAAAACACCATTGCACAAATCTCATCAATTGCAAATAGACATAATTGTCAGGTAAAAAGATTATCTCATCAGCAAGAACAAGGACTTGTTTCTGCCTTACCTCTAGGAGTTAACCAAGTCGAAATAAAAAGATTTTTAACTTCATCATCAACGGCAGTTTTTATGCCTTTTACAACAGAAGAGCTATTTATTGATTCGGCAAATTCTTTGTACTATGGATTAAATGCCCTTAGCCAAAACTTGATTATGGCAGATAGGAAGAAACTTAAGAACCCTAACGGACTAATATTAGGAACACCAGGTTCTGGTAAATCTTTCTCGGCAAAGAGAGAGATGGCAAATGCAATTCTTGTTACAGACGATGATGTAATTATTTGTGATCCTGAGGGCGAGTATTCAAACCTTGTAAAACAATTTAATGGAGAAGTTATTAAAGTTTCAGCAAAGTCAAGGGACTACCTAAATCCATTAGATATTAATATGAACTATGGAGATGGGGACGCACCTTTAAAAGATAAGGCAAATTTCATAATGTCTATGCTTGAACTTGTAGTAGGAGGATCTGGTCTTACTGCTGCAGAAAAATCTGTTATAGATAGGTGCTTACCGAAGATATATCAAAAATATTTTGAAGACCCAAAACCAGAAAATATGCCTATATTAGGAGATTTATACGATATGCTCCTATCTCAAGAAGAGGGAGTTGGTAGGAAGCTCGCAACAGAAATGGAAATTTATGTTAAGGGAAGTCTTAATGTATTTAATAATAGGTCAAATGTTGACCTAAATAGGCAACTGCTCTGCTTTGATATAAAAGAGCTAGGAACACAACTTAAAAAAATAGGTATGCTTGTAATTCAAGACCAAGTTTGGAACAAGGTTTCCCTAAATAGAGGAAGCAAGTCTACAAGATACTATATAGATGAGTTCCACCTTTTATTAAAAGACCCACAAACTGCTTCATATTCAGTAGAAATCTGGAAAAGATTTAGAAAATGGGGAGGTATTCCAACAGGTATAACTCAAAACGTAAAAGACCTTTTAACAAGTCAGGAAATTGAAAATATCTTTGATAATACAGACTTTGTTCTAATGTTAAATCAAGCGTCTGGAGATAGAGATATTCTTGCTAAGAAATTAAAAATATCGCCTTATCAGTTAAACTATATTACTAATTCAAATGCAGGTGAGGGACTCTTATTCTTTGGAAATACTATTGTTCCCTTTATAGATAAATTCCCTAAAGACACCATGCTATATAAGTTAATGACAACAAAACCAGAAGAAGCTAAGTAGGTGTGATATGGATAAAAAACTAAAAAAAGATTTTCAAAAGAAAATTATACGAAATAGGGACGCTCCTGAAAAGAATCTTGAAAGTAAACTTGTACATTCAGATGATTATACCAATAAGATTATTAAGACTAAGGATAGGTTCGGAGATAAAATTTCAGAAAAAGAATCTAAACTTATCCATGAGAATGTATTAGCTAAAGATCAAAAACAAAATAAACTAAAAGACTTTCAGAAGGCTAAAAACAAAGAAAGAATTAGAAAAGATGTTTTAGATAATAAATATAAGACTGAAGAAACAAAACAAGCTAATCTTGAAATAAGGACAGATGAAAACTTTAAACTTGATGAAGACTTAGGTGTAGACTTCAAAAAGGTGAACTTTGATAGTGAAAACAGTAGAAATATTAATTCTAATAAACTAACAACAGATGATATCTCAGCTAAGGCTCAACCAATAAGCAATAAGACGGCATCAAGTAAAAGACAAGTTCTTAAAAATTATGAGGATAAACTTATTCATAGTAAGGATAAATTTCAAGACAAAATCAACGAGAAAGAGTCTAAGCGAATCCATACAAGTGAAGATAAACCTATTGAAGCGAAGAAAAGTAAGAGAATATATAGAAAAGATAAGCTTGTTAAAGATGAAGTAAGTAAGAACGAGAGTAATACTAATATCGATAAAAAGCAAAAGCAGAAGCTTTATCAAGAAAAGAAGTTTAGAGATAAGGAAAAATTTTCTAAAGAGATAGATAAAGAAAATAAGCTAAGCGAAGTTGATACAGATAAGACTTTTGAAAATTCTGAGCTTAAAGATAATAATCAAGAATTTATAAAAGATGAAAAGGAAACAAGCCTTAAACCTTCAGAACAAAAGAAAGTTAATAAAAAGAAGACTTACTACAAAAGAAAAAATTATGAAAGTGATAAATTCACTCGAAAGAAAATTGATGACTTAAAAAATGAATCTAAGAAAGTTACAACTAAAGATTCTAAGAAATCACAAGATGTTAAAGATTTTATCTCAGATAAAAAGATTGGAGAGCTTGAAAAGTCTAAAAGCAAGCTAAAGGATAATATTTTAAAGAATAAAACTAAAGGAAGTCTATCTTCTGGGGTTTTATTATCTGGAGCTAAGTCATCAGAGTTAGTGAGAGATTATTTAAGTTCAGGATCTGACAATACTGGTGTAGAATCTGGAGAAAAGGCCGCTAATGTAAGCTCTAAACTCCAGCATGGAATAAGGAAGTATAAGCTAGACAAAAAGAAAAAGTCCTTAAAAAAGCTATCTAAACTTGATAAGAAAATAAGAAAGAGAAAAAGCAAGTTGGAGTTTAAAAGTGGTTTGGAAGATTTAAAAAAGTCAGACGCCTATATAAAGAAAAATAGATTTAAGAAGTTTTACCAGAGAAAACAAATGAAAAGCATGATAGCTAAAAAGCACGAAACAAGACTGGTAGATAGAGTTAAAAAAGCTATTTTAAGTTTAGGTAAGGCTTCTAAAGAGCTAATCGTAAGAAAAAGTAAGATGGTTTTATTTCTAGTAATAGGACTAGGTCTTATGCTATCAATCATGATTGGTGGTGGAAGTGTTGGTATGAGTGGACTAAGCAACTCAGTAAACTCAGTAATGACAACAACATACCTATCACAAGATACAGTTCTAAGTGAAGTTAATCAAGAATTTTCATCAATGGAATATGACCTACAATCACAAATAGAAAGTGTAAAAACAAGTCATCCTGGATATGACGAATATATCATAAATAAAGAAGGAGAAATTGGTCATAATACCCATGAACTTTTATCCTATATAACTTCAAGATGTGGAGAAGTAAAATCAGCATCTGAAGTAAAAGGAATTTTAAAAGAACTTTTCGACAAGATGTATAAGCTTGACTTTAAAGAAGAAATTGAAATTAGAACAAGAACAGTAGCAAGAACAAGATATGATAGTCGTGGTAATCCTTATACTAGCTATGAAAAAGAAGAGTACGAATATAAAAAGTTAATTGTAACTTTAAAGAAAAAAGAAATGGATGAAGTAGTTAGGGAAATATTTAAAGATTATCCAGACAATGTAGTTCATTATGAAGCTCTTCTTGAAGCTAAGGGGAATATGGGTGATGTTTTTGGATCAGGTAATGGGGACTTAGGAGAAATAGTAGATAATCCAAACTTTGGAAATCCTGGTCTTGCTTTTGATTCAGCTACTGCAAAAGCCTTATTTAATGAAGCAGAAAAACATATAGGCAAAAGATATGTGTTTGGAGCAAGTGGACCATCTAACTTTGACTGCTCAGGATTTGTATGTTGGTCATTTACTAAGTCTGGTGTAAAGAGAATGCCAAGAACAACTGCATGGAGAATATACAAAGACTATTGTAATCCAGTAAGTCCAAGTGAAGCTCAACCTGGAGATATTATATTTTTCCATTCAACATATAACAGTGGAACACCAATATCTCACGTAGGAATATACGCAGGTAATGGAATGATGATTCACGCAGGAGATCCAATTCAATACACATCAATAAATTCAAAATATTGGAAATCACACTTTTATGGTTTTGGAAGACCTAGATAGAAGGGAGATATTATGTGAACAGAAAACTTATAAGTATTAGAAACAAAAAGAAAAAAATAGAAGATAAATTGAAAGATTTAAATGCAAAATACAAGGAAATTTGCGATGAAGAAATACAAGTTGAAAATGAAGAAATAATTGTAACTCTTAGGAGGAACAATATCAGCTTGGAAGAATTAATGGAGAAAATCAATGATAGAAAAAGAGAAGAAAAATTAAAAGAAAAGGAGAACATTCATAATGAAGAAATTTAATACAAACAGACTAAGAGCCTTTTTTATGGCTCTTTTATTAGTTTTAACATCAACTGTGCATACAAGTGTATTTGCAAAGTCTGATGTTACTTGGACGGAAGATGATTTTATGTATTCCTCTGAGGGAAATATAATCGCTTTTAGTGATAAGGGCTTAGAAAAGAAAGAAAAGACAAATATTCTAGTATTTCCTGAAGGAACGAAGTCTATAAATGGAAATTATTCTTTAAGTCATTCAAACGATGAACTTAGATTTAAAAGAGAATTTGGACGTGGCAAACATTGGGATAAAGTAATTATTCCTGATTCTGTTAAGCATTTAGGCTATGCTGCCTTTTACGATGCAAGTATAGACGAGGTAAAACTATCAAATAGTCTAACTTATCTTGGTGGTTTAGCATTTTTCAATTGTGGACTTAGAGAAGTGACTTTACCTGATACTTTGGTAAATATTGAACATAATACTTTTGAAAGAAATAACCTCCAAGAAATAACTATACCGAAGTCTGTGAAGACAATTGAACAATACGCTTTTTCAAGAAATAAATTGCACACTATAAAAGTTTTAGGCAATCCAAATATTAACAGTAAGGGAGTATTCCATAATCAAGAAGTTGAATATAGACCAAAACAAAATCCATTTTACGAAAATCATTTTGGTTTCAAGGGAAATCAAGGATTCAAATCTATTCCTAATGGATTGAGGTATGAAAATGGAGAGTTTGTCTTTGATAAGAATGTAGATAGTGTAGAACTTGAATTTGATTATAACAATGATATGTATCAAGGAAAGATGACTATTTACAATCCAAATAAATATTCCATTGATACTCAAACTGATTTAACAGGTCAAGATATTGATGAAAAGGACAATAAGATTGATGATTTAACTAAAAATATTAAGGACTTAGAAAATCAGATCAAAGACTTAAATGATAAGAAACAAGAAGACCAATCAAAGATAGATGAATTAAAGAAAAAGTTAGAATCTTGCAAAGATAATGGAGAAAAACTAAAACAAGAAAAGTCTAAGCTAGAAGAAGAGATTAGAGATAAAGATAATAAGATTGCTCAATTGAATAAAGAAATTGAGGATCTTAAAAATTCTAATAATAATGATGAACTAATAGCAGAAATTACTCAGCTTAAAGATGAACTAAAAAGATTACAATATGAAAATGCAAAGCTAAAAGAAGATTATTCATCTACAAAATGGGAGTTAGAAGCTGAGAAAGAAAAGACTGGTAAAAACGAAAATAAAATTAAAGAAATGCAAGAAAAGCTCGAGTCTTTAGAAGGAGAACTTGCAAAGAAGACTAAAGAAATTGAGGATAAAGACAATAAAATTAAGGACTTAGAAAAAGCTCTTGATGAAAAAGATACTAAGATAAAAGACTTAGAGTCTAAAAAGAAAGAGACAGAAAATTCTAAGTCAGAATGCTGTAAGAAAATTGAAGAGCTTCAAAAGGCTATTGATAGTTTAAAAGAATCTTCTGAAAATACAAAAAAAGAATTAGAAGATAAGATTAAAGGACTAGAAGAAAAACAAAAAGCTTCTGAAGAAGAAATTAAAAAGCTAAAAGAAGAATTAGATAAGAAAATCGAAGAAGCAAAGAAGTTAATCGAGGAAGCAAATAAAAAATCGAAAGAAGAACTTGAAAAACAAGCTAAAGATGAAAAAGACAAAAATCTAAATCAAGACTTATCTAAAAAATTAGATGAACTTCTAAAACTCCAAAAAGAAAACAAAGAAAAGAAAGAAGATAAGAAATCTCAAGATAAGAAGTGGGACGAACTTTTGAAAGCTGATGACAAGAATATCCTAAATCAATTTGATCTTAACAAGATGAAAAAGCAAGAGGAACAGCAAGGCAAAAAACAAGTTAAAAATGAAAAAGAATTTGCAGTTTTCCAAGTAGACAAAAACTTTTATAACATTATTAACAAAGATGGTAAGACAACAGTCTATATGGATGTAAAAACTTATGTAGACCAAGGAAGAACTATGATTCCAGTAAGATATATTGCTTATACTCTAGGTTTTAATGTTGAGTATGACAACTCTACTCGTGAAGCCATTTTCTCAAATAAAGAGAATAATATCCTAGCTAAAAAGACATTAAGACTAAATATTGATACTGGTGTTATGAAAGATTCAGATGGAAAGGTCTACAATTCAGATGTTAAGCCAGTGATTATAAATGGAAGAATTCATGCTTCAATTTCAAATATTGCTAAAGCTTTTGGGGCAAGTCATGGAGATATTAAAGATGGTAAAAACCAAACAATAGAATGGGACAATGCTAGAAAAGCAGTCTATGTATTTAAAAATGTAAAATAAGAAAGGATAGAAAAATGAATAAGAGCATTAAACGAGGAGTAGCCATAGCGTTACTCCTTTTTACATTTACAGTACCAGCAACTACATTTGCGATGACAAATGAAGGGCAAATAGAAAGTCAAAACGAATCAATCTATGAACCACAAAAAGAAGAATTTGAAAAAATGTTGAAAGATGATGTTTTTACACCGTCAAAAGAAGAAATTCCTTATCAAGATGTTCCAAGAATACCAGGAAATACAAGTGAAGCAAATAAGCCTTCAAATAATCCTCCAAAGAAAACCCCACTTGTAAAAGGTGGTAATACAAAGGCAGTAAATAGTCTAGCAACACAGGAAAATAAGGCAAGAGGTTCAGTAATTGAAAATGTAGATAGGAATGGAAAAGATATTACACCAAGTGGAGATACAGAAAAAGATAAAGAAAATCCAGTAGATGTAAGACAATTTTTAACATTTCAAACTAAAAGTGGAAAAACTATGCACCTAATAGTGGATCACTCATCAAATCAAGATAATGTAAGATTATTAACAGAAGTAGGAGAACAAGACCTGTTAAATATGATTGAATCAGAAGATAAAAATACTATAAAGGTTGAAGAGCCTAAGAAAGAAGAAGTAAAAAAAGAAGAACCTACTGTTGTTCCAGTAAAAGAAGAAAAGAAAAGCGGAATAGGTTCATTTCTAATTATTGCACTTGTAATTGGAGGAGTTATAGGGGCAGGATATTATTTTAAAGTAGTCAAAGCAAAAGAAGATAGAATGTTGGAAGACTTTGAAGAAGATGATGAGGATTATATTAGTGAGTCAGAAGATGAATCTGACAATGATGAAAGTCATGAAGAATCATCAGAAGATGATGAAGATGATGAACTATTATAATAATTTTTAAAAGCTTGAGCGAGAGAGAAATCTTTCGCTCTTTTTTTATTTATGGAGGTATTAATGAAGTTAGTAATAGCAGAAAAACCAAGTGTAGCAGTTACGATTGCAAAAGTAATTGGAGCAAGAACAAGAAAAAGCGGATATTATGAGGGAGGTGGCTACATTGTTTCTTGGTGTGTAGGTCATTTAATTCAAATGGCAAGTCCAGATAAGATTGATGAAAAATGGAAGAAATGGTCAATAGACACTCTTCCTATAATTCCAGAAGGATATATTTATGAAGTATCTAAAAGCACTAAAAAACAATATGGAGTTTTAAAGAAACTTTTAAACGATAAGAACATCGACACAGTTATAAATGCTTGTGATGCTGGAAGAGAGGGAGAACTTATTTTTAGGCTTGTATATAATCAAGCTAAATGTAAAAAGAAGATTCAAAGACTTTGGATATCTTCAATGGAAAACAAAGCTATTGAAGATGGTTTTAGAAATCTTAAAAATGGAGAAAACTTTGAAGGCTTATATAGATCGGCAAGTGCAAGAGCAATTGCAGATTGGCTGGTGGGGATGAATTTAAGTAGGCTTTATTCTTGCATTTACAAGGAAACATATTCTGTTGGTAGAGTACAAACACCAACTCTATATTTAATAGCCAAAAGAGATAGTGAAATAAACCTATTTAAGAAGCAAAAATATTATACAGTTGACCTATCTTATGAAGGATTGAAACTTGTATCAGATAGGATTGATAAAATTGAAGTTGCAGAACAACTATTAAATCTGCTAGAAGACGAAATAGTTATTACAGAGGTAGAAGACAAAGAAATAAGCACAAAACCAGATAAGCCTTATGATCTCACTACCTTACAAAGAGAAGCAAATAAATATTTTGGGTATTCAGCAAATGATACTTTAAATCTGGCACAAGCTTTATATGAAAAAAAGCTAATCACATATCCAAGAACGGATAGCAGGTATTTAACCGATGATATGGTTAATACTATGAAAGAATTATTAGAAGGACTTGAAGATGATTTTAAAATCAATGAATCAAACTTTAAGTCTATTTTTAATTCATCTAAGGTTACAGACCACTATGCAATTATTCCTACTATATCAGGTATTGGAAAAGCCAAAGATTTATCTGACAAAGAAAGCAAAATCTATAATCTAATCAAGAATAAATTACTTGCTTCATGTTCGGATAACTTAAAGGAATCTAGTAGAAAAATCAGATATGAATATGATAAATTTAACTTCAATGCAAGTGGTAAGACTATAAACTATGAAGGTTATACCAGGTATCTAAAGCCTTATGGAAAGGAAAGACAAGAAAATGAATTACCAGATGTAAAGACTGGAGATAAAATTAAGCTAACTTCTAAAAATATATCAGAGAAATTTACCAAAGCTCCAAGTCATTATAACGAAGATACACTTTTAAAGGCTATGGAGAATGCAGGGATTGAATCACTGGATAAAGATATAGAAGTGGAGAGAAAAGGCTTAGGAACACCAGCTACAAGAGCAGGAATTATTGAAAATCTTATCCATAAGGATCTTATAAGAAGAGATAAGAAAAATCTAATTGTAACAGAAAAAGGCAATAGACTTGTATCAATTGTAGAGGATAAGTTTAAATCAGCAGAAACAACATCTGAATGGGAAATGAAACTTGCAAAGATTAGCTCTGGTGAAGTAGATAAAGAAGACTTTTTAAGAGAAATTGAAGATAGTATAAGGGAGCTTGTAGATAGGTACAAGAATAATCTAAATGAATAAGGTGAAAATATTAGAGCTTTTCGGCGGCATAGGTGCTATTAGAAAGGCTTTTATTAATTTAAAGATACCTTATGAAGTTGTTGATTATGTAGAAATAGATAAGGCTTGTGTTAAATCATACAATGCACTTTATGGAGAAGATTATAAGCCAAAATCAGTAGTAGGATATAAAGCACCTAATGAGAAGATAGACTTAATTATGCATGGAAGTCCTTGCCAAGACTTTTCAAGAATTGGAAAAAAGCAGGGAGGAGTAAAAAACTCAGGAACTAGATCAAGCTTACTATTTGAAACAATTAGAATAATAAAAGAAATGAAAGAAAAACCTAAATGGATAATTTGGGAAAATGTAAAGGGAGTCCTTGATAGAAATATGAGGGACTCCTTTTTTATTTATCTAAAAGAACTAGAAAACCTTGGATATGAAAGCAAGTATGAAATATTAAATGCAATGGATTTTGGAATACCTCAAAAAAGAGAGAGAATTTTTGTTGTTTCTTGTCTTGGAGCAAATAACTTTTCTTTTAATAAATTGGAGAGGAAAGAAACAAGACCACTAAGTGATTTTTTAGAAAAGGATGTAAGTGAACTTTATACAATGACCCAACCTTATATGCTCAAATTTTTAAATAAAGGCATAGATAATAGTTTTAGAGGGCGACTCAAAGTGATTAAAGATTTTTCTTATACTATTTCTACAAAACAGATGAGAGTACCTAATTCTGGAATAATAGATATTGGAAATGGTCAGTATAGGTATTTAACAGAAAGAGAATGTTTAAGACTCATGGGTTTTGATGATAGCGATATAGACAAATTAGAAGAAGTATATCCAAGAAGAAAAAATTGCACCTCAAGTAAACTATATAAACAGGCCGGCAATTCTATTGTGGTTGATATTTTAATGTGCATTATTAGTTCACTAATGCATGTTAGTGCAAACTTATTATTGTAAATGATATAATAAAATAAAAGACTGGAGGGCATGATATGGATATTCTAGAATGTAAATTAAAGAATTGTTATGGAATAGATGAGTTTAACCATGAATTCGATTTTACAAATACAAATGTGATTACAGTATATGCAAAAAATGGATTAATGAAAACTTCTTTTGCAAAAACTTTTAAGAAAATTCAAGATGGTAAAGCTGACGAAATACGTGATGAAATATTCGATATAAAAGCAGAAGTTAATGTTAGCGTAGATGGACAAGATATAAGAAAAGAGCAAGTGTTTGTAATAAAAAGCTTTGAAAATTATTATGAATCTAATAGTATAGCGGATTTATTAGTAGACGAAAAAACAAAAAAATCTATCACAACTTTATTAAAGCAAAAAAATAATTTTTTAAAAAAGTTAGTGCAATATTCAGGACTAAAAATTGAAAAAACACAACAAGGAAGAAAAATTTATGAATTAGAGCCTACAATAGTTTCTGAAATGAATTTAAGTGAAAAAAGCTTTTTATTAAGCTTGAAAGAATTAGGTGAAGTTGAAAATAAAACGTATTTACCTAATGTTAAATACTCGACAATTTTTGATAATAGTGTAATTAAAAAAATAAAGGACAGTAGTTTTCAAAATAAAATAAAAGAGTTTTGTGAAGCTGCTGAAACTATATACAGTAGTTATACTTTTTTTGAAAAAGGTAAGTTCACATTTCCAAAATTGAAAAACGTTGCAAAAAATTTAGATTCAGATAATTTTTTTGTAAGAGATAATAAACTTAATTTAAATAATAGCATAGTAATTGGTAATAATGATGAACTACAAGAGAAATTATATGAAATAGAAGGGAAAATTAAAGATATTCCAGAGTTTCAACAGATAGAAAAGTTACTAAGTGATACAAAAGGCATATTATTAAGAGATACAATAGAAAATAATCCTGAGCTAATAGAGTTTTTAAAAATAGAAAATTTAGACAATTTAAAAAAAGAATTATGGACTTCCTATATAAAGAAAGAAAAGAAATCTTTTGATGATTTATTAGAGATATATAAAGAATTAGAGGAGAATGTTAAAAATCTCAATATAGACAATACATTGTGGAATCGTTCTTTAGAAATATTTGAAGATAGGTTTACTGTTCCATATAAGATGAAAATATCAAATTTAAAGGGAGCGATAATAGGAGAAAACCTCCCACGTGTGGAGTTTATATTTGAGAAGGGTGAAAATCAAGCAAGCTTAGATAGATCAAATTTAGAAAAATTAGACGTGTTAAGTCAAGGAGAAAAAAGATCTTTATATTTGTTAAATATAATATTTGACATAGAAAAAATAAGAAAAGAAAGCAATGAAATCCTATTTATAGTAGACGATATAGCAGATTCTTTTGATTATAAAAATAAGTATGCTATTGTAGAATATTTGTATGAAATGGCAACAATTGATAATTTTAGAATGATAATTTTATCTCATAATTTTGATTTTTATAGAACAATTTCTTCTAGACTCAATGTACCTCGTAAATCTAGATTTATCGTTGAAAACAAACAGGATTTAAATTTGATAGAAGAAAAATATCAAAAGCAACCTTTTATAACATGGAAAAGTAAACCAGATAAATATTCTTTATTTGCACTTATACCATTTGTTAGGAATCTAATTGAATATAGTTATGATAAATATGTTAATGATTCAAATTATTATGATAGCGATTATGAGCTATTAACTAATTTACTACACAATAAAGATAATTCAGGAACTATTACTTTTAAAACTTTAGGGAAAGTATATAAAGAATATTTAGGGAAATTTGATATACCAAGTGAATTTAAAGAGGATGATCTGGTTATAGAAAAGCTTTATGAAACTACTGAAAACTTAAGTAATAACTTAAATTTACTCGAGCATAAAGTTTTATTATCAATGGCTTGTAGACTTAAAGCTGAGGAAATAATGTTAGATAAAATTAATAATTATAATGGGATGCTCAATTGGAAAGTGAAAAATAATTTGAAAACAGGAGATAAAGCGGAATTTCTGAATCATGTAGATAAAACTAATAATATGACCAGGGTATTATTTGATGCATATAAGCAGATTGCGAATGAAGAACAAATTAATATTGTTAATGAAGTTAATATAATGACTCCAGAAAATATTCATATAAACTCTTTTATGTATGAGCCTATAATGGATATGGATATTAACGAATTATTGAACTTATATAAAAAACTTAAAAAATTAATATAGGTCATTTAATTATATTACATTAAAGACGGTAGATTATTTAAAATCTATCGTCTTTTTTATTACTCTAAAAAGGAGGTAGAAAATGCAAGTAAATGATTTTAAGAATATACAAGAAGCAATAAAGTATGAAGTTTTACAAGATGAAAAAGAATATTTAAAGCTCTTAAAGGTTATAGGTAATAATCAGAAATATGATTTTTCTAGCCAACTAAGTATATACAACAAAGAACCTGAAGCTAGAGCTTGTGCGACCTTTGATATGTGGAAAAAATATTTTGGTCGAGTTGTTATGAGAGGTCAAAAGGGTATTCCAATTTTAGTTGGAAGTAATGTAAATCAAAAAATTTCATACATTTTCGATATTAGTCAGACAACATCAATGGATAGGAATATCAATGAGGTTAGCTTATGGCAGTTTGATCACGAAAACCATAATGAGGCTTTAAAAGAAATAATAAGAGATTTTTCATTTGAAGCTAGTGATTCACTCAATGAAAATATATTTTCTTTGAGCCGAATTTATGGAGATAAATACATTAACTTGGCTCTTGCTGATTTAAGGATAGATATAGAGGATAGACTTAGCTTTGAAAAGTTTATGAGAGACTCAATATCCTATGCGGTAGCTAATAGGTTTAATACAGTCTATCCTATGGATATGGAAAATTTAAAAAATAATTTTTCTAGGATTAATACAATTTCTTTAGAACAGATAGGTCTTGTAATATCAAGGGTTAGTGAAGATATTATAGATAGCACAATAGAAAAATCTAAGGAAATAGATCGTGCTAGGCTGCTGACAGAAAGGGCTGCTGCCGACTATAATAGAGATATAGAAAATACAAATGAAGATAGAGGAGGTCAAAATGATTTATATAGACGAGATGATAGGTCAAGAAGTAGAGATGGACGAGTTTTCACAGATGGAAGCGACAGAGGAAATAGCGATGAAGATCGAAGAGAAAACCTTGGACATGATGGAGAAGGATATGGAATTTATGGAGAGATTTCCGAATCCGACTTACGCAGTTCTAAGACTGTCTTATCTGGTAGGCAGCGAGGACATGGAGAACTGGAAGAAACTTCAGGAAATGTACGAGGAGAAAACACTTTTGAATCATCTGAAGGAAATTCAGAATCAGGCAGTGGACTTTATCAAGAGAGAGAAAGTGAAAATGATGAAAGCCCAAGGATTGACAGAGAAGATGATGAAAGAGAATCCAGAAGAATACCAAGGACAGATGAACAACTTGATGGCAACAGTCAGGAGAATGGCAATCAAGGAATACGTGGAAGCTTAGAAAATGAAATAAGCCAAGAAAAGGAAGCTGATGAAGCTTCTTTTTTTGATGATAAAAACATTGAAAATAGAAAAGATTACTGGATTGTAGAATTTAATGAAAACCACGAATTAGTTCCTGATTATAGTGGGCAGGTAGTAACAAAAGACTTAATCGATATCCTAAGACAAAAGGATATTGATGTTAAAGACCATAATCAAACTCTTGGAGAAAATGAATTTGGAGAAATGACTGATGATTATATCGGGTATTTCAAATTCTATTTTGACCACTATATAGATGGCGAAGTTGTCGAGCATTATAGGATTGACCTTGGTGATGGTGAAGAAGTAAATGAGCGTGATTTTTCATATTTAGAAGAGCAAGTTGAACTAAGCGAGGAAAAATCATTACAAGAAGAAGTTAAGGAAAAGATAGAATCTAAATTTAAGATAGGTGATCAGGTTAGATATAAAGATAAGGACTTTACCATTACAGATTTTGATGAACTAAGTGGAGGACTTAAAACTGTCACTATCAGAGATAATATGGAGTATATGGGAGGTATGATTAGGGGTTCGGAAGTAATTCCATATAGAAATGATTTATACCTTGAAGAAATCTTTGAAAATCTAAGTCAAACATCAGAAAAACTAGCAGTAAAAGTTGGTAAGGAATTTATTTTAGAAGATGAGAATACCTTTGATGGAATTAACTTAATTGAAACTGAAACTAAAGTAGAAGTTAATGGAGAAGAATTTCCTTTATATAAGGGTGAAACATTTGAAGAAAGTAGAAAGATTGATGACCTTTTAGATAGTGGAAACTATGAGATATACAAATTATCTGAGCATGAAAAACAAATTGAAAGACAAGTAGAACAAGAAAGCTTTATAGATAACCACAATCCTGAAATTGACCAAATGATGGATAGGTACAATGTGCCTAGGGAAGCATCCGAAAACTTATTGAGGGGTAAAGAAGATTTAAAGAATCTAGACTATGAACCTAATAAGGAAAGGCTAAGTTTTGCTAGAAATTATGACTTAAAAAATCATATTTACTCAGAATACCTAACACCATCAGAAAGACTAGATAAAAATATCAAAGCTATTAAAATGCTAAAAAGACTTGAAAATGAAAATAGGAGTCCAAGAGAGTATGAACAAGCCTATCTTGCTGATTATTTAGGTTGGGGTGGTCTTGCCGATGTCTTTGATGAAGAAAAGGGAGGGCAATGGCTTGAAGCAAGAAATATTTTAAAAGAAAATCTATCAAATGAAGAGTATTTGAATGCCAAAGAGTCCACTCTTACATCATTTTATACACCTAGAGAGGTAATGGATGGAATATATAAGACTCTAACAGATATGGGATTTAAGACTGGAAATATCCTTGAACCGTCTGCAGGGGTCGGTAATTTTATTGGTAATATGCCAAGTGAAATACAAGGCTCTAAAGTCTATGGAGTAGAAAAAGATAGCCTAAGCGGAAGAATAGCAAGAGAGCTTTATCCTGAAGTTAACATTCAAATTAAAGGCTTTGAAGAAACAAACTTCTCAAATAACTTTTTCGATTTAGTTATAGGAAATGTTCCCTTTGGAGATTTTAAAGTTAACGATCGTGAATATAACAGAAATAACTTTCTGATTCACGATTATTTTTTTGCAAAGTCAATAGATAAGGTTAGGAATGGAGGAATTATTGCCTTCATAACTTCATCTGGAACTATGGATAAAAAAGATGAATCTGTTAGAAAATATATTAATGCAAGATGTGAGTTTTTAGGAGCTATGAGGCTACCTAATACAACATTTAAAGGACTTGCTGGTACAGAAGTTACTTCAGATATTATTTTCTTAAAGAAGAGAGATTCAGTTATAGAAAGAGATGACGATTGGATACACCTATCAACTGATAAAAAGGGTTTGACTTATAATAAATACTTTGTAGATAATCCTCAAATGGTATTAGGGGATATGAAAGAAGTATCTGGTAGATTTGGAAATACTATTACTTGTGATGAAAAAGAAGACGAAAATCTAAAGGATTTAATGGATCTTGCAAGTAAGGAAATATCTTCAAATTCAAAATATGAAGAGGTTGAACTATTGGAAGATGAAGAATTAAGTCTTCCAGCAACAGATGATGTTAAAAACTTTTCTTACACTATTATTGATGAAGAGGTCTACTTAAGAGAAAACTCAGTCTTAATTAAGCAGAATATATCAGATAAAAACAAAGAAAAGATAAAAGATTACCTTGATGTAATGAATGCTTTAAAAGATGTAATAGAAAAACAAAAGGAAGATTTTTCTGATGAAGAAATAAAAGAATCACAAGCAAAGTTAAATGAAGTCTATGATAACTTTTCAAAGAAACATGGCTTTATTAACTCCCTATCAAACACTAGAGCCTTAAAGGAAGACTCGAACTTTCCTTTGGTTTCATCAATAGAAATACTTGATGATGAGGATAATTTCAAAGCTAAGAGTGATATATTCTCAAAAAGAACAATAACAAAGGCAAAAGTAGTAGACCATGTAGACACTTCTCTTGAAGCTTTGGTTTTATCAGTTTCACAAAAGGGATATGTAGATTTTGAATATATGGAATCTATCACAAGTAAAGATAAGGACACCTTAATTGGTGAGCTTGAGGGCGAAATATTTTTAGATATTAAGGATACAGACCTAATAAATAACAGAATGCCCTTTGAAAACTTTAATAATGACGATCCATTTCATTTTTCATATGTATCGGCTGATGAGTATCTAAGTGGAAATATTAGAGAAAAGATTGGTTATCTCAATTCATATATCGGAGAAATTGAAAATGTAATAGATTTAGCACCTTCTGAAAAGAAAGACACATTATTAAACGAGTTAGGCAAACTCAAATATCAAAGAGAAAAATTACAAGAAGTTATGCCTGAAGAACTCACTGCTTCTGACATAAATGTAAGGTTAGGAGCAACTTGGATACCTCAAAAAGATATAGAAGACTTTACTTTTAATCTTTTAAAAACACCTGGTTATGATAGGTGGAATATTAATGTTAGGTTCTCACCACATACAAGTGAATGGAACATTGAAGGTAAAAGTGTTGACTCAACTAATGATCTTGCTAACATGACTTATGGTACAAGTAGAGTGAATGCCTATAAGCTAATTGAAAATGCCCTTAATCTAAAAGATACGAAGGTATTTGACCAAGTAATAAATGATGATGGTTCTAAGACTTCTGTATTGAATAAAAAAGAAACCATGCTTGCAAGTCAAAAGCAGGAACTGATTAAAGAAGAATTTAAGAATTGGATATTTGAAGATCCTAATAGAAGATATAGGCTAGAAAAGATTTATAATGAAAAATTCAATTCAATTAGAAATAGAGAATTTGATGGTTCTAACTTAACTTTTGATGGAATGAATACTGAAATCAGACTACGAGAACATCAGAAAAACGCCATAGCAAGGACTCTTTATGGTGGAAATACACTACTTGCCCATGTAGTAGGAGCAGGAAAAACTTTTGAAATGGTAGCTTCTGCTATGGAATCTAAAAAGTTAGGACTTACAAGTAAGTCATTATTTGTAGTTCCTAACCATTTAACCACTCAAATTGGTAGGGAGTTTATGCAATTATATCCGTCAGCAAACATTATGGTGGCCGATAAAAAAGACTTCCAACCTAAAAATAGGAAAAGATTTATTGGTAGGATTGCAACAGGAGAATATGATGCGGTCATCATAGGACACTCTCAATTTGAAAAAATACCAATGTCTAAGGAATACCAGGTAAGGCATATACAAGACCAAATAGATGATATAGTTTCCTTTATTGATGAGAACAAAAGAAATAGAGGAGAAAATTTCACAGTAAAACAACTAGAAAAGACAAAGAAGAAGCTTTTGGTAAGACTGGAAAAACTAAATGATGACTTTAAAAAAGATGATGTAATAACCTTTGAAGAACTAGGAGTAGATAAGTTATTTATAGACGAAGCTCATAATTACAAAAACTTATTTTTGCATACAAAGATGAGAAATGTTGCGGGTATCGGTCAGAGTGAAGCCTTTAAGTCTTCGGATATGTATATGAAATGTAGGTATATGGACGAAATGACAGATGGAAAGGGAGTTGTATTTGCTACTGGTACACCAATATCAAATTCAATGACAGAGCTTTATACTATGCAAAGATACCTTCAATATGACGATTTAAAGGCAAGAGGATTAGAACATTTTGACGCTTGGGCTTCTACTTTTGGAGAAACAGAAAACACCTTTGAATTATCTCCAGAAGGCACTGGATATAGGCAAAAGACAAGATTTTCAAAGTTTTATAACTTGCCAGAGTTGATGTCTATGTTTAAAGAAGTAGCAGATATAAAGACTTCAGATATGTTAAATTTGCCAGTACCAGAAGCAAATTTTGAAGTTATTAAAACAAAACCTACTGAGGAACAAAAAGAAATATTAGAAGCTATTTCAGAAAGAGCAGACGCAGTTAGAAATAACCAAGTAGAGCCAACAGAAGATAATATGCTAAAGATTACAAATGATGGTAAAAAACTTGCCCTTGACCAAAGATTAATAAATCCACTACTTCCAGATGATCCTAATTCAAAGGTAAATGTATGTGTTAAAAATATCTTTTCGATCTGGGATAAGACAAAAGAAAATTCATCTACACAATTAGTATTTTCAGATATGTCTACACCAAAAGGAGATGGAGAATTTAATATCTATGATGATATTAGAAATAAGCTAGTAGATATGGGAATACCAAAAGAAGAAATAGCCTTTATCCACGAAGCAGATACAGACAAACAAAAAGATGAACTATTCTCCAAGGTAAGAAGAGGAGAAGTAAGAGTATTATTAGGCTCTACTCAAAAAATGGGAGCAGGTACAAATGTACAGAACAAATTAATAGCCTTACACGATTTAGACGTCCCATGGAGACCGTCTGATCTAGAGCAAAGAAGTGGTAGAATTGTTCGTCAAGGCAATGAAAATGATAAGGTAAATATCTTTAGATATGTAACCGAGAATACATTTGACGCCTATTTGTGGCAGACAATAGAGAATAAGCAAAAATTCATATCTCAAATTATGACTTCAAAAACTCCAGTAAGAGTTGCAGAAGATGTTGATGAAGCAAGTCTATCTTATTCAGAAATTAAGGCTTTAGCTACTGGCAATCCTCTAATTAAAGAAAAAATGGATTTAGATAACGAAGTTACAAAGCTAAAAATGCTGGAAGCAAACTACAAGTCTAATAAATATAAGCTTGAAGATAAGGTAAATAAAATTTATCCTCAAAGTATTTTAAAAACTGAAATGGAAATAAAAGCAGTTAAAGAAGATATTGCAAGTGTAGAGAAATTAGGAGAAGGAGATAGCAAATTTACTTCAATCAGTCTAGGGACAAATAAAATTTTAGATAAGAAAGAAGCTGGAGAGAAGCTATTAGAAGAAATAAAAAAGGTAAAGATAAATGATAGCAAGGTTATTGGTAAATATAGAAATTTAGACTTACAAGTTTCATATAACTTTATGACTAATACTCACACCTTTAAACTTTTAGGAAAAGCAGAATACTTTGGAGAGTTTTCAAACTCTACTGATGGTAATATAACAAGACTTGATAATGCCATTGAAAAAATGCCTGCAAGACTTGAGAGGTTAAATCAAAACCTTGAAAACTATAAAGAATCTTTAGAAAATGCCAAAGTAGAACTGACTAAACCATTTGAAAAAGCAGATGAGTTAAGGGATAAGACACTAAGACTAGCTGAAATTAATAAACTTTTAGATATGGGAGAAGTAGAAGAATTAGAAAACCAATCACCACTATTAGAAGATTTAAAGAGGGCGATAGTTGATTATTCTAACTACGAGTTTTCAGAATCTAATAGCTATGAAGACTTTGACAAATTATATCCTGATTTAAGCCATATAGGACTTGCCTATACAGAAACACCTGATGGGAAGCATTCTATTCAATATGAGGTAAATTTGGAAGAAAAAACATGGACTCAGTATGTAGATAATGTAGCTATTAGAACAGAATCTTTTGTAGAAGAAGATGTATCTAATTCACAAGCTCTTAAAGATATGACTGAAGCCATAAAGATGTCAAGTTTTGATAATCTGGTATCAGTAGATGAAGAAGATTTAAAACAAGCACTAGGATTAGAAATAGATGATGATGGAAACTTCTATGATCCACTAGCAAAAGATCTAGACAATGACGGAATACCAGATAGGTATGACAATGATTTTAAAGATAGTGATTACTTTGAATCAACTTATGATGTAGAGGATAATCTACACGCAAGAGAAGAGAAACCATCAATATTGGGACAAATATCCAAATTTAAATCAGAAGAAGAAAAAGATAAGAATCAAGAAAAAAGTGAAAAAGGACAAGAACGATAGAGGAGGGCTAATAGCTCTCCTTATTTAGTACAAGGAGGAAATTATGGAATACAAAGATATTAGAGAAAATTTAGAAGAAATGATGAATGATAACTACAAGGATTTTATAAAAGCACTTGTGAGCATAGAAAAAGGTGTCAATGATGAAAAGGCACTTGAAGAAGTCTATGTTTTATATATGAACAATGACACAACAGGTCTACTAAGTGATGACTTTGACTATATGATTGATGATATGAAAGAACAAGGAAAGCTCATTGAAAATACCAATGAACTTGAAGAAAAAGACGACCTTATAAATCTCGTGGGTAATATAGCTGGAAAAGTAGAAAATCTTGAACGAGAAAATGCTAATGGAGAAAAATTCAAAGTAAGTAACTTTTCTCTTGTTTCAAAAGATGACGATGGAAATAAAGTTTATACCAATTGTTCAGCATATGGAGATAAGACAAAAGATTTAGAGAACTTAAAACAAGGAGATTTTGTTAAAATATTTGGTCAAGTAAAAACAAGCATTGACAACAACGGAAAGGAACATAAGAATGTCCGTATTTTGTTTTATAAGCTTTTAAAAGCAAAAGAACAAATGAAAGGACAAGAAAAAAAGAAAGAGTCTGTGCTTGGAGAAATCAAAAAATATCAGACTGAAGATAAGGGAAAGCCTAAAGAAAAGAAAGAAACATCAAAAGAAGCTGAAAGATAAACTTATGGTCGGTGTGGTCTTAGTACTGCACCGACTCTTTTTTTGTTTGGAGGAAAAAAGAGGAGAGAACACTATCTCTCCATATCCTTGCCCATATAAATTCCTAGTTTTTTCGTATCCTGTAAAGATCGTCCATTGTTTTTTTGAGGAAGAATACTCTCGCATAAGGGTATTCTTTTTTTGTTCAGTTTATTAAATCTGTATAAAGACAAAATGTAAAAAATGGTTGTAAACAATCTTTTAAAAATCAAATAAAAATTGAATATAATCAATAAAAGTGATATAATTACTCCGAAAATCGTTACAAAGAAAAGAGGATTAGTATGGCATTGAATTATAAACCATTATGGATACTATTGGCGAAGAAAAGTTTGAAGAAAACAGATGTAATAGTTATGGCAGGGATTACCACTAATGTTATGGCACAGATGGGAAAAAATAAGCCTATAACACTTAAAAACTTAGAAAAAATATGTAAGTCTTTAGATTGTACACCGAATGATGTATTTTCCTTTGATGATAATTATATTGAATAAGAAGTATGGAGTTATGAGATATGAGAGAGATAATAATTATAGATGATGATATTGCATTATGTAATTTAATTAAAAAGTGTTTAAGTACTGATGGATATTCTGTTGATATTGCCAATAATGGATTAGACGGATATAAGAAAATACGAAATGCAAATAATTTGTGTCTGATTTTATTAGATATTATGCTTCCTGATTTTGATGGGTTTCAAGTTCTGGAGATGATAAGGGAAGAATGCACTATTCCGGTTTTAATGCTGACTGCGAAGTCTGATGATGATTCAAAAATTTATGGACTTAAACAAGGTGCTGATGACTATTTGACAAAGCCATTTAATATAAATGAACTTAAGGCAAGAGTTGAAGCTATGGTTCGTAGATATATAGATTTCAATCAGAAAAGCACAGACCAGTCTGATATACTCACAATAGATGGTATGCAAATAGATAAGGAAAATAGAATTGTAAAAATAAGTGATAATAACATAGAATTAACAAATAAAGAATTTGATTTATTGTATTTTCTTGCGTCTAATAAAGGGAGGATTTTTACAAAAAAACAAATATATACGAATGTTTGGGAAGAAGATTATCTTTTTGATGATAGTAATATCATGTCTTTTATCAGTAAGCTTCGAAAAAAAATAGAGCCTAACCCTGAAGAACCAACTTATATTTTGACAGTTAGGGGCGTGGGTTATCGTTTTAGTAAGGGGGTATGATATATGGATGTAAAAATCATCATAATCTTATTATTGATATTTGTAATTTTTTGTTTGTTAAAAAAAATTACCAACATAAAAAAAGAAATAAACAGTATTCAGGAAGTACTCGTTGATATAAAAAATGGTGATTACAATCGCAGAATTTTAATTAAGAAAAATGAAACTACAGAAAAGATCTGTCATGATATAAATGAGATAACTCTACAAAGTCAGAACAAGCTAATAGAACAAAAGCAGTCAGAACAGGCGTATAAATCACTTATGACAAGTTTGTCTCATGATGTGAAAACTCCTTTAGCATCTATGGTCGGGTATTTGGAAGCAGTGCAAGAGGGAATTGTTACGGGAGATGAGAAGGAAGATTATATAAAAATTTCTTTAAGTAAGGCACATTACTTGAAGGATTTTGTAGAAAAACTCTTTGATTGGGTAAAGTTGGATTCAGGAGAATGGAAGTTTTCTTTTGTAGATAAAGACCTGAATGAATTAACAAGAAATGTGATAAGCGACTGGATTCCTATTTTTGAAGAAAAACATATAAGTTATGAAATTGAAATTCCGGAACAGGAATTCTATATAAAGATAGATGAAAATGCCTATTTTAGGAGCTTAAACAATATTATAAACAATATTATTATTCACAGTAATTGTGATAGAGTACACTTGAAATTAGAAGAATCGGATACAAAAGCTACTTTGATGATTTTAGATAATGGAAATGGTATAAGTGAAAAGGACTTACCATATATATTTGATAGGATGTATCAGGCAGATAGTTCAAGATTAACAAAAGGATCGGGACTTGGCTTATCAATTGCTAAAGAATTGTTAAGAGTGAATAATGCCAAAATAAGGGTAAGTAGTATACCTAACATAAAAACTGTCTTTACTGTGGAGTTTGCAATGTAAGTAGCTGATTTAGAAAGCCCCTTTTGGGGCTTTTTTTATTGAAACAAGATAAAAACAAGGGTGTCGCAAGATTATGGCAAGGTTAATCATTTATAATATTTATTGTAAGGAGGTGCGATATGTTCTTGATAAAAGCTGAAATAAAAAAATGGAAGAGAAGTAAAATTTTGATAGGTATTATTATACTAACTGTTATCTTGAATTTGTTTGCAATTGAAAGAGCATTTTCAATTTCAAGAGAAAGTCCTATCATGGATAGTTTTGGAGACTTATATTGTTTAGCGTTTAAGAATATAACTTTTGTGTTCTTGCCAATCGTAATTGGAATGATTTCTACAATGTTATTTTTTGACGAAAGGAAGAATGACACTTTAAAGAATGTACTAATAACTTCGGTTAGTAGATTTGAAGTATTTTTTGCGAAATTTATTTTGATAGAATTACTGACTATATTTTTGATGGTATTAACATATATGTCATCAGTTTTGGGTGCAGTATTAAGTGCCGGATTCGTAGATTTTAATTTAATTACATTAAAAGAGGCAGCAATATTATATATGCTTGCAGCTTTATTAATTCCGATTGCAATGCTTCCGGTAATTTATATTGCTACTTTTTCTAAGAGTTATGTTTTACCTATTTCTATGTGCTTGCTTTATTTAGGAATTGGGATATTTGGAGCTTCGATATTAGTTCATATACATCCGCTTGCAAGTTTATTAGGGGTTTATCAAAATGTATCATCGGCTGCCAAAGAAATGGTAGAAAACAGTATAGGTGGATATTCATTAAATGTATCGCAGTTTAGTTGTTTGTTACATATTTTAACAATTGGAACACTATTTTTTGTGTTCTCTATAAAATCTATGAAAAGACAAAATTATTAAGGAGAAAAAAGAAAATGAAAAACTATATTATTGAAACAAAGAATTTAACAAAAATGTATGGAGAACAAAAGGCTGTAAATTCGGTAAATTTACACATTGAAAAAGGTTCTATATACGGGCTATTAGGACGAAATGGAGCAGGAAAGACCACTATTATGAAGATGATACTGGGACTTACTGATATTACGAATGGTGAAGTAAGTGTTTTTAACCAAAATATAAAAGGTAATGAGAAAAAGATTTATCCAAGAATTGGTGCGATTATTGAAACACCCGGATTTTATCCTAATCTTACAGGGACGGAGAATTTGGAAATATTTGCACTGCTTAGAGGAACGGCTTTCCCTGATGCGGTAAAAAATGCTTTAGAAGTAGTTGGCTTACCACATAAAGATAAGAAACTATTCGGAAATTACTCTTTAGGAATGAAGCAGAGACTTGGGATTGCTAATGCAATTTTACATGATCCAGAGGTTTTAATTTTAGATGAACCGACAAATGGCTTAGATCCCATTGGAATAGCGGAAGTTAGAAATTTTATAAAAGATTTAAGTATAAAAAAAGGAAAGACAATTTTAATCTCCAGTCATATTTTATCTGAAATAACACTTCTCGCTGATACAGTTGGCATTATAGATAAAGGGGTTCTTTTAGAAGAAAGCAGCATGGAAGAATTAAATAAAAAAAATAGAAAGTATATTATGTTGGAAGTGTCTGATGTATCAAAGACGACTATTGTGTTGGAAAAAGAGTTCGGAATAACCAACTATTCTGTTGAAGATAATAATCATGTAAAGATATATAGTCACGGATTAGATATGGCAAAAATTAATAAGTCATTAGTTATGAATGGAATATCGGTGGCTTCATCACAAACCTGTAATGATTCTTTGGAAGATTACTTCAAGAAGATAACCGGAGGAGAGGGAATTGCTTAATTTAGTTAAAGTAGAGTTTCTAAAATTGAAAAGGAAAAAGATTGTTTGGATGATGTTTCTGGCAACACTCTTAATGCCATTGCTTGCCACTATATACTTTGGGAATATAGACCTTTCAGACAATGCAATGAAATATTTCAAATGGACAATCTTTAGTTATAATTTATGGCTGATTTTACCAATTATATTAGGAATATTTTCCACAATGATTGTGTCTATGGAGTATGAAAATGACACTTTTAAAGCATTATGGATTGTTCCGATACAAAAGACGAAGCTTTTAATTAGCAAATTTATAATTGTGTTTTTATATACTTTAGTCTTTATGGGTTTATCAATTCTCTTTACACTTCTTTTTGGAAGAATTATTCATCATATAGAGATGGATCACTTTTTGTTGATTTTTCTCATTAGAAAGTGTTTTGAGATTAGTGGACTTTTATCAGTTTCCATGCTGCCTATTTTATCTATCGCATTTTTAACAAAAAAATACATTTTACCGATTTGCATTACGATTGTTTATGCCTTTTCGGGATTTGTAATTTTAATGGTTAATATGTATATACACCCATTATCAAGCTCTACAGCAATTGTTTTGAGGGATGTCCCGGGAATAATATTAAATCAGGATATAAATATATTTTATTCTCTTCTTTGTATAGGGATATGGGTCGTCGGATTTACAATAGTTACAAAATTATTATTGAAAAGGAGAGGATGGTAAATGAAGACACTTTTATTAGCTGAATATAAAAAACTTCACAGATCAAAATTGATATTTTTGCTTGTATTTGCACTCATAATGACTTTGGGAGTTGTTTTTCTTCAAGGACAATTTACATTTAGTGGGGAAAAGTATATAGACACATTTGGATGGTATATTTTACAGGTGCATTCTTTGACCACATATTTTGTCTTGCCAAGTTTGATAGCATTGTTTGGAGGATATATTATTTGTCGTGAGGAACAAGAAGATGTACTGAAATCATTAAGGCTAATACCGATAGACGAGAGTAATATGATTACTGCAAAAATGATAATTACTCTATTAGGTAGTATTTTTGTTTATTTAATACTATTTACGGCATCCTTAATTATAGAAGCGGTATTGCATTTACACGCAGTAAATATGAGTGAAGTAGTTCACTATTTTGTTGTATATGTATTAACTGGAATAAGCGTTTTTATGGTAATATCTCCAATTATTGCACTTATTGGACTTGTTAAAAGGAGCTACTGGATAGCTCTGATTATCGCTGAGATATACTCTTTTGTGGGAATATTTTTTGCCTCAAAGGAAATTGTAAGAGCCATTTATCCAATATCATCTGTGTTTATTTTGTCAGGAGCGTATGAAACATCCATGTTGGAATTTGCGATTAGTGTACTTGTAAATTTTGGTTGTTGCTTTATTTCATATAAAATATTAAAGGGCATGAAAGTTGGCAAAAAGAAAATAATTAGCAAAAGAAAATAGTTGGAAAAATAAGTTGAAAGTAATTTTAAAGAGAGGAGAGGACACTATCTCTCCATCTCCTTATCCATATAAATTCCGTAATTTTTTCGTATCTTATAAAACTCATCCATAGTGGATTTTGAGGAAGAATACTCTTGCATAAGGGTGTTCTTTTTTTCTTGTAATTTATCGAGGTTTGATAGTATTTCTTTTGTGTTTGGCAGTTTTTTATAGTTTTCTAAAATTTCTTTAGCAGCTATTTTGTAGACGGAAAGTTCGCTATAATATTCTTCTGCAAATTGTTTGTCCTCAGGATTTTTCTTGTGGTATTTATATATTTCACGATACTTATTTATAGTATTTACATTTTCCATATCTTGGGATAAACTCTTCATTTCAGTTTCAATTTTCTTTCTTTTGTCTTCTAAGCTCTTAAAAGCAAAAGAACAAGTAAAGAGTCAAGGTAAGGATAAAAAGTCCATATTAGGGCAAATAAAAAGCTTTAAGACAGACGAGAAAGCTAAATCAAATAAGAAAGACCATAGCAAAGGTGCAGAGAGATAAATACCGGCAGTCTTCGGACTGCCTTTATTTTTTTGCTATATTTTAATAGATTGTATAATGACGTTATATAATTATTATAGATATTAATACACAAAAGTTAGCTGAAATTAAATCTTAATGTATCTATAATATTATTGAATGCTGAAGTTAAAATACAAACACAAAAAGTTTACGATACATTAAAATTTGTAATTTGCAATAGGATTTAATGTATAATTTTAATAGATCCTTTTTTCGGAATTAAGAAAATCGAATTGTATATATAAAGATTATCAGATTAAAATTTAAAAGGAGGTCAAGATGAAAAAACAAAATTTAATTTTAATTATTCATATATTATTGCAAGTTGTTTTGTTTATTCCCATAGCAGCACTTATAAGATATCAGCAGACATTAGATATTGGGATTTTAATAGTATTTTTACTAAGTGTTATAAACTTTTTAGCTTATATTATATGCGTGCTAAATACTGAAAAAAATTATATACTGATGCATAGCTTGGTTGTTGAATTATTTATTACTTTCATTTTTTCACAAGATTTAATATTAAGAAATCTTTCGATAGGAAAGTATATCGAACTATTAATCTATAGCTTGATACTATTTGCAAGTTTCAATCTTTTAAGCTCATCGAGTAGAATTAAGTTCGTTCCATTAATTACAACAATGGGGATTATCATATCAATAATAGTGATGAAATTTAATACTTATTTGGCATCTTCAATATTCAATTATATTGTGATTATTTTATTATTGACTCCAATCATATTATATTCAAAGGATAAAAATATTCGAAAATATGAAAGTAAGACAATTATAATATTGCAAACTTTATTTATAATAGCTTTTTTCGTATACAAGAAGTATGAATCTGAGGGACTTATTTCTATAAGTGAGTATCAACTATTTACATGTATCTTCATTGAGTCTATATTACTGTATAGGATTGGTAAGACAAAAATCAAAAGCGGTTTATTATTTTTCTCCCGTTCTTTGAAAAAAATATTTCCTGAATTTATAATTTTGTTTCTAATGCTCTACTTTACATTATTATCTTTTTCGGGAGTTATAGTATTTTCTTTAAGCTTTTTCATGTTTTTGGTATCATTTAGCTTGTTCGAAAAACATAAAAAATCCAATTATATAACTTTTGAGGAGATGTTGGATAACTATTATGTTGAAAAACATAGAAATTTAGAAATTGAAAAACTGAATACTCTAAGGATACAGACATTTTTACATGATGATATTCTACAGATTATAATAGCTATAAGAAGGTGGATAGAGGATAATCTTTCAGGATCTGGCAAAAAATACATTATAGAAAATCTGGATAAGTTAAACAATCTGATTCGCCATGAAATAAATTCATTCAATCCAATGCTAAATGATTATAGCTCTTTATATGACGCATACAACAGACTTATAGTAGATATAGAAAACATGTATTTAGATAATGAAATGCTTATAGAATTTGAATGTGATAGAAACATAGATTTGCCTAGTCCATATGCTGAGTTAATTTATAAATGCATTAATGAATTATTGATAAATTCATTAAAACATTCAAAAGGATACAGTACGGATATTGTTCTTATAAATTTAGAAGATAAAATTTATCTTACCATAAAAAATTATGGAGATTATTTAGAAGATGAAGAAAAAATAGTAGAGGGAAATATAGGATTAAATATATTAAGATTGAACTTAAGAGAATATGATGGAAAATTTGATTTCGATTTTTCCAATAACCAAAATGAACTAGATGAATCGTTTGTAGAATTTAAAATAGAAGTTCCAATAGAGAGGAGTGTAGTAAATGAAAATCTTATTAATAGAAGATCATAAGATGGTTGCAACTTCTTTAAAAATGAGCTTAGAGACGGACGAATCTATTTCTGTAGATATAGTAAATGATGTTAAAGAACTTAGTATAAATGAATCCGTATTTAACTATGACTTATTACTTATAGATATTAATTTGACAGGAATAGAAGGAACAATAAATGGTTTAGATCTAGCTGAAAAATTAATAGAAAAGTATGAGGAAATTAAAATTGTTATCTTAACTGCATATAAATTAGACTTTTATATTAAAAGAGCAAAAAGAATTGGATGTAAAGGATTTATTTCCAAAGAAGAAGAGACATCTAAACTAATAGAAAATATAAAATCTATCGCCTTGAAAGGCAAAGCGATCTTTCCAGAAGATAATCATATGTTAGAACCATTAACAAAAAGTGAAATTCATATAGTTAAACTATATTCAAACGGACTATCAAGGAAAGAGTTAGCTAAACAACTAAATACAAATGTAAGAAGTCTGGCAGTATCTTTATCACGAATATATCAAAAGTTAGGTGTTAGAAATTATCAAGAAATGATAGATAAAGTGCGTGAGTTAGGATATGTTGATTCATTTTAGAGACAAGCATTAGAATTTTATAATTCTAGTGCTTTTTTATTCACAAAAGTTAGCTGAAATAGAATTCAAAAAAATATAAAATTAGGGAAAGGTGGAAATTAATAACATTTAAGGTTGGTAAAGCAATGAATTATTCTAGTAAACTGAAAAAATAAATAAAAATAGTTGGGAATAACTAAAGAATAAGAACTAAAGACTTTAGATTTTAATGAAGTATAAGTTTGTGTCAATGCTGCTGATAGTAAACGATTTATAGTATGTATGATTATTTTGATGATACAATTGTGAATCAACAGATAAATAGATTTTCAAATTTAAGGAGGATGTTTAATGACTTTAATTATAGATAAAGTGAAAAAAATATACAAACAAGGAGAAGTAGAAGTCAAAGCAGTAAATGATGTAAGTTTTACTGTTAAGGAAGGAGAATTTTTATCTATTATTGGAGATAGTGGTTCGGGGGACAGTGATATAATGATGACAGATACAATAAATCCATTAAAATCAAAGTTTAAAGGCTTCCACAAAACTTTTAAACAAGACGATTTAGGATTAAGTCTGTCATCTTTTTTATTAAATTAGCAAAAAAGAAAAGAAAACATAAGTAATAAGGATTGAAGAGAATATGATAATATTTAGAAATTTTTTCAAAATCATATTGTTTCCTATTAGTATAGCGTTAAGTATCATCACTCTATTTTTAACGTTTGTATTAGGACTTAGTACAATATTTTTTAAACTGATTTCATTTATCGCTATTATGGGATTTTTGGGATCTGTTTATCATGGAGAAAAAGCACTCGCTATAGAGGCAATTATACTAGCATATCTTTTTAGTCCTTATGGTTTACCAGTGCTAGGATATTTTATTATAGAAGTGATAGAAGAGGTGAATGAAAGAATAAAAGCAATTTAAATATAAAAATAAATAGATTAAAACGATGAAAAAGAGATAGCAAAATCAAAGCTATCTCTTTTTATATGAAAAGAAAGGGGGTTATGATGAAAGAAATAGTTAAATTTGAATACTATTATGGCAATGAAGCAGAACAATATTCATTTTTTAGGATTCCCAAAACTTTATTTACCGACTTAAATTTTAAAAAACTATCCGTAGAAGCAAAAATTCTTTATGGAATTCTACTCGATAGAATGAGCTTGTCAATTAAGAATAAATGGTTAGATGAAGAAAACAAGGTATACATCATCTATACCATAGAAGAAATTATGGAAGTATTAAATTGGGGGAGAAATAAATCGGTCAAAGTAATGAAAGAAATTGAAGAGATAGGATTATTAGAAAAAAAGAGGTTAGGACTTGGAAAGCCAAATTTACTCTATGTAAAGAACTTTATTTACACAGAAAATAATAAAACTACAGAAGTTTCAAAAGCAAACCTCAAGAAGTTTAAAAAACAAACTTCAGGAAGTTTAGAAAACAAACCTCAAGAAGTTTCAAAAGAGGACTCTAATAATACTAATATTAATAATACTAAAACTAATAATACTGATTTTAATAATACCACCCCCATATCCCCCTTAGAAAAGCTAGGAGAAAAATCAAAAAAAACTTTGGAGGAGGAAGAATTAAAAGAAACTATAAAAAAGAATATATCTTATGAAACCTTTGAAAAAGTAAGAATAGAAGAAAAGAAGCAAGTAGATGTAATGATAAATGTACTTGTAAAGGCATTAACTAGCTTTACAAAGATTAAAATAGGAGGGATGCATATATCCAATGAAAATTTTAAAGAAAGATTTCTAAGTCTTAACTATAAACACATAGACTATGTTTTGAAATACCTAAGAGAAAATGCTCCAAAGGATATTAAAAACATTAATGCCTATCTACTGACTCTCTTATACAATGCAGATGAAAATATTAGAAACATAGAAGTCATAAAGAGAGAAGATCAGAAAAGAGAAAATTATGACTATAGTAATGATGAGGATATCTGGAGAGAAATTTTAAATACTTGATAGGAGATGAGTATATGGAGTTAATAAAAGAAATCCTAGAACAGAAAATAAAAAATGCAGAAACAAATAGTCCATCAAATGATGAAGAAAATAGGAGTTATATAGATCAAGAAACAGGATTAAAATATTGTGCAAAATGTAAAACACCAATTGAAAAAGAAATAGACTTCTTTGGAGAAATAAAAAAAGTTGGTATTTTATGTCAATGCAAAAAAGAAAGACAAAAATTAGAGGAAGAAAAAAGAAAAGAAAATAAAAGGCTTTTAAAAATTGAACACTTAAAAAAAGAGTGTTTTTCTGATCCTATCTTATTAAATTGGAATTTTAAAAATATGGACAAAGATAGTGAGCATGAAAAAGTAGCAAAAAACTATGTGGAAAAATTTGATGAAATATATGAAAATAATATAGGATTAATTCTCACAGGGAATGTGGGATGTGGAAAAACATATCTTGCAAGTTCTATAGCAAATGCTTTACTAGAAAAAGAAATATCAGTTAAAATGACAAATTTTTCAGTAATTTTAAATGATATGACCAACTTTGAGATTGATAAAAGCAAGTATATAGATAACCTAAATCATAAGAAACTATTAATTATTGATGATTTTGGAATGGAAAGAGATACAGATTTTGCAGCTGAGCATATCTTTAACATAATAGATAGTAGATATAGAAGTTGGAAACCTCTAATTATAACAACAAACTTAAATATATCAGCTTTAACTAATCCTGAAACTATAAAAGATAAAAGAATTTACTCAAGGATACTTGAAATATGCAGTCCCATTATATTTACAGGAGAAAATAGAAGAATAGAAAAAATGAAGGAGAAATCAAAATTAGCCTATGAAATATTAAAAAAAGAATGAAAGTAGGTGAGTGAATGCAAAATGATGATATAAATAGCAGAACAATAGCCATAGTAAAAAAAGCAAGTATAGTAACAGCCAAGCAAGTTATAAATTTGATGAAGAAAATATTAGAAATAAATAAACATAAAGCGCAGACAGAACAGTCAAGACCCTTAGAAAAATTTAAAAAAGTAAAAGTAAAAGACCTTGTAAAAAAAGGTAAAGTAGAAACCTTAGAATTAAATGACATAGACTTAAAAGCATTGAAAAAAGAACTAAAAAGATATGGCGTGAAATTTTCCATAAAGAAAGATTTAGAAAATGGAAACAACATTATCTTTTTTCAAGCAAAAGATATAAAAGTAATGGAACAGGCTTTTAAAAAGACAGTCCAGAAATTTACTAAAGATAAGTCAAGAAAAAGGAAATCTGTAATAGAAAGGCTTAATAACTTCAAGGATAAAGTCAAAGATACTATTGACAGTGATAAGGTTAAACATAAGCATCAGGAACAAAGTTTATAATAAAAATACTTGGCTATATATAATATAGATGATGAGAAGGCATGAATAGCCTTATTGTTGGATACTATGAAAAAGAAGATGGGAGCCATCCAGTAGAAGAATTTCTCTTATCTATAGATAAAAAATGAGAGAAGAAGCATTAGGAAAGAAACTAAAAGCTACCTTTGAAAGTAAAGTATAAGTGTATGAAATGAAGAAAAATATTTGCCCAAAATGTAAAAGAAAGATGAAACAACAATTTATAGGATTACTACATTGCAAGTGTGGTATAAGCTATCATAAAGATTTAGGATATTTTAAAAGAAATGAAAATATGATGTTTGTCTTGGAAAGAAAAAAGATAGGTAAAAAAATAAAACAAGTTCCAGTAATAAGATATAAAAAAGATAAATAGGATAAATAAGATGCTAATGGGTAGAGAAATCTACTCTTTTTTATGGAGAGGAAGTGATTGATTCGAAAATACTAAATGAAATAATAAAAGATATAAAAAATGTTTTTAAGATAAGAGATAAGAAGAAATTTGTATTAGAAAATTTTCCTTACCTCTTATTTTTTTATATAGGAAATATCTTTACAAGCCATGTCAACTCTTATATAGGAGGAGATATAATAGATAGAATTCTAGTAGCTTTTAGTCAAATAGATACTTTAAACTATATTCCATCATTAAAAATAAAAAACCTGATACCTGGTCTAATTCTATCAGTAGTTATTAAGATAATCCTTATACAGAAAAAGAAAAAAGCAAAAAAGTTTAGAGAGGGCAGAGAATATGGATCGGCAAGATGGGGAAATGAGAAAGACATTGAGCCATACATTGACAGGAAGTTTGAAAACAATGTGCTACTAACTCAAACTGAAAGACTTACCATGAACAATAGACCTAAAAATCCAAAATATGCTAGGAATAAAAATGTATTGGTAATTGGAGGTTCTGGTAGTGGTAAAACAAGGTTCTTTGTAAAGCCAAATCTCATGCAAATGCACTCTTCATATGTAGTGACCGATCCAAAAGGAACATTAGTCCTAGAATGTGGGAAAATGTTGGAAAGAAATGGATATGAGATAAAAATACTAAACACAATAAACTTTAAAAAATCCATGAGATATAATCCCTTTGCATACTTGAAAAGTGAAAAAGATATTTTGAAATTAGTACAAACAATAATCGCAAATACCAAGGGAGAAGGAGAAAAATCAACTGAGGATTTTTGGGTGAAAGCTGAAAAACTCTATTACACAGCACTTATAGGATATATCTGGTATGAAGCTCCTAAAGAAGAACAGAACTTTACAACTCTACTTGCTATGATAGATGCAAGTGAAGTAAGAGAAGAAGATGAAAATTTTAAAAATGCAGTAGACTATATGTTTGAAGCATTAGAAAAAGAAAAGCCAAACCATTTCGCAGTAAAACAATATAAGAAATACAAACTTGCAGCAGGAAAAACTGCCAAATCAATCCTTATATCCTGTGGAGCAAGGCTTGCTCCTTTTGATATTGAAGAATTAAGGGATCTTATGAAAGAAGATGAGCTGGAGCTTGATACACTTGGAGAAAAGAAAACAGCTTTATTCGTTATAATATCAGATACAGATGATACATTTAACTTTGTAGTATCAATAATGTACTCACAATTATTTAATCTATTATGTGATAAAGCAGATGACGAATACGGCGGAAGACTTCCAGTTCATGTGAGATGCCTACTTGATGAATTTGCAAATATCGGCTTAATTCCTAAATTTGAAAAGCTTATTGCAACTATTAGAAGTAGAGAAATATCAGCTTGTATAATATTACAAGCACAATCACAACTAAAAAGCATCTATAAAGATAATGCCGATACTATAGTTGGCAATTGTGACTCAACACTCTTTCTAGGAGGAAAAGAAAAAACAACATTAAAAGAATTATCTGAAAGTTTGGGAAAAGAAACAATAGACCTATATAACACATCGGAAACAAGATCAAATCAAAGGAGTTTTGGTTTAAACTATCAAAAAACTGGAAAAGAATTAATGAGTCAAGATGAGATAACTGTAATGGATGGTGGGAAATGTATTTACCAATTAAGAGGAGTTAGACCATTTCTTTCAGATAAATTTGACATAACCAAACATAAGAATTATAAGTTCCTTGAAGATTATGATAAGAGAAATATATTTGACATAGAGAAATACCTACAGAGAAAAGATGAGGTTAAGTTAAAAGAGAGTATGGTAGTTGAAATATTAGATGAATAAATTTAAAATTAAATAAGAAGTAAGATAGATATTTAGGAAAGATTAAAAGAAAATACTTGACAAAAAATATTTTATAACATATAATAATTTCAACAGCACCCGACACGCCTCTTAACAATGCGGACCAAGTCGGGTCATTTGATTTTAGGAGAAAAAATGAAAAAAATTCATCAAGAACCGATTAGTATAGAAAATCAAGTAAAAAATTTAATAGACTTAGGACTTTTAGTAGAAGATAAAACTTATGCTAAGAAAATTCTTGGAAGAATATCCTATTACAGGCTGATTAAAGCTTATAGTATCACATTAAAAAAAGATGGAAGATATATATCAGGAATAAGTTTTGAAGATATTGTAAGTTTATATAAATTTGATAGAGAACTTAGACAACTCATATTTGAAATAATAGAACATATTGAAGTTTCTTTAAGAGCAGTTATCACAAACTATTTTTCTTTAAAATATGGAAATTTTGGCTACAAAGATTTGTCAAATGTGGGAAAATATAAAAACAGATATAAAGAAGCATTAAATGATTTAGAAAGAGAAACAAAAAGAAATAGACGCTCACCATTTATAAAAAACTTTAAAGACAATTATGAAGGTGGAGAAATTCCGCTCTATGCAGTGATAGAAGTAGCAAGTTTTGGAACTTTATCTAAAATGTATAAAAATATGAAAAATGAAGATAAAAGTAAAATTGCAAAAGTCTTTCATACAGACTACCATTACTTTGAATCTTGGATAGAAAATTTTGCCTATATAAGAAATATATGTGCCCATTATGGCAGGCTATATGGAGCAAAGCTTACAAAATCACCAAAGCTATATAAAGAATATTTAAAAAAGAATATTTCAAACAATACAATATTTGCTACATTAGTTAATCTTAAAATAGTTTCTGAAGAAGAAAATTACAAAAAATTTTATCATGATCTAACGGAACTAATAGCAAGATATGAAAATATTGAACTAAGGCATGTTGGCTTTATAGAAAACTGGAAAGAATTACTAAAACCATAAAATTAAATAGAGAAATTTACACCGAAAAAAACATTTCGGTGTTTTTTTATTCCCAAAGGAGGAAGAATGAAATATATACGAGATGAGCCGAAAAAATAAGATACAGAGAAAAATGAAATATTAATGAATTAGAAGTAGAAGCGATAGAGAAAACTATCGCTTTTTTTATGGAATAAAGGAGATAGAACAAATGGAAAGAGAAATGCTAAATATTAATGGAAATCTAGTAGGAGAAATAAAAACAACTGCAATAGATACAAAGGAAGGAGAAAAAGAGGTAGCTAACTTCACAATAGTTAGGAAGAACAAAGAAGAAGGAAAGGTTAAAAAAGAATATATCTACTGTAATCTCTACGGGGAAAAGGCAAAAAGTGTGAAGGAATTTAAAAGTGGAGAATACATCCATATTTTTGGATATTTTAAGGAAACAAAAAAAGAAGACAAGACATTTAAAAATTTTATAGTAAAGCACATAAATAAAATTGAAAAAGAAGAAAAAGAGGAGGAAATATAAATGGAATTTTTTACACAAGCAGTAAATGTATTAAAAATATTAGTTACAGCAATTGGTGCAGGACTTGGAGCATGGGGTGTTATCAACCTGATGGAAGGTTATGGGAATGACAACCCTGGTGCTAAATCTCAAGGTATAAAGCAGCTTATGGCTGGAGGGGGAATTGTACTCATAGGTTTAAAACTAATACCGCTATTAGCAAACGTGTTAAAATAAAATGTTTAATATAGTAGATAAGATCAAAGAGTTTTTTTCGGAGATACTTATTGATATGATCAAGGAAAATTTAAGCGGAATGCTCCTTGATATAAATGACAAAGTATCAACGATAGCAAATGAGGTAGGAAAGACTCCGAGTGGATGGAACTCGGAGGTTTTCCACTTCATAAAGTCTATTTCAGAAAATGTTATACTTCCCATAGCAGGTCTTATCATAACGGCTGTACTATGTATTGAATTAATTCAAATGGTAATGAACAAAAATAATATGCATGACACAGATACCTTTGATTTTTTTAAATATATGATAAAAATGTGGATAGCAGTATGGCTTGTATCTCATGCTTTTGACTTTTCTATGGCAGTATTTGATGTGGCACAGAATTTAATAGGAAAGGCAGCAGGTGTGGCAAATGCTAGTGCAAAAGTTTCTCCAGGTGATATAGCTAATATGGTAGATAGCCTAAAAGGAGAGTCAATAGGAAAATTAATGACTATAGTACTAGAGACATCAATTGTAAAGATGATAATTCAAGGGATATCAATACTAATTACAGTTATTCTATACGGCAGGATGATAGAAATATATATTTATACTTCAGTTTGCGCCATACCTTTTGCCACAATGGGTAATAAAGAATGGGGAAGTATTGGAACAAACTATATAAGAGGGCTCTTCGCACTTGGCTTGCAAGGTTTATTCCTACTTATATGCGTAGGAATTTATGCCGTACTTGTTAAGACTTTAAATATATCAGACATACACAAAAGTATTTTTGAATTACTAGGATACACCTTAATACTTGGTATAACTATGATGAAATCAGGAAGTATTGCAAAATCAATTTTAAATGCTCATTAATAAAAAAGGAGAAGATGATGAAAATTAGAAGAAAAAAGGACAAAAAAATTAATTTAAAAACACTTGGAACAATAGGACTCCCAATACTTTTAATAGGGGGATATATTACAAGAGAAATACAAAATAGAATGATTATAAGAAAAACATTGGAAGTTTTAGATAATAGAGAAGAAACGAATGAAAAAGTCTTAGAAATAGCAGTGAATATGGGAAAATCATTAGAAGATCTGAACAGAGAAGACATATATGGCTTTTACTTAGAGGGTTTAGAATAATGGCTTATGTAAATGTCCCAAAGGACTTAACAAAAGTAAAAACAAAGGTAGCTCTAAATCTAACAAAAAGACAATTAATTGGCTTTACAATTGCAGGTCTAATAGGCTTTCCAGTATATTTAATGGTAAAAAAAGTGCTGCCTAATGACCTATCTATGTTAATTATGATAGGTGTGTCTTTTCCTATAATATTTGCAACTCTTTATGAAAAGGACGGGATCTATTTTGAAAAATATTTAAAGTATATTATAGATAAGAAAAGACAGACAAGTATAAGGATATACAAGACAGAATGTATTTATGATATAAAGAAACAAAGAAAGGAAAGGAGTAAATGAATCAAATACAGAAAAAACAACAGAAAAAATTAAATCAAGAAAAAAGAAATTTAAAAAAACAAAAAGAAGATTTAAAAAGCATTAGTATAAGTCAAAAAAAGATGAAAAAAGCAAATATTTCTAAAGAAAAAGGAAAGCCCAAAAAGAAGCTTTCCTTTTTTGGTGGGAAGAAGAAAAAGAGCGTTCAGGAAACAATCCCTTATTTAAGAATGTTGAGAAATGGGATTTGCCAAGTTGAGAAGAACAAATTTAATAAAATGATACGTTTTTTAGATATTAACTACCAGCTTTCAACAGAAGAAGATAAGGAAAGTATATTTAATGAATTTTCAAGTTTTTTAAACTATTTTGATCCAAGTGTTGATATAGAACTTTCATATATTAATCGCATAGGAAAAAATGAAGAAGTAGAAAAAAACATCAATGTTCCGGATAGAAACGATTCATATAATGAAATACGAAAAGAGTACAGGGAAATGCTAAAAAATCAGAGTCAAAAAGGAAATAATGGACTTACTAAATATATGTATATAACCTTTAGCTTACAAGCACAAGATTTAAAAGAGGCAACTACAAGACTTGAAAGAATGGAAATGGATATATTAAATAACTTTAAGCAGATGGGAGTAAAAGCTTATGTATTAAGTGGATATGAAAGGTTAAAGGTTATTCACGATATCTTAAATCCAAATAAGAATTTTGTTTTTTCATTTGAAGACCTAAAATATAGTGGACTATCTACTAAGGATTATATAGTACCAGCATCATTTAACTTTTCATCTAACAATCAATTTAAAATTGGAGAATACTTTGGAGAAGTAAACTTTCTACAAATTCTAGCACCTGAATTATCAGATAGATTATTATCAGAATTTTTAGGAGTTGAAGAAAATATGATTGTAACATTTCATATAAATTCCATTGATCAAACAGAAGCTATAAAGATGATTAAAAGAAAAATAACAGACTTGGATAAAATGAAAATTGAAGAAAATAAGAAGGCTATAAGATCAGGATATGATATTGATATTCTTCCAAGCGATTTAATTACCTATGGTAATGATGCTAAGAAACTGTTAGTAGAACTTCAAAATCATAATGAGAGAATGTTTGTCATAACTATTTTGTTTACAAATATGGAAAAAAGTAGAAAGAAATTGAGTAATATAATTTTTCAACTAAATTCAATAGCAGGTAGACATAATTGTGTATTGAAAAATCTTAACTATAGACAGGAACAAGGACTAATTTCCTCCCTGCCACTCGGAAAAAATGAAATCGAAATAAAAAGAGGACTTACAACTAGCTCTACAGCAGTCTTTATTCCTTTTACAACAGAAGAGCTGTGCTTAGAAGGAGAGAGCTTATACTACGGATTAAATGCTTTAAGTCGTAACATTATTATGACAGATAGAAAGCTTTTAAAGAATCCAAACGGTTTAATACTTGGAACGCCTGGTAGTGGTAAATCTTTTTCGGCTAAAAGAGAAATTACCAATGCTTTTTTAATCACACAAGATGACATCATTATATGTGATCCGGAAGGGGAGTATGGAAATTTAACTAAGGCACTAGGTGGAGAAGTTATAAAAATATCGCCAACAAGTAAGGATTATATAAACCCGTTGGATATAAATGTAGACTATGCCGATGAAGACAATCCCTTATCTTTAAAGTCTGACTTTATTCTTTCACTGTTTGAACTTGTAGTAGGAAAGGAAGGGTTAAGTGCAGAAGAAACTTCAGTAATTGATAGATGTCTTCCAATATTATATAAGAATTACTTCGACAATCCTATTCCTGAAAATATGCCAATTTTAGAAGATTTATATAATTTACTTTTAAAACAAGAAGAAAAGGTAGGGAAAAAATTAGCAGTAGAAATGGAAATTTATGTCAAAGGTAGTCTTAATGTATTTAACCATAGGACTAATGTAGATACAGGCAATAGAATTCTTTGCTATGACATTAAGGAATTAGGAAAGCAACTTAGAAAAATAGGTATGTTAATTGTTCAAGATCAAGTATGGAACAGAGTAACTATTAATAGGAATAAGAAGGAAACCAGATATTACTGTGACGAATTCCATTTGCTTTTAAGAGAAGAACAAACAGCCTCATATTCCATAGAAATCTGGAAAAGATTTAGAAAATGGGGTGGGATTCCAACAGGATTAACACAAAATGTAAAGGACCTTTTAGCCAGTCCTGAAATAGAAAATATATTTGATAACACAGATTTTATCTTAATGCTTAATCAAGCTAGTGGTGATAGGGAAATTTTAGCGAACAAGTTAAATATATCTCTTTATCAGTTATCCTATGTAACAAATTCCAATGAGGGAGAGGGATTACTATTCTACGGAAACACAATAGTACCTTTTGTAGATAGATTCCCTAAAGATACAAAATTGTATAAGTTAATGACAACTAAACCAGAAGAATTAAAGGAAGGGATAGAAATTGATAGACAGAGAGAAGTTAAAAACTAACTATATTATTAATTTAGATGCAATTTCTGCTCTAAAGGAATTTCCAGATAAAATATTTGATTGCTGTATTACATCTCCTCCATATTATGGACTTAGAGACTATAAAGCAGAAGGACAAATTGGAAGAGAAGAAAGTCCGGAGGAATATTTAAATAAATTAATTGAAGTCTTTAGAGAAGTAAAAAGAGTATTAAAAAAAGAAGGAACACTTTGGGTAGTTATTGGAGATTCTTATGCAGGGACAAGAAGCAAAAAAGAATATAAAGATCCTAAAAACATAGAAGGAAGAAGTGGTCAAAAAGAGTTTATTACAGAAAAACTCAGTGGCTACAAGGCAAAAGATTTAATGGGGATACCTTGGCAACTAGCTTTAAAATTAAGAGAGGACGGTTGGTATTTACGAAGCGATATTATTTGGCATAAGGAAAATGCCATGCCTGAGTCTTGTAGAGATAGACCATCAAGGTCCTATGAACATATCTTCCTACTATCAAAAGCAAGAAAGTATTTCTATAACTTTGACGCGATGAAAGAACCAATAAAAGAAATAAGCAAGAAAAGATATATGAGGGCAAGAGGAAAAGATAATAAGTATTTACAAGAAGGTACAGGAGCTAAAAGACAGAGCATAAATGAAGCAAGAGAGTATGGAGAATATATAGGAGATAATGTCCCTAAGTTTAGAAACAATAGAGATATTTGGACTATTAACACCAGTGCATTTAAAGGAAAACACTATGCTGTATTTCCACCAAAACTGGTAGAACTTTGTATAAAAGCAGGATGTCCTAAAAAAGGCTTAATTATTGATCCCTTTATGGGTTCAGGAACTGTTGGAATGGTAGCTATTAGGATGGACAGAGAATATATTGGAATTGACATAAACAAAGACTACTGTCAAATAGCTAAAGAAAGGATTGAAAAAAATATGAAATAGGAGGTATATATGAAAAAGAAAGGGAAAGTAAACCCAAGAGATGTACCAAAGACCAAGCTTATATCAGGAAAGAAAGAAGAAAGTAATGAAAAATTCAGTGATACAGAGAGACCATTAGATTTTTCAAAAAAAGAAATAAATAAAGTAAAAAGCAGGAACAACATAGACAATAATGTTGAAAACTCTAAATATTACTCAGATCATTTGCAAGAAAATAGTCAGGATTTATTCAAAGAAAAAGAAAAGCCAAATAGAGAAAGAAGACAAAGAAAAATCCATGAGGAAAAATTTGCAGAATCCTCCTATCATAATGAATATCAGCCGGAATATTCGCAATGGCAGCATAGAAAAATGGAAGAAAATGAGGAAAGTAGATATGGTGAATATCACGGGCAAGAAACAGAATATAGGCTAAGTAATTTTAAAGAAGATTTTAATAATGGAGTAATTTCAACTAACTCTAATATAAAAAGTAGCATTTCTCCCCAAAAAAATTACAAGGGGAATAGTAATTTAAAATTGAAGAAAAACGTTGAGAGTGAAAGTTTTAATGATGTGCCAGATAAAAAAATAAGGAGATTTAGAAAAGAAGAAGATAAGAATTTTAATATAGAGGTAAGTTCAACATATGATCCCTTATCGCAGGACTCAGATAATGATGGTGTCATAGATCGCTATGACATGAACTTTAGTGATAGCAATGTATCATATAGGGACACAAGAGATGACTATAAGTATTTACCATCTTCTGATGTGCAAAGAAAAAATTGGGATGGTTCTTCTATTCTTGGTAATAAAGGGAAAGAAAGCTTTCAAAAAAACACCTTAAAAAAACTTTATCAATCTCAAAGTCAGTTTAAGGACAAAGGGGAAAAAGCAGAATTAAAATCTTTAAATGGGAAGTTTAGAAGAAAAGACTTATCATATAAGGCAAATGAAGAAGATAAAAAAATAATTCAAGATCTGAATACTAATAAAAAACAAAATAGCAAATATTTCAAAGGCAAAGTTAGAAATTTAGAAGAAAAAAATATGCTAATGGGTAGGGTTTCTAGTGGGAAATTTAGACAGGATAGCCTATCTGAAGGATTTAAAAGTGAATCTGAAAAAAATAAAGATAAATATAATATAAATAAAAAGAATCAAGAAAAAATAGGCACGAAAAAAGAAATCTTCAAACAGGAAAAAAACGTAATAAAAAATGAGAATCTTGAAGTAGATGAACTTGATTTAAATCATAGTGGAATTTCTAATAAAAACAAGGGAAAGAAAAGACAAATAAAAGACGCTTTTGATAATACTATAAAGAAAAGCAACTTTGATCCAAAGAAAGAATACACCAGGACAAAAAAAGAAGTACAGGATTCTAAAAATGTATCTGAAGAAAATAAGGTAGATACAAAAAATAAAACTAAATTCCATTCTAAAAAAGATAACAAAAGTGAAAAAGATAAGTTTTATAAAAAGGAAGATAAAGTATCAAAACTATATGAGAAAAAGAATAAAAAGGAAAAAGAGTTAATTAAGGATAAGAAAAAGTCAAAAAAAGCGGGTTTAGAAAAACCTATTACTTTTGCGAGTGCTATGACGGCAAACTATCTATATAGTGGGAAAGATGATAATGCAGGCGTTAACGCTGCTTATAAGCTTAGTAGAACTACCGAAGTTGTAGGCAGAGAAATTAGCCATTTTAGAAGAAAAAAACCTTTAAAAACTCAAAGAAAAATAAAATCTTTAGAAGGAAAAATTTATAAGAAAGAAAGTAAACTCCTCTTTCAAAGAAATTTTGAAGAATTGAAGAAGACTAAAGCTTATCAAAACTCTAATAAATTGAATCGATTTTTTATGAAAAAGAAGTTTCAGAGAGATTTTAGGAAGAAACACGGGGAAGGTTTAGTAAATAGAATAAAGAAATCTTTCGCTAATATTGGAAAGAAAACATTGGAAGTTTTAAAAAACAAAGGATATAAGCAAATTTTAATTGCTCTTTGTATTTTAGGACTTTTTTTTATGCTATTTCAAGGAATTAGCAATGTTGGCAGTCTTACTTCAGGATTAACAAGTAATGTTATAGCTACAAGCTATCTATCAAAAGAAGAAGTTTTAATGGATATTAATAATGAATTTACAAGTTATGAATATGCATTACAAGATGAAATAGATAGTATTAAAGAAAATTATCCAAATTATGATGAATATCATATAAAAGGAGATTCTGTTGGTCATGATCTACACGAGCTTTTTAGCTATTTAACAGCAAGATATGGAGAGATTAAGTCAGCTGAAGAGATACAAAAGGAATTAAAAAAACTATTTAATCAAATGTATGAGAAAAAATATACTTCAAAGTCTATTACAAAATATGACAGTGAAGGAAATCCATATACCTATAGAATTCTAACATTAACTATAAAAAAGAAAAGTGTTGATGAAATAGCAAGAGAAGAATTTGCAAACTATGAAACAAATATGGCTCATTATTTAGCTTTACTTGATAGTCAGGGAAATATGAGTGGATATTTTGGATCAAGCTATGGGAACTTGGGAGAGATTATAGACAATCCAAACTTTGGAAATCCCGGTCTTGCTTTTGATTCTGAAACTGCCAAAGCCTTATTTAATGAAGCAGAAAAGCATATAGGTAAAAGATATGTGTTTGGAGCAAGTGGACCATCTAACTTTGACTGTTCAGGTTTTGTATGTTGGTCATTTACAAAGTCTGGTGTAAAGAGAATGCCAAGAACTACAGCTTGGCTTATTTATAAAAACTATTGTAATCCAATATCTCCAAGCGAGGCAAAACCTGGGGATATTATTTTCTTTAAAGGCACATATAATTCCGGTACGCCAATTTCTCACGTAGGGATATATGCCGGAAATGGAATGATGCTCCATGCAGGAGATCCTATCCAATATACCAGTATAAACTCAAGATACTGGAAAAATCACTTTTATTCCTTTGGTAGACCAAAATAAGGGGAAGGAGTAAAAATCTATGAATAAAAAATTAATCAGAAACATAGAAAAACAGAAGAAATTAAGAAAGAAAAAAGAAGAAATTGAAATAGAACTTCAGTTATTAGTAGAGGAACAAGAAGAAATAGAAAATTTAGAGGTCATCAAGGAATTTCGAAGTCGAAAAATATCTCTTGATGAATTTTTATTTATTGTTAGAAAAAATAAGGAAGAAGAAAATAGAGAAAGACAAGAACTTAAAAAAAAAGATATAAATGAAAGTGAGGAAAATTTATGAAAAAAATAACCAGTGGGATTTTAGCTGTAATGATGCTACTTGTAAGTCTAGTGAATATAGTTGCTGTAAGTCCTGTATATGCAAAAACAGATGATAAGGTGGAGTGGACGGAAGATGATTTTATGTATTCCTCTGAGGGAAATATAATTGCCTTTAGTGATAAAGGCTTAGAAAAGAAAGAGAAGACAAATATTCTAGTGTTTCCTGAAGGAACGAAATCTGTAAATGGAAATTATTCTTTAAGTCATTCAAACGATGAACTTAGATATAAAAGAGAATTTGGACGTGGCAAACATTGGGATAAAGTAATTATTCCTGATTCTGTTAAGCATTTAGGTTATGCTGCCTTTTACGAAGCAAGTATAGACGATGTAAAACTATCAAATAGTCTAACTTATCTTGGTGGTTTAGCATTTTTCAACTGTGGACTTAGAGAAGTGACTTTACCTGATACTTTGGCAAATATTGAACATAATGCTTTTGAAAGAAATAACCTCCAAGAAATAACTATACCTAAGTCTGTGAAGACAATTGAACAGTATGCTTTTTCAAGAAATAAATTGCACACTATAAAAGTTTTAGGCAATCCAAATATTAACAGTAAGGGAGTATTCCATGATCAAGAAGTTGAGTATAGACCAAAACAAAATCCATTTTACGAAAATCATTTTGGTTTCAACGGAAATCAAGGATTCAAATCTATTCCTAATGGATTAAGTTATGAAAATGGAGAATTTGTCTTTGATAAGAATGTAGATAGTGTAGAACTTGAATTTGATTATAACAATGATATGTATCAAGGAAAGATGACTATATACAATCCAAATAAATATTCCATTGATACTCAAACAGATTTGACAGGACAAGATATTGATGAAAAGGACAATAAGATTGATGATTTAACTAAAAACATTAAGGATTTAGAAAATCAGATCAAAGACTTAAATGATAAGAAACAAGAAGACCAATCAAAGATAGATGAATTAAAGGAAAAGTTAGAATCTTGCAAAGATAATGGGGAGAAACTAAAACAAGAAAAAGCTAAGCTAGAAGAAGAGATTAGAGATAAAGACAATAAGATAGCTCAATTGAATAAAGAAATTGAGGATCTTAAAAACTCTAACAATGATGAACTAGTAGCAGAAATTACTCAGCTTAAAGATGAATTAAAAAGATTACAAGATGAAAATGAAAAACTAAAAGAAGATTATTCATCTACAAAATGGGAGTTAGAAGCTGAGAAAGAGAATACCGATAAAAACGAAAATAAAATCAAAGAAATGCAAGAAAAGCTCGAGTCTTTAGAAGGAGAACTTGCAAAGAAGACTAAAGAAATTGAGGATAAAGACAATAGAATTAAGGACTTAGAAAAAGCCCTTGATGAAAAAGATACTAAGATAAAAGACCTAGAGTCTAAAAAGAAAGAGATAGAAAAGACTAAGTCAGAATGCTGTAAGAAAATTGAAGAGCTTCAAAAGGCTATTGATAGTTTAAAAGAATCTTCTGAAAAGACGAAAAAAGAATTAGAAGATAAGATTAAAGAACTAGAAGAAAAACAAAAATCTTCTGATGAAGAAATTAAAAAGCTAAAAAAAGAGTTAGATAAGAAAATTGAAGAAGCAAAGAAGTTAATCGAGGAAGCAAATAAAAAATCGAAAGAAGAACTTGAAAAGCAAGCTAAAGATGAAAAAGATAAAAATCTAAATCAAGACTTATCTAAAAAATTAGATGAACTTCTAAAACTCCAAAAAGAAAACAAAGAGAAGAAAGAAGATAAGAAATCTCAAGATAAGAAGTGGGACGAACTTTTGAAAGCTGATGATAAGAACATTCTAAATCAATTTGATCTTAACAAGATGAAAAAGCAAGAGGAACAACAAGACAAAAAGCAAGTTAAAGATGAAAAAGAATTTGCAGTTTTCCAAGTAAACAAAAACTTCTATAACATTATAAAAGATGGAAAGAAAACTACTGTGTATATGGATGTAAAAGCATATATTAAGGATAATCGCATTATGCTACCTGTTAGATATGCAGCTTATACTCTTGGGTTTAATGTAGAATATGATGATAGTAAGAGAGAGGCTATCTTTTCAAATAAAGAAAATACAGCCTTACCTAAAAAAACTCTAAGATTAAATATAGATACTGGTGTTATGAAAGATAGTCAAGGAAACATTTATCATTCTGACACTAAACCTGTAATTATAAATGGAAGAATTCACGCATCTATTTCCAATATAGCTAAAGCTTTTAATGCAAGCTGTGGGGATATAAGAGATGAAAAAGATCAAAGTATAGAATGGGATAATAGCAGAAAGGCAGTTTATGTCTTTAAGAATATAAAGTAAGAAAAGGAGATAACTATGAAGAAAAAAAGATTAGGGGTAGCCTTAGTGCTACTCCTTTTACTATTAAGTATGCCAAGCATATCCATAGCTAAGAGCAATGATAATGAAATAAAAAATCAGTCAAATGATATTTATTTGCCAGAAAAAAGTAAAGAATTAGAAAGCTTATTTGATGAAGATATATATGAACCATCTAATGAGAGTCAAAAAATTCCTTATCAGGAAGTGCCGAAAATACAAGAAAATAACATAAAAAATGAGCAAGTAGATAAAAAAGAAAAGCCATCTAAACTTGTTAAAGGTGGCAATACTAAAGCAATTAATCCATTAGCTACAAAAGAAAATAAGGCAAGAGGAACAGTTATAGAAAATGTAGATAAAAATGGACAGGATATTACACCGAAAGTAGAAGATCAAACATCAAGAGATGAAAAAAAGGAAAATCCAATAGATGTTAGACAATTTTTAACCTTTCAAACAAAGAGTGGAAAAACTATGCACCTCATTGTAGATCATTCGGAAAATCAAGAAAATGTACAATTACTAACAGAAGTTGGAGAACAAGATCTACTAAATATGATTGAAGGAGAAAGTGAAGTAAAGCCAAAAGAAGAAGTAGTGAAAAAAGAAGAACCGGTGGAGGAAAAACCGAAGAAAGAGGAGAAAGAAGAAAAGAAATCAGGGGTAGGACTTTATTTATTTATGGGTTTAATTATTGTTGGTGTAATGGGTGCAGGATATTACTTCAAAATCTATAAAAAAAATGAAGAGGAAAGTTTTGAAGAGGAGCAAGATTATAATGAATTAGAAGATGATTATGAATCTGAAGGGGAGGATTATGATCTTGAAGATAAGGAAGATACAGAAATTATTCCAGATGAAGATGAATTTTAATCTTCTCAATGATTTAAGCAGTAGATTAAGGACAACAATAAACTCAATTATCGTGTAAATTTATAAAAAAAGTACAATTAGAATTCTGGAACTTTAATAAAAAACGATGAACAAAACGACAGCACAAACTTAATATATAAGTAAAGCTAAGTTGAAATGATTGATTGTATAATTAAGAATTTGATATAGATAAAATCATAAGTTTAATGAGAATGCTAAAAACGGATCAAGCTTTTTTATACAGATGGAATTCTTATTCGAAGAAAAATCTTTATGTTAGAGACATAAAGTTTGAAGATGTAATAGATAATGGAATAAATATTATAGAAAAAATAAAAAATCAGTAGAGCTATAAAAAGATGAGGGATTGAAAATTTAATCTCTCATTTTTTTATTAAAAAATTAAAGGAGGAAAAATGAAATTAGTAATCGCAGAAAAACCAAGTGTTGCAGCATCAATAGCAAAAGTTATAGGAGCAAAAAATAGAAATAATGGATATTATGAGGGAAACGGATATATTGTTTCATGGTGTGTTGGACATTTAGTACAAATGGCAAATCCTGATGTGTATGATGAAAGATATAAGAAGTGGAGAATTGAAGATTTACCTATTATCCCAAAAGAATACAAGTATGAGGTAACGAAGACAACTAAAAAACAGTTTAATATTCTTAAAAGGCTAATGAATAGTAATGAAGTTGACACCATTATTAATGCTTGTGATGCTGGTAGAGAAGGAGAAGCTATCTTTAGACTTGTATATATGATGGCAAATTGTAAGAAGAAAATGAAACGTCTTTGGATTTCCTCAATGGAAGACTCTTCCATAAAAGAAGGATTTAGCAACTTAAAAGATGGAAGTAATTATGATAATCTTTTTGATTCAGCTAAGGCTCGTGCCATAGCTGATTGGCTTGTTGGAATGAACATAAGTAGACTTTACTCCTGTCTATATAATGAAAATTATAGTGTAGGCAGAGTACAAACACCAACTTTATCAATGATTGTGAATAGAGATGATGAGATAAATAGTTTTAAAAAAGAAAAATATTATACAGTGGAGATTTCTATGAATGGATTTACACTGTCGACAGATAGAATTGATGACAAGATAGTGGCAGAGCAGCTTAAAAATTTAATCGGAGAAAAAATTGAAATAACCGATGTAATTAAAAAAGAAAAGATTACAAAGCCTAATCTGCCCTTTGATCTAACAACACTTCAAAGAGAATGTAATAAGTATTTTGGATACAGTGCAAAACAAACCCTAGATTATGCCCAAAGCCTGTATGAAAAGAAGTATATTACCTATCCACGAACAGATTCAAGATATTTGACAGTAGACATGATAGAAAGCACTGTAAATAATATTATAGGGAAAAATGATTTTGATACAGAAAGAATTAAGGTTGTTTTTAATACTGAAAAAGTTACAGATCATCATGCAATAATTCCAACGATAAGTTCGTTAAATAAGGATATTTCAGATCTTCCGGAAAGTGAAGCCAAAGTATATAGACTTATAACAAATAAACTCTATGCAAGTTTTGGATACCCACTTGTAGAAAATACAACAAAGATAGTGGCTGAATTTGACGGGTTTGAATTTATAAACACTTATAAAATAATTGCTGAAGAAGGATTTACAAAATATTTAGAAGAATATAAATCAAAGAAGAAAGAAGATATACAACTTCCTGATGTAAAAATAGGAGATTTTTTATATATTGAAAATAAAGATATAAAAGAGAAGTATACAAATCCACCTAAACACTTCACTGAAGACACACTCTTAAAAGCAATGGAAATAGCTGGGAATGATGAATTAGTTAAGGATGTTGAAGTTGAGAGAAAAGGACTTGGTACTCCTGCTACAAGAGCGGGAATAATAGAAAATTTGATATACAAAGGTTATATAAAAAGAGAAAAGAAAAACCTAATATCAACTAGAAAGGGATTAAACCTAGTGACTATAGTTATAGATGAGTTTAAATCTCCAAAGACAACAGCAAAATGGGAAATGAGATTAAGTGATATAGCAAAGGGTAAGGAATATAAAGAGAATTTTTTAAAAGAAATTGAAGAAGAAATAAAAAATACTATATGTAAATATTATAAGTAAATTGATTATAAAAACTTGAATATAATTATAGGAATTAAGAAAGGAATGATTTATGAAAGAAATAGGGTATAATATAAGTGATAAACGAGTAGGCATTAGGAAATTTGCTTATTTGACATTACTATAAATATACGTTATACTCTTATCAGATAAAGATGGTGTCCCGCTACCGTTAAAGGTGGAGCATTAAAGAAGGTGTATCACTATCTACATCCCAAAGGTAAAATATTAAAGCAAACAGAGAGGTTAAAACCTTTCTATTTTTTTATTCCAATTTCTTCTGCAAAGGAAAACGCAAAAAATGAAAGAATGTTTCTGATGAGCATTTTTTAATTTATGAAGTGATCGATGATAGTATTACTATAGATGGAGATATTTACAGATATTATTCTGATAAAGAAAAAATGCACATATTATCTATATTGGATATTAAGAAAATGATTCCTGTACCGACTGATTGTTATGAAAGAATTGATTTTAACGAACTTGAAGATATCAGATATAAAGACTTATTTCAAAAAGAATATGCTTTTTGTTTAAAAATAAAAACAAAGATCTTGATAAAGGTAGAAAAATATACAAAAATCAAAAGAAAACAGGAATTATAAGAAGAGCAAATTGCAATTTTTCAAAGTTAGAAAAAGCAATGTTGTGTTGGAAGTAATAGAATAAAGGCAGTTAAAGTGATTAAAAAAGTAAAAAATCTAATCACTTTTTTTATTGTAATAAAAAGATAGAGTAAATGACATTTTAAAGTTATCTTTTGCTTACAGAAATTTAAAAAATAGAAAGAAATAAAGTTTAATAAATAAATATATAAAAATTTAGTTCATTTTTATCACTATAATGAGGAGGGATAAAATGCCAAGATATGATATAGTAGATTTAAGCAGAACAATCTATCTTGCAAAAGAAGAATTTAAGAAAGATATAAAAAAATATGAGGAATATTTAAAGGTATCAGGCAATAACTATAAGTATCCATATATACATCAAATATCTATATACAATATGGATCCAAAAGCAACAGCCTGTGCAGAATTTGATTATTGGAAAAGTATAGGTAGAAGCGTTAAAAGAGGCGAAAAAGGAATACCACTTTTAGATATAGATAGTGGAAAAATAAAATATATATTCGACATAAGGCAAACAGTAAGTATTAATCATAATATTTCTGAGTTAAAGCTATGGAAATATGATAGCAAAAAGCATTTAAACTTATTAGATGAACTGATAGATAAGTTTAAAGAAAAAGATAGTAATCTTCTATTAAGCCAAGAAGATAAAATTGATGCCTTAGTAGAAAGTAATGTTAGAGGAAAATTCAATAAAATTATAGAAAGTCTATCTGATGAAAGTTTAAAAAGCATTCAAAAGGTAGACCTTTTTAATTTGTTAAAAGAATCCGTAAAAATTTCCATAAGCGAGAGAATGGAGATTTCATATCAGCTAAAAGAAGAAAACTTGTCCTTACTGTCTAAAATATCAAGTTCGGACGTAGACAAAGTATTAAGTATAAGCTCTAACATAAGTAAAAATATCTTACTTGACTTGGGAAGGGAAATAAAAAGATTAGAAATTTTAGAGAAAATTCAAGAAAGAAAAGATTTGGAGCAGACAAAAGAGCTTAAGGAGCGTTATAATAAATTAAGTTCTGATATAAACGGTGAAATAAATTTTAAAGGAGGCTTGGAAGATGAAAGAGAAATTAACATTGGCAGGCAAGGAATACCTCATGGAGGAGGGGATTTACACACCAATCGTCAAGGAGAATTCCTTCGAGAGACAGGGAGGGACATACAAGATGGAAGAATTGGAGGAAGGCATGGAAGTCCTAATACCCAATATGGCAATTCCCAAGGAAATAGATTTAAAGAAACTCAACAGATGGGGAAGGATGAGATTGAACTTTCTCAAGGAGAACAAAGAAGAGGATTATCAGATAATGTATTTGCAAGGGACATTGATGGATCATCTTCTATCAAAGGAAAAAGAGATAGAGGACTTTATCACGAGGGAAGAAGTCAAAATGATGGAAACTTGGGGTCTGACAGAAGAACTGAAAGAAGAGGACTATCTGAAATATCTGAGATTGAAGAAGAACATGGATATGACCCTACAAGAAATAGGGGAAAGGGAGATAATCCTAATCTAAAAAATGAGGAAGTAGAGTCTACTTCCTTTTTTTCTGCTAAAAATCATGGAGAGCAAATATCCTTCTCAAATCCAATAAGTCAAAGAGAAATAGATACATTTTTAATACATGGAGGAAATCATGAAGATGGAAGATTAGCAGTAATAGCAGAATTTTCTAAGGGTAAATCTTTAGAAGAACAGGCAAACTTTTTGAAAGAAATATATAGGGGAGCCAATGGTCTTGAAATTGAAGGAAGAAAGATATCTGCATGGTTTGGAAAGGAAGGAGCAATTTTTAAAGATGGAGATGAGGCAAGATATAGAGAAGGGCAAATAGTTTCTTGGAAAGATTTAGCTAATAATATTAATAATTTATTAGATAGAGGAGAATTTGCTAGCAATGTTGAGATTGTAGAAAGTGCGACATATGAAAGAGAAAAAATAGCAGAAAAATTATTGTATTTAAAGAGAGATCTTACTGATGAAACTAAGGATAGATATTTAGCGATTCTTAATGATATAAAAGGAAGAGGCTTCCCAGATGAAAAAGAAAATCTCGGGAAAAAACTTGAAGATAAAAATTTTATAAATAAACTCAGAAAAGAATACGAGGTATTTTTAGAAGAATATAAGATTAATCCTGATATTTTAAGATTTCATCATTATAAATTATCTAAAATCTATAATGATATCAATGATTTAGAAATAGAAAGAAAATTATATAGGTCAAATTTAAAGGATATTGCACCTATTCAGAGTTTTATAACACAAGATGAAATAGATGAAAGCCTAAAAAGAGGAAGCGGGTTTTCTGATGGAAAGAAAAGAATATATGAATTTTTTACTGAAAAGCATGATTTAAAAGAACAAGCAGATTTCTTGAAAAATGAATATGGCGTAGGTGGAAGTTCTCATGTACTATCTGCTGCAAGAGAAAGTGGTGAGTGGCACGATGCGAAGGGAATAAAATATAATAAAGGTAATGCAAAAGAAATACTACTATCTTGGTCTAATGTTGCAAGAAGAATTAATGACCTTATTAAAAAGAATAGATATATAGATGAAGAAAGTTTTGAAGAAAATAGGAAGAAAAAAACAGATCAGGAAATAAATAAAACAGAAAAAGAAAGCCAGGAGTATATAAATTATCAAGATGATTTGCCTCCAACTGATAATGATGTATATATAGAAAGAACAAATAATAGTTCTATATATTATTATCAAGGACAGTCTGTAGCAAGTATAGGTGATGATGGAAAACTTATCATTTATGATGAATTTATGCCAAACTTTTTAAAAGAAGAAATATATTCCATAGCCTTTGAAAAACAATTAGATATACCATTAGACCAGTTAGACGATGGAATTATTCTTGAGGGAATACATGACACTTTTTATATTAAAGAAAAGGAAGAAATAGAAGGAAGAGAATATTACCTTTTAGAAAGTCAAAGTCGATATGATGATATTCCAAATATTGTAGTTAATTCTAACAAAGAAGTTATAGATGATGATATAGTAAATGGTTTTGAAGAATTTAAGGAATTTTATCCTAATAAAAATAAAGAGAATATAGGTTTTGATTTAGATAGCCATAGAAAAGATGATTATTGGATAATTGAGTTTAATGAGGGTTCAAGTCTAATAGAAAAAGATTATGCAGGACAAAGGCTGACTAAAGAACTATTAGATGAAATAAGGGAAATAGATGAAAAGATAAGACTTCATAATAAGACCTTAGGAGAAGATGAATATGGGCAGATGACTGATAAGTGGGAGGGGTATTCCAAATTCTATTTTAACCATATAGTAGATGGGAAAATAGTTGATCACTATAAGATAGACATAGGTGATGGAAATGAGATCAACCAAAGAGACTTTGAATTTCTTTATGAACAAATAGGAAAAAGTCAGATAGAACTTAATCAAACTATAGAAGGAAATAAGATAGATGAAAAAATAATTTCAATAAATCAAATTGAAGATAGAATTTTTGATGTATTAGTTAAGGATAAAGTTTTAGAAAATGAAATTATAAAGGCAAGAGAAAACTTAGGAAATAATACCTTAGCAAGTTTTAACTCTGTATTCCAAAGAGAATATGTAAAAATCATGAGAGAAGTTGCCGATAAACAGGGAAATCTTCCGGATGATATGAAGGCAATAGATAAGGTTAAAGAATTAGCTATTAGAATAGAAAATAGATATAGAGAATATTTAAATAATTCACATGAAAACAATATAGAAGATGATAAGGAGATACTCTCTATAAAAGTGGGAGATATAGTTAGAACAGAGGATAATAAATATTTAAAAATAAAAGATATTTCCAGTGGATATGATAATAACCATAATCAAATAATATATTATTCATATGATGCCTATTTTGATAAGGACTTAAAACTATTCTCACATTCCTTTAAAGAAAGCGATTTAAAAGCTTTAGAAGTATTAAGAAATGAAGTAGAAGAAAAATTAACAAAAGAGATTGTAGAAGATAAAATAGCAGTAAAAGTAGGATTTTATTATGCTTTAGTAGATAAATATAAAACAAAGGATATAGAATTAGAAGAAACAGGAATTAGAGTTTATCCAAGAAAGGAAAACTCACAAGGAAAGATCTATACTTTATATAAAGGGAAATCTTTTGAAGATAGCAAAAAAATAGACAGTTTGTTTGATGAAATTACTGCCAAAATGAAAGAAGCAAATCTTACAAATTTAAATGATGTATTAGAATTGGAAAGGGAAGGTTTATTTGAAATTACTGATGATAAAGTTACAAAATTTGAGGAAGGCTATGATATAGATGTTCAAAGCTTTAATCAGCAATTTCCAGATTATTATAATGATATATATGTTTTTAATAAAAATCTTGAAATCAATGGAGCATATCAAAATTTAGCACATATAAATGAAGAAAATAAAATCACTTTTAATATAAATTTATCGCAAGAAGAAAAATCCAAAATTGAAGAAATAAGAGATAAGAAACAAGTTCTTTCCATGTTAATAGATAAGGATATCAAAGAAAAAAGAGAATACTATTTTGATCCTCAAGATGAAGAATACTTACTACTGTCAAAGAAAATAGAAGATGGATTATTAAAAAAACCAGAAAATATTATAGATGGAAAAGAAGGGTATAAGGTAGAGCTAATCTTAGATGTTAAGGGAAAATCTCTTAAACAAAATTTACGATACAATGGGTATATTTTAAATTCTAATCAAGCTATAAAATATAAAAGTTATAAGGACATATTAAGTAACTTACCTTATTTACTTGATGATAAACATAGAGAAGTGCTTTTAAATGGATATTTAAATCAGCAAATTGAAAATGATAGAACAAGGCAAGAAGAAAATCCATTTAAAGAAGGTATGAATGTTAGATACAAAGGAAAAGAATACACTATAACTGCCATTAACGATACTACAAGTCCTAAAACTATAGAACTAGAAGATAGCACAGGACTAATGAATGGTTTTATTACCGGAAGTGAAATAATTCTTTTTAATGACTACAAAGATCTTGATTTGGAAGTTATAAAAAAAGAGGAATTAATTCCGTTAGAAATAGAAGATTATAGTCTTTTAGGATTACCAGTTCAATTTAGAAATAAGGAATATTTAATTAAAGAAAATGAATTTAATGAAGCTGGAATGGGTAGATTAGCTTTAAGTACAATAGATAAGAGTGGTATTACTGAAGTAATATATAGTAGAGAAAGACCTGTTTCTAATATCTTTGTAAGAAAGGAAGATTTAGAAGAATATAAATCTAGTGAAAAAGATATATTAAGTAAAAAACAATCTATCGATAAAGAGGAATTAGTAGAACAAATTAGCTTTGAAGATATTGACAATAATAACGAAGAAAAAGTTAAAAAAGACAATTCAAGGCTTTTACATAAAAGCCTTGATGTAATAAATAATAAATCTTCTCTTATTGCTGATCAGTTTATAGTAAGAGTTGATAATGAAAAGGAAGAATTTTTAGTATATAGTTCGTCTAATCCAAAAAATTATAGGGAATTTACTCTACCTTTTTCTTACCTCAAAGGAATCGACAAAATTGACGGAGATGGTAATTCATTGAAATTAACCACTCATAGAAAAGAAACTATTGATAAGAAGTTAGAAGAATATAAGGAATGGAAAGAAAATAATAATTTAATAAGGAATGATAGAGAAAATATAGAAGGGGTTTCTGAAGTTTCTTTAGAAAACTATAAAATTATTAATGAAGAGGAAAACCTACCACCTTCACAGAGATTAAAAAACAACATTGAAGCTATAAATGTCTTAAAGGCTTTAGAAAAAGAAAATAGAAGTGCAAGAAAAGATGAACAGGAAATTTTGGCAAAATATATCGGCTGGGGAGGACTTTCTGATGTATTTGATGAAGAAAAGGAAGGTCAATGGCTTGATGCAAGAAACTTTTTAAAAGAAAATCTAACTGGGGAAGAATATAATAGGGCAAGAGAATCAACCCTAACAGCTTTTTATACGCCGAAAGTAGTTATAGACGCTATCTATGAAAGTCTTTCTAATCTTGGCTTTGAAAAAGGAAATATATTAGAACCAAGTGCTGGGACAGGTAGATTTATAGGAAATCTACCTGAAGAAATGAAAGAGTCAAACTTTTATGGAGTTGAATTAGATAGCATTAGTGGACAAATTGCCAAAGAACTTTACCCTAATTCCAATATACAAATAAAAGGCTTTGAAGAAACCAATTTTTCTAATAACCTATTTGATGTGGCCATAGGAAATATTCCTTTTGGAGAATTTAAAATAGCAGATCGTGAGTACGAAAGAAATAACTTTCTAATTCACGATTATTTTTTTGCTAAAACTTTAGATAAGGTTAGAGATGGCGGCATCATTGCCTTTATAACATCTTCAGGAACAATGGATAAAAAAAGTGAAGATGTTAGAAGATATATATCGGAAAGAGCAGAGTTTTTAGGAGCAATAAGACTGCCAAATACTACATTTAAAGGGGTAGCTGGAACAGAAGTAACTTCAGATATAATCTTTTTAAAAAAGAGAAATAGGCTATTAAAGATAGATGAAGACTGGATAAAGCTAGACAAAGATGCAAAAGGACTAATATATAATAAATACTTTGTAGATAATCCTCAGATGGTAATAGGGACTATGGAAGAAATACCGTCAAGATTTGGGACAAGCCTTGCATGTATTGAAAATAAAGATATTTCTTTAGAAGAAGGACTAAAAAAAGCCATTAAAAATATCCAAGGTAGGTATGAAGAAGCTCAAATAAATGATGATTTAGGAGAAGAAACAATACCAGCTGATGATAGTGTTAAAAACTATTCTTTTGCTTTAGTGGATGATGAAATATATTTTAGAGAAAATTCAATTATGCAAAGAATATCCTTAAACCAAAAGGATAAAGATAAGGTAAAAAAATATTTAAGATTAAATGAAAGTCTAAGGAAAGTTATAACCTATCAAAGAGAAGACTATTCAGATGAAGAGATAAAAAAAGAACAAGAAAATCTAAATAAATTCTACGATGATTTCAATAGCAAACATGGAAGACTAAATTCAAAAACCAATAAAAAGTTATTTAGAGAAGATGCCAATTTTTCTTTAATTTCAACTTTGGAAAAATTAGATAAAGAAGGCAACTTTATAGGAAAATCTGACATCTTTAACAAGAGAACTATAAAAAAAGCTGTAATAATAGATCATACAGATAGGGCAATAGATGCTCTGGTACTCTCTATTAGTCAAAAAGGTAAAATAAATTTTGATTATATGGAAGAATTGACAGGAAAAACAAGAGATAAATTAATAGAAGAATTAAAGGGAGAAATATTTTTAAATTTAGATTCCTTTGAACCTAATGATATAAATCCATTTAAGTCTGCTAATGAGCTAGGAGATTTTTCAAGACCTTACGTAAGTGCTGATGAATACTTGTCAGGAAATATAAGAGATAAAATTGAAGTTGTAGACTCTTATATTAAAAACATCGAAAAAGAGTTAGGAAAGGAAGAAAATCTAGAGGATAGTAAACTCTTAAAAAAAGAATTAGAAGAGTTACATTTTCAAAAAGCAAAGCTAGTGGAAGTAATGCCTAAAGCACTAGATGCAAGTGAGATTACAGTTAGAATGGGTGCAACATGGATACCGGAACAAGATTACAAAAAATTTATGTTTGATTTGTTGAAAACACCAGTTTCATCAAGGTGGAATATAGATATTAAGTATTCTGACTTTACAGGAGAATATAGAGTTGAAGGAAAAAGCTCTGATAGGGACAATGACCTTGCTTCTTTTACCTATGGTACAAATAGGGTAAATGCCTACAAATTGATAGAAGATACTTTAAATTTAAGAGATACTAAGGTATTTGACCAAGTAGAAGACAGTGATGGAAAGAAAAAATCTGTGCTTAATCAAAAAGAAACAATGCTTGCAAGAAGTAAGCAAGAGATGATAAAAGAAGAATTTAAAAGCTGGATATTTGATGATGTGGAAAGAAGAAATAGATTAGTAGAAGATTATAACGAAAGATTCAATTCCATAAGACAAAGGGAATATGATGGATCTAATCTTACTTTTGAAGGAATGAATCCTGAAATAGAATTAAGAGCACATCAAAAAGATGCCATAGCAAGAGGTTTGTTTGGTGGAAATACTTTACTTGCCCATGAAGTAGGAGCAGGAAAAACCTTTGAAATGATAGGTATAGCCATGGAGTCAAAAAGACTTGGTATGAGTAATAAGTCAATGTTTGTTGTTCCTAACCACATTGTAGAGCAATTTGGAAGAGAATTTAATGAACTTTATCCAGGAGCTAATGTATTATGTGCTACAGAAAAAGATTTTACACCAGATAGAAGAAAAAGATTTTGTAGTCGTATTGCTACAGGAAGTTTTGATGCTGTTATTATAGGGCACAGTCAATTTGAAAAAATTCCTATATCAAAAGAAAGACAAGAATATGAATTGCAAGGTCAAATTGATGAAATCATTGACTATATAGATGAATATAAGAGAGAAAGGGATCAAAGATTTACTGTAAAGCAATTAGAAAAAACAAAGAAAAAATTAGAGACAAAGTTAGAAAAACTAAATGCTGATTATAAGAAAGATGACGTTGTAACCTTTGAGGAACTGGGAGTAGATAAGTTATTTGTAGATGAAGCCCACGCATACAAAAACCTCTATCTATTTTCTAAAATGAGGAATGTAGCAGGAATTACTTCTACAGATTCACAAAAATCATCAGATATGCTTATGAAATGCCGCTATATGGATGAAATAACTAATAATAAAGGATTAGTATTTGCCACAGGTACACCAGTAAGCAACAGTATGGCTGAACTTTATACCATGCAGAGATATTTACAGTATGATGAATTAAAAAAGATGAAATTGCAACATTTCGATTCTTGGGCGTCTACTTTTGGAGAAACAATAACGGCAATAGAATTAAATCCTGAGGGTAATGGTTATAGGAGCAAAACCAGATTTGCAAAATTTTATAATCTTCCTGAACTTATGAATACTGTAAAAGGATTTATGGATATTAAAACAGTTGATGTTTTAAATCTTCCTACACCAATTGCCCATTATGAAACTATAAAAACAAAGCCTACCGAAGAACAAAAAGAAATTCTTGAAACTTTTTCCGAGAGAGCAGATAAGGTTCGTGATAAGCAGGTAGATGCAAGTGTTGATAATATGCTTTTGATTACAAATGACGGAAAGAAAATGGCACTTGACCAAAGGTTAATCAATCCTTTACTTTCTGATGATCCTAATAGTAAGGTGAATACCTGTATAAAAAATGTATTTAGCATTTGGGATAAATATAAAGATAAAAAATCTGCTCAATTAATATTTTGTGATATGTCTACACCAAGTAATGATTTTAATATCTATGATGATATTAAAACAAAACTTATAGATATGGGAGTACCTGAAAATGAAATAGAATTTATTCATAAGGCAAAAAACAATATGGAAAAAGACGCTATCTTTGATAAGGTAAGAAAAGGAGAAATAAGAGTCTTACTTGGTTCAACACAGAAAATGGGAGCAGGTACTAATGCCCAAGACAAACTAATTGCAATTCACGATCTTGATATACCATGGAGACCTGCTGATCTTTCTCAAAGGGCAGGCAGGATTGTGAGGCAGGGAAATGAGAATAAGGAAGTCCATATATTTAGATATGTAACAGAAAATACTTTTGATGCCTACCTATTCCAAACCTTAGAGAATAAACAAAAATATATTTCCCAAATTATGACTTCAAAGACTCCTGTAAGAGTTGCAGAAGATGTAGACGAAGCCACATTAAACTATGCCGAAATCAAAGCTCTTGCAACAGGAAATCCATTAATAAAGGAGAAGATGGACCTTGATGTTGAAGTTTCTAAACTTAAAATGCTAGAGTCCAATTTCAAATCAAATCTTTACAAGCTGGAAGATAAAGTAGTTAAATTTTATCCAAAGGAAATAGAAAGATTAAAAGAAAGGATAGAGAACTTAAAGGAAGATATTAAAAATGTTGAGCCTTATAGAGAAGTAGATAAAAATTTAAAAGAAGATAATAAATTTACCTCTCTAATTATTGACGGAAAGAAGTATATAGATAAGAAAATAGCTGGAGAGTTTTTGTTGAACAAAATTAAGGGAGTTAAAATATATAGGGAAATGGATAAAGATGGAGAAAAAATAGGTGATTATAGAAATTTTGATTTATCCATAAAATATGATTCTTTTTTCAATAAATATAACTTTATATTAAAAGGTAAGGGAGAATATAGAGGAGAGTTTGGAACAGATGAAATAGGTAATATAACAAGAATGGATAATGTATTGGATAAATTACCAGAAAGATTAGAAAATACAATTTCAAAACTAAAAGATATAGAGGAGCAATTTCAAACAGCTAAAATTGAAATACAAAAGACATTTCCACAAGCTGAACTTTTAAAGGATAAGACACTAAGACTTGCAGAAGTAAATAATTTACTAGATATGGGAAAAAGTGAAGATATAAGCCAAGATAATCCATTGCTAGAAGAAGTAAAGGAAGAATTGATAGATTTCCTTAACAGAGAATATGATGAAGAAAACAGGTTAGAGGACTTTGATACTATATTTCCTGACTTAACAGATATAGGAATAGCTTATACAACTACACCAGATGAAAAACATGAAATACAAGTAAGTTTAGATTTAATAAATTACAAGATGAACACCTATGTAGATAAGAACCTAATTGACAGCTTTCAATACACCTATGATCCCTTAGATGCAAGTGATTTGGAAGAGTTAATACAAATAAAGACGGATATTGGCTTTTGGGATTTTAGTGAGCTTTTAGCAGTTGATGAAAAAAAGTTAAAGGAAATTCTTGGATTTGAAATAGATGATGAAGGTAATTTTTATGATCCATTAAATTTAGACTTGGATAATGATGGAATTCCTGATAGATATGATAATGACTTTAAAGATTCTGATTATTTTGAATCTACTTATGATGTTGAAGATAATTTTCATGCTAAAGAAGAAAAGCAGTCTATATTAGAAAAAATTGCAGAATTTAAAGAGCAAGAAAGAATAGAAGAGATAAAAGATAAAAATGATAAGATACAAGAAAGGTAATAAGAGGGTCAGATTTTGTTCTTATATTTATTTTAAAGGTAGATATGGGATTTGAAAAAGATAAGTTTGAAGATTTTCTTAGAGGGAAAATTTACATTTGATGTAAAAATTCAAAAAATTAATATCAAGCTTATTAGAACAGGAAATAGAAAATTTAGATAATAATAAATTTTAGTTAACAGATTTTATCGAAAAAGATGTAGACGAACCAGTATTAACATTGGATAAAATAAAGCAATTTGAAATACAGGAGGATAAATATATGTATTACAAAGATATTAGAGAGAATATTAAAAAAATGGCAAATGACAATTACAAGGATTTTATAAAAGCGATTGTAGGTATAGAAAAAGGAATAGATGACGAAAAGGCTCTTGAGGAGATATATGATAAGTATATGGAAAATGATACAAGTGTATTATTGAGTGAAGGTTTCGATTATATGATTGATGAAATGAAAGAGCAAGGGAAAATTGTTGAAAATGAAAATAGTATTGAAGAAAAAGATGATTTAGTAAATTTGGTAGGAAATATAGTTGGAGAAGTTAAAAATCTAGAAAAAGAAAATGCAAATGGTGAAAAATTTAAAGTAAGTAATTTTTCAGTAGTATCAAAAGACGAGAAAGGAAATAAAATCTATACAAGATGTTCGGCTTATGGAGAAAAAGCAAAGGATGTAGCAAACTATAGAAAAGGAGATTTCGTAAAGATATTTGGACAAGTAAAGACATTTATAGATAATAATGGAAAAGAATATAAGAACGTGCGTATTCTATCTACTAAACTTTTAAAAACAAGAGAACAGTTAAAGAAGAAAAATAAAGGAAAGAAATCTATATTAGGGCAAATAGGCGATTTAAAAAGTAAGAATAAAGAAAATATAAAAAAGTTGGAGCATCATAAAGGAGTTGAGAGGTAGTATGGCGGTCTTCGGACTGCCATGTTTTTTTATTGCTGAATTGAATGTAATATTGAATAATCAGTTAAGATATCATATACTATTTGTAATAGAATACTGTAAGTAAGATGATTATTTTGCATATTTAAAAACAAGGTATTAATAAAGATAAATAAAAAAATATAAATTGAGAGTAAGAGGTAGACTATTGAAAAAAAACATTGTAATTGTAGATGACGATGAAAGGTTAGCAGATCTAATGAGAATTTATTTAGAAAATGCTAATTATAATGTTGTAACTTTTTTGTCACCAGTCAATGCATTAGAATATTTAATCGACAACATTCCCGATATCTTGTTGTTAGATATAATGATGCCGGAAATAGATGGTATAGAGATGTTAATAAAATTGAGAGATAAGTATAAGTATCCGATTATTCTTGTTAGTGCAAGAAATACCAATTTAGATGTAATAGATGGATTAGGCAAGGGAGCTGATGATTATTTGAAAAAACCTTTTGATCCAAGTGAATTGGTTGCTAGAGTTAATGCAATGATTAGGCGAAATGAAGAATATAGCAAAAATTCAAATTATACCATCATATATTATAAAGATTTAGAAATCGATATGGACAAACAGATGGTATTTAAAAATGATAAAAAGTTAGATCTTACCCAATCAGAATATAAGATTTTAAAAGAGCTAATAAAATGTAAAGGGAAAATTATATCAACTGAAAATTTATTTAAGTTAATTAGTGGAGATGATTACTATAATAGAGAATGTAATTCAGTGGCTGTACATATTAGAAATTTAAGATTGAAGTTAAATGATAGTTTTGATAATCATAAATATATAAAAACGTCATGGGGAGTTGGCTATTATGTTGACTAAAGAAAAAAGATTATTAATAAAAAGTTTGTTGTTTTTCCTACTTATTTTGTTTATAGTTTATATAATACTTGGGAGTAATATACATGATATTTTTGTAAAGAACTATTTGTTTGAAACAAAAGAAGTTAAGTACTTAGGTAAAGTATATACTAGTGGAATTTTAGATTGGCAAATTTTAAGAAATCATATTGTTATTGGTATAATCTGTGTGTTTATTATCACTTTTTATATTAATTATATATTTTTTCAAAATGAAAGTAAGAACTTTGTTAATAATATTACTCAGAGAATTATAAGTATAAGAAAAGGTGAGAAAGTTAAAGATGGATTGGAATTTATTTCTATAGATAGAGAAATAGAAGAACTAATAAAATTAGAAAATGATTTATCTGAAAAAATAAAAGCTCAATTTATAGAGTACAATCAAGAGATGATGTTTTTAGCTCATGATCTTAAAACACCATTAACAGCGATAATAGGTTACACAAATTTATTAATAGATAATCCAGAATTAGATAGACAAAAAGGGAATAAGTATTTAGAAATAGTTTTGGATAGTTCTCATCAGTTAGAAACTTTAATAAATAAATTTTTTGAGTTATCAAAATATAGTGTTCAATCTGATTTATTAACTAAACAAAATATAAAATTAGAAGACATAATTATTGAGATACAAGAATCCTTATATGTTGAAAGAAAAAAACATGATATAACACTTAGTAATAATTTAGAAGAAAACGTGTACGTTGATGTGAATTCAGAGCTTTTTGCAAGAGCATTGATAAATATATATAGGAATGCTGTTAAATATGCAGATAGAGGCTCAGAAGTTATAACGAATTTAACAGTAAATAATCAAGATAAAGTTTCTTTGTCCATTACAAATAAATTTTCGAGTGTAAATAAAGTTGATGTAAATAAAATATTTAATACTTTTTATAGAGGAGAAAATAGTTACGAAGGAAATGGATTAGGGCTAGCTATTGCAAAAACAATAATAGAAAAACAAGGGAGTACAATAAAAGCATTTCAAGAAAATAATGAATTGACAATTGTAGTTGAAATATAATGACAAAGAAATATTAATTTTTTAACCTTCACTAGTTGAAAACTAGTGGAGGTTTTATATTGAAATAAATTAAGGAATGTTATATATTAGCATTTCTTTATCAGGAAAATAAAGAAATCTTAATATTTTTATTTTTAAATATTTACTATATCTATATGGTTTTTTAATAAACAAATTCACATAAGTTGTTATAGTTAAGTTAAATAAAGCGGGGGTGAATGATAAAATGCTTGATTCAAAGTATCTAATAAAATTAGAAAATAATAGAGAAGTAAAGCGAATATTAAGTGATTACTATACACCTAGACTAGGAAGAGTGTTTAAAGCTGAAGAAAAGAAATATTTTTATGATACGGGTACAGGGAAAATAGCTGAAATAACTGATGAAGTTTATAAAATATTAAAGACGGTTTTAGAAAATGGAAAAATACAAGACCTTAATAAACTGAATTTAACAGACGAACAATTAGAAGAAGGTTTTTTAGATATTTTCAAGGCTATAAAAGAAGAAAATGTTTTATCTGCAAATCCAGTAGTTAAATTAACTGGAGAGGGAGTATACAATCTAGAATATAGTTTATCCAATAATCTCACAAGTTTATTGCTAGAGGTTACAGAAAAATGCAATCTAAGATGCAAATATTGTATTTATAATCCTAATCATCCAGAATTTAGAGACTTTGGACATAGAGATATGAATATAGATATTGCAATCAAAGCTGTTAATATGTTGTTTGAAAATTCGAATGACACAAACGAAGATATATGCATAGGCTTTTATGGTGGAGAGCCATTATTAAATAAGAAATTGATAAAAGAAATTGTTGAGTACTCTAAAGTAAAATCTATTGAATATGATAAAAATGTTATATTTGCAATGACTTGTAACGGAACATTAATGGATATAGATACTGCTCAATATATAGTTGAAAATAATTTCAATATCATTTTTAGTATAGATGGACCAGAGGAAATACATAATGAGAATAGAATTTTTGCTAATGGAAAAGGAAGTTTTCAAAGTGCTATTCAAGGTGTTAAAAACTATCAATATGTAAAAGAAAAAAGCGGAAAAGAAATGGAGAACCCATTAGTATTTAACATGGTAGTAGATGGTCAAGATATTTTAGGTAAATACACTAAGATTCAAAACTTTATTGATAGTAATGAATGGCTACCAGAAAATTTACAGATTTTGATTACCGCAATAGATTTAGGACCAGAAGAGTCTGAATACATACTTCCAATGAGTATTGAAGAAAGAGAAATCACTAAAAATAAAATTGATCCTTCGTTATATTGGCTTAGGAAGCAAAATACTAATAGAAAAGAGAAAACAATAATTGATCAGTCATTGTATAAAGGGCTTGAGAGAATACATAAGCGCCTTTGTATTGATAAACCAGTTACTCATTATGGAATGAATGGATGTTGTGTTCCTGGCAAACAAAGGATGTATGTAACAGTAGATGGAGAAATTTATCCGTGTGAAAAGACTGGTAATATACCGTCTTTAGGCAACGTTGAAAAAGGATTTGATATAAATAAAATAAAAAGATTTTATATAAAAGATTTCATTAATGAATCTTCTAAATACTGCAAAAATTGCTGGGCAATAAACTTATGTGGTTTATGCTATACGAACTGTTTTGATAGCAATTCTATACATTATAGCTATAGACATAAAAGTTGTATAGAAGAAAGGATTTATCTTTCTAATCTTCTAAGTGAATATTGTGCGTGTTTGGAAAATTTTCCAGATATCATAAAAAATTTGGAAGACTAGATTTTGATAAAAATATTAAATAGGAGGTGAGAAAATGAAATTTATTTCTACAGGAAATGGTGGAGCTAGACCATTTGCATGTATGTGTAGTACAACTACAGGACATGCTGATGCAAGACATACTAGCTGGATACCACCTTGTTTACATTGTGGTTGTTCATGTGGTTCCAAAGGTGAATACAAAACTGGAAATAGAGTTGCATCTTTAAGAACAATAGGACAGAAGTAATTATAAACAGCTCTTGAGCTTTTACTCAAGAGCTGTTTATAAAATTTTAGTTACATTTAAAAATTATTTAGTGTGGATTATTTTATATATTGGAGATAGAAATATGGACAGATTAGAAATTTCAAATTTAAGCAAATCATATGATAAGAAAGTGCTAAATGATATTAATTTAATTTTAGAACCAGGATTATACGGACTTTTAGGAGCTAATGGATCTGGGAAAAGTACGTTGATGAAAATTTTAGCTACTCTTTTAAAGCCTAGCTCAGGGAATGTAGTTTTTAATGGTGAAAAAGTAAAGAGAAATAATAGTAAATATTTAGATAAAATATCATATTTACCCCAAGATTTTGGGGTGTATTCAAATTTTAGCGGTAAGGAATTTATAGATTATATAGGAAAACTAAAAGGAGTTCCGACAGGAAAATTAAGAGAACGTAGTGAGATACTATTTAAGAAATTTGAATTACGTGATTATAAAAGTAGAAATGTTGCAAAATATTCCGGTGGAATGAAAAGAAGGATAGGAATAATACAAGCTTTTATTAATAATCCATCAATAATACTTTTAGATGAACCAACGGCTGGTCTTGACCCGATGCAAAGATTGACTTTTAAGAATTTTATTTCTGAGGAGAGTAAAAATAGAATTATTATATATTCTACACATATAACCGAAGATATTGAATCTATTTGCGATAATATAATTATGATAAAATCTGGAGAAATAATTTCTGAAGGTACTGAAGAAGAAGTATTAAAAGCTTTAGAAAATAAAATTTATGAAATTATAATATCAAAATCTGGTTTGTTAGATTTTTTAGAAAATAATTTAGTAGTAAATTATAAAGAACAGGATAATTGCTATAGGGTTAGATATATTAGTAATAAACAAACATGCAATTCTAAATTAGTTAAACCTAATTTGGAAGATTTGTATTTATACTATAATAAAAGAGTCGGAGATGTTAAAAATGTTTAGTTTAATCGGATATGAATTTAAAAAAATAATAAAGAATAAAGTTAATATAATTTCAATTCTTATTATGACCTTAATAATTTTATATTCATTTATTCCAAAAATAATCAATTATAGTACAACAACAGAAGATAATGACTTATTGAAAGGTAAAAAAGCAGTTAGATATGAAACAAATTATTTGAATGAGAGATTTGATAAGCCATTAGCTTCAAATAAAATATTAGGTGATATTAAAGATTTAAAAAAATTAACTAAAAATACTAATGAAGAATTTTATGATCCTAAAAATTATATGGATAAGAAAGATTATAACTCTTTATTTCTTCCATTAGGGGGATATTATTCTTGGATATCAGAAAGTTATGAAGGATTAGATGATAAACCTTATTGGGTATTATCTGATTTGTTAAATTATAATGATAAGTTAGATGATTTTTATAATTATAGAATGATGAAAGTGGAGAAGAGTATTAATAATTCACAGACTATAAAAAATCATCCTAAAGAAAGACAATATTGGAAAGAAAAGGCAATTCGTACAAATGGTCCGTATAATTATGGGTATTATGAAGGATGGAGCTCAATAAATGATACCTTCGATATATATGTCTTATTAATACTATTAGTTGTAGCCATCTCTATTTCAGGTGTTTTTTCTAGAGAGAACGAAAGTAATATGGTTTCTATTATTTTATCATCTAGAAATGGTGTCAAAAAATTATCTAAAGCTAAAATAATAGCTTCTGGTTTGTATATAGTACTGCTTTCATTAATTATGATATTAATATTAACTATTCCAAATTTATGTTTCTACGGGACTAGTGGTTGGGATTTTCCAGTACAAATTTTAAACACCAAAATACTATATAGTTGGAATTTATTAGATTTATATTTGATTAGAATAGCTATAAGTTTAGTTACTGCATTATCATTTGGATCACTATGTTTGTTTTTATCATCAATAACTAAAAAAACTTATATAGTAAATGTTATTTCAATGTTATTTATAATAGCTTCTTTTTTACTACCTGATGTGAGGAACAGATTATTTGTACAAATAGCAATGTTATTACCTCTTCAGTTAAATGGAGTTTTATATTATTCATATATAAGTTATTCATTATTTGGAAAGATATTTAATATATATCAAATAGGACCAGTTATTAATGTGTTAATTATGATATTGCTCTCTTTAATAGCTGCGTTATACTTCCGAAAGCAAGAATTAAAATAATATATAGAAGGGAGAAAATAGTGAGAAATATTAAAAGATGTATAGAGATTGCATATAATAGTAACAGAAATCATATGATAATTTATATTTTACTTACAATTTTAAATGGTATTTTCTCTGGCATATCTATCTTCTCTCTACAAAACTTGGTAAATGTTATACAAGTGAGTTACCAAAATGACAATTCAATGATCATTCCAGTAGGGAAATTTTTAATAATAAATATAGCATTTATATTAATAAGTTCATTGCAGCAATATTCGTATAGCATATTGAGCTTTTCGATGGATAAGTATTTATGTGTAGTATTTGCTGAGAATTGTAATGAATTAAGCGTAAAGGATTTTGAAAACGAAGAAGTTTATAATAAAATAGGCCAAATAAACAGATTTGGTAAAGATAAAGTTGTAGAAATATTTTTTAATATAGTACAGTTTATAGAAAGTGTAATAGCTATTATTACTATTTCAGGAATTATTTTCTCAAGCTCAAACAATAGTTGGGTTATAATAATTTTGATACCTATTATTAATTTCTTGATAAACATTAGATTTGGGAAATATATCTATAATATCGAAAATGATAATATAGTTTTATATAGAAAACAAGAGTATTGCAATTATTTGATTAGTAATAATATTGCTTGTAAAGAGAGAATATTCTATAACTTTGGTGAAAGTTTGATAAAAAAATTGGATCAAGTTACAGATGCTATAATACTTAAGAACAAAAAGATCACTGTTTTGACTTTATTAATAAACAGCATTTTTAATATTATTGAGCTGATTGCAAAAGTATATCTAATTTTAGTAGAAAGTATTAGTGTTTTTACAAATGACGGTCTGCTAGGTTCAATACTTGCATATATTTATTCTTTAGACATTGTCATGCAGAAGACCAATTTGTTACTTGGAAATATGCTGCTTATTATTAGTAATAGACTCTATGTAGAAACTTTTTTTGGGCTAATAGATAAAAATAATACTAATAATAAAAAAACAGATGATTTAAGAAAAATAAATAAAATAAATCAGATTGAACTTAAAAATATTTCTTATTCTTATGATGGAAATAAAAATGTGCTTAGCAATATCAATATAAAATTCGATCACAATGGGTTATATATAATCAAAGGGGGTAATGGAAGAGGAAAAAGCACTTTACTTAAGTTATTATGCGGGTTATACTTTGATTATACAGGAGAAATAAGGGTTAATGGTTTGAATATTTCGAGCTATAGTTTATTAGAATATAGGGCTAGAATAGGTGTAGTATTTCAGGACTTTAATAGATATGAAACTAGTGTAAAAGCAAACATAGCATTAAATAAAATGAATGAAACAGATTGTGTATTGAAAATCAAGAAATTGTTAAACTCTAAAGGAATTAAAATAAAAGATATCAATCCAAATACAATTTTAGGAAATTGGTTTGGAGGAAAAGAATTGTCAGGAGGAGAGTGGCAAAAAATTGCTTTTTTGAGATCTTTATACAATGAAAATGATATATTGATAGCAGATGAACCCACTTCAAATCTTGACTTTCAGTCAAAACAGAAGCTTGTAGAATTTTTCATAGAGGAATCAAAGAAAAAAATAATAATTTTGGCTACTCATGATGATATATTTGATACAATAGAGCATATTCCAATTGTTATATAGTATTCCGTTTTAATTTATAAATATAGATGTAATAAGGTGAGGGGAAAATAATGCTAAAATGATGATTTTAAGTTTGTTTTTTAGTTTTGAGTACATAAATAATTTGAAAATAATATATATTAATAATTAATGTTGGTAGATAAAAAACGTGAGAAATACCTAAATCATTTTAAAGATGTAAAAATAAAAAAAGATTTAGTGAAGATATTTTAGAGGATAAGGACATCTATTTATAATAATTATAAAGAACATAAAAATTTATGAATATTATTTATAAATTTTTTGAAGCTAAGAAAACACTAAAAGAACAAAATAAAGAAAAGAAATCTATATTAGAAAATATAAATGGTTTTTAAAGATGAAGATGAGAAAAAGGTAAAAATGGAATTTTATAAAAGATATTGGCGGTATTCGTACTGCTTTTATTATAGAGCTATTTATTTAATATTTTTTTGTATCAGAAAATTTTAGTTTTTTAATATGATCTTAGTAGCTATTTTATAGTTTAGTTTATACATAATATTTTACACTATCATTCTCAAAAATTTAGAGTTGAAGTTTTTTGGGGGAAGTAAGTGTAGATCAAGGGATATATACTTAAATTTTCTTAACATTCTTGTGAATATTTAACAGTATTTGCCACTTACCAAGCTCATTATTAATATACTTATCTGTATTTTTTCTTAATTGAGTAAGCTCGTAAATCAAGATGTTCTTATTGGAATATTCTACCATAAGAATATCTTTTTTACTTTTATATTCATCGTAAATATTTGATAGTTCTTTTATGCTTAAATTTTTATACTTGTTTTTATCTAAAATAGTTATTGATTTTTCGTATGCAATAATTTGAGTTTTGTATTCGGCATAAAATTCTTTATCTTTAGAGTTTGATTTATAGATTTCATAAATAGATTTATTTATTTTTAAAGTGTTTAAAGCCTCAATTGCAGTATAGATTTTGTTCAAATCTTTTTCTATATCCTTAATTTTATCTAAAGTTTTTTGCCTATTAATGGCTTCTTGTTGAAGTTTATTTTCTAGATCTATATTAGATGTCAGCCCATACTTTCTGAGTTGATTTAAAGTGTCAGCCATAGTATTCATATTGTGCTTCTTTGCCCATATTTCATAAGCTTTAGAAGATTGTATCTTTTTATTATTTTTTAAGTCTATTATATTATCAACTTTTTTGTATGCTTTCGTAGAAGAATCAAAATCAATTTTTACGAACTTTTTATTCATATTATTCTCGATTCTTTCCTTGATCTTTTCATTGGTATAATCTTTTCCAAGAGTAGTTTCTTTAGCACGAATAAATCGTCCTTTTTCTCCTTGCTCTTTATGACGAAAAGATAGGTACTTGCCTAATTTGATTTCGTATCCATATTCTTCCATAGTTTTTAAAAAGTTATCATAGCTATTAGACTTTTGAATAGCATGATCAATAGATATTTGAAGTCTATATTTCCAAGATGTTCCTTTTTTAAATTCCATATATTCTTTATATGATTTCCCATTAGTTTTATATTTATTTTTAAACTTCATATAGTCTTCATCTATAACAGACAACTTATATTTTCTACACAAGTCATCACTATAATTTCTAATTTGATGGTAAGATTTTTTATTGCTTTGATAGGCTTTACCTGTATGAAAAGAAACATTATTAAATAGAATATGGTTATGAATATGCTCCTTATCAACATGGGTAGTTATTACGTATTCATATTTTCCTTGCAGTACCTTCTCACATAATTCAATTCCAATTTTGTGAGCCTCTTCAGGTGTAGTTTCTCCAGGTGCAAAAGCTTGAATTAAATGTCTAGCTAAAACTTTTACCTTAGAATTACATTCTATTTTTGTTTGTTCAAACTCTAAATGAGCAGTTATAGGGTTGCAATTTAGAGATGAGATTAGAATTTTTTCGTCTGTTTTATTGCTATTCATAATATAATCAAGGGCAGCTTTTAAGGTAGATTTAATAGGATGGATTTTAGTAACAGCCATTATTTTTTCTCCTTATTAAAACTATTGGAATAGGTAAGAGAGTATATTTTTTTACGCATGGCTAAAATATCTTTTGCTTGTTTTTCTAATGATTTTTTCAAATCATCTACATCATTTTTATATATAAGGGATGTTGAGTTTACTCTTTTTGCAATTTGATTTATACTACTTGAAGTACGACTTATATTTGTTGACATTTCACGAAAAACATCCATATCTAGAATAAAGATATCTTTTTCTAAAATACATTTTATAATAAATTGTCTAAGAGATTTGCATTTAGATGCTTTATATTTTTTGTTCAGTAATTCTAATTCTTCATCAGATAGCATTAGATATATCCCGTTATTTCTAGTTCTATTTGCCATAGATTACCCTCCTTTATATAGTTAAGTAAAAAAAAGAAAAACCTGTAAAAGCAAGTATAGCAACTTGTTTTACAGGTTTAATTTATTATATATTCTTTAAGAAAACTCCTGAGTTTTGCTTCTAATTATTTTATATTTTATCACCTTTAAAAAGAATAATCAAATTTCATATAGGAGAGAATGTAAATATTTTTTATAAGGATAGCTAATGCAAGTTAAAAAAATTAGGGGTTTGGGGATATTCCCCAACAAGCAAAATAGATTAAAACAAACAGTAGCTTTATAGTTGATTTAATCTATTTTTTCGTAAGTGCATATGCACTTACTGTGCTTGCTATTTTTGCTATTTTTGCTATTTTTGTTTAATAAAAATACACTATTTTATGATAACTTAAATTTTAAAAAATTAAAAAAATCACTTTGAAATAGATACTTTTACAACTATAATAATATGTATGATATTAAAAAATATTTTAAATTATCATATTTAAAGATATTTAATTAAATTATTAGTTACTAACAATTTAAGAGGGGGAATAATTTATTTTACACAGAGAATTTGCTGAAGAAAATTATTTAGAAGCCATATATATTTTATCTTTGGAAAATGAAGAGGTTAGAAATATAGACATTGCTAACTATTTGGATTACAAAAGACCGACGGTTACAAGAATGCTAAAAAAACTTGACAATAAAGGTAGGATAACTTATGGAGATGATAAAATAATTCGTTTAACAGACGAATCAAAAAAATTTTGTGAAAAGATGTATAAAAAACATATGTATCTTACTAGCGTATTCATTAAACTTGGAGTTAATCCTAAACAAGCAGAAAGTGAAGCTTGTCTTATAGAACACGTTATATCAGATGAAACGTTTAAAAAATTAAAAAAACATTTTAATGAAACCTTATAATTAATAGCATAGATAACTTTTAAATAAGTTTTTTATGCTATTTTTTTTAATTATTTTACAAAAAAGTTCAAAAACTCATTGATAAATGTTATCAAATGGTATATAATGAATAAAAGTTAGCTATTGCTAACAAAAAATATATTAAAAGGTGAATTTATGTCAAAAAATTTTGAAATGCTAAATAAAGAATTAGACGAAAACAATATTAAAGCTAGTCTTGTTATATTTCCGTTTGCAGGAGGTGGAGTATCTGCATTTAGAAATTGGAAATATGAATTTGAAGATGTAAGGGTATTTGTTGCTCAATATCCAGGAAGAGAAAATAGATTTTCTGAAAAGGCTACAAGTGATATTAATATTTTAGTTGAAACATTATTCAATGATATGAAAGAAAATTTTGATTTTGGAAAACCTTACTATTTATTTGGACATAGTATGGGAACAAAAATTGTTTATGAAATAGCCTTAAAGATCAAAAATTCAAGTTATGAAAATCCAAGAGGAATAATAATTTCAGGTGGACGTGCTCCAGTGTATAAAGAACCAAATCCAATCTATCACCTTGATGACGAAGGTTTTATAGAAGGGCTAAGAAGATATGAGGGAACCCCGAAAGAGATATTAGATAATAAAGAATTGATTTCAATTTTTTTACCGACACTTAGAGCAGATTTTGTAATAGACGAAGACTATCAAGATACAAAACATGAAAAATTAGAAAGTCCCATACTTGGCCTTATGGGAGATAAAGATCAAGAAATGAAATTAGAAGAACTTAAAAAATGGCAAGATTATACAACAAAAGAATTTGTCTATAAATATATAGATGGCAAGCATATGTTTGTAAATACATCTACTGAAATGGTTATAAGGGAAATAAAAAGCTATATTAATGAAAACGTTAAAAATAATTAAAATTACAGAATTAACAAAATTTGACATTAATGAGGTAGTTCAATTTATACATGATGATTGTATAGCAGTAGTTGCTGTAGAAACAAATAGTTATGGAATTATAAGTGAATGTATTCCATATTTAAGTAAAGATCAAATTGAAATTATGTGGAAGTATAGAAAAGAAAGTGACAGAATTAATTATGTTGTAACAAAAGCAATAGTAAACTTGCTATTTTCTAAAATTGAGAAACTAAAATTCGAAGAGATTAGATGGCGTTACGGTAAATATAATAAACCATATATTAGAAATCATTTGAATTTACATTTTAATATATCACATACCACAGGATTTTCAATAGTAGCTTTCTCAAGAAATGATATAGGAGTTGATATTGAAAATATAGAAAGAAATATAGATTATAGTGAAATTAAGAATAATTTTTTTATTAACAATGAAAAAATATTAGGTTTGAAAGACTTTTACAAATATTGGGTTTGCAAAGAAGCTTATTTAAAATATAAAGGAGTCGGTTTAATTCAAAATTTGGAAACAGTTGATGTTATTAATAAAAATAATAATGTAATGAAAGTTATAGATAAAGAAAATAATATTCAAAAGGAGATTTTGATTTTTGAAAAAGAAAAATTTGTTTTTGCGTTATGCTATTAAAAAGGTAGGGCAAATATTATGAATTTAGAGATTAAGAGACAATTAATCAACTTTTATGATAAAGATGTTTGGGAGCATCTAACTGTTGGCGAACATTTGAAAATGTGGTCAAATACATACGCCGATAGAGTAGCAGTTGTAGATGAAAATGAAGAATTGACATATAGACAACTTAAAGATGAAGTGGATTGTTATGCTAATGGACTTTTAAATCAAGGCTTCCGTAAGGGAGATAAAGTATTATTTCAACTTCCTAATAGCAAAGAATTCATTATAATTTTATTTGCAATGATGAGTATAGGAGTGATTCCTGTAATTATCTTGATGGGTCATAGATATTCAGAAGTTAAGGGAATTTTAAATAAAACAAATGCAAAAGCATATATTGGAATTAACAGGTACTTAGGATTTTCATATGAAGATATGGTGTCTAATATTATAGAAGATACGAAAGAAGATTTACAAGTTTATTTGATTGGCGAAACAGAGAAATATGAGAAGTTATGTACCTTAAGACAAAATAGAAAAAATAAATTTGTTGAAGAATTAGAGTATAAGGAAACAGCTATATTTTTATTGTCAGGAGGTACAACCGGCTTTCCGAAACTAATACCTAATAGGCATTGTGAATTTATATATTTAGCAAAAGAACTGGCAAATGCAACAGATATGAATGAAGATACAGTGTATTTGGCAGCTTTACCTATGAGCCATAAATTTGCACTTTGTTGTCCGGGAATGATTGGGACATTGTCAAAAGGTGGTAAGGTAGTTACTTGTAGAGTATCCAGTCCTGATGAAATAATACCTTTGATTGAGGAACAGGAAGTTAGCATTATGGCATTGGTACCTACTTTAGCTAATATGTGTATAGAATATCTTGAAAATGATGATGCTGATATCAGCAGTTTGAAGTATATACAGATAGGTGGATCTGTTCTTGATTCTAACTTAGCAAAAAAGATTCAGGAAGAATTTAATTGTAAATTATTGCAATTGTATGGCATGAGTGAGTCGTTGATTACTTGCTCTAGGGTTTTGGACGATGATTATGACAGATTACATACTCAAGGGAAGAAGTTAAGTGAGTTTGACGAAGCTCGTATTGTTGATGAAAACGGGAAAGAGGTTCCTGATGGAGATTTTGGAGAGCTAATAGTTAGGGGACCATATACTATTTTGGAATATTATGATTCATCAAAACTAAATAATACTCAGTTTACAGAAGAATGTTTTTTAAGAACAGGAGATAGAGCCGCTAAGTTATATGGAGACAATTATAAAATTGTTGGTCGTGTGTTGGAGATGATAAATCGTGCTGGAGAAAAAATAGTTCCTTCTGAGTTGGAAAATATTTTGCTTACAAATAAGAATATTAGAGAAGTGCAAATTGTTGGCATACCCGATGAGACTCTCGGAGAAAAAATAGGTGTATTTATTTTGAAGGGGAGTACCGTTCTTACACTTAGAGATATAAAGAATTATTTGGTAGAAAGAGGACTTGCTTCTTTTAAGTTACCGGATGAAGTACAGTATGTTGATCAATGGCCATTAACAAGCGTTGGAAAGGTAGATAAAAGTAAATTAAAACAACAAATGATTAAATAGATAAGGAGGCTACAATATGGAAACATATCAAACTAGACAACAGGCAGTACGACTTCTTGATGAAGTGTTACAAGCAAACTTAGATGGATTTAAACCTTCAGGAAAAGACAATTTGATTGAAAAGGGTTTAGGCTCTATCCAAATCATGCAAATAGTTTCAGAGCTTAAAAAATTAGGGATAAAATTATCATTTGCAAAACTAATGGAAAATCCTACACTTGAAGATTGGATTAGACTTATTGAAAAAGCAAATATTAAAAATATTGATAAAAAGACTGAATCAAGAGAAAAGAATATTTCGGAAGAGTTCCCTTTAACGGATGTACAGTATGCTTATTTTGTAGGGAGAGAAGAAGATCAGGTTCTAGGTGGTATTGGGTGTCACGCATACTTAGAAATTGATGGACAAGAGATTGTAACAGATAAATTAACTGCTGCTTGGAACTGTTTACAAATGGAAAATCCAATGCTTAGAGCAAAATTTAACCGTAATGGTACTCAGCAAATTATGGAAGAACCATACTCAAAAGAAGTTAAAATTTTTAATTATACTTCACTATCTGAAGAAGATGCAGACATAAAATTATTGGAAATGAGAAAAGAAATGTCTCATAGAAAATTTGATATAGAAGTTGGAGAAGTAGCTAGCCTTAGCATTGCGTTACTAAAGGATAAAAAACATAGAATATTTTTAGATATTGATATTCTAGTTGCAGATATAATGAGCATAGGCATTATAATGAGTAGACTTGTAGAGCTGTACTGCGGAGAAGATAAAGTTTCAATAGATAGCAATTATACTTTTAAAAATTATCTGGAGGAACGAAAAATAGATGACGAAATATACAAAAAAGATAAGGAATTCTGGAAGAAAAAAATTGAATCCAGTTTTCCTTTAGAGGCACCTAACTTACCCATTAACAAAAAACCAGAAATGATTGAAAAAGTGGTTTTTTCAAGAAGAAAGAAAATTATTAGCAAAGAAAACTGGATTAAGATTAAAGAAAATGCATATAAAAATAAAGTTACCCCATCAATGGTTCTGTTATCAGCATATTCAATGATTATTGAAAGATGGACAAATCAAGAAAAATTTGTGATCAATGTGCCATTATTCAATAGAGATGTAAATGATAATAGTGTTAAAAGAATGGTTGCAGATTTTACTAATCTTCTATTAGTTGAGTGTGAAAGAAAGAATGAAAAATTTTTAGATAGAGTGAAAACTATATCTGGCACATTTTTAGAAAATGCCTCTCACAGCTCATACTCTGGAGTGCAGGTACAAAGAGATGTTTATAAAGAAGTTGGAAAAACTATCAATATTGCACCTGTGGTGTTTGCTTGTAATATAGATTATCCTTTAGAGACTCAGGAAACAAGAAAAATATTCGGGAAAATAAACTATATGGTATCACAAACTCCACAAGTTTGGCTCGATTTTCAAACTTATTTAGTAGATGATGAGATTGTATTATGCTGGGATGTGGTTGATGAATTATATCCAGATGGAATGATTGATGATATGTTCGACTCTTTATACACTTTATTACAATCATTAAGTGATAATGAAAATTGGTATAGATTGCCTGAAATTCTTCCGTTGAATCAGATTGAAGATAGAGAAAAAGAATTAAAAAATATTTTGCCTTTGAGTTACCCTAAACAAACTCTCTATACAGAATTTCTTGATAGGATTAAAGTAAACCCGGAAAAAGTTGCTATTGTGGATGCACAATCCGGTATTGAATTAACTTATGGAGATTTATACAAAAAGGCGTTAATTATTGCAACAAATTTAATTTCTTTTGGAGTAAAAAAGAATGACTACGTGGGAATAACATTGCCAAGGGGATATAGTCAAATAGTTGGTATTTTAGGAATTTTATTTGCCGGCGCAGCATATGTTCCTATCGGTATTAATCAACCCAACGAAAGAAGAAGGAAAATATATGAACAGATAGGAATAAAACATGTCTTATCCAATAAAAATACAATAAGGGATTTTAATTTAGATGATACAGATATCACATTTGTTGATATAGATCAATCAACTATTCAAAGTATAATTGAAAAACCTGTCAATATTAGTCCGTTTGATACAGCCTATGTAATTATGACATCAGGAACGACGGGAATTCCTAAAGGTGTGGAAATTGCACACAATAGTGCTGTTAATACAATCAATGACTTAAATGAAAGATATGAAGTAAATGCCAATGATAGCGTAATAATGGTATCAGCAATTGATTTTGATTTATCAGTTTATGATATTTTTGGAATATTATCGGCTGGAGGAACCATCATTACTTTAGATGATAATAATTTCAAAGATCCGGAACTTTGGTTAAAACTTATTGAAAAATATGAAGTAACAATGTGGAATTCGGTGCCAATTCTTTTTGATATGCTAGTAACTATGGCAGAGGGTAAAGATGTTTCTATTCCATTGAGATTAGTTTTTCTTTCTGGAGACTGGATTGCAACAACATTACCTAAAAGATTTTATAACAGAAGCAAAAATTCTCTTGTAGTTGGAATGGGAGGAGGAACAGAGGCTTCCATTTGGTCAAATTATATCAATGTTCCAAAGGAAATACCTAAAAATTGGATTTCTATTCCATATGGAAAAGCGTTAAAGAACCAAGTCTATAGAGTAGTTGATGGTTTAGGAAGAATATGTCCTAACTATGTTAAAGGAGAATTGTTAATTGGTGGGGTTGGTGTTGCAAAGGGATATAGGGGAGATAAGGAATTAACAGAAAAGAAATTTATAGAATCGGATGGAGTTAAATGGTATAGAACTGGAGATGCTGGAAGAACATGGAATGATGGAACTATTGAATTTTTAGGAAGGCTTGATAATCAGGTAAAAGTTAAAGGGCATCGAATAGAACTTGGAGAAATTGAAGATGCTTTAATTGGAAATCCTAAAATTAATAAAGCTGTTGTTGATGTTATTAAGATAGGCACTAATAATCAATTGGTCGCATTTATTGAAAGTAATGAGAGTAAGGATTATACATTAACTAGATTAAGTAGTAATGAAAAAATAAATAAACTGAAATCTGAATACATTGATTATGATGAGTATCTAAATAGTGAAAATAATATGGTTTTAGGTTTGATATTTTCTATTTTCATGGATTTGGGTATTAGTCAAGGAAAAAGGTATTCTTTTGATGAAATAATGAAATTTGGAGAAATAGATATAGGATACGAATTGCTCGTAAAAAGATGGCTATTATTATTGCAAGAGCATAGTATGATAAGTTTAGAAGATGGTATTTACTTATTTAAAAAAATAGATATAGCATTAGACACAACAGTCAACCTAGATAATTTCAAAAATAATGTGGTAGATATTATACAGGGTAAGAAACAAGCTATTGATGTGTTTTATGCTTCTGAATCTAAACCTAGTCCTTCCAGACTTTTGAGAAAACTGAAAAATTATAGAGAAAATATAAATGAACTTATTGAAACTATAAAGATGGTATTTGATGGCAAAAATAAAAAGCTTAAGATTTTAGAAATAGGTGGAAGAAATAGCGAATTAACAGAAGAGGTAATTACAAACTTTGAAGATAAAATCGAAAAATATGTTTATACGGACAATTCACTATATTTTGCAAATGAGTTTGAAGACATAAAAAATAAATATACTTGTTTCGAGTTTATAAAAATAAATTCTTCAAGTAAGTATTTGGAAAATTTTAAAACGGAAAATTTTGATATTGTCATATTATATAATTCACTACATCGTTCTCATAATATTTCAGATATGTTGCGTAATATAAAAACCATATTATCTCCTATGGGCGTTGTGATTGGAACTGAAATAAATGATGAATTATTATTACCAGAAATTAGTGCATCTGTATTAGAACGTGGTTTTATTGATTTTGATTTGTTAGAGCGTAATGGAAAAATTATTCCAAATATTAAAAACATTAAAAATGCAAGTGAAAATTGTAAATATAAAATTGAGTATTTATCTAATGAGACTGAAATTAACAAAATGGGAAGTATGATATATGTTCTTAAAAATAACAAAATAGATGTTGAACAAGATGAATTAATTAAATTTTTAAAGAACAAGCTTCCTGAATACATGATTCCATTTGAATTTGTAATAGTAGGAGAAATGCCTTTAAATAAAAATGGTAAAATTGATAGAAAAGAATTAAGGAAATTGATAGAAGGACATGATAATCAAGATTCTGGTTATGATAGCAAAAGTATTGAAGGTAAAAATGAAACAGAAAAGTATGATGAAATTACAAGGAAATTAGTCAATATTTATAAAGAAATTTTAAATGATATGAATGTATTATCGACTTCTAATTATTTTCAATTAGGAGGAGATTCTCTTACAGCGACGAAAATTGTTTCCGAAGTACAGAAAGAATTGTGTGTACAAATATCAATTGGAGACATCTTCAAATATCCTGTTTTGAGAGAACTTTCAGAGTATATTAAAAAAATTGACAAAAAGAGAAATTTATCATTTCAAAAAATTATACCTGATGTTGAAAATATAAATGAGCCATTTCCATTAACGGATGTGCAATTTGCATATTGGATAGGAAGAAACAAAATGTATTCTTTAGGTTCAGTAGCAACACATTGTTACTTCGAATTAGATTGTTTGAATATTGAGCCTAATAAACTTCAAAAGATAATAAATGATATGATTAAGTATCATTCTATGTTAAGGGCGATAATTTTAAACAATGGAACACAACAGATATTGGAAAAAGTTCCACCATTTATGTTAGATATTAATAACTTATCATGTCTTAATAAGGTTGAACAAGAGGAAGCTTTAAAATTGACTAGAGATATTATGTCTCACGAAATATTAAAGATAGATAAATGGCCTATATTTAATTTCAAACTTAGCATTTTAGATGAAATTAAATCCAGACTCCACATTAGTTTAGATAATATTATTTTAGACGGTTGGAGTATGTTCTATATTCTAGATGAATTGAAATTAAGATATAATGATGAAAATTTTTATAAGGAATTACCAGATGTTTCATTTAGAGATTATGTTTTAGAAATTAGAAAAGTAAAAAACACATCTAAATATCAGGTTGATAAAAAATATTGGCTGAATAGATTGAATGGATTTTTGGAAGCCCCTAAATTTGAAATAGCAAAGTTAGAAAGTGATATAGAAGAACAAACTTTTAATAGAAGAGAAAAAATCATTGATTCTTGTGGATTGAATAAATTAAAAGGAATCGCAAGAGAAAATAACATAACATTGACAATTTTATTAATAACATTATTTTCTGAAATAATTAGGAAATATTCATTAAATGATGAATTTGTATTAAATATTACACAGTTTAACAAGGAACAAATTCATCCGGATATAAATAAAATCATAGGAGATTTTACTAACCTAACATTTCTTGAAGTAAAAAATTGTACTAGCGATTCATTGCTAGAAAAATCCAAAATGTTGCAAAAACAATTATTAGAAGATACAAAACACAATTCATATAGTGCTGTAGAATTTGGAAGAGAATTAAGGAATAAATACTCTAACAATAGATATTCTTTAATGCCTATAGTATTTACAAGTGGATTAGGTTTGTCTGAAGGCAGGAAAGATACTTGGCTAGGAGAACTTGTATATAATATTTCTCAAACACCACAAGTTTGGCTTGATCATCAAGTTATGGAAATGGACGGCAAATTAAAAATAATTTGGGATTCCATTGATGAAATATTTACGGCACAGTTGCTAGATAGGATGTTTGAGTCTTATGGAAACTTATTGGATACTATAATAAATAATACCAATACATTTTCCACTAAAATTAATTATAAGGAAAATAAAGATACTGAAAATAATGTATGTATTAGAGAAGACTTATCAGTTTATCAAAATAATGAACCTGATGAAGATATTCATAAATCAAACAAGAAAACAGAAGATAAACTGAACACTGAGCTACTTTATTCTATATCAGAAATTTGGAAAGAAATTTTAAAAATTGAAGAAATAAAAAAAGAAGATAACTTCTTTAAACTAGGAGGGAATTCTTTAAATATGATACAACTATCTAATACATTAATGGAACGATATGGTTTTCATTTAGAATTAGGAGAATTTATGGAAACTCCATATATTGAAAATTTGGTAATAAAGTTGATGGATTTTTTGAAATGATGTATTTGGAGAGAGGAACATTATGATGAAAGCGATAGTTTGTGGAACAACTTTTGGTCAATCCTATATAAATGCGATAAAAAAAATAAATAATATTGAATTGGTAGGTATATTAGCTTTTGGAAGTAGTCGTTCTAAGAGGTGTGCAGAAGAACATAATGTTCCACTATATGTTGATGTAGATTCTATTCCAGGAAATATAGATATTGCATTTGTTATAATTAAATCTTCTGTATTGGGAGGTAAGGGAACTGAATTGTCAGAGAGTCTCTTAAAAAAAGGAATTCATGTGATACAGGAACATCCAATTCATTATAGAGAGATAGAGAACTGCTTAAAGTTGGCTCATGAATTCAACTCATATTATATAGTAGGGAATTTATATAATTCATTGGAAACTATTGAAAAATTTATTGAAGCTGCAAAATATTTAAATAAAAAAGATGTTCTTGAACATGTAGATATCATGACATCTTCGCAACTTCTTTATTCTTTGATAGGTATTCTGAACGAAGCATTACCTCTTCTTAGAAGTTTTAATATAATTCCAACGTTAACAGAGAAAAGATACCCTTTTAATCGTGTTGTTTTGTCAAATGGGCAATTGGATGTAAACTTACAAATTCATAATGAGGTTTCTGATGTGGATGGGAATAACCATATGCATCTTCTTCATAAAATTACTTTTTTTTATAAAAGTGGAAGATTAGATCTTGAAGATACCTTTGGATCTGTAATATGGAGGGATAGAATGAATATATCTGATAATATTGTGTTAGATTCAAAACAAATTGATGTTAATTATTTAAATAAGCCAATAAAATTTAGCTTGGCAAATTACAGTAACTTGACATATGAAACTATACTTTATGATGTTTTTCCGAATGCCATAAGGAAAGAAATTGAAAAATTTATTGAAAATGTTAAACAAAGAAAAAATAATATTACAAGAATGCAAAAGGAAATAATAGTTTCGAAAAAATGGGGAGAAATAATGAAAGAAATAGGGTTTCCTAAAAATGTTAAATTTGGTGAAGAACATCTTAACCATTTACAAGCTTTAAAAAATTTAGGGATGAAAAAATGAAACTAAAAAATGATAGTACAGACTTAGAATTATTTGATTATGTAAATGAGCTGAGAAAACAGGGAATGTTTTTATTTGTGGAAGATAAAAAATTAAAATATAGAATCAAAAAAGAATTATACAATGAAGAGGTAATCAACGAAATTAAAGTTAACAAAGAGGATTTACTCAGATATTTATCAAAAGCACAAGAAAACACTTTGGAATTGAGTTCACTTCAGTTGGCATATATGGCTGGACAAGTAGATGGGGAATTTTTAAATAAAGTTAATGCTCATTATTATATTGAATTTGAAAAGCAAAATTTAAATATTGCTAATCTTGAAAAAAACATTAATTTGATGATTAGAAAAAATGATATTTTAAGATTGATTTTATTATCGGATGGTAGAGGGATTATACTGGAAAAAGTTCCTGAATATAAAGTTTTTAAATATCAATATAATTCTAAAGAGGATAGGTATAAAATGCGAAAGATTTTATCGCATATGAAGTATAATATCGAAACATGGCCTATGTTTAAATTCGTAGTTGGAAAGAAAATTAATGGCGGGAATAAAAATGATGTACTCCACATAAGTTTTGATTGTTCTATATTAGATGCGTGGAGTGCAGGTAATATGATATATAAGCTTTTTGCGTTATACGAAGGAGAAAAAATAAGTTTTTCCGATGTATCTTATAAAGATTATGTAATGAATTTAAGAATATATAAGGAACTTGCGTTTAATAAGAGACTTTTAGATGAGGCTGAAAAATATTGGAATAAAATGATAAAAACACTACCAAAAGCACCGAATTTAAGAACGAAAATGCCGATTAATGACTTAGAAGAATACAATTTTAAAAGAAAAGAATATCGTTTTAGTAAAGAACAAACTGACAATTTAATACATTATTCAAAACTAAGAGGTGTAACGTTGTCTGCTATATTAATCACTATTTATATGAAAGTATTGTCTGACTTAATTGAGACTGACGAATTAACAATAACAACAACATTATTTGGGAAATTACCAGTAGTTAAAAATGCAGATGAATTGTTGGGAGAATTTACAAATATAGGATTAATTAGCTATAAAGATGAATATAAATCTATATTAGAGTCCATCAAAAAAACCCAAAAACAAATATTTAAGTTATTAGAATATAGATGTTTTGATGGGATTAATGTTATAAATAAAGCTAGGCAAGAGAATGGAATAAATAAATTGTTTCCAATAGTAGTTACCTGTATGATTGGAGAGAGTTATAACAATTGTAAAAATGGATTCCATGAAATATGTTCATTAAGTCAAACACCTCAAGTTTATCTAGATCATCATATAAGAATGATTGATGATAGTATTGTGATTACTTTTGATTATATAGATGAATTATTATATGAAGAGGATATTATTTGGATGGTAGGTAAGTATATTGATGTTTCAAATGAAATATGCTCTAATTTTTGATAAATCAACTATGGAGGGAATAATATGAAAAGAAAAAAGTTTAATATTGAGTATCAAAAAAGAATTTATAGTGGTAAATATAAAACAATAATCTCACAAGAAAATGTTAAAACGCTCCTGGTTGAACCAGAATTAGAGGAAGATAAATCGGAATTTAAGATAAATTATATTGATAATATTAATACAGACAATGAAGTAAAAAAGAGAAAGTATTTTGTCCAAAAATTTTTATTAGATTTATTAACTGAAATTAATGTTAAAAAAATAAAAATAGACAACAAGAATGAAAATATAATTAAATACTGGTTGAAATATGTGAAAGATTTTAAAGCAGATGAGATGAATGAAGTAAAAATCGCAGAGGATTCTTTATATAGAAAACTACAACTAAAAAAGAATTTATTTGTAGATATACTTGAGAATAATAATAAAAAAGAGCTTTTGCTTTTAGATAATGAAATATCCCCAGCAAAACTAGGCATTAGAAGTGAGTTTACTGAGAGTTTATTAGATAAATTAATTAAAAACATCAATAATGAAAGTAAAGATATTAAAAGGTTAACAATAGGCATTGTTAATGATGTAGATTGCACAATAAAAGATAACTTAGTCAGCAGAATTAAATATTTAAACAATGTAATTTTATTAAATGATTGCAATGATAAGAAATTTTTAAAAGATAATTACTTAAGTAGATTTGATCACATTATTTCTGTTAATTTTTTACATCAAATTGAAGATGTTGAATCTTTTTTCAAAACCTCAAAACTAATGTTAAAAAGAAACGGAAAAATTCATGTAATTGATTTTGGTAAAATGGATCCAATATCTATACTTACAGCCATATTTTTTCAAGAAAAAAATCTTAATGTAGAAACTGAAAAACGTACGCAGTTTTTTTATAAAGTTGATTATATTAAGAAAATAGCCAAAAAATATTTTTTTAAAAATACTATGTTTTCGATAGAAAATAATATTGCTTATTATCTCGAATCAGAAAACTATACAGATCATCTTGAGTTGACAAATAACTTAGAAAATGAAATTGGGTTAGATTTCGATAAGAAGATTGTTTTGCTGTCATTGGACTCTTTTGATGTGGATGTCTCTGATAAAGCAACAATAAAAGAACAATTAAAAAATTATAATGAAAATTTAGAAGAAATCTTAAAAATAATATGGATGCAAAATTTGGATATAGATGATGTAGATAGAAATTCTAATTATTTTAAGCTTGGAGGAAATAGCTTATCTGCAACAAAGCTTCTAGTTGAGATAGAAAGAAGATTAAAATGCAAACTCACATTAAATGAAATTTTTTCAAATCCTGAATTTGAAAAAATGTTAAATTCGATAAATTCAAAACAGTTAGGTATGGAGGTAGTAGAAGGTGAAATATGATAGGAATAATTGGAGCTACTGGAGATATTGGTTCAGAATGTACTAAAATTTTGAATGATTATGGAATCAAAGATATAAAGTTGGGATATAGAAGAAAAGAAAAAGTTTATAAGAGTAAGAATACTTTTGCATTTATAGATTTGGATGATATAAATACTTGTATTGAGTTTGTTGATGGATGTGACTGTATTATAAACTGTTCAGGGTATTCAGATTCATCAATATTTAATTTAATAGATACAGTTAATAAAAACAAATGTATTCTCATTGACTTAAGTTATTATAATTTCTATGAGAAATCTGTTTTTGAAGGAGGAACAATATATCATGGAGTTGGTTCATCGCCAGGATTAATAGAAGCATTGCCAGTTATTATTTCTAGAGTTTTTGATAAAACCCTTAGTTTTCAAATGTATTACGCCTCTAATGGAGAATTTACTTATAATGCAGCCAAAGAATACTTGAGATATTTAAGTGAAGATGGTTTTTATGCAAGATCAATCTTAAATTCAGGAAAGATAGAACCCTATTTGGCAGGAAATAAAACAATAACATTGCCAATAAGCAGCGAAAGATGGGTGCCATTTCCGTATATTGATAAAAGAACTCTTAAAGTTTGTAGGCAAATAGGTGTGGAAAATGCCATATTTTATATGTGCATAAAGAACGGATATGTTTGCAATTTTTTAAAGAATATTCGTTCTGATAACATTGAAAATATAAATGTAATGGCACAAAAATTAGTGGATTTATCCAATTTGGATAATATTGAAAAAAAAGAATTTGGAGGATTTATCTTAGAGGCAACAGGAATAAAAAATAAAAATACTATAGATGCTAATATGATTTTAAAAAGCATTTCACCAACTAGATTAACGGCTCTAACAGTAGCAGCTGTTTCTATTTTAGCTCTAGAACATGGTAATAAAACTGAAATCAAAGATATGAGTGAGTTTCCTTTATTAAATAGTTTACTTGATAAGATGATGGAAATGGATACAACATTTTATTACAAATTGATGAAAGGAACAAATTTGAAATTGAATAATATCTTTGAAGGAGAAATATAAAATGAAAAAAAGATTGAAAGCCATAGTTTGTGGCACGAATTTTGGGGAATTTTATTTAAAAGCATTAAAGAGAGCCGAATCAGATTTTCAAATTGTTGGTATTATCGGAAGAGGCAGTGAAAGGTCAAAGACACTTTCAAAGAAATATAATGTACCACTGTATTTTAATGTTGAAGAATTGCCATCAGATATAGATTTAGCTTGCGTTATTGTTAGAAGTGAGGGAACAGGTGGGGATGGAACAGAATTGTGCATAGATTTACTAAATAAAGGAATAAACGTAATTCAAGAGCAACCTGTTTATCAAGAACATTTATATAAATGTTATAAGCTAGCAAGAGAGAAAAACCTTATTTATTTGACTGCAAATCTATATTCAAATTTATCAAATATGCAGAGCTTTGCAGTGTATGCAAAAAAATTAAATATATATTCTAAGTTAGAATATATAAGCGTTTCTTTTTCTACACAATTATCATATGTAGCTTTGGATTTATTAGCTATTTCTGGTATTTTAGGTGATTTAGAGTTGGATAATAATATAATAAAGGGATTAGGCCCATTTGATATATTATATGGAAATATAGGGAAATTGCCTATTTTAATAGAATTCAATAATCAATTAAATCCCAAAACACCTGATTATAATATGCAATTAATGTATAGTTTTAAACTTTATTATGAAGATGGAGTATTATCGCTAAATGATGCTTATGGAGATGTTGCTTGGCGTCCAAGAACATATTTAAAAGGAGCTAAAGACGATTTAAATATAGGTAAAGAGTCAATCTACAAGGTTTTGAATTCTTTAAAAGAAACGAGTACTTCAAAATTTTTTCAAACATACTGGATTGATTCAATAACAGCAGAATTGATTAAAATGAAGAAATATATGAATTCAGGCAAACTTGATATTCGTCGAGTAAACAGGGAACTATCAACATCTAAAAAATGGGAAATTTTGCAGAAAAAAGCGGGATATGCAAAGTTTATGGAGACTAGTAAAGAGAAGCTGCTTTTGCTGAGTGATATAAAAATTTTTGATGAATAATTTAATAAGGAGGTAAATAATGGAGAACGGTTATAAAGAAATAATTGAAAAATATTCTAAGCAAGGTATTGAGTTGTATGTTGATGGTGAAAAGTTAAAATATAAATCCATAAATGGTCAGTTAGATGAAGATATTTTAATGGAATTAAAATTAAATAAAGAGGGACTTAAAGAATACATTAAAAAACTTGAGAATAAATATGATGTTAAAGATGATTACGCACCATTTCCATTATCTCCAGTTCAGACATCATATCTTTATGGAAGAGATGACTTACATTCATATGGAAATGTATCTTGTCACATTTATCAAGAATTTTTATATGATAATTTAGACGTTTCAAAAGTACAAGATACATGGAATTACTTGATAAATAAACATGAAATGCTGAGGGCAGTTATATTTAAAGAAGGATATCAAAAAATACTACAAAAAGTTCCAGAATATGAGGTTGTTACTGGAGATAGGATATCTATTAGAGAACAGTTAGAGGATAAAGTTTATCAATTAGAAAAATGGCCAATGTTTGATATTGGAGTATCAAATTATGGAGAAAAATCAATTTTACACTTTTCGATGGATTTTATGATATGTGATTGGTCAAGTATATGGCAACTTTTATTAGAGTTTGAGATGAAGTATTTTAAAGGAATAGAGAATGATAGACAATCTAAGATATCATTTAGGAATTATATAATAAGTGAAGAAAAGACAAAAGAAAACTCGGAATACAAGAAGGCGAAAGCATATTGGAGTCAAAAGACTAGAAAATTAAAGACATCTCCAGTAATACCTTTAAAAACGCTAAAAGAAACGGACGTTTGCAAGTTTAAAAGATTGTCTTTCACATTAGATAAGGATATGTGGGATAAATTTAAAATTTTAGCTCAAAACCATGCTTTAACACCGACAGCATCAGTATTGACTGTATATAGTGAAGTACTAAAAAAATGGAGTACAGAAAAAGAATTTCTTATAAATTTAACTTTATTTAACAAGAAAAATTTAGGGGAAAATATAGAATATTTAGTAGGCGATTTTACAAATACATCGGTAATTTCGATAAAAAACATAAAAGAATCTTTTTCAGAGTTAGCAAGAGAAGTTAATAAAGAATTATTCAGCTCAATAGATAATAGTGCATATCCTGGAGTTAATATATTAAGAGATATTGCTAAACTGCATAACTCCAAAGAATTTTTAGCACCATATGTATTTACAAGTGCAATAGGTTTAATTAAAAAGAGGTTGATAGGAAGATATGTGTATGGAATATCTCAAACACCGCAAGTATTTATTGATTGTCAAGCTATGGATACTGAATTAGGTTTACAGATTAATTGGGATGTTCGTGAAGGAATATTTGAAGATGATATGTTGGAGGATATGTTTAGTGAGTTTAAAAAGATTTTAATAAATTTATCGAACAATAAAGAATTTTGGGAGAAACGTCTTGAAATTGATCTACCTAAGTGGCAACGTGAAATTAGAGAAAAAGTTAATGCTACAAATAAAAAAATTAATAATAAGACATTATTAGAAGATTTTATAGAAAAAGTAAAATCTTATCCAGATAAGGCGGCTGTTATAGACTCTAGAGGTTCAATTTCTTATAAAGAATTATATAATAAGTCTGTATCTATAGCTTTAGCATTGAAAGAAAAAAATGTAAAAAAAGGTGAGCATATAATTGTAAAACTACCACATAATAAAAGTCAAGTTTATACTATTCTTGGAATACTTATGGTAGGAGCTATATATGTTCCAGTAGATTTTAATATAGAAGAAAAAAGATTAGAGAATATTTTAAAACAATGTAATTGTAAAGTTATTTTGACAAATGGCAGTTGTTATTATAGCAGACAAAGAAATTTTGTGAACATTGATGATGTAAATTATAGGTTGGATTTGATAAATATGTTTAATATAGAACATGTTGATTCGAATGATGCAGCTTATATCATGTTTACGTCAGAGACTACTGAAAATCCAAAAGGTGCTGTAATAAATCATGGCGCAGTATTTAATACTATATATGATATAAATCAAAAATTCGAAATATCTGAGAGAGATTGCTTATTAAGAATATCAAAATTAGATTTCGACTTATCTGTTTATGATATTTTTGGAATGTTATCAGTTGGAGGAACTATTGTATATCCTGATGAAAGTGAGTATTTAAATCCTGCTCATTGGGATAAATTGATTGAAGAAAATTCTGTGTCTATATTAAATATGGTACCAGAATTAATGAAACTATATTTAAATTATTTAGAAAATTTATCAAAAAAACAAAATTTTATTAAACTAATATTGCTGTCAAGAGATTGGATTCCTTTAAATATGCCTAATGCGGTGCAAAAAACTTTTGTAGAATCTAAAATAATAGTATTGGGAGGTGCTACAGAAGCCTCTATATGGTCTAACTATCATGAATATAAAGGTATTAAAAAGGGATGGAAAAGCATTCCGTATGGGAAACCGCTCACTAATCAACAAATTTATGTATTAGATAAAAATTTTGAAGATTGTCCAGTTTATTGCGAAGGTAATTTATATATAGCTGGTAGAGGCTTGGCGGAAGGGTATTTAGGAGATAAAAAGTTAACAGAAGAAAAGTTCTTTATTCATCCTCTAAAGCAGGTCAGACTTTATTCTACTGGAGATTTGGGTCGCTATTTATCAAGTGGAGAAATAGAATTTTTAGGTACGGAAGATACTCAGGTAAAAATAAGAGGCAATAGAATAGAACTTGGAGAGATAAAAAACACCTTAATGAAACAGGAAGGAATTGATGATTTAATTGTTAGAGTCAACTATAATAAGGAGGATAAACCGATTGAAGTTATTGCCAAAATAGGGGTTGATATTAGTGAGGTTGACGAACAATACGATAAATATTTTGATGGGTTTGAGGCAATAGAAGAAAATATTCAGAGAAATATAGACTATGATTGTTATCAATATATTTGCAAACAAAGGGATATAGTTTGCCTTAATTCGATGTTAAATACTTTGATAGATTTAGGGGTATTAAAAAATATTGGTTTAAATTTATATAATTATGAAAAAAATTCAACTGATATAGATTTAAAATATCATAAAATTATAAATAAGTGGATAACTCAGCTTAAAATAAATAATGTTATTTATTCAAAGGGAGAATCAATTGTAATTCCTAAAATAATAAAGAAAGAATTATTAGATAAGTTATGGAATAATTGTATTTTAATGTGGGATAATGCATTCGGAGATATTAATATAATGTATTATATTAAGGAAAATATAGATAATTTAAAAAACATTTTAACAAACAAGATTGATCCAAGAGGAATTCTTTATCCTAATGGCTCAAAGAAATATACAGAATCTCTTTATGAAAAAAGTATATTTTCAGCCTTGATTAATGACTATTATTGCCAGTTTTTAGAAAATTATTTAAAGTACAATAAAAAGAAAAAGATAAGAGTTTTAGAAATTGGTGCAGGTACTGGTGCAACAACAAAAAAACTATTAAAAATACTTGATGGTCATGACTATGAATATCATTTTACAGATTTGCAAAAATATTTTTTACCACAGGCTAAAGAGAATTTTAAAAATAATAAGAATATATTAGTTTACCAACTAGATATAAATGAAGATCCAATTAAAAATGGCCTACAACCAAATTATTTTGATATTATTATAGGAGCATATGTATTGGAAAATGTTAAAGATATTGCTAAAAGCATGTCTTACATTAAGACATTGATGGCACCTAAAGGATATTTGTTATTCTCAGAAGCTATAAAAAACGAACCTTGGCTATTGGTATCGCAAGCATTAATGATGGAAGAAGCAACTGATAGCATAAGAGAAGAAACTGTATTTATAGACACAAAAACATGGGAAAATATATTGCTTAAGGTTGATGATAGCAATAAAGTTTATAAATTTCCATATGAGAATAAATCGTTAGGGATTTTTGGGGCAACTCTTTTTATTAAAAAGTTTAAAACGAAGTTTATGGAAATAGATAGGGAAAAAATAAACGAGAGTATTAAGGGATATTTGCCAAATTATATGATTCCATCTAAAGTTTACTATGTAGAATCTATAATGTTGAATAGTAATGGCAAAATTGATCAGGAAAAGAATTTTGATATAATTAATGCTGAGAATAATGAAGAAAAAGTTTATACAGCTAACAATGAAGCGACATCTGAAACTGAAGAAAAAATTCTTAAAATTTGCAAAAATTTGTTGGAAACTGAAGATTTAACACTGGAATCAAATTTTTATGACTTTGGTGCAGATTCACTTATTATTGCAAAAATAGCAACCGAAGTGAAAAATAAGCTAAATAAGGAAATTTCTTTTGAAGAATTATTGAGAGAAATAATTAATTTTCCTTTTGTATCTGAAATTTCTGCGTTTCTGGAAAAAAGTGATGACAAGGACGTAGAAAAAGATTATAGTGATGAAGAAATGGTATATACAAAAATTTTTAAAGGTTCAAACAATTTGGAGACCTCAAGGTTAAGGGTACTTGTACACGGCGCTTTTGGAAGTTGGGAAAATTTCAAGTATTTAGCTACAGAATTATGCCAACAAAATGCAGGAGATGTTTTGATATTGGGAGTTTCAAATATAAAAAAATATTTAGAACTTGATAAGAAAAACCTGGTGCCTATGTTAGCGGATATGTATTGTAAAAAGATAGTTGGATTTGATGTCAAAGAAGTGCAGCTAATAGGATATAGTTTTAGTGGAGTCGTAGCAATAGAAATGGCAAGAAGACTTTTAGAAATGGGAATCAATGTTGTTAATTTATCTATAATTGAAGGCGGAACAATTCCAGAGAATAGTTTTGATGAATTACCACTTGAATTAATATTCATATATGCGTTTGGTATAAACTTAGAAGATTTAGGAATTAGACAAATTGATATATTTGATGATATTTATACTTCAATTGATACTAATAAAAACATACTAACGATATCAAATATTTTAGATCATTTAAATAATGAAGAAGATAAAAATCTTATTATAGAATTAAACAATATGATACAGAGTGATAGATTTATTAAGTATCATAGTCTTATTAATAAAAAGCAGAAACAGGCGTTATCTATGTACTCTTTGTTTGAACTATATAAAATATTTAGACATTCAGTAGAAGCTCAAAAATATAATCCCGATCTTTTCTTTGGGGATCTTGATTATTATATTGCTAAAGATAACAAAGGAGCATATAAATATATTGAGCATTTAGTTGATAAATGGAAAGATTCAATTATAGGCGATATAAACAAATTCTATATTGATGGAAATCACTACAGTTGTGTACAAAATAAAAATAATGCTAAACAATTGGCGATGTTAATAAAAAAATAAACGTCTAAAGGAGATGTAAATGAAGGTGTCAAATGTTTTGATATGTGGTAATCCAGAAAATTTACATTATTTGCAAGCAAAAACTAAATTATGTATATTAGATTCTGAAGATGAGTTAGCTGAGAAAAATGCTTATTTTAAAAATCTAAAACTATACAAATTTGTTTCGCAGTTACCATCAGATATTAAATGGGCGTATATTCCTCAAAAATCCTTGATAGCTTCTAACAATCCCTATTTAAGAATGGAATTGTTAGAAGCCGGAATTTCTATAGTTGATCAGATGCCATTGGATGTAGATCAAATAAAAGATTGTGTAAAAATTGCAAATAATAAAAAAGTTTATTATATTCCAGAAATACCAAGTGAAAATGATATTTTTTTTAAACAGTGTACAAATACGATATATGAAGAATTTAGTAAGAACAATATTTTATATATTGATGGGTTATTTTCAAAGTTTTTGATATATTATATTTTTAAAATACTGAAAGAAGGATTGAAGACAAATCAAAAAGTAAATATAACAAATAATCATGGTAATTCAATGATAAAATCATTTTCAGGATATATTGCAAGTGTTCCGTTTTGCATAAGAATATATAGACCTAATCTTAATGAAGAATATCAATTTACTGCGTACAATGATGAGTTAAAAATTTTCACAAAAAATTGTTGCATAACAATTAACTTTATTCAGAAAAATATATTATATGGTTATAATATAATAAAAAAAACAGCAGGAAATATTAGCGGTTTTAATCAAACATTGAAGAACAATTATAAGTTGAATTTAAGTACAGTTATTGAGGAGGGCATAGATATAAATGAAATTAATTATCGCTCTCATATTCAAGAAGCATTAAACGATTTATCTTTTATTCAAGATATAAATAAAGTATTATCATGTGATAAAATGACAGGAATAGGAGAATATAAAAGAAAAAATAATTGGTTTCAAACTTTGAAACAAGGAGATGGATTTAATTATAATAATTCAGTTACAATAAATATGAGTAAAGAAATTGCTAATATAGAGAGGAATTATTCATATATCTCGAAAGAATATTTATTAAAGTATAAAGAAACGTTGGATACTTATATATTAGGAGAAATATTTAAATTTTTTAAAGACAACGGTGCTTTTAACGATCAAAATATAAAATATTCTGAGGAAAAGATCATTAAAAACTGCTTCCATAGCAAAAATAGTAAGATAGTAAAGAGATGGTTAAAAATGCTTGTTTTGCATGGATTTATAGAAAATAATGAAGGAAGTTTTTATTTGACTAAGAATTTACAAATCAATACAGAACAACTTTTTTGTGAGTTGCGTGAATTATGGGATTGGAAATTAGGTGATCCCTCTTCGATAGATTATATCAGAGAAAATATAAAAAATTTGAAAGAGTTGTTTTATGGGGAAATTGATTGTAATGCTATATTATTCCCGGAAGCTGATATAAAATATGCTACAGCTCTGTATAAAAATAATTTAATATACAGATTTTTAAACGAAATAATCGGAATTCAGGTCGCTGATTATGTAAACCGACATTTTGAAAGCAAGCTTAGGAAAATAACCATACTTGAGGTTGGCGCTGGTATAGGTGCGTCAACAGATAGTATAATTACAAAATTAAATGAATATAGTTTGATACAAAAAATAAATTATTTATATACTGATATTTCGAAGTTCTTTTTAGATATTGGAAAAGAGAAGTTTAAAAATAATTCAGCAATTAAGTATTTAAGGCTTAATATTGATAATTTAGAAGAGATAGAATCTTTAGATAAGGTAGATATTATTGTTGCAGCAGGGGTTTTAAATAATTCTAGTAATCTTGAGAAAGTAATGAAGGCATTTTTAAAAAAGATAAGACCAGATGGAGTAATGTTGATTACAGAACCAATAGGTAATCCAATTGAGATGCTAGTATCACAAGTATTTATGATGGAAGAACCTGATGATATACGAAAGATTAAAAATAGCACTTTTTTAGAATTAAATGATTGGATAGAACTTATTAATCGATGTGGGGATTTTGATATTAGTATTTTCCCTAGAGAAAATTTCAAATTGAATATATTTGGGCAAAAGTTATTAATAATTAAAGATAAAGTGAGGTGAAAATATGGTAACACAAAAATATAATATTGTTTTTATATGTGGAGCATCACATGCTGAATGGTGTTGGGATGAAAATTTTACTAAATATTTTATAAAGAAAGGCTATAGTGTTAATATCCACGTTCTGTCTAAAAATGCGAGAAATGTTAGGAACTCTGTTTTAATGTTAGAAGAAATTATAAGAAAGATAAAAAGAGAAAGTAATAGTAAATTAGCGATAGTTTCTCATTCAATGGGCAATTTAATCTTAAATGAATATTTACAAGATGATAAAAATATTAATAATGTAAATGCAATAGTATTACTTTCACCTTATCCAATTAGTAATAGGTTATTGAATGCTATAAAAATTTCTTTTAATTATTACGGAAAAACGAAGGAAGAACTTTTCTTTTCTGGAAGAGTAGATAAAGCTGAAGAATATGTAGCTAAAATGAAAGAAGAAGCTAAAAATATAAGATTGTTGACATTAACATATTCTTCTATTAAATTTTTTTGCAAATTTGTACCAACTTTTATAATTGGCTCAAAAAATGATAGATGCATACCTGTAAAGTCTCTGATTGATAGTATGAATTATTATGGTGCAACTTTGAAGATTTATAATGAATTATGTCATGATTGTATGCTTGATCCACATTGGGAAAAAGTTGCCGAAGACATACATTTATTCTTACAAAATAATCGTTCATGAATATGGATGTTGTAAATTCATAAAAATCATGTCTCTTCTAAATTCTCTTGACTTAAAATGGAATATATAGTAAAATTTTAGATAACAAAGTTATCTGCATATAGGAAGAGGTGAATAACATGAAAAATCTGAAAGGATTTGATGTTACACACGAAAACATTTTGAAAAGTGGGAAAATTAATTTTTTAAATGATGGATATGAACGAGCTAATTTAAGAAAGATATGTAAAGATGCCGGTGTTACTACAGGGGCTTTTTATAGACATTTTGAGGATAAGGAAGCTCTATTTGTTGCATTAGTTGAACCACTCGCTAAAGAGATTTTAGATTTATATACAAAATTTGAAGAAGAATCATTTAGAAGTATTGATGAGAAACACATTAAAGATTTAGCTGAAATTAATATTGATGGATCAATTGAAACCGCAATATATATATTTAGAAAAAAAGATATATTTGAACTTTTAGTGTATAAAGCGTATGGAACAAAATATGATAATTTCATTGAAAAATTAGTAAAAATGGAAGATTTAAATAGAAATAAAATCTCAAAAATAGTTTTAAAAGATAATTATAAATACATTAATATATCTGAAAAATCAATGCACTTACTTAATCATGCATATATTAATGCATTGTGTGAAATTATTATGCATTCTGACAATATTGAAGAGGTTAAACAAAACTCAGAAATTGTTGCGAGATTTTTTCGTGAAGGGTGGAAAAAATTGCAAGGATTTTAAGGGTTAGTTTTTTGCATAAATGATAACTAAGTTAGCTAATAATGTTATTTTATTTGGAGGTGTTGATTATGAAACAAAAAAGTCCTGCTGCTATATTGTGGGAGCTTGCAAAAAAGGAACATTCAAAGTTAAAAACATCTGTATTTATAGCGAGTATCGGTGTTATTGCAGGGATTGTTCCATATATTGCAGCAAGTCGTATTTTAGTTGAATTGTTAAAGGGAAATGAGGATTTTAAAATTTATTCTTTATGGTTAGGAATAGGATTGTTATCCTACATCTTAAAATCATTTTTATACTCTATGGCTTTATCTGTATCCCATAAAGCAACTTTTAGTGTACTGAAAGATGTTCGTTTAAGAATGCTTGAAAAACTTCCAAAGATGCCATTAGGAGAAATAATCTCTGTTCCAAGCGGAAACTTTAAGCAGATTATAGTGGATCAGGTTGAAAGTATGGAGAAACCGCTCGCTCACCTGTTGCCTGAAATGACATCGAATCTCTTAGGTTCTTTGAGTATATTTATTTACTTATTATTTCTTGATTGGAGAATGGCTCTTTTATCATTAGTATCCATTCCTGTGGGAATGCTTTTTATGGGACTCGTAATGAAAAATTATGCTGTTCAATATGAAGGATCTGTAAAGGTAAATCGAGAAATGAATTCTGCAATTATTGAGTATGTCAATGGAATAGAAGTGATAAAAACATTTAATCAAGACAAGAGATCGTACGCAAAGTACAAAGATAAAGTCATTGCAAATGCAAGATACTTTTATGAATGGATGAAGAGCTGTCAGTTACCTGTATCTTTATCTAAAAATATATCTCCTACTACAATGATAACAGTGCTTCCATTTGGTTGGTATTTCTACATTAGCGGCAGTTTAAGTGCAGAAGTATTTATATCTGTAATTATTCTATCTTTAGGTATTGCAGGACCTTTACTTGAAACAATCAATTTTGTTGATGGTCTTGCTAAGATAGGAACTATTGCTAATTCTATTAACTTAATTTTAGAAGGAAAAGAACAAAAGCATTCTGATAGAGAAGTAACTATCCAGCAATATAATATTGATTTACAAAATGTAAAGTTTGGATATGAAGAAGAAAAAGAAATTCTTCATGGAATATCCCTAAACATAAAAGAAGGAACAACAGTGGCTTTTGTTGGACCAAGTGGAAGTGGCAAGTCAACTTTAGCAAAATTAATAGCTGGATATTGGGATATTACGGAAGGAAATATAAATATTGGTGGATACAATCTTAATGAAATTCCATTAAAGCAATTATATAGTTTAACAGCCTTTGTTTCGCAGGATAATTTTTTGTTCAACGAAAGTATTAGGGAAAATATCCGAATGGGTAATCCAAGTGCCAGTGATAAAGAAGTAGAAGACATTGCTAAGAAATCGGGTTGTCATGATTTTATTATGAAAATGGAACATGGTTACGATACGGTTGTCGGAAGTAGTGGTAGCCATGTTTCTGGTGGAGAAAGGCAAAGAATATCTATAGCAAGAGCAATGCTCAAAAATGCACCTATTGTAATACTTGATGAAGCTACTTCATATATAGATCCTGAAAATGAAGTGATTATAAAGCAAGCTTTATCAAAGCTTATAAAAGATAAAACGGTGATTATTATTGCTCATAGATTATCAACTATAACAGATGCAGAACAAATATTCTTAATTGAGAATGGAAAACTTGTTTCATACGGTAAGCATGATGAATTATTAAAAGGTTGTGAATTATACCGAAATATGTGGAACGCTCATATAGGAACAAAGGATGGTGGGATGAAATGTTAAGTGCTTTAAAAAAGATTTTAGATTTCTCAGGTGATGAAAAGAAAAATGTATATCACTCTATATGGGTAAGTTTTTTGTTTGCGATTTTTCATATGCTTCAAATCAGTGCTATTTATTTTATAGTGAAAGCAATTGTCCAAAAAGACATGAGCATGATGCCCGCGTGGATCGCATTAATACTTCTTGTTATTAGCATAATCGGAAGAAGTGTTACAAATTATTTTTCACAATTACAGCAATGCCATGCAAGTTATTTCATGGTGGCAAATAAAAGAGTAGCAATAGGTGAAATGTTAAAAAAAATACCTATGGGATTTTTCAATGAAAACAATATTGGTGAAGTGGTTGGAATTTCTACAACTGTTTTAGAAGATGTAGAAAATACCGCAGCAATGGTTATGGTAAATACATTATCAGGTTTTATAAACACGATAATATTTACAATAATGATTTTAGCATTTGAGTGGAGAATAGGTTTTATTGTTGCAATTGGATGCCTATTGTACTTATTTGTTCTCTCAAAAATGGAAAGCAAATCAAGGAGTGTTCTTCCTAAAAGACAAAAAGCATCTGCTAAATTAGTTGATGCCATTTTAGAACAAATTGGAGGAATGTCTGTTATAAAATCCTTCAATTTAACAGGGAAAGGAGATGAAAAAGTCAGAGGTGCTATTGAAAATAGTAGAAAAATAAATCTTGATTGTGAAAAACTGTTTACACCTTATACGATTTTGCAAAATATTCTTTTGGATTTGTTTAGCATTTTGATAATAGGTGCAGGTATTTTCTTTTATATCAATGGAGAACTCTCATTCTTAAATACAGTTATGACGATTATAATTTCTTTTCTTGCTTTTTCTCAAATAAAATTGGCAGGAAGTGCAACAACTTCTCTCAGAGTTGTTAGTGGATCTATTGAGCAAACAAAGAAGTTAGAGAAATTTCCACAGATGGATATTGATGGAAAAGACATAAAGCCTACTACTTTCGATATTTCTTTTGATAATGTAGAGTTTTCTTATTCAGGCAAAAAAATCCTTGATGATATTTCTGTCAAGATACCACAAAACCAAATGACAGCTATAGTTGGACCTTCAGGAGCTGGAAAAACTACATTTTGCAATTTGATAGCGAGATTTTGGGATGTAGAGAAAGGAGAAATCAGCATAGGTAAACATAATATTAAAGAATATTCATTGGAGTCATTAATGAGACAAATTAGTATGGTTTTTCAAAATGTTTATTTATTTCAAGACACTATTGAGAACAATATAAAGTTTGCTAAGCCAGATGCTACACATGAGGAAGTTATAGAAGCTGCAAAGAAAGCGTGTTGTCATGAATTTATTATGAAGCTTCCTGAACAATATGAAACAGTTATAGGAGAGGGAGGTGCAAGTTTATCTGGTGGAGAAAGACAAAGAATATCAATTGCAAGAGCAATGATAAAGAATGCACCTATTATTATTTTCGATGAAGCTACTGCAAATGTAGACCCTGAAAATGAGGATAAATTGCAGGTTGCTATGGAGGAACTCACAAGAAATAAAACAGTAATAATGATAGCACACAGACTAAAGACAATAAAAAATGCAAACCAAATACTTGTTTTAGCAAATGGAAAAATAAATCAAAAAGGCACACATGAAGAGCTAATTCAAGCAGAAGGTATCTATAAAAATTTTGTTGAGGCACGACAAAAGGCAGTTAATTGGAAATTGTCATGAGTGAAAATGATTTATATGAGAATTATTCAAATATAGCTCATGTAGATTTATATTATTTTAATTTAAGGAGGATTAAAAAAAATGAAAAAAGGATTGTCAGCTAAAGATCTAATCAATGTAGGAATTTATACAGCCATTTATTTAGTTCTGTTTTTTGTAGTAGGGATGATGAATGCAATTCCTATCTTATACCCAGCTATCTATCTTCTCATTCCTATAGTCACAGGAATTCCATTTATGTTGTTTTTAACCAAAATAGAAAAATTTGGCATGGTTACGATTATGTCAATTATTATTGGTGTGTTTTGGTATTTTATGGGCTATACATGGTTAGCGTTAGTGGGATATATTCCATTTGGAATTATCAGTGATCTGGTTATGAAATCAGGTGGTTTTAAGAGTTTTAAAAAGAATGTTATTGGATTTTGGCTATTTTCTTGTGGAATGATAGGTTGTCAAATGCCAATGTGGGTAATGGCAGATACCTATATGGAAGGTGTTAAGCAACAAATGGGAGAACAATATGCACTTGCACTCGCAAAATATATGCCTTCTTGGATGGGTATTGCTGCATTTGGAATTATTTTTATCGGCTCATTTATTGGTGCAAATTTAGGGAGGAAAATGCTTAAGAAACACTTTGAGAGAGCGGGTATCATTTAATGGAAGAGTATGAGGTATACGAACCGAATAAACCAAAGGGCTTTTTCTTAGATCCTCGTACTAAAATTTTATTTATGATATTTATAACAACCATAATGTCTGTCGGATATAAGGATATTTTAGTTAGCCTTATATCCGCCATTGTGGCAATAGCATTATTATTATCTAATAAACAAGTTAAGATAGCTTTCATTTATGGAGGGCTATTTACCTTGGCTATTATGGCACACTTTACGAAAGATATGTACACATTGCCTACACTCATAAATACAATTTCAGTATTGTTGAATGCCTTAATTTTAAGACTATTTCCAATTTTCATGTTGGGATATTATGTTGTAATGTCCACAAAAACGAGCGAGTTTATAGCAGCCATGGTAAAGTGGAAAATTCCCAATGCATTTATTATTCCAACAGCAGTTGCATTCAGGTTTATTCCAACTTTGAAAGAAGAACACAACTCTATTAAGACTGCTATGAAAATGAGAGGAATTAGTTTTAAAAATAAAAAGGCGTGGAAAAATCCAAGCTTATACTTGGAATATGTAACAATACCTTTAATCGTTTCTATTGCAAAAATAGGTGATGAATTGTCGGCGGCGGCAATAAGTAGAGGATTGGGAGCTTTGAAAAAGAGAACTACTGTAGTAAAAGTAAAGTTTACTATATATGATTTGCTCATTTTACTCTTTTCAATTGCCTTTACAGGACTATTTTTTTATAGGAGGGGATAGCATTGATTGAATTTAAAGACGTGTCATTTACTTATGATAGCGGGAATAAGAATGCTGGAATTTATAATATTAATTTAAATATCAATGCTGGTGAAGTAGTTGTATTTTGTGGTGAGTCCGGTTGCGGAAAAACTACAATAAGTAGGTTGATAAATGGGTTAATTCCCGGGTATTATTCCGGAAATTTGACTGGTAGCGTTATTGTAAATGAACATGAAATTTCTAAAAATTCTATTAATGAATTGAGTCAATATGTAGGATCAGTATTTCAAAATCCAAGAACTCAATTTTTCAATGTAGATTCAACAAGCGAAATTGCATTCGCCTGTGAAAATTTTGGGATTTCAAGAGAAGAAATTTGTAGAAGAATTGGCAAGGTAACAAAAGAATTAAATATAAAAGATTTGCTTGATAAGAGCTTGTTTTCTATGTCAGGAGGAGAAAAACAAAAAATTGCTTGTGCTTCTGCTGCTGTTATGGAGCCTGAAATCTATGTATTAGATGAGCCATCTTCTAATTTAGATATACAAACTATAAAAATGTTAAAATATATCATAAAAAAATGGAAAGAAAAAAAGTCAACTGTGGTTATTGCAGAGCATAGACTACAATATTTAATAGATATTGCAGATAGATTTATTTATATGAAAGATGGAAAAATTAACAAAGAATTTTCTTGTGTTGAGTTCAAGAAATTACCTAACAGCATTTTAAATAATATGGGGTTAAGGAGCATACACCCTATTGATACCAGTAGCCGTATAAAAAATATAGAATCTAAGGAACAAATAGAGATTAAGAATTTTATGTTTAGTTATGGAAAAGAGCCGTTTTTTGAAATTAATGATGCTGTATTACCTCAAAAATCTATTGTGGCTGTTTTAGGAAATAATGGTTCTGGAAAATCAACTTTTTCAAAATGCTTATGTGGAGTTGAAGAAAAAGCAAAAGGAACTTTAAATATACAAACAGAAAGTTATGCTACAAGAGAAAGGCTAAAAAAATGTTTTATGGTGATGCAGGATGTTAATCATCAATTATTTACCGAATCAGTTAAAGAAGAAATTCTTTTGAGTATAGAGAACGATGAGAATAAAGAAGAAAAGATCGATGAAATATGTAAAAAGTTAAATTTAATGGATTTTATAGATTGCCATCCAATGTCATTATCCGGAGGGCAAAAACAAAGGGTTGCAATTGCAAGTGCTATCGCTTCTGATAGGACAATACTGATTTTGGACGAACCTACAAGTGGTTTGGATTTTAAGAATATGAAAGAAGTTTCTAATGAAATGATAAGGCTTAAAGAGGACGGAAAAACTATTTTTATTATCACACATGATCCGGAATTAGTAGAATGTTGTTGTGATTATTTTATGTTTATGGAGAATGGAAAAGTCAAATGGCATGGTATTAAAGATGAAAAGAATATGGGAAAAATTAGGGAATTCTTCGATCAAACTTAAAATTTGCTAAAAAAATCTGGATAAAAAAAAGGAGGTAATTTTATGAAACAAGATATGAAAGAACAATTATTAACAAAAAGACCTATAGATTTACTTTTTCAATTATCTATCCCTGCTGTAATAGGAATGATAGTAATAGGTCTTTATCCACTAATGGATGGAATTTTTGCAGGAAATATTATAGGACAAACAGCAATGACAGCTTGTGGTGTAGCTATGCCACTTACATTTTTCAATAGTGGTGTATCTACACTTATTGGTGTAGGTTCAGCATCGGTTTTATCAAGAGCTATAGGAAAGGGCGACAAAAAAACAGTTGATAAAATTATGGGGAATTTAATCTTTTGGGTTATTCTATTCTCATCAATTATTACAATAGGCGGAATTTTACTTGCACCACATTTTTTAGATATGGTTGGAGCAAGTGGAGAAATTAAAGAATATGGTATCAGATATTTACGAGTAATTTTTATTGGTTCTTTATTTGTAAACTTTACTCAATCAGCAAACATGGTTATGCGTGGAGAAGGATTAATGAAAAAAGCAATGCTCATTATGGGGCTAGGGGCTTTTTTAAACATAATTCTTGATCCCATTCTAATGAAATTAATGGGAAAATATTCAATTGAAGGAGCTGCACTTGCAACTATTACAGCACAATTTGTTCAAGCAATAATAACACTCCATTACTTCAAATATAAAAGTAAAGCAGTAAAAATAAATAAAATCAAACCTGATCAGGAAATAAAAAAAGAAATGTTTGGCGTAGGGTCATCTGCTATGATGATGCAAATTTTATTTATGATTCAACAAACAATGCTATATAAAATGTCATTTAAATATGGCGGAGATACAAATGCTATCTTGATGGCAGCGACACTTAGAATATATGCCTTTTCATTCATTCCACTTTGGGGAATGAGTCAAGGTTTACAACCTGTAGTTGGTACAAATTTTGGAGCGAAAAAATACGACAGAGTAAAAGAAGCTATGAAAGTATTTTCTATCGGAGGATTAGTTCTTGCATCAATATTTTGGATACCAGCATTAGCATTTTCAAAGAATATACTTTCCTTATTTGGAGTAGAAGAAAGTATTATAACTCAAGGGATAGGGAACTTTAGATTATTTTATTCTATCTTTATCCTATATGGAGTAATGGTAATGACTATAACATTCTTCCAATCAATAGGAAATGCTAAAAAAGCTGGCATAATAGTAATGCTAAGACAGCTATTTTTATTCGTACCTGCAATGATTATTTTACCAATGATATTTGGAGTTAAAGCAGTATGGTTTGCTGAACCCCTTGTAGATCTAATTATGATAATAGCTGGTGTAGTAATGATGTTTGGGGAATTAAATAGGATGGATAAAATTAGTTTGAAAAATTCAAGTAATGAATAATAAGTGGGTTTATTTAAAAGAATGGAGGGAAATATGCAAATAAATATAATTAAATTACATTTACCTTTTTTCTTTGGTTTACGCTGTTTACAAGTTAGATAACTCAGTTAAAAAATTAAATACAATTACTATTAGAAAGAGTTTCTTTCATTCTAGAGGACTAACCATGCCCAAGAGCAGGAGTCCTCCTTTTTTTGTCTGAAAACATAAAGACAAAAAAAGAATGGAGGAAACATAAATGACAAAAGAATATTACCTTTATGTCGGTGGGCAAAAAATCAAAGTAAGTGAGCAGATATACAAAGTCTACTGGCAAGAAAGAGAACACGAAAAATATTTAGAGCAGGTGGACAAGAAAAACCACTTGCTCTTTTTTTCGTCCCTAAATCATGATGGGAATTTCGAAGATAATTTAGAGGATAAAAACGTTGATGTAGAAAAAGTTGTAGCTACACAAATGATGATTGAAGCACTAAAAAGTGCTTTGTCAAAGTTAAATAGGGATGAGCGGGAAATCATAGAAAGATTATATTTCAATGATGAAACACTTCGTGCAGTAGCAAAGACTAAAAATATCTCACATCCAACTTTAATTAAAAGACGAGATAAAATTTTAGAAAAACTAAAGAAATTTATAGAAGAATTATAAATTCTGGTTACCAAAGAGGGCAAATTTTCCTTTATAAAGTGAAGGGGAATTTTGTCCTCTTTTATATAAAAAAGAAATTAATAGAAATTTGAACCGTGACAACTGAATAGACCAAGACAGGACATTAACCATTTGTGGAGCTTTATAATTTCTTCGCCATGACTTTTCTGCTGATAAGGATTTCGGTTTAAATAAATACTCTAGCTAAAGGAAGGATATAAGAAAACGAGCGACAAAAAGAAATTATATATTCAGCCTAGGAAACTGATGCATTGAAGCAAATGGGGATAATGATACTTCTACAGTTGTTGCCGGCTCATCTTGAAAAGGGGCGGTGGTGAAATTCCAATGTCGTGACCTACACGCCTGTTAATGTCAAAAAACTTAAAAAAATTAAAGATAAGGAGAAGATATTATGTGTGATGAACATAATATAAATACAGAAATGAAAACAGATAAAAAAGATAAACAGATGATAAATCAAATTGATGGTTGGAATATAGAAGTTAAATTTAATGAAAATGGATTTAGTTTAGAAAATTTAGTAGAGGAATACATCAAAGAAAAAATTTCTGTCTATTAGGGGCTGACAAAAAATATAAGGAGCGTTATAATATTTTTGTGGAAGCCTAACCTTGGTTCGATTTATTGTATGTAAATTGAATTAAAGGAGGCTTTTTTATGTTTAAAAACAATTTAGCAAAAGAAAATTTGGCAGTTATGTATTTAAGATTATCAAAAGAAGATGGCGAAAAAACAGAAAGTAACTCTATATCCAATCAAAGAGAAATTATAAACTCTTATGCAAGAAAAAATCAAATTCCAATAGTAAAAGAGTATGTAGATGATGGGTATTCAGGTGCAAATTTTGATCGTCCCAATTTTAAAGAAATGATAAAGGCTGCCTATGATAGAAAGTTCAATACAATTATTGTAAAGGACTTATCAAGATTCGGAAGAGATTATATAGAAGCTGGAAAATATATTCAAAGAATATTTCCGGAAAATGGTATAAGATTTATATCAGTAAATGACAATTACGATAGTAAAAGTGCAGATATAAACGATACACATCTTATACTTCCTATAAAAAACTTCATCAATGATAGTTATTGCCGAGATATTTCCAATAAGGTAAAAAGCTCTCAAAAGATAAAAAGAGAAAAAGGAGATTTTATCAGTGCTTTTGCACCTTATGGATATAAAAAGTCTGAGGAGAATAAAAACAAGTTAGTGATTGATAAAAAGATATCGGATATTATCAAAAATATATTTGATATGAAACTCTTGGGATATTCCTCAAAGGCAATTGCAGATGAACTAAATCATTTAGGAGTTTTAAATCCAAGAAAATATAAAGAAAGTCAAGGATTTAAGTGTAATGGATTTCAAAATACAAAAGGTGGAACTTGGTCAGCAAAGACAGTAAATAGAATTATAGAAAATGAAGTATATATTGGAAATACTTTACAAGGAAAGAGTGTTACTTTAAGTTATAAAAATAAAAAGCAGATAGAAAAAGAGAAAGAAGAATGGATAAGAGTAGAAAATACCCATGAAGCAATTATAAGTAAAGAAGTTTTTACTATTGCAAATACTATGTTAAAAAGAGATTTGAATAATTCTCGTGGAAAGGACAAAATTGATATTTTTACAGGAATGCTTTTTTGTAAAGAATGTGGAAGTTCTTTGATTAGAAGGACTGTAAAGTATAAAAAAAGAGAAGAGATATTCTATATCTGTTCAAAGTACAACAAGGGAAAATCTTGCACAAGACACAGCATAAAAGAAGAAACTTTAATAAAAGCAGTATCTAAAATAATGAAGTCCTACATTGAATTTAATGAAAATCTATATTCTAAAGTTCAGCGTATAGATATAAATAAAAATTTGAAAGACAATCAAATTCCTATACTAAAACGAGAAAAAGCAATGACAGAAGAACTCTTATCTTCCCTTTACCTTGATCTAAAAGAAGATGTTATTAGTAAAGAAGAATATCAACTTTTTAGAAAAAACTATACAGAGAAATTGACTAAATTAGATGAAAGTATCGAGTATAGATTAAAAAAACAGGAAGATACTAAGGAGAAGATTGACAAAAATAAAAGTTGGATCATCGACATTAACAAGTATAAAAATTTATCGGAAATAGATAGATTATCTGTTGTGATGCTTATTGATAAAATTTTTATTTCTGAAGATAAGACGATATATGTTAGGTTTAATCATACCGAAGAATTATCTTTACTTGAAGAAATGACAAAAATGGATAAGTCTGACATTAAAGCTAACACCATAAAAAAGAAAAGTATCGATATAAGCAGGAAGTCAAAAACTATACCCACTGTTATGAATAAAAGTCTTGTAAGGGCTGAAAGTGAGGTATGCTATGGCTAGAACAAAAAATAGGCATATATCACAATCAGAAACAGAAGTTGTAAAAGTGATTGAAAAAATATACATTGCCGGTATTTATGCTAGATTATCACAGGAAAGAAAGGAAGCTTATAGGGATAAAAGTAATTCACTTGAAATGCAGGAAGAACTTTGCATAAAAGCTGCAAACGAAAAAGATATAAAGATTTTAAGAGTATACAAGGACTATGAGTATTCTGGAACAAATTTTAAAAGACCTGCATTTATTGAAATGATGGAAGATATCCGAACAGGTAGGATAAATTGTATCATCGTAAAAGATATGTCAAGGTTTGGTAGAGAGTATTTAGAAATCGCAAACTATATCGAAAAAGTATTTCCATTTTTGGGAGTTCGATTTATTTCCGTAAATGATAATCTGGATACCAAAGACGGTATAAAATCAGATCAGAGTTATGAAATAGCAATAAAAAATATCTTCAATGATTTATACGCAAAAGATATTTCAAAGAAAATAAAAGCCTCTAAAGAAATAAAAATGAAACAAGGGTCTTTTATAGGAGCGATGGCTCCGTATGGCTATAAGGTTGATAAAATTGATGGAAAAAGAGTTCTGGTGATGGACGAAAAGGCATCAGATGTAGTAAGACTTATCTTTTATATGGCAGGTCAAGGTAAATCCAATATGCAAATAGCAAGAGAATTGACTAAAACATATACGACACCTGATGAATATAAAAGAACAGGTAAAATTTTTAAGGATAAAGAAGATACAAAACAATGGGATATTTCTTATATATCAAAAATGCTTTCTGATGAAGTATATATTGGGAATTTGATTCAAAGAGTATACTCAAATAGACATGATCCAAGTAGGAAAAGTAAGTTTCGTGATAAAGAAGAGTGGATTATAACAGAGAACACCCACGAAGGGTTAATAGACAAAACTACATTTAAAAATATCAGAGAGATAAAGGAGAAAAAACAAAACTATCTACCTTACCATTCACTGAAAAACATAATAAAAGACGGAAAAGAAAATGTTGGAGTAAAAATTCAAAGAGATTATAAAAAAGAAGGAAAGTATGACGGCCTCATACAATGCAGTGTTTGTGGTAGAAATTTGAAAAAACAATATGGACCACGAGGACTGAAATATCATGATGAGATTTGCTATTGCTATTATTGTAAAGGTGGAGACAGATTAAAATTAGAAAAATCTCATGTCAGAATATATGAAACAGACCTAGACAAAATTTTAGTAGATACCTTTAAAAGACTGTTTTCAAGCTTTTATAAAAAGGATAAAAGATTACAACTAAAAATATATTTAGAAAATATAAGTGCTGAAAAGATAAATCAAGTTTCTATAAAAACAGATGTAAATAATAAAAAGATTGCTTCTCTTAGGATCAATCTACAAGAACAATATGAAAACTATGTTAAAGGAGAGGTTCTTTTAAGTGATTTTAAAATAGAAAGTAAAAAAATAAATAATCAAATAAAAACCTTAAAAAATGAGTTAAAAGTTTTTGATGAAAGAATAAGAAATATAAAAAAGAAAAAAAGAGAAATTATAGAATTTATAGATGTACTATTTTGCTGCTTGGATGCTAAAAGCATAGAAGTTGATAAAGAATTGGTCGATACATTAATTAGCCATATAGAAATATCAGAGTATAAGCAGGTTACCATATATTTTAAGTTTAATCTTGATAAAGATATGGAAAAGCAGTTGGAGGTAGAGCATGAATAAGATAGCTATATATTTAAGACTTTCTGAAGAAGATTATCACAAAGTAGATGAAAGTGTAAGTATAGTAAATCAAAGAGATTATATAAAAAGCTACATTGAAAATGAAACATCTTTAAAAAGTTGTGAAATAGAAGAATATGTAGATGATGGATATTCTGCTACTAATACAAATAGACCTTCATTTTTAAGGCTTATTGAGGATATAAAGAGTGGTAAAGTAGGAACTATAATTGTAAAAGATATGTCTAGGTTTTCAAGAGATTATATTTTGCTTGGGGATTACTTAAGCAATATATTACCATTTCTAAAAATACGATTTATTGCTATTAATGACAACTATGATTCTTTAAAAGAACAAGGCAATGGCTTAGATACAGATACACAGTTTAAGACATTGTATTATGATTTATTCAGTAAGGAATTATCTGAAAAGGTAAGAAGTTCTATTAGGCAAATTAAATCGCAGGGGAAAAATATAAATTGGGCAGCACCTTTTGGATATATTAAAGATCCTAAAGATAAACATAGTATCATCATTGATGAAAAAACAGCTTTTATAGTTAAAGAAGCTTTTGATTTATTGCTAAAAGGATATTCCTGTAATCAAGTGGCTAATATATTTAATGAAAAAGGTTATATTACACGCTCTGAACGAAAAGAAGAACTGAAACTTTCTGATTATACTGGAAATTTAATTACTGGAAGTGAGGTAAAGAAAAGAGTTTGGACAAACGCAGCTATCTCACAGATTACAAGGAACGAACTATATACAGGAGATTATGTATATAATAAATTCAAAGAAACAAAAATAGGTGGAAGAAAAAGAATTTTACTTCCTGAAGAGGAGTGGAAAATACTTCCAAATACCCATGAAGCGATTATTTCAAGAGAAGTATTTGATGAGGTAAAGAAAATAAAAGAAAAAAGAAGTTTTGGGGGATATACAGGAAACAAAAATCGTTCTATTTTTTCTGATAAGATTTTTTGTAAAGAATGTGGTAGACATATGAGTTTTCGCAGTGATATTAGACAAAAGAAAAATTCGGATAAAATATACAAGTATAAAAGTTATTATTGTAATTTATGTAAAGCTGAGAAAAAACCAAACAATATCAAAGAGAAAGATATTATTGAACTTATAAAACCCAAATTAAAAGATTTTAAGATACAAAACACATTAAATGAAGAGAAAGTCATAGAACACAAGAATGTGAAAGAAGAGATTCTAAAGGAAATATCCATATTAAACAGTAATTTACAAATCATCTATGAAAACTATAAAAGGAAAAATATTTCAAAAGATGACTATTTAAAGGAAAAATCTTTTATCCAAGATAAAAAGATATTATTGGAGAGTAAGTTGGAAGAATTGAAGTCGGAGAATATTGATTCAAAGAAAGAAACGGATATTGTTATCTTAGATGAGGAAGGTTTGCTGAAAGTTTATGTGAAAAGTTTAATTGATAAAATAATCGTATCAAGAAGTGGAGAAATAGAAATTGTAGAAAAATAGATGAATAGCATTAAAAGTAACTCATAATCTCGCCAACTTTAATTTAAATACGCCAAAGTGAAAATAATGGCGAGGAAATTTGCGGAAATAAATAGTACTGTTTACTATGAGTTGATAGGGTAAATATTTAGGAACAAATAAAAAAATGATATAATTATAGTTAAAATGAGATATTGTGAGGTGATTTTTGTGTCTAAAATAAATGTAGAAGGATCAGAAATTAGCATTATTGCCATAGATAATAGAGATTATATTTCTTTAACCGACATGGTTAGAAATGTTGAAAATGGTGTGGCACTAATAGAAAAATGGCTAAGGAATAAAAATACAATTGAATTTTTAGGAATATGGGAAGAAATGTATAATGCGAATTTTAATTCCACCGAATTCGAGGGAATTAAAAATGAAGCAGGTTTTAATCGTTTTATTTTATCGGTTAAACAATGGGTCAATAAGACGAATTCTATTGGAATTATTGCCAAAGCAGGAAGATATGGTGGAACATATGCACATAAAGACATAGCTTTTGAATTTGCGTCGTGGGTATCACCTTATTTTAAGCTCTATCTTATTAAAGAGTTTGAGCGCTTAAAAGAAGAAGAACAAAAACAATTAGGTTGGGATATCAAGAGGAATTTAGCTAAGATAAATTACAAAATTCATACAGATGCAATTAAGAATAAACTTGTCCCTGAGAAATTATCAAAGGAAAGAATAAACTATATCTATGCAAGTGAAGCAGATATATTAAATGTAGCTTTGTTTGGAATGACAGCAAAAGAATGGCGTGAAAATAATCCGGAGTTAAAAGGAAATATGAGAGACTATGCTGATATATCACAATTAGTGTGTTTATCAAATCTTGAGAACTTAAATGCTGTTTTTATAAATGAGGGAATGGATGCAACTGAAAGGATAGAAAAATTAAATGCAATTGCTATTGAACAAATGAGGATTCTAACAGAAAGTGAACGTATAAAAAAGTTAAAATAAAAGTTTTGTATATAAATTAGGCGATAGAAATATCGTCTAATTTTATGTAACAATTGCTTGACATTGTAGGGGAAGACAACATTGTTAAATCTTATAGGAGGGATTGATCATCAAACAGAGGGGAAAATTATGTTTGATGATGTGGAATTAAATAATTTAAATGAGGAAGAATTAACAGAGTATCGTAGAAAGAATATAGGGTTTATATTCCAAGAATACAATCTAATTCCCATCTTAAATGTTCGAGAAAATATAATTTTACCTTTAAATTTAGATGGCAAAGAAGCCGATAACGACTATTTAGATGAAATTTTAGATTTGTTAGAGATAAAACAAAAAATATCTGCTTTCCCAAACCAATTGTCAGGAGGACAACAACAAAGAGTAGCTATTGCCAGAGCTCTCATTTCGAAACCAAAAGTAATTTTAGCAGACGAACCAACAGGAAATTTGGATCAAAGAAATAGTCAAAATATAATGGAGCTATTTGTTCAGATGAATAAAAAATTTAATCAAACAATTATAATGATTACACACAATTTAGAATTAACAAAGTATTGCGATAGAGTTATACGCATATTAGATGGTCAAATTGTGGAGGATAAAAAAAATGAAAAATAATATCCTGAAAACATATGTCAAAAGAGATTTGAAAGTTAATAAAATTAAAAGTTCTACAATATTGCTGACTATAATTTTATCTTTTGTCTTTATTAGCATAATGAGTTTGTATTCTATAAGTGCTAAATTAATGTTTCAGGAAAAACTAGAAAATGGACATCAAGCATCATTAATTAAAGTAAATCCTAAACAAGTTGAAGGGATAAAATCAGAGAAGAGCATAAAAAAAGCAGGAATAGGATATATTTTTCCAGAAGTTAGTATAGGTGATATAAATCTAAGAGTTGCATATATGGATTCAGATTTACGTGACTTAGGGAATGTAAATAGTATAGAAGGATCTTATCCTCAAAAAGATAATGAGATAATAGTGTCTGAAAACTACTTAAAACGTATTAACAAAAAAATTGGTATTAGAGAAAGTATAAACCTAAATTTAGGTAATGGTTCAAAAAAATATATAATAAGTGGAATTTTATATAAAGAAGGTGTAGAAGGAACTTATCCCATATTTGTATCTAAATCTTATGTTGATAAATTTGGTCAAGTTGATAATTACTTAGTACAACTAAGTATGAAATCACCAAATTCATACTCTGAAGATATGCTAAAAAATGAGATAAATTCAATAGCAGCTAAATATAAAGTAGAAGAATCTGACGTTCACTTTTTTGATATGTATTTTAGTTATATGAATTTGGTTAATACAGATCAATATATTATGCTTTTAATATTGGCAGTTTTGTTAGGGGTAGTTTCATATCTCATTATCCATAATATTTTGTATGTTTTTACATTAGAAGATAGGAAAAACATAGCGATTCTGCGATTGATAGGAGCAAGTAGAAAACAGTCAATGATTATTCTAAATAAAAGGATATTATATATTGGTTTAATAGGAATTTGCTTAGGAATTTTAGGGACTTTTAGCATATTTTTTATCAATAACAGAAATGGACTAATATTTTTATTAGAACATAATCCATTATATATAATAGTCACTTTAATACTTAGCAGTTTGTATATTTTTATGGTTCTTAAATCTTCGGCAATCTCTATAAGAAAAGATATAAATAGAATTTCTGCTAAAGAACTTTTTACAAGTGGTCAATCTACAAGCCATCTGGTAAAGAGAAAGGAAAATAGTTTTGTTACACCTAAATTTATAGCATGGCTTAATATAAAAAGAGATCCTAGAAAGACAATAACTATGATTCTATCACTAAGTATTGGAGGAGTATTACTTGTTTCATCTTATGCTTTTTTAAAATCCTTTGATCCAGAACAATTAGCAAGAAAAAGTTATACAAATTATGAAATAAGTATTATGTCAAATGAAGATTCTATTTTGGGCAGTTCTAATGATGAAATTAATGGTGATATGGAAAAAAGAAATCCATTAGATAATAACTTAATTCGTTCATTAGAAGAGATTGATAATGTAGAAAAAATTGAAGTGGTAAAAGGTACAAATGCAACTTTCGTAAGTCCAAATGGAAACTCAGAAGATTTGAGTATTGTAGGATATACTCATCAACAAGAAAGCTTTCTTAATAACAAACTTATAGAGGGAAATACCTCATACTCGAAGTTGACCAAAGAAAAGGGAGTTATTGTTAATCAGCCAAAAGAAATAAAAAAATATTATGGATGGGATGTACAAATAGGTGACGAAGTAAAATTTCAACAAAATGGCAAAGATTTTACGGCTAAAGTAATGGGTATAACCGATACTTTAAGTAGTGGGATATACTTTTATATTCCAGATAATTCATTGAATTATTTTGGAGATAATAATACTAATTTTAATTATGAATTGAGACTTGAATTAAAAGATAAGACATTAAAGGCTCAAAAAAGTACTGTAAATAAAGTAAAACAATTGATTAATATGCATCCATTAAAAATGGAAACTTATTTAAATGCGGTAGATGAATATAAAGTGTCTTTAAAAACTAGTAAAAAGTTTCTTTTATCAATAACTATATTAATTTTGATTATGGGTGTTGGAAACTTAATAAATACTTACTTTACAAATGTGATTAGTAGGAAGAAAGAGATTTCTTTCTTAAATCTTGTAGGTATGAGTAAATCTCAACGTATTAGTATGCTCATGAACGAAAATCGTTACTATATGAAGAGAATTCTTATAATTACTTTAATAGGTGGAGTTATTATTTCGTATGGTCTTCACGTTTATACAAATAATGATCCGATTCTTGGTGGATTGCAATATAGATTCCCAATTGTAGAATTTATATTGTATTCTATTATTATGTATGTCATTGGAAGAATTGTTTTGAGGATTGTTGATACCATATTGATTACTAAGAGGAAATAGTATGGGTAAAAAATAAAAAATCAAATTACAATATTTGAGGATTTAGATTGATACACAAAATTATTTACAGATCCATTATAGAAGTTATATTCTATCTCTCCACCTCCTTTCCATAATAATTTTCATAGTTTTTTCTATACTGAACAAGGTCAGAAAATTGTTCTTTATTCAAAGAATACTCTTGCATAAGGGTGTTCTTTTTTCTTGCAATTTATTAAGTTTAGATAGTATTTCTTTTGTCTTTGGTAGTTTTTATAGTTTTCTAAGATTTCTTTAACGTCTATTTTGTAGACAGAAAGTTCACTATAATATTCTTTGACAAATTGTTTATCTTCAGGATTTTTCTTGTGGTATTTATAAATCTCATGATATTTATTTATAATATTTACATTTTATCATATCTTGTGACTGACTTTTTTATTTCGGTTTATACATCAGAAAAAGAACAAAAATATCAGGCTAACTAGGATAAAGACATGCTTAACATTCTTTGATTCATTTAAACGTAGCATTATCTGAGTTTTACATACAATTGAAGTAAAGAGCAATTTCTAAAATAAAAGGCAAAATTTAAAATAGTATTATAGTAATAATTTTTTATGAACAAGGAATTCAAAAAGCAAGTGACGAAGTATTTTCAATGACTAAAAATTATATAGGAAAGATAATAAAAAATATTCACAAAAGTTAGCTGAAATATCTTATAAAAGACCTTATAATTATGTTAAAAGTAGGATATATAATATCATTATTTAGAATTCCTCATAAAATTATAGAAAGGAATAATCAAATGAGCGAATATATATTAGAAACTAAAAATTTAGTAAAAAATTTCGGAAATTTTACAGCAATAGATAATGTTAATTTAAAAGTAAAAAAACAATCTATCTATGGTTTAATAGGAGATAATGGAGCCGGAAAATCAACTATTATGAGGATGATATCTGGATTATCTAATAAGAGTAGTGGGAATATAGAGCTATTTGGTAAAAATGTTAAAAAAAATTCTAGTTATTTTAGTAAAGTAGGCAATTTAATAGAAACACCAGCATTATATATGCAGCTAACAGCTTATGACAATTTGAAATTAAAATGTTTATCTTATGATATAGAAAATGAAATGTATATAAAAGAAATACTTAAAATAGTTGGGTTGGAAAATTGTTATAATAAACAAGTTAAGAGTTTTTCATTAGGAATGAAACAAAGACTTGGTATTGCAATGGCACTTATAGGATCTCCTGAAATTATTATTTTAGACGAGCCAATTAATGGGCTTGATCCTCAAGGAATAGTCGATATTAGAAATATGTTAAAAGAAATTAATAAAAAATACGGCATTACCATAATTATATCAAGCCATATATTAGAAGAGTTATCTAAAATCGCAACAGATTTTGGAGTAATTTCAAAAGGGAAGTTACTAGCTGAGTTTACAATAGAAGATTTGCATAAAAAATGTAGATCAAGAATAGAGATAATAACCAGCGAAACGAATGAAGTATCAAAAATTTTAACTAAAAATGGATATGAAAATGAGATTATAAATAGTAAAAAAGTTATATTAAACGATTACTTTGATAAAATAAGTCTAATAAACTCTTTGTTAGTAAATTGTGGTATAGAAATAAGTTCAATTTCTGTAAAAGAAATGAGCTTTGAAGATTATTATATGGAGATATTAAGATGAGTAGAGCAATAAAATTAGAGTTATATAGACTACGAAGAAACAAATATCCATGGATAATTTTAATTCTTAGTAGCCTTATGATAATTGGATCTGTATATATGACAAAAGTTGATTATCATTACTATATTAATGATAAAGCAGCACTAGAAAACTTGAAAATAAATTTCACACAGATAAATTGGGGGATTTATGTTGGAAGTGTGATTCCAGATTGGTTAGATTTAGGCTATATACCTATAACTGAATTATTTATGAGAAATATTCAAAGTAAAATTTTATTGATGTTTCAAACAGTTTTTATTGTGATGTATATAGGAGATGAACTTAAATCTAGTTTTCTAAAAAATATTAATCAAGTTTTTCCAAAAAAAATAGAGCTAATTTTAGGAAAAGTAATAATAATATGTATATATACATTCGCAATATTTATTACCAGTTTTATTATTATGTCATTATCATTTTATATTATGGAAGGATATTTGAAATTCACAGAAACAGGAATATTCATAAAATATATACTCGCAGAATATTTATTATATATTACATATAGTATTGTAATAATGTTTTTAGCGTATTTGATAAGAAATTCTGCCGTTACACTTATTATTGGTCTCCTTGAGTCAGCTGGAATATTACAAATAATTGATACAATATTCCATCAAATATCTGGAAATTTATCATTTTCAATTATGAATTATCTTATATCAGGAAACATAGTATTATTATCAATTGATAGCAGTGTTTCTATTTATTTAAGAGTGACATTATTATCGATTATTTATTTGGTGATTATGATAATATTGAATACCATGATTCTTAGCAAAAGAGATATTTATTAAACTATAAATGGAGGATTTTATAGCATATGATACATTGGGATTTGCTCTATTTAATAAATGCACGGCAAAATGCAAACATTGTTGTTTTTCATGTTCTCCTGAATCTCAACAAAGACTTGATATCAATAGAGTGATACAATACATTAAAGAATCAGAAGAAATAAATGAAATAAAAACAATAGCTTTTACGGGAGGAGAAGTTTTTTTAGAATATCCGACATTATTAAAATTAGTTGAAATTTCAACAGAAGTTGGTAAGAATACTAGTATTGCGACAAATGGATTTTGGGCTGTAAACGAATAAGCAACATACGATAAACTTCATCAGCTTAAGAAAGGCGGATTAAAACATTTAAGTATAAGTCATGATAGATATCACAGTGAGTTTATTAGTACTAATAATATAAAAAACATACTTAAAGTTTCTTTAAATTTAGATATACAAGGAGATAAATATGGAAATATTAAATATAAAAGCAATAAAAAAATATTATGGAACAGTAAATAATCAAGTAAAGGCTTTGGATGGGGTTGATTTAGAAGTTGGGAAAGGCGATTTTTTAATAATCCAAGGAGCATCTGGTAGTGGTAAATCTACGCTCCTAAATATAATAGGAGGGCTGGATAGAGCGACAAGCGGAAGTATAAAAATTAATGGTATAAATTTAGCGGATTTAGACGATAATGGATTGACTGAATTTAGAAGTAAAAATATTGGGTTTATTTTTCAAAGGTTTAATTTGATAAATATATTGAATATAAAAGAAAATATACTTTTTCCACTTAATATTAGTGGACTTGTAGAAGATGAGAAATACCTAAATAAAATAGTTGATACTTTAGGTATCGAAGATATATTACAAAAAATGCCAAATGAACTTTCGGGCGGACAGCAACAAAGAGTTGCTATTGCAAGAGCTTTAATAACAAATCCAAGTATATTATTGGCAGATGAACCTACTGGGAATCTAGACAGCAAAAATAGTAAAAATGTTATTGATTTACTTGTTTCAACTAATAGAAATTTTAACCAAACAATTATTTTAATTACCCATGATCAAAATATAGTTGAGTATTTATTGGAGAATAAATATGCAAGTATAGTGCGTCTTGAAGATGGGAGGTTATCAAAATAATGAATTATATTAGTAGATTGGCAACTAAGTATATAAGAGGAGAAAATAAAAATTTCCTTATAGGTTTAACAATAATCTTTTCCGCATTTATTTTGTCATTGACACTTTCTTTTTCTGCATCAAATCAAATTGGCATACATAAGACTACAAAATACATGCCTCAAATAACAGTATTAAATAAATCTGATAAAATTAATGATATAAAATCAGATAGAAGCATAGATAAAATTGTTACGTTAAATATTATTGATCAAGTAAAATTTCAAGGATCTCCAACTAATGTAATTTATTTAGACAATAATAATTATTTCGATTCAATAAAAGGTGAATTGCCAATAGATTCACATGATATTATGATAGAAAAATCTATTTCAGACAAATATGGTTTGAAAATCGGAGATGAAATAAAAGTCGATGATAATTCTGGAGAAAAAACATTTACTATATCATCTATAGCATATAGGGATATGGAAGTGAGTCAGGTTAATTTATACGTATCGGAAAATTATTTTAAGAATTCAAAAGTAAAAGTAAGTTCCTCTATGATATTTTTGAAAGATAAGTCAGAGAAGTTTGCTTATAGTAAAGCTAATGAAATAAGAGATAAGTTTGAAATTCCTAAAGAAAACATTAATATTTATAATGAGTTTTTTACTTATTCCAATAATCAAAAAATTAGTGATTCTAGTATAGAACTAACGCTTATTTTGCTATTGCTTTCAATTACAACTTCATTAGTTTTATATTCAATATATTATATATCTATAAATAGAAGCATCAATGAACTTGGTAAATTAAGAGCACTAGGTTTAAAGCGTAAAGATTTAAAAAAATTAATAATAAGACAGGCTCAGTTTATTGCAATTCCTTCAGGAATAGTGGGCGGATTATTGGGCATTTTGGTAAATATATTGATTAGACCAGGAACTTTTGATTTCAAGATACATGGTTTGATTTTTATTGCAACAGTCATCTTTGTATTCACAATTGCTTGTATTTCTACATTAAGACCTGCAAATTACGCATCTAAAATTTCTCCAGTTGAAGCAATGAGTTATACTTCTTATACGGATGTTATAGCTCCAAGGCATAGCTCTAAAAAAGTTACTCCTTTATATCTAGGTATGTTAAATGCTAAAAGGAATAAAAAGCGTTCTATATTTACGTTAATATCTTTAGCGTTATGTAGTGTAATATTTATTGCTATGATAGGTGTTTTTTCTTCTATTTCGACTGAAGATATAGCTAAAAATACTAAATTCAAATTAGGTGAATATAATATCACATTTAAATTTATGGAGTATAAACCAGATGATATAAATGCAAGCAATTATAAAAAAGCTTTTACACAAGCCGAAAACAATCCAATTGATGAAAAATTAATATCAAAAATTAAGGAAATAGATGAGATTGATCGTATTAATATTGAAAAAGCTACTACGGTAAATTTTGATATAGAAAAGAATGATATACGCAATCAGGTTACAACTATTGTGGGATATAAAGAAACTGATATTGATAAATTAAAGACTAAATTAGTATTGGGAGATATAAAAGATGAGAATGATTTGATAGTTAATAATGCTAACAATGTTTTTGAAGATGTGTATAAACTAAGTCCAAAGTTAGGGGACACTATTAGGTTAAAATTTAGAGGGAAAGATGGACATATTGATGAAAAAGATTTTACTATATCCGCTATTTTAAACGATACAAGTTCAGAATATATATTTGGTATTCCAGAAAAAAAATTAGAAGAATTATGCGACTATAACATTAACAATTCTATTTCATTAAAATTAAAGGACTCTATAAATAAGAAAAAAATGAATATTATAGAGGATAAAGTTCGAAACATCTTGTCAGAAAATAAATTACTTGAATTCAATAAAGTTGATGATTATGTAAAAGAGCTTAACAAGCAATACAAAACAATTTTGTTAGCATCACTGATATTTACGTGTGTTTTTTTGATATTTGCTTTGTTTAATGTCATTAATTTATCCATAACCACATTTATTGAAAGAAAAAATCAAATAGGAACTATGATGGCACTAGGGATGAAAAAATCACATTTTATACTATCAAGAATATTTGAAACACAAATAATAATAGTAATATCTAATATTATTTCAATTATACTAGGGGGGATAATAGGGAAAACATTGATAGATATAATCGGAGATATAGTATTGAAGTTCGAATATAATTTTAACTTAATATATGTGTTGGCTTATCTAATATTAATTCATGTATTAGCGGCAATTATTGAGATTGTAATAGCTAAAACTGTAGACAATAAATCATTGATAAAATATATTGAGGAGTAATTATAGACAAAGAAAAATATTCAGAAGAATATAATGAACTAAATATTTTATTCGAGTGGGAAAAGTAATAAATGTAAAAGAGGTAGTTAAGCAGTCCTACCTCTCTACTTCCTTTCCATAATAATTTTCATAGTTTTTCCTATATTGAACTAGGTAAGAAAATTGTTCTTTATTCAAAGAATACTCTTGCATAAGGGTGTTCTTTTTTTCTTGTAATTCATCAAGTTTGGATAGTACTTCTTTTGTGTTTGGTAGCTTTTTATAATTCTTTAGTATGTCTTGAGCAGCTATTTTATAGACAGAAAGTTCACTATAATATTCTTCTGCAAATTGCTTATCTTCAGGATTTTTCTTGTGGTATTTATATATTTCACGATACTTATTTATAGTATTTATATTTTCCATATCTTGAGATAAACTCTTCATTTCAGTTTCGATTTTCTTTATTTTATCTAATAAGTCTTGTCTATCAACGGCAGATTTTTTTATTAGATCATCGAGTTGAGTAATTGAATTAATTCCTTGCTCTCTAAGCTTAACTATCGAGTCAGCCATTGTTTTTATATTATGTTTCCTTGTCCAAACTTCATAACCTTTAGAGGATTGAGCTTTTTCATTAGTAGATATATCAATAACATTTCCTACTCGCTTTTTAATAGGATTAGCTTTATTTTTGATAGCTAAATCTATTCTATCTTTGATTTTCTCTTCAGTATAATCTTCTCCGATAGTCTTTGCTCTTGTAAATCTTTGCTTATCTTTATGACGAAAAGCAATATGTTTACCAAACTTAATTTCATAATCAAGGGATTTCATGTTTTCTAAAAACTCCTCCCAGGAGTTAGACTTATTAATCATTCTATCTATGTCAAATTGCAGTTTAGACTTCCAAGAATTTCCTTTCTTACTTTGGTCAAACTCATACCAAGATTTACCAGCAGTTTTATATTTTCTTTTGTAAGCTTCATAATATTCATCAATGACCGAAAGCTTATTTTCTTTACACAATTCATCACTTTGATACCTGATTTTATGGTAAGTTTTTTTGTTAGATTGGTAGCATTTACCAGTCTTGTAATTGACATTATTAAAAATAATATGGTTATGGATATGCCCTCTATCTATATGAGTTGCAAGAACAAATTCATAATCTTCTTTTAAAATTTTCTTGCATAATTCCATTCCAATTTCGTGAGCTGTTATAGGATCAACCTCTCCTGGTAGAAAAGATTGGATTAAATGTCTAGCCAAAACTGTACCTTTAGTATCATTGTCTTCTCGTGTTTTCATAAATTGAATATGGGCAGTAGATGGATGACATTTAAATGAAGATACCAAGATTTTTTCATAAGTTTTTTCACTCTTAGTAATGTAATCTATTGCCAAATTTAAAGTTGATTTTATAGGATGTATTTTTGTAATTGCCATACTAATCACCAGAACTTTCTTTTGATTTATTTAGAAGTAGGGAATGGATTTGCCATATTTCTCTTGATAATTTTTCTATTTCTTTATTCATTGCTTCAATTTCATTTTTGTATATAACACCAGTTGTATTAGTTGCTTTTGCAATCTGGTTTATATTATTTGTTGCATTTGAAAGTAGCCATTGTAGGTTTCTAAATGGTTCTAAATCTACAACATAAATCTCTTTTTCTAATACACATTTTCTAAGAAAGTGGGACATAGTTTTGCAGTTTGCAAGTTTCATTTTCTTTTCAAAAACTTCTTTTTCTTCTTTAGTTAGTTTTATTTCTATTCTTTCATTTCTAAATCTATTAGCCATTTTGTTCTCCTTTATAAGATATATTTCGGGGTCTTAGGGTTCTCCCTAACAAGGTAAAAATTAAAAAAATGGAGCATGCCATAAAGGTCTGCTCCATTAATTTTTTCGTAAGTGTCCGTACACTTACTGTGCTTGCTATTAAAGTTATAAGCGTTAAGCGTGTATTAATATTTAATTTTGATTTTTAAGTATACTTTCTATTACATTTTTAAATTCAAGTAATTCAGCAGATTTAATGTAATAACCTAAGTTAGTCATTATTGATGTTTTGCTTATTATTTTTTGTTGTGTAGGTATATCAATAGCAATTATTTCTCCATTGGTATTAATAGTAGGACCAGCAAATAGAATACCTAAAAATATTAACCTGCTTTGTCCAATAATTATACCACCAGTTTTTTCTTTGTAACTACCCTCATTTATAATATAAATTGGAGATCCTGATGATCCAGGGAATGCTGCAATATCAGCGAGAGCAATTCCTTTTTCATTAAAATCATATGATGGATGTGAAGAAGTATAACCCTTTCTAAAAATAGGATAATTATTTATTTTATCCCATAGTCCTATGGGATATCCTACCATTACTATTTCCTCTAAAGCAGAAAGATTACTTGTGACTTCTTCATTGGGAATCAAATCTTCCTCGGCCGGTATATAATATACACTTTTACCAGTACGTGCTTTTACTTCTTCAAAAACTTGGTTCATAAATGAAAAACATAGATCTTTATTCGAGTGGAATATCCAATTTGTTTCTAATGTAATAGGATAACTTTCTATAGTCTCGTTATCCTTTCCTTCTCTTAGATGTAAGAAAAAAGTGACGGTTTCTGATTGATTGTAGTTTACTACGTGTTTATTTGTTACTAAAATTGGTACATAACTATTTCCAAATATAAAATTGAAGAAAAATCCTGTACCAGAACCTTCTTTAGTTTCTAATCTTACAGTGTTGAACATAAGTTGTTCAGATATATTTACTGGTATCATAAGTCCCTCCATGTATGAATTGCATTCTACCTTTTCAAACACTGAAATACTAATCAAGAATACAATTAAGGATTTATCATCATACTTTTTGTTATTGGTAATTGATGATAAGTTTGATCTATTATATTAAAAGCTATAATGTTGATTTTAATAAAAGCTTGTGCCAACCATAAGGCATTTGATAATTTTATTATATCAATTTATATTGAAAAAATCTCCTAATGATATTTCTTATTCTATCTTTTATCTTACTAATATGCATTAGTAATATCTAAATTAGTTACATCTTTATCTCCAATATAAATTTTGTTAACGTGAATTATTACCATAGACTTTGCTTTTAATACTACTAACTATACTTAATCCTTTCTTATAATCATTTTTATAAATTCGATTTTTAAACTCATTGTTTTATTCTAAAAGCTAATTACAATCGTATTTCATATATTCAGATATTTTTGAAAAGCTCGGTATCTATCAGTATATTTTTCTATCTTTATTATAACATTTTTATTACTTTATCTATCATATTTACCCATGATACAAAACAGTAATTGCTTATAAAAATATGCACAAAAGTTAGCAGAATTATAAATTTATTTAAGTTATACTATACTTTAAAAGACAAGAAACTTAGTTTCGCATTTATTCTCACCAAGTGAAAATAATCTAGTGAGGATAAGGTCTTTATAAATTCAGAAAAAAGGAAAGGACTTACTTTATGAAAATAACAATAATGGATCTAAGTAAATATTCCTTTTTCTATAATTTACTATGGTTATCATCAAGATAACTCTGATGAAAAATTAAATATTATCAACACTAGAAAGGGTTTCTTTCATTTTAGAGGACTAACCATGCCCAAGAGCAGGAGTCCTCCTTTTTTGTCTAAAAACAAAAAGACAAAAAAAGAATGGAGGAAACATTTATGACAAAAGAATATTATCTTTATGTCGGTGGACAAAAAATCAAAGTAAGCAAGCAGATATACAAAGTCTACTGGCAAGAAAGTGAACATGAAAAATATTTAGAGCAGGTGGACAAGAAAAACCACTTGCTCTTTTTTTCGTCTCTAAATCACGATGGGAATTTTGAAGATAATCTAGAAGATAAAAATGTTGATGTAGAAAAGGTAGTAGCTACACAAATGATGATTGAAGCACTAAGAAACGCTATGTCAAAGTTAAATGAGGATGAACGGGAAATAATTGAAAGATTATATTTCAATGATGAAACACTTCGTGCAGTAGCAAAGACTCAAAATATATCACATCCTGCTTTAATAAAAAGACGAGATAAGATTTTAGAAAAACTAAAGAAATTTATAGAAGAAATATAATTTCTGGTTACCAAAGAGGGCAAATTTTCCTTTATAAAGTGAGGGGAGTTTTGTCCTCTTTCTATTTTAAAAGAAATTTAAACAATATTTGAACCTTAACAATTGAATAGACCAAGACAAGACATTAATCATTTTTGGAGCGTAATAACCTATCCGCCAAGATCTTTCTGCTGAAAAATTCGGCAAAACAAGTACTGCTAAGCTAAAAGCAAGGGAAGAAGAAAGGGAGCGATAAGTAAGAGTTTGAATATAGGGAGGGATACCCTATCCGCTAAGAAGAAAATGAGGATAATGATACTTCTAAGGTTGAAGCCGGCTCATCCTGAACAGAGGCGGAGGTGAGATTCCTATGTTGCTAATCCAAGGCACTTGTCAATGTCAAAAAACTTTAAAATTTTAAAATTAATATTTTTAATACACTATTTGGAGGATTTATGATTAATGAAAATATAAAAGGAGTTCGTGTTTCTGAAAAAGCATTTTTAACGTTAAAAGAAGCATCTGAATATTTTAATATTGGTCAAGATAAAGTTAGACAATTAACGGATGAAGATGATTGCAATTTTGTATTATTTAATGGTAGTAAGCGTCTTATTAAGAAAAAATTAATGGAAGAATATTTGAATAGACAATTTTCCATCTAGATATGGAATTGTATAAAAAACACGCATAATGCGGTATAATAATTATAGCGTGTTCTTTTATCAAAAGGAGAATTTTTATGGTAAAAAGACGCAAAGATAGTAAAGGGGTTGTTTTAAAAGACGGTGAATATCAAAGGTCAAATGGCACTTATGAATTTAAGTGGCAAGACAAAATAGGTCGTAGAAAATCTATCTATGCGAAAACTCTAAAAGAATTAAGAGAAAAGGAATTAGATATTTTACGCAATACTATAGATGGAATTAATAACGAAGGAAGTAGTTTATCTGTAAATGATATTTTTAATCTATGGACGAAGGTTAAAAGAGGATTAAAAGATAATACCTTTAAAAATTACATCTATATGTATAAACAATTTGTAGAACCGACTTTTGGTCGTATTAAACTATCTGATATTAAAAGATCTGATGTTAGAAGTTTTTATAACAGATTAAAGGAAGATCAGGGATTGATGGTTTCTACCATAGATTGTGTTCATACTGTCTTACATCAGGTGTTAGAATTAGCAGTGGATGACGAATATATAAGGTTTAATCCATCTGACAATGCTTTGAAGGAATTAAAAGTAGCTTATCGAAATGAATCTCCGAAGAAAAAAGCCATGACATTAGAAGAACAGATGCTATTTGAAGAATACTTATCTAATAGTGACGAATATAAAAAATGGTATCCAATATTCATTGTTATGCTTTGGACAGGAATGAGAGTTGGAGAAGTCACAGGATTGCAATGGGACGATCTAGATTTTGATAATGGTCTTATAAATGTAAATAGGACTTTGGTATATTATAGTAAAGGTAAAGGATTAAACAATAGATATGCTATTAATACACCGAAGACAGCATCGGGTAAGCGAAGTATTCCTATGGTTCAAAAAGTAAAAGATGCTTTTCTTATGGAAAGAGAGTTACAAAAGACTTTTGGAATCAAATGTTGTGATTCAATCGATGGATTTAAAGACTTTGTATTTTTAAATAGATTCGGAAAGGTTCACAATAATGGAACACTTAATAAAGCTTTGAGAAGAATTGTTAGAGATTGCAATTTAAGTATAATGGATAAAAATAAATCGAACTCTAATGATATTCTATTAGTTCCACATTTAAGCAATCACATTTTCAGACACACCTTTACTACAAGGCTTAATGAACAAAATATAAATACAAAAGCAATGCAGTCTATTCTAGGTCATTCTGATATTACTACAACAATGGATATATATGTAGATGCAACAGAAGATTTTAAAATAGAACAGATGGGAGAATTTGAAAAAGCGATGAAATTTATATTTTAGGATTTACGACAGCTTACGACAAATTTACGACAATTTGCTAGAAATCTATAGGCACTTATAGAGAGTTAGCAAATTGTCGTAAATGGAGAAGTACCATAAAATAGACTTTTATAGAGATTTAGACAATTATCTAAGGTAGAGGGGATTTTCCCAACAATGAAGCCAATAGGAAAAGAAAAAGCAGAAAATGAAATCTCATCAAATGAAAATTATGGAAAAATTGCTACAGAAAAAATTGACTTATCAAAAATAAAAGTTGAACCACTATTTGAAGATTATGTAGATTTTGAAACTTTCTCAAAATCTGATTTTAGAGCTGTGAAAGTTAAAAATTGCGAAGAAGTTCCAAAATCAAAAAAACTTTTGAAATTTACATTAGATGATGGTTCTGAAAAAGAAAGAGTTATTTTATCTGGTATTAAGGATTATTACAGCGCAGAGAGCTTAATTGGAAAGACACTGCTTGCAATTTGTAATCTTCCTCCACGTAAGATGATGGGAATCGACTCAGAAGGTATGATTATATCTGCAATTTGTGAGTACGATGGAGAAGAAAAACTTAACTTGATAATGCTTGATAATAATATTCCAGCAGGATCAAAATTATATTAAAAGAACACGCTAATTATGAAACTGGGGTTTGTTATGAATCCCAGTTTAATTTTTATAATTGGATCAATAGAATTATTAAGATATACAATAAAATCAATTTAAAGAAAAACAAATATTAGATAATCACTTGCTATATATGGACCTGAACCCCAAAATCCGGAATACGGATGGAGGGGTTTTTGTATGCCAGAATACACAAAAGAATTTAAGGTAAAACTAGTAAAGGAATATGTGTCTTGCGATTTGGAACGGCTTGATAGGACTATCTCAATAAATACTCACGCAAGCACAAGTATAAAATAGGCTAAAGTGACTTATTAGCCATTTATGATATAATATATCTTAACAATAAAACGGATAAGGGGTAATAATATGGCAATTTCTTATAAACCATTATGGCACTTATTAGTAGAAAGAGAAATGAACAAAGAAGACTTAAAAAGAGCTGCAAACATAACAAGCAACATAGTTTCAAGAATGAGCAAAAACTCTTATGTGAACTTAGAGTCATTAGAAAAGATTTGCTTGGCGTTGGATTGCAAAATTGAAGATGTTATCGAGATTAGCAAATCAATACAATCACAAGAGGATTAAAGAATGAGTAGACAAGCTAGTAATAAAAATTTAAAAAAAGCAAGTAAAAACAAAAATGACGAATTCTATACTCAACTTGTTGATATAGAAAGAGAGTTGAAATATTATAAGGCTCATTTTAGATATAAAGCGGTTTATTATTATCATTATAATTTTGGCTCTTGATAGGACTATAAAACTTGGTAACGATTCAATTGAATTTTCCAATGATGATAAATGATTAATTGTATTTAATCTTGCCACTTTTGATCCATCATAACCAAATTCATTAAAATGGCGATATTAATCTCGCCAACATTGACTTATATACGCCAATTGTGCTATAATGGCGAGAAAGGTGGTGGATTACATGAGAGAGTTTAATTATGCAAAATTACTTAATTTAAATATACCAGCAAATATGTATGATCTAATATCAAAAATATATGAGTATAAAGGCAAACAGGAATTATATGTGGTTAATTTCCCAGATATACTTGAAAAAATGGTAGAAGTTGCTAAGATCCAATCAACAAAATCATCAAATGCAATTGAAGGAATTTCTACAAATGATAGTAGGTTAGAAGAATTGATGAAGAAAAAAAGCCAACCAAGAAATAGAAATGAAGAAGAAATATATGGCTATAGACAAGTACTAGATATCATACATGAAAATTATGAAAACATTGAATTTACAAAAAATAATATTTTGACCTTGCACAATAAACTATATTCTTTCTCTGGTCATAGTCATAAGGGCAAATTTAAGGGCATAGATAATAGTATAGTTGAAACAAATGCACTTGGTGAAAAAAGAATAAGATTTCAGCCTGTATCAGCTTTTGAAACAGAATCTTATATAGATAAAATGATTAGTGCTTATGATGATGCTATAAGCCAAAAAATACCACCATTGCTTTTAATTCCAGTGGTAATTCATGATTTTTTGTGCATCCATCCTTTTTTTGATGGAAATGGGAGAATGTCAAGGCTTATAACACTTTTGCTTCTTTACAAAAATGGTTTTTTTGTAGGAAAATATATTTCATTAGAAATGTTAATAGAAGATACTAAAGATTCGTATTATGAAGAATTACAAGCGTCAAGTGAAAATTGGCATTCTGGAAATAATGATGAGTTGCCATTTATAAAATATACCTTATCTGTAATCTACAAGGCATATAGTGAATGTGATGAGAGATTTAAGATAATTGGGGAGAAATCTTTGACATCTGCAGAAAGAGTGATGAAGGTATTTGAAAACTCCTTAGAGGCTCTATCCAAATCTGACATTGTTATACTTTGTCCAGATATTTCAAAGAGAACTATTGAGAGAGCATTAAAAGAACTAAGAGATGGAGGATTAATTAAACAAATAGGAAGTGGAAGATCGACTAAGTATATAAAAGCCTAAGATTATTAGCATCTACAAGAGTGGGTGCTTTTTTCATACTTAGGTTTAGGAAGTGGTAACACAAACAATTTAAATAAAATATTCAAATCTTTTTATTAAGAATAATAGCAGGACTTGTAATAATGCCATTGCAATAGCTATGGCTTGTGAAGATTATGGTACGAGTTTCGTATTCGTTAATATGAAATTTAAAGACCAATTAAAATAATATTACTGATTGTTATTCAAAAAATAGTTAAAAATTATGTTGTTTTTATAGTTTTGTTATATTTACCTCTTATAATAGAATCATCAAAGGAGGAAATTATGTCCAAAAAAGTACTTGAAATAAAAAATTTATTTAAATCTTACGGTAAAAGAAAGATTATAAATGATTTGAATATGACTGTGTTTAAAGGAGATGTTTATGGTTTTCTTGGTGCAAATGGAGAGGGGAAAACAACTACTATTAGAATGATTACATCATTAATTAGGTCTGATTCTGGAGAAATTTTAATAAATGAAAAATCTGTAATAAAAAATAGAGATCAAGCAATTAAAAACATAGGTGCTATGGTAGAATCTCCTAAGTTTTATGAAAACCTATCTGGATATGAAAATTTAAAATTAATGGCAAAACTAATTGATGGCACTAGTGATAAAGATATTGATAAATTACTTGAATTAGTAGGTCTAAAAGATAGGAGCAAAGATAAATTTGCCTCATACTCTATGGGTATGAAACAAAGACTTGGTATTGCTAATGCCTTATTAGGAAATCCAGATTTAATAATTTTAGATGAGCCTACCAATGGACTAGATCCGTATGGTATGAGGGATATAAACGAACTTATAGTATCTTTGGCAAAAACTTCTAATAAAACATTTATAATCTCATCCCATCTTCTCCATGAAATGGAATGTATTTGCAATAGGGTTGGAATTTTACATGACGGAAAATTATGTATAGAAGGTGATGTAAAAAAATTAGTTTCAGGAAATAATGTATCTAATCTTGAAGAACTTTTCTTTGATCAAGTAGGTGGGAAAAATGAAAGCATTAATTACTAATGAATTAAAGAAAATCATTAAATCAAAGATAGGATATGTATTTTTATTGTCAGCTGGACTCTTAATTTGGATGAATATTACCATGTATGATCCAAAAGAAGGAGTGTGGAATATTGATAGTTTTTATACTTTTCCTGCTAGCCTTTTAGATATTTATATGCAAATATTAATATTTTTCATACCAATTTTAGTAAATGCCTTAGTAACAAAGGACCTAGTAGCAGGCACAATGAAATTGAGCATATTGAAAGAACCGTCAAGAATTAAAAATTTAGTCAGCAAACAAATTGCCTTTACAATATTTTGTATAATAACAACTACAATTTTTGTTATCTTGTGCTATTTATTTGGAATCCTATATTTTAAAAATATGAGTGATTTATCTTTAATAAGACCAGGATTTACAAAAGCTAGTGATTTAATCTATACATTCTTAACTTATGGGAAGATTCTTTTACCAACAATTACCTACGGCTTATTAAGTATGTCAATAGGATTATTTATAGAAAATGTTAGCCTAGCAAATATCATTTCTATTGTTGGTCTTATATTTTTCTTTAATACAAGCATGGGAGAAAAATTTACAATGATAAAAAATGTATCAGCTAATGAATTTGGTATTCTAATATTAGCAAGCGGGATATTATTAGCTTTATTTTTAATAATAAGCAATATTTATTTAGAAAAGAAAGATATTTTATATTAGGGTGAGATATGAAAAAATTTATAGATTTTGAGTTATATAAACAAAGGAAAAATAAGTTTTATTATCTATTTTTTCTAATAATTTTAATTTCTCATATAGTAAAAGCGAATAAATTTATTCATACGGATATGAATTGGATGTCATTTCCCTTAGTTTCAGTTCCAGATACAGTTTTGTTTTTAGTCTTATTTGTGATTTATATATCTTCAGACTTAACAGCTATAGAATTTGAAAAAGGTCTTGTCAAATTATCAATAATGGTAAATGGAGATCGAAAAAATTTAATAAAAGCAAAAATATTAACTACAATCATGTGGATAATAGCCTTAGTGATTTTTGATATAATATCATCTTTTTTGGTTGGCAAAATAATGCTTAATGATGGAACAGTTTTGATTTCCGATGGGCAAGTTATTTTGCTTGGAGGAGTAAAGTTAGAGGGAATAAGAGCTTTTGTTAGTGTACTTTTTAGTGAAATTTCTATTATCTTGCCACTAATATGCTTAGCTATGTTTATTGTATATGCTGGTCTTTTTTTAAAAAATGCTTCAAGTGTTATGGGAATGGGATTTTTATATTATATTCTAAGCTTAATAGGTCCTGAAAAATTAAAATATTTATTTTTAGTAAGATATGTTTATAAAATACCATCTCTTTTAATCAAAGGGGAATTTGGTATTGAACTTAGCTTGTATATTGCAATATCTTTAATAGGTATATTAATCTTATATTTTGTCAATATTTCCTATTTTAAAAGGGTAGAAATATTAAAATAGGAGAGGATAGGATGAGTAGAATTTTAATCGTAGAAGATGAACTTGACTTGGCAAATTTAATAAAAGATTATCTAGAAAAAGAGCTATATGAGGTAGAAATTTGTACAGAAGGTGATAAGGCAATAGAAATTTTTGATAAATTTAAGCCGTCCTTAGTAATATTAGATTTAATGCTTCCAGGTATGAATGGTTATGAAATCTGCCAAAATATAAGAATAAAATCTACAATACCGATTTTGATTTTGTCAGCAAAAATTGATGAATTTGATAAGGTAAAGGGACTTGATCTTGGAGCAGATGATTATATTACCAAACCCTTTAGACCAAGAGAATTACTTGCAAGAGTTAATGCTCAACTTAGAAGAAGCCAAGTTTTTAATAAGGAAAATCTTGAAATAATAGACCTAGAAAATATCAGAATATATACTAAAGAATATAAGGTAGAAAAAGATGGTAGAGATCTTGATTTAAGTAGAAATGAATTTGAACTTTTGATATTTTTATCTAAAAATCCAAGACAAGTTTTTAGTCGAGAACAACTATATGAGAGAATCTGGGGCTTCGATAGTTATGGAGATTTGAATACTGTTACCGTTACTATAAACAGACTCCGTCAAAAAATCGAAGATAATCCAAAGAATCCAAAATATATTTTAACAGTTTGGGGAGTAGGTTATAAATTTGAAATCTAAATCACTTAAAAAAAACTTAATAATATTTGTCATATCAATCATTCTAATACCAATTTTATTTTTGTTGGTTTTAGGAATACCAGAAAAAGAACCTAAAAGTCTTTTGTTATCTTTAACATCAATTTCTATCCTTATCGCTATAGTAGTTATCATTATATCGACTATATTTTTAGCTTACGTCGATAAGATTATTATAAAGCCTATATATGATTTGCTAGATAATTTTAAAAAGCTATCTAAAGGGGAATATGATTTATATATAGAAAATGATAGGGTGGATGAAATAGGAGAATTGTTGGATAATTTTAATAAATTGGTAGCGTCTTTAAAATCATATAGGGAAAGAGAAAATAAAGCAAAGGAAGAAAGAGAAGAGCTAATATCATCTATAAGCCATGACTTATCAACTCCCTTATCTGTAATACAAGCCCATATAGATGGAATAAGTGACGGAGTTGCTGACAGCCAAGAAAAAAAAGACGAATATATAAGGATAATAAACAAAAAGATTAAACAATTGAATAATAGAATCAAACAACTAAAAGATTATTCATCATTTGGTATATATGACAAAGAAATAAATAATATCAGAGCTAGAGAATCTTTGGATAGAATTGTAGATGAATTAAATAGATCATTTACAAATGAAATAGAAAATTTATTTTATAAAAATGATATAAAAGAAAGTACAGTTATAGGTTTATCTGATAGGATGCTTGAAATCATATTAGAAAATCTGTTTTCAAACTCTATAAAATATAGAGGTGAAAATCCATTGGAAATTGATATAATTGCAAAAGAAAACCCAGATACAGTTATAGTAGAATTTAAAGACAATGGAAAGGGCATAAAGAAATCTGAATTAGATAAAATATTTAATCCATTGTACACAGTGGATAAAGCTAGGACGACTGATAAAGAATCAATGGGATTAGGCTTATCAATAGTAAAAAAAATACTTAATAATGTGGGAGGAGACATAGGAGCAACAAGTGAGTTTGGACAATATACAGTATTTTTTATAGAGATACCTATAGCTTGCAAAATTGAAATGGGTGTAAAATAAAAATAAATAGGATAAATAACCTAGGCGATAGAAAATAAAAACTCTATCGTCTTTTTTATTGCAAGAAGGGAGATTAGTATGAAAAAATTATATCAAATAAGACAAGAGTAAAAAGAAATAAAAGAAAAAATAGACGATACAGAAGAAAGATTAAGGCAACTAAAAAATCAAGAACAAAAGATATTAAAACAAGACATAGTGAAAAGAAGAAAAGAAAGAACTCATAGGCTCATAATAAGAGGAGCAATCTTAGAAAGCTTTATAGAAAATGCAGAAGAACTAACAGATGAAGAAATAAAAATCCTACTAGAAGAAGCAACAAAGACAAAAGAATTCAAAGAAACACTTAGAGCAATAAGGCAAAATGGAAAAGTATTAACATAGATATTATGTAACAATATACGAGGAAAAGGTAATTAAAAAATATGATGAATTATTGACACCTGGATGAGATTGTGTTTAACTATAGTTAACCAAAGAAAGGTGAAATAATGAATAATAGAATCGAGAAATACCGTAAACCTCTAGGTTTATCACAACATAGACTTGGTAAAAAAGTGGGAATATCAAGGACAAGTATAAATAAAATAGAAACAGGAAAAACGATTCCGAGCCTAAAAACTGCTAACGATATAGCAAATGCTTTGGACGTTTGTATATACCAAATATTTGATTTAGATGGTACAGGACATTATAAATGTTTAGATTCAAATTGTAGTAATAATTAGCAAAATGCATTACTAATTTATGTTATTTCTTAAAATAAAGGTAGGTTTAATTGTGATAAATTATATGAATCCTCAGAGGTACAAGAACGGAGATTTATTTATATTATAGTTTGAGAATAAGAATTGACACAGTATTATAGTTTGTATTTGAAAAACAAATAATTGATAATAAGAAGGTTAGAGATTATGATAAAAAACTTTAAAAAGCGAATGAGTGTATTAATATTGACAGTTTTAGTAATGTCTACAAGTCTAATTTCACCAATATACGCAAGTGAAAATTATGGTATAGAGAAAATAGAGGGACAAGATTACTCAATAAGCGAAGATGGCAACGATGCTGTTACAATAAATTCAAAAGATGGAATTGAGCGTGTTAGTGTTAAAGAAGATGATAACACAAGAAAGGTTACCATTTATAATAATACTACTGGTGAAGAAGAATACTTAATCTTAAATAAAAAGGATGGTTCAATTTATTCATCCATTACGAATAAAACATTAAGTAGCGATGAACAGAATCCTATTATATCACCTCGCTCAGATACTTCATATAGTACTGTATATATATCATGGGCAGAGTTTAAAACTACTATCGGTACAACTGCAACAGTGGGTGGTGTAGTAGGTTTAATTTTGACAAGAGTTCCTGGTGGGCAAGTTGTAGGAAGTGTAATTGGAACAATCAGCACTATAGTTGGTGGAGGAACATTACTTATTCCTAATGATTCTAGCCATGGTTTGAAATTTACAATAAAAAAAGTTAAGCATTATCGTAGTAGGCTTGGGAAAAGACATGTATGGTATATATCTAAATCAATCGTTTCAGTTAGTCGTTATTAGGTGTATATATGAATAAAATATTAGGAATAGTATTTTTACTTGCTACTATCCTGATTGGGATGGTAACTAATGAGAAGATTAAGTTAGATAACATCTGGGTTATTTTGATATTTATTGTACAAATTACAAGTTGGATTGGATATATTAATTTATTAGATATAGAAAAACGCTATAAATTATGGTTGAGTGTTTTATCTATGTGTGCTGTTTTTATTATAGGATTTTTTTATATCTTAAAATAGCAAAATTAAATATAGTACAGAATTATTTAAGAAATGTTTAAAAAATAAATACAGAAATCTATTTCTGTGTGAATAATATTAAAGGCTATTTATCTGAGAAATATTTAGTCTTTTTTATTTTTTATTTGTGTCGCATTTAATTTTACAACTTATCATATTGAAAAAAAGAGAATTACAGACTGATATAAATTATAGGACGGTGAGAGTATATCTTCATCGTCTTTTTTTTGAAAAATTTCAAACACTTGCAAAATAAAATTTTGCTTGTAGATGGAATTTAAAGAATAATTTATTTAAATTAAATTTTTAAACTATCTTTTTGTAGTTTTTAATCGTTAAACATTACAGAGTGCAAGATTTATTTGAGGAGAATTGTTAGGAATGAACGTAGATTTTTTATTGATATCTAGGGCTAGAAATGGCGATAGTGATGCTTTTGAAATGATAATACGAAAATATTATGGAGATATATTTAACTATTGCAAATATCATGCTTTGGATATAAATACGGCTGAGGACATAACGCAGGATGTATTTTTAACTTTTCTAAAAACAATTAATCATTATAAGCATAAAGGCAAACTTTTAAATTATTTATATACAATTGCTCGTAATAAATGTATTGATAAAAAAAAGAAGGCAAGCAATAAAGATCTTAATATTGAAGATTTTTCTGAAAAGATGTTTTTGGAGTGTACAGAATCTGATAGGAAAATAGAATATTTAGATGTTAAAGAGGCTGTTAAAAAATTGCCATCAGATATTAAGGATGTAATAATTCTATATTATTTTTTTGATAGAAAACAAAAAGAAGTTGCAAAGATTTGTGGCATTTCATTAGAATTAACTAAATATAGGCTTAGGATAGGCAAGGATATGATAAGAAAGTATGTAGAAGGTGAAATATGAAAAAAATAGACAAGTATGATAAAAAAGTGGAAAAAATACTAAGAAATATAGGAAAATTTGATGAAAAAAAGCCTTCCAATGAAGCAATTGACAAATTAGTTTTTAAAGCTAAAGAATTTATTAATAGCGAGAAAAATGAAAATAGAATTGGCTTTATTGAATTTATTGCCTTGCAGATTAAAATTATGAAAAAAGAGTGGTTATTTGCACAAATGCTTTTGCTTTTTTTTGCAGGATATTGGCTTTCTATTTCAAAAGAAATAGTTTATATGCAAAGGGGATTGAGTGTTTTGGCGGCACTTTTTGTAATATTTATAATTCCAGAACTTTGGAAAAACATTGAAAATAAATCGATGGAAATTGAAAAAAGCTCACTTTTTGATTTGAGAAGAGTATATGCCGCTAAATTAATAGCCTTTGGACTTATTGATACAGGAATTTTAACTGTGTTTTGTGTTTATGCTGTAGAAATTCAAAAAATATTGGTCGTAGATCTTTTGGGGCAGTTTGTATTTCCGATTATGATTTCATCAATCATTTGTATGATGGCTTTTTCTAGAAAAAGATATTTAAATCAATTTGTGACAATGATTATTTGTTTGGCTGCCAATATGGGATGGATGTTAATAATTTTGAATGATAATCTCTATTTAAAAATAACACCAATAGTATGGATTTTAATCTTTATTATGTGTGCCTTATTATTATTTTATTTTATTCAAAAAGTTTTACTTGATCATAGTGAATATTTGGAGGGAAAGTTTAATGAGCTTAGTATTGAATAATGTTAGAAAAAAATTTGGGAATTTGATAGCAGTTGATGATATTTCAATTGAAATGGAAAATGGCTTATATGGACTTCTTGGCACAAATGGAGCGGGAAAAACTACCCTTATGAGAATCTTATGTACAGTTTTAAAACCTAGTGATGGAAAAATATATTATAATGGCGAGGATATATTTGAAATGGATGGTAGGTATAGAAATATTATTGGCTACCTTCCGCAAGAATTTGGTTTTTATCCAAACCTTAGTGTCAAAGATTATCTTTCTTATATAGCTTCTTTAAAAGGATTAAATAAAAGATTGACTAAAGTGCGTATTGAAAAATTATTAGAAATTATGGGAATGCAGATTCATTCATCAAAAAAAATGAAAAAATTATCGGGTGGAATGAAAAGGAGAGTTGGAATTGCTCAAGCTTTATTAAATGATCCAAAAATACTTATACTTGATGAGCCAACTGCTGGACTTGATCCAATGGAAAGAATTAAATTTAGAAATTTAATAGGAGAGCTTTCCAAGGATAAGATTGTTCTTTTATCTACCCATATAGTTTCTGATATTGAAGCAATTGCAAAACATATATTTGTCATGAAAGATGGAAAAATTATAAAACAAGGAAGTGCTTTCGAATTATGTTCAAATATTTCTTATAAAGCATGGATTTATCGTTGCAAATCCGATCAAGCAGATAAATTAATAAGCAAATTTAAGAATTCGATTAGTTTTGTAAAAGAGAGTGGAGAATATGTTGAAATGAGAATTTTATCAGAAGATAAGCCCGACAACAATGCAAAATGTGTTGAAATCACTCTAGAAGATGTATTTTTCTATTATTTTAGAACAGAAAGTGGAGATAAATATGATAAGGCATGAGATAAAATTATTACTTAGCAATCGTATGAATAAAATTTTATTAATATTTTTGTTTGCTATAGCAGTTTCTTTTAGCATATTTGCAGTATGGAGCATAAGTTTTGTGGATAATAATGGAAATACCCATAATGGAATATTTGCACCAAGAAAGCTAAGCGAGAAAAAATTAAAATATGCGGGTAAATTAAATCCTGATGTATTTGAAGATGTGATAAAAAAAGATAAAAAAATTAAGGCTATTTATAAAAATCAAATTCCAGAAAAAATATATGCTACAAATATGCAAGAGTATATGGATATAAAAGATTTTATGGTAAGCACTTTGTCCTATGGAAGTGAAATGGATTATGAAAAATTTGATTTTTTAGAAGTCAGCAAAGCAAAAAATATTTACCATATCAGGAAAGAAAATATAAAAAAATTGGTAAAAGAATATGGAGTTACTGAGAAAAAAATGAAATATTTGAAAGAAAAATTTTCAAAAAATAAAACTCCTTTTTATTACGAACCTGCCGATTCGTGGATAACTATGGGCTTATATGCAACAACCTACTCATTAATATTGATTATTGGCATATCATTTCTTGTATCAGGAATATTTACTGAAGATTTCAAATTAAAAGCTGATTCGATTTTTTTTAGCACAAAATTAGGAAAAAATAAGGGAGTTAAGATAAAAATAGGAACAGGCTTATTGATGACAACAATTATATATTGGGCATTGATGCTAAGTCTTTGCATAATATCTTTTACGATAATGGGTGTAAGCGGAGCAAAATCGCCCATTCAATTAGAATACAGTTATTGTATTTATAATTACACTTTTTTTGAAAGATATTTGCTAATAATTATTGGAGGATATATTGGAAGTATTTTTGCAAGCGTAGTAACAATGCTAACATCAGCCAAAACACATTCGTCACTTCTAAGCTTGTGTATTCCAATAATATTATTCGTAGTATCGCCATTTATTGGAAGAGTCTTGCCATTTGAAAATTTATTTAAAATAACACCAGATCAGTTAGTAAATATATATAATTGCATAAAACTACCCATATTATATGAAATTTTTGGTCATATATTTATGCAAATACCAATGATAATTATATTATATTTGCTAATTTCAATAATATTGATTCCATTTATATATTTTACATTTAGAAAATATGGGCAAAAGTAGATTAAAAAATTTATTAATATAATTTTTAAAAGGTTGACAATAATCAGCCTCAGAGC
>NZ_GG700527.1:531979-632104 GCF_000163295.1 Anaerococcus vaginalis ATCC 51170
AAGGTTGATAATAATCAGCCTTTTTTTGTGGGAAAAATTTAAATATTGATAATTTTTTTCTTGCAAAAAAGCTATTAATAGGTATTTATGATATAATTAAATCTATAAAAACTTAGAGATTTAAAAATTTGGAGAAATTTATGAGAACTTACAGCAATAAAAAAGATCTTAAAGCTGAAATTGAGAAAAAATTTGAAAAATATATTTTGGAGTTTGATGATATTCCAGAAAATTTGAAAGATAAAAGGGTTGAAGGAGTTGATAGAACTCCTGCTGAAAACCTTGCTTATCAAGTTGGATGGACTACACTGGTTTTAAAATGGGAAGATGATGAAAAGAAAGGTCTTGAAGTTAAGACGCCATCTGAAGATTTTAAGTGGAATCAACTTGGGGAATTATATCAATATTTTACGGATACTTATGCTCATTTATCGTTAAAAGAATTAAGGGAAAAATTAAGTGAAAATATCAAAGATATTTATAAAATGATTGATTCTTTGAGTGATGATGAATTATTTAAACCACACATGAGAAAATGGGCTGATGATGCAACAAAAACGGCAGTTTGGGAAGTTTATAAATTTATTCACATCAATACTGTTGCACCTTTTGGAACTTTTAGGACAAAAATTCGAAAATGGAAAAAAATAGCTCTATAATATTTTTTATAAAAATAACAGAAAATAGAATCTATTTTGAAAATATTTGGAAAAATATACCAGAAAGGATAATTTATGATTAAAAATATTATATTCGATCTTGATGGAACAATTTCAAAATCTGCTAGCGGGATTTTGAATGCTTTTGAATATGCTTTGGAAAAAATGGGCAAGTCTTATCAAAGAGATAAGCTCTATGAATATATTGGTCCACCTTTGAGAGATTCTTTTGTAAAAGAATTGGGAGAAGACTTGGCTGATGATGGAGTATATTATTATAGAAAGTATTACTTTAAAAACGGTCTGTTTGAAACTTCTCTTTATGAAGGAGTTAAAGAATTAATAGAAGATTTATATGATGAAGGCTTTAATATTTATCTTGCAACAAGCAAGGGCGAAGAATCTTCTAAGAAAATTTTAGAATATTTTGGAATTTTGCAATATTTTTCTTATATTTCTGGTTCTTCTAATGATAAAAATACAAAGAAAAAGGTAATTGAACATCTGATTTTTGAAAATGATTTAAAAACTAATGAATCTGTTATGATAGGCGATAGGTCTTATGACATAGATGCAAGCAATGAATTATCCATAAAATCAATTGCCGTAGCTTATGGTTATGGAAAAAAAGAAGAATTTGAAAATGCAGATTTTATTGCAAATAAACCAAGTGATATAAAAAAAATAGTAATGAAAAGCTAGACTAAACCCTTAAATCAAAAAGATTTAGGGGCTATTTTTATAAAGGAGAAAACAATGCTTGATAGGAAATATTTTAGAAAAAATACACTAGATCTTGCCAAAGATTTGCTTGGAAATATTTTAGTTAGAAAAATTGATGGACAAATTATAAGAGCTAAGATCGTGGAAACAGAAGCATATCTTGGAGTAAATGACAGGGCATGTCACACTTTTTTAGGCAAAAAAACTGACAGAAATAAAATAATGTATATGGATGCAGGCACTTTGTACGTCTATCAAACTTATGGGATTCATTTTCTTTTAAATATATCAAGCGTAAAAGAAGAGGTACCAGAGGCGGTTTTATTGAGAGCAATTGAGCCTTTGGAGAATTTTGATTTGATTTCAAAAAATAGATTTGGAAAAAATTATCAAGACCTATCGATTTATCAAAGAAAAAATTTAAGCAATGGCCCAGCAAAACTTACAAAAGCCTTAAAAATTGATAAAAATTTTAATGGAAAAGATATTTTTTCAAAAGATTTTTATATGGAAGAAGGCAAGAAAGATTTTGAAATAGTAAAAGCAAAAAGAATTGGCATAGATTATGCCAAGGAAGCTAGAGATTTTTTGTATAGATTTTATATAAAAGATAATCCTTATGTGTCAAAATTAGAAAGTTAGATATAAAAAAATGGACTGTTGTATAATGATGATCAATCATAATTTTACAACAGCCCCTTTTAAAATTACATATCAAAATAAGTCCAAGACAAACAATTTTCTATAATTTCAAAATTTATTATTTTATTTTCAAAAATTTCTCCGTCAATATTTGCTAAAATTTTTTCATCTGATTTTATTTGTCCTTTTTTGACTTTTATTTCATCTAAATATTTTGAATTTTCTAAAAGTCCATGTTTATATCTTATTATCAAAGATGGCAACAAGATATTTGGTAGTTTTTTTGCATAAACTAAATTTAAAATTCCATCATCAATTTTTGCACTTGGTGCAGGATTAAATCCTGAGCCATAATAGCCTCCGTTGCAAATAGCACTAAGCAAAAATTTATCTTCAAGTTTTATTTCCTTGTAATTTTTGTCATATAAAGTTAATGATAGATTTTGATATGACAAAGATTTTAATGCCTTAATGACTCCAAAAAAATATGCTTTTTTCCCCAAAGATGGTTTTTTATCTAAATATTCGTAGGCTTTTTCTAAAACAACTGTATCAAAACCTAAGGATAAGACGTTTATTCCGACTTTATCATTTACTTTAATTAAATCAATCTTTTTTTCTTTTAAATTTAATAAACTTTCTACTTTGAAATTTTTGTATGAAAAATTTTTGGAAAAGTCGTTGCCAGTTCCCATAGGAAGTAAACCAAGGCTTGTATTTGCCAAATCATTTTCATAAACAACGTTGCAAATTTCATTTAATGAGCCGTCGCCTCCTCCAACTATTATTGTTTTTTTGAAATTTTTATATTTTTCAATAAAGTCTTTGGCTGCATCAGTTGCGTGGTTTTCATAAGAAGTCCTAATTATTTGAACATTTTCTTTTAAATCTTTTTTATTATAAATTTTTTCTATATCTTTTTCATTAATATCGAACTCGGTTTTTCCTGCCTTGGACGATAATATAAATAGCATTTTTCTCATAATTTATCCTTCAATAAATAATTATATCACTATTAAAGGATTTATCGAAAAAATGTTATAATTGCCTTATAAATAGAAAGGATATTTTATGAATTTTGTTGATTATTTAAAAATGGAATATGTGAAAGATGAGTATGGAGAAATAATTACAAGAGTTCCTATTGAAGAGTATTGTTTGAATATAAATAAAATTGTTCATGGTGGTTTGACTATGACTTTGATTGATACGGCTTGTGGCAAAAAAGCATCGGAATATTTTGATGGAGAATTTGTAACAAGCGATGGATATGTAAATTTTCTTAGACCAGCAAGCAAGACTTCTTATCTTTATGCAAAATGTAAGGCGAAAAAAATTGGTAGGACAATAGCTAATATTGATTGCGATGTTTTTGATGATGAGAAAAATTTAATTGCTATTGGTAGATTTACTTTTATAAAATTATGATTTGTTTTTATAATTAAATTATTTTTGAAATTTGTTTTACAAATAATAAATTTATGATATAATGAAACAAGTTCAATAGTACGCCGACGCCTTGGCGTGCTAAAGTAAAAAGGAGTTAAATATGAACAAAGAAAAAAAATTCTCATCGAGGTTGGGTTTTATCCTGACAGCTGTAGGCAGTGCCGTTGGAATGGCAAATGTGTGGGGCTTTCCTTATAAGTTCCAAGAAGGTGGAATATTTTTCTTATTATTTTATTTAGTTTTTGTAGCTCTTTTTGCTTATGTAGGTTTATCAAGTGAATTTGCAATAGGTAGAAGAGCTGAAACTGGAACTTTGGGCTCTTATGAATATGCCTTAAATTCAAAAAATAATAAGAAAGAGCATTCTTTTATTAGTAAAAATATCGGCTTTTTGCCTTTGTTGGGTTCTTTATTTATAGCTATTGGCTATGCTGTTATAGTTTCTTATGTTTTAAAAGCTTTAGTAGATTCTTTTACTGGAGAACTTTTAGTTGTAAATAGTAAAAAATGGTTTGAATCTTTTTCAAATAAGGATTACTCTGTTGTTATTTATCATTTTATAATAATTTTGGTAACACTTTTAACTTGTTTGAAGGGTGCAAATACCATAGAAAAATCTAATAAAATTATGATGCCTGCATTTTTTATTTTATTTTTAATTATTGCAATTTTTATTTTGACTTTGCCAAATGCTCTTGAAGGTTATAAATATATGTTTAGGTTAGACTTTGACAAATTGTCTTTAAAAACTATAGAAAATGCAATGGGACAAGCTTTCTTTTCTCTTTCTGTAACAGGAAGTGGAATGATTGTGTGTGGCTCTTATCTAGATAAAAATGAAGATATTTTATCAGCGGCAAAATCTACTGCATTTTTTGATACCTTGGCAGCTTTGTTGTCATCTTGTGTAATTGTTCCATCTATTTTGGTTTTTGGTCTTTCACAAGCTGGTGGACCTGGACTTTTATTTGAAGTTTTGCCAACTATATTGCAAAATATAAAGGGTGGAAGAATTTTTGCTATAATTCTTTATACTGCGGTTGTATTTGCAGGAATTTCTTCTTTACAAAATATGTTTGAAGTTATAGCGGAATCTCTTATGCACAGGTATAACAAAATTAAAAGAATTACTGCTTTGACTATAATTGGTCTTGTAACATTTTTGATTGGCGTTAATATGGAAGCTATTAGCAAATGGGGACCATGGATGGATCTTGTTTCTATTTATATAATTCCAATAGGAGCATCAATTGGAGCAATTTCTTGGTTTTATTTTTGGAAAAAAGATGAAATTTTGGAAGAAGTTAATAGTGGTGCAAAGAAAAAAGCAGGAGAAGGATGGCACAAGCTTGGAAAATATGTTTATGTTCCAATAGCAATTGTTTTATCAATTTTAGCTTTAGTATTTAAAGTTACTTTTTAAATTTTATGGAGAAGAAAATGGAAAATAATTCGAAATTTAGTAACAAATGGGGATTTATAATGGCATGCGTTGGAAGTGCAGTAGGACTTGCCAACGTATGGGCTTTTCCCTATAAAATTGGAATGAATGGGGGATTATCATTTTTGATTCCTTATTTATTCTTTGTATTTTTATTTGGTCGTGTTGGTCTTTCTGCAGAAAGTGCAGTAGGAAGAAGATATAAAGCAGGGCCAATGGGAGTTTTTAGAGAAGTTTGGAAATCTAGAAATAAGGAAGGAGTAGGAAGAGTAATAAGGTGGATTCCTTTAGTTGGTGTAGTTTTATTAGCTATTGGATATACAGTTGTTATTACTTATGTACTTAAAGCTCTTCTTGATTCAATTACTGGATCACTTTTGACTCAAGATCCAAATGTATGGTTTGAATCAATTTCTACAAATGATTTTGCACTTGCAAAAGAACATTTCTTATTAGTTATTATTGTATTTTTGACCTTAGCTTATGGGACAAAAGGAATAGAAAAAACAAATTCATTTATGATGCCTCTATTTTTTATTTTATTTATAATTCTTGCAGTAAGAATTGCATTTTTAAATAAGGCAGTAGAAGGATACAAATTTATTTTTACTTTAGAACCAGAAAAATTATTGGATATAAAATTGTGGATAGGTGCAATGGGACAAGCATTTTTCTCCCTATCAATTGTTTCAACAGTAATGGTTGTTTATGGTTCTTATCTTCCAGATAGTGAAGATATAGTTCATTCATCAACAATCACATCAAGCCTTGATACAGTTGCAGCTATGCTTTCAACTTTCGTAATGCTACCAGCAACTTTCGCTTTTGGATTTTCCCAATCACAAGGACCAAAATTAATTTTTGTTGTTTTGCCAAAAGTTTTACAAGAAATAGCTGGAGGAAGAATTTTTGCAATTATTTTGTATATAGCAATAGTTTTTGCAGGAGTATTGTCAGTTCAATCAATGATAGAAACAGTTGCTGAAGCAATAACATCAAAATTTGAAAATTTAAAAAGAATTAATGTCTTACTTGTTCTAATGATTCTTGTATTTGTTTGTGGATTATTTTTACATCCTATAGCAAAATGGGGAGCATGGATGAATTTTGTAACAATTTATATTCTTCCAATATCTGCAATTATAGGAGCCATTTCATGGTTTTGGGTAATGAAAAAAGAAGATTTGATGGATGAAATAAATAAAAGTGCAAAAAGTAAGCACGGTGATGGTTGGTATAATTTGGGAAGATATTTATATGTTCCACTTGCTGTAATTCTTTGTATAATTGCAATAAGATACCAAATTTCCTTCTAATATGACTTTATTTATAGAATAATATATAATTGTATATGATTATATAAATAAAGGAGTAAAAATGAAAAAAATTAAGAGAATATTATCGGTAATTTTTATATTTTTTCTAGCTATTAGTTTTACATCATGTAAGAAAAATGAAGATAAAACTGATTCTAATTCAAATATTGCAGAAAATATTATAATAAAAGAAAGAAAAGAATCAAACGACGATAGTTCTGATTCAAATAACAAAAAGGCAAATATAAGTAAAATTGAGAAAAAAGACTCAAACACAAATGATTCAGATTCAAAAGTTGAAAAAATAAATATAAAGGCTTTTGGAGATATTATGGCTCATATGGGTCAAGTAAATTACGCAAAAAATTACGGAAAAGGAAATTATGATTTTTCTAGACAATTTGAATATATAAAAGAATTTGTATCAGATTCTGATTTAGCAATTGGAAATTTTGAAACAAGCATAAATCCTGACAAACAACCTTCAGGTTTTCCACAATTTACAAGCCCAGCTGAATATTTGAAAGATATAAAAGATGCGGGTTTTGATTTGTTGTCAACAGCAAACAATCACACCCTAGATTCAGAAGAAAAAGGAATCTATGATACAATGGAAGCTATGGATAAGGAAGGAATCTCTCACTGCGGAACAAGAAAAGCAGGAGAAAGTAGGATAAAATATATTCAAGTAAAAAATATGAAAATAGGATTTTTGGCTTACACCTATGGAGTTAATGGTTTAGAAAGTTTAGTAGTAAATCATAAGCCAAATGAAATTATAAATTATTTGGATGAAAAAATAATAGAAGAAGACATAAAAGAAGCTAGAAAAAATTCGGATTTTATTATAGTTTATCCACACTGGGGAATAGAATACCAATCATATCCAGCCCAAGAACATATTTCTTTGGCAAGAAATATGATAAAGTGGGGAGCAGATCTAGTTATTGGAAATCATCCTCACGTTGTTCAACCGGCAGAAAGATATAAAGCTGAAAATGGAAAAGAAGGATATATAGCTTACGCTTGTGGAAATTTTGTATCAAACCAATCCTTGGAGGCTTTAGGAGATATTAGAACAGAACAATCAGTTGCCTTTGATATAAATGTAGAGAAAAATACAAAAACTGGAAAAGTAAAGCTAGGAGAAGTTAATTTTTATCCGATTTGGGTTGGACATATTAATGATGAATATGGAAAACTTTCAAGAGTTTACAGAACAAAAGATTTCCTTGAAGGAGGAAAATATTTTGATAAGGTTGATGAAAATCAAAGAGCAAGAATTTTAAAAGCCGATCAAATGGTTAAAGAAACCATAAATACAAAAGTACAATAGAGACTGCTTAGTGCAGTCTTTTTTATTTTTCTTATTTGTGATATTATATTTGTAAAAATAAAGGGGAAAGTATGAATTTTATAACAAAAATAGATATTTCATTATTAAATTTAATTCAAAATATAAAAAGTCCCATTTTGGATAAAATAATGACAACCATTACTGCTCTTGGGAATATGGGAATTTTTTGGATTTTATTGATTTTGATTTTTTTAACTACAAAAGAATATAAAAAAATGGCTAGGCTTATGATTGTTTGTTTTTTATTTAATGCCTTGATTGTGAATTTGATTTTAAAACCTGCTGTTGGGAGAATTAGACCTTTTGAAATTGTTGATGGAATTAAATTGTTAGTTTTAAAACCTCAAGATCCATCATTTCCATCTGGGCATTCTTCAATTTCTTTTTGTATGCTTACAGTAATATTATTATTTTCAAAATCAAAAACAATTAATATAATGGCAAGCATTTTGGCAATCCTGATTGCTTTTTCAAGATTATACTTGTATGTTCATTTTCCATCAGATGTTTTTTGTGGAATTCTTATAGGAATATTGACAAGTTTAATTGCTTTGAAATTTTGTTTTTCTAAAAGTGGGATGAAACTAATTAATAATTTAAAAATTTTGGGAAATGATTTTAATGATTTGAGAAAAATGTAAAAAAATTTGCATAAGGCTATTAATGGTGTTATAATAATCAGGTAGTGTTAATGCTGGTGTGTCGGAATTGGCAGACGAGACAGACTCAAACTCTGTTGTTCTCCGGAACGTGTGGGTTCAAGTCCCACCACCAGCACCATTAATTTTTTTATTTTTTTCATATTTAAGCTATGCAAAATTGCATAGCTTTTTTTGATGCTTTTTTTTAATTTTTTATTTTAAAATTTTAATTTTCAAATTTTTAATCAGCAAATTTTTCTACTTATTTTTTTGTGAAAATTAAAATGTGTTATACTTATAGAAAGGAGAAATATATGAGTAAAAAAGTAATGCTAATTGACGGATCTAGTTTGATTTTTAGAGCCTTTTTTGCCCTTCCTAATCTTACAAATGCTGATGGTGTTATGACAAACGGTGTTTATGGATTTTTGACCATGTATTTTAGGGCTGTTGAAGAATATAAGCCAGATTATATTTTGGTTGCTTTTGATAAGAAAACAAAAACTTTTAGGCACAAAGAATTTGAAGATTATAAAGCAAATAGGGATAAGGCGCCAAACGAATTGAATTATCAATTTGGAATTTTAAAAGACATTCTTGATTCATTAAATGTAAAGTACTTGGATATAGATGGTTATGAGGCTGATGATATTGTTGGAACTTTTTCTACAATTGCAAAGGAAGAAGGTCTTGAAACTGTAATTATTACAGGGGACAAAGATTATTTTCAACTTGTAAATGATAAGGTTGTGGTTTTTCTTACAAGAAAAGGAATTTCTCAGATGGAAGAAATCACTGTAAAATCTATTGAAGATGATTATGGTCTTAGTCCAAAACAATTAATTGATGTTAAGGGTTTAATGGGAGATAAGTCTGATAATATTCCTGGTGTTGATGGAATTGGCGAAAAAACTGCCATTAAATTTATAAAAAAATATGGGTCTATGGAAGGCTTATATGAAAATTTGGATGATATTAAGGGCAAAAAAACCAAGGAAAATCTAGAAAATTCAAAGCAAATTGCCTTTTTGTCCAAAAAAATCGGAACAATTGTTACAAATGCTCCAGTTGGGATGAAAATTTCAGAATTAAAGGTAAAAGAACCAGACTTGGATTCTTTGAGAGAAAAATTTTCAAAATATAATTTCAATAAATTTATGGAAAAATTTGAAGATACTAGCGAAGAAAGAAAAGATGAAATAGAATTTTCTTATTCATTTTCTGATGATTTTTCTATAATAGATGATATTGAAAAAGATGGGGTATTTTATTTTAAAAGCATTTTTGAGGAAGACAATTATATTCACTCTAATGCCTATAAAATAGCAATAAAAACATCTTCATCAAAAACTTACATTTATAATCCCGATGAAAAATTTGTAGAAAAATTCAAAAAATATTTTGAGGCTGATAATATTAAAAAAGTTTCTTTTGATATTAAAGAAGATATTGTCTTGTTTGATAAGCTTGGGATAAATATTTCCTTGCCTTATGATGATACTATGCTTATGCACTATCTAATTGATCCTTCAAGGTCATCTTATGATTTAAAAACTTTTAGCCAAGCATTTTTGAAATATGAAGTAGAAAATGAAGAAGATTTGCTTGGTAAGGGAAAAAGTAAAAAATCATACAAGGATTTGGATTCTGATAATCTTGGCAAATATTTGGCATCTATTGTAAATGCAATTGAAGATAGTCTAGATATTTTAACCCAAAAATTAGAAGAGCTTTCTATGTATGATCTTTATAAGGATTGTGAAATAAAATTATCCAAAGTTCTTGCGGATATGGAAATAACAGGTTTTATTTGTGATAAAAATGAGCTTGAGAAAATTAAAGATGAAGTTTCTCTTGAACTTGGAGATTTAGAAAAAATAATCTATGAACTTGCTGGAAGTGAATTTAATATAAATTCACCAAAGCAGCTTTCAAAAATTTTATTTGAAGATTTGAAACTTCCTATAATTAAAAAAACAAAGACTGGCTATTCAACAAATGCTCAAGTTTTAGAAAAATTAAGAAAAAAACATCCTATAATCGAAAAAATTGAAAGATATAGGGAAATGTATAAATTAAAATCAACCTATCTTGAAAGTCTTGAAGAATGTATTGATGAAGATGGAAGAATCAGGTCAACATTTAAGCAAAATGTAACTGCAACAGGTAGACTTTCTTCAACAGAACCAAATTTACAAAATCTTCCAATAAGAACCGAAGAGGGCAGAAAAATCAGAAAGGCTTTCAAAGCTGATGATGGAAAAGTTTTGATTGATGCGGACTATTCACAAATTGAATTAAGAGTTTTGGCACATCTTGCAAATGACAAAAAAATGCAAGAGGCTTTTTCAAAAGATATTGATATACACACAAAGACTGCATCAGAAGTTTTTTCTACACCAATTGATGAGGTTACAAAATTACAAAGAAGTGAGGCTAAAGCTGTAAATTTTGGAATAATTTATGGTATAAGCGATTATGGACTTAGCCAAAATTTAAATATACCAAGAAAAAGAGCTAAGGAATATATAGAAAATTACCTTGACACTTATCCAGAAATTAAAAAATACATGAAAGATATTGTAAAAAAAGCCAAAGAAGATGGATATGTAAATACAATATTTAATAGAAGAAGATATGTTCCAGAAATAAATTCAAAAAATTTCAATGTAAGAAGTTTTGGAGAAAGAGTTGCTTTAAATACACCAATCCAAGGAACAGCTGCGGACATTATAAAATTTGCTATGATAAATTCATACCAAAATTTACAAAAAGCAAAAATAGATGCAAAAATAGTTTTGCAAATTCATGATGAAATAATCATAGAAGCAAGTAAAAAAGATTTGGAAAAAGCAAAAGAAATTTTAAAATCATCTATGCAAGATGCTGTAGATTTAAAAGTTCCACTTTTAGTTGACATAGATAGCGGAGAAAGTATGTATGAGTCAAAATAAAATTGTTATAACTGGAACAATTGCAAGTGGCAAATCTTCTTTATCAGAAATTTTGAGAAAAAAAGGCTATCAAGTTATTGATAGCGATGAAATAAATAAGAAATTACTAGAAAAAGACCAAATAAATTACAAAGAAATTTTATCATCAAAAGCTTTTGACGAGGCTTTTGATGGAGAAAATTTGGATAAGAAAATCTTAGCAAAAATAATTTTTAATAATTCCCAAAAAAGAGAATTGATAAATAAAATTACCCATAAAAATATCATTGCTTATATAAATAATTTGATAAGAGAAAGTAATGAGAAAAATATTTTTGTAGAAATTCCCTTGTATTTTCAAATGAAAGAAAAATTTCCTTGTGATTATGTATGGCTAGTTACCGCTGATAGAGAAATTCAAATAGAAAGATTAATGCAAAGAGATAAGATAGGAAAAGATTTTGCATTAAAAAAAATTAACAGTCAAGATTTTTTAGAAATGCAAAAAAAATCAGATGTGATTTTTGATAATAGCACATCCTTAGAAAATTTAGAAAAAAAAGTAGAAATAGCTTTAAAAAATTTGGAGAATATATGAAAGCTTTAAAAAATATTTTTAAAATAATAGGAATAATAATATTAGCGTTTGTGATGGTTGTTATAATAAGTTTTTCAATAGTAGCCTATCAAACATCAAGACAAAAAATTGCCTACCAAGAAGAAATAGAAAAATATTCACAAAAATATAATGTAGATCCACTTTTGATTGCATCAATTATAAAAGTAGAAAGTGATTTTTATACAGAAGCTCACTCAAGTCAAAACGCTATGGGACTTATGCAATTATTAGATTCCTCTGCAAAACATAGTGCAGAAATAATTGGAGAAGAATATTATCCAGACAAATTAAAAGAAGTAGATTACAATCTAAATCTTGGAGTAGGGTATTTCAAATATTTGAATGAATATTATAATAATGTCGACTTGGCTCTTGCAGCTTATAATGGGGGAATAGGAAATATAGACAAACTAATTGCAGACAAAAAAATAGACAAACACGACCCAGATCCAACAAAAATTCCTACAAAAGAAACTAGACAATATGTTATAAAAATAAATTCAAATTATGATTTGATGAAAGTATTTTATGATGATGGACTTCCAAGCAAGGAAGAATTAAAAGATAGAAAATCATTATCTATAAAAAATTATAAGAAATTTGTTAAAAAAATATTATTTGATGTATTATAATCATTGAATAATATTTTTAAATAAATTATAATGCTAATATACGGATTAAATGAAAGGAGAGATTATGGCTCTAGAAAATTTAACATTTGCTAATGGAGTAAAAATTCCAGAGTATAAGGAATTAAGCGAAAAAAAAGACTTAATTGTTGCAAAAATTCCAAAAACTGTAACAATTCCTCTTACTCAACACATTGGAGCTCCAAGTAAATGTTTAGTTAAGAAAAACGATGAAGTGAAAATTGGACAGCTTATCGGCGAAGCTGTTGGAAATTTTTCTTGTAATATTCACTCATCAGTTAATGGTAAAGTTTCAAGTGTAATCGATATCCAAACAGCATCTGGTAAAAACAGCAAAGCTGTTGTTATTGACACAGAAGGCTATGACCAAGAAATTAACTACGAAAGAAAAGACGTTACAAACTTAACTAAAGAAAAAATAGTTGAGGCGATGAAAGAAAATGGTCTTGTAGGTATGGGAGGAGCATCATTCCCAGCACATATTAAATATTCACCAAACAAACCAATTGATACTGTTATTATAAATGGTGCTGAGTGTGAACCTTACGTTACTTGCGATGATTTTATTTTGAAAACAAAACCTGAAGTAATAGTAGATGCTTTGGAATTACTTGTTCAAGCAGTAGATGCAAAAAAAGGAATTATTGCAATCGAAGATAACAAAGCAGAAGCAATCGAAAAAGTTAAAAAGGCACTGGCAAATAAAAATTCATCAAAACTTGAAGTGGCAACCATGGTTACCAAGTATCCACAAGGAGATGAAAAAAGAATTATTAATGCCGTATTACATAGAGAAGTTCCTTCAGGCGGTCTTCCAATGGATGTTGGAGTAATTGTTTCAAACGTTTCAAGTGCAAACGCAGTTTATGAAGCAGTTTATTACGGAAAACCACTAATAGAAAGATATATGACAGTAACAGGTCATGGAATAAAAAATCCTTCAAATTTCCTAGTAAGAATTGGAACAAGTTTTGATCATATGATAGAAGAAGCTGGCGGACTTACAGAAGAAGCTGGAAAAGTTATAAATGGTGGACCAATGATGGGAATTGCCCAACCAAATATAAATCAACCAGTAGAAAAAGCTAGTAACTGTATCTTAGTTTTAAACAAAGAAGAATCAAAAGCACCTATAACAAATCCTTGTATAAGATGTGCTAAGTGTGTAAATGTTTGTCCAGTTGGACTTATGCCATTATTAATTCACAAATTTTCATTAAAAGAAAAATTTGATAAGGCACAAGATCTTCATATACTTGATTGTATAGAATGTGGATCATGTTCATATATTTGTCCATCAAAAAGACCTTTGGTTGAAGCTATTAGGTTTGGAAAAAGACAAATTCGTCAAGCAGGAAAGTAGAGGAGAAATAAATGGAAGCAAAAAAATTATTAGTATCATCCTCTCCTCATATGAGAAGCGAGAGAACTGTTACTAAAGAAATGTTAGATGTAATAATTGCTCTTATTCCAACAGGACTTGCAGGAATATATTTCTTTGGAATGAAAGCACTTGTTTTAATGATTGCATCAGTAGCAAGTTGTGTTATAGCAGAATTTATATCTAACAAAGTTATGAAAAGACAATCATCAATAAATGATTTATCAGCTATAGTTACAGGTTTACTTTTAGCCTATAATATCCCAGTTACAATGCCAGTTTGGCAAACAGTAATAGGCGCAGCTTTTGCTATAGTTATTTGTAAGCAATTTTTTGGTGGAATAGGACAAAATATTGTAAACCCAGCTTTGGGAGCAAGAGCGTTTTTACTTGCATCTTGGTCAAAAAATATGTCAAATTATGTAGCACCAGGAAAAGTTTCAGCAGTATCTGCTGCAACAGTTTTATCAGGTGGACAAAAACCAGCCTTACTAGATATGTTTATAGGAAATATGGGTGGATGTATTGGAGAAGTTTCAACTCTAGCTATATTAATTGGAGCAGCATATCTTGTAATTAGAAAAGTTATTTCACTAAGAATACCTGCAGTATACATATTAACAACAGCAATCCTGTTGATGGTATTTAATAAATCTGTTGATGGAATAATCGAACAATTATTATCAGGTGGTCTAATGCTTGGAGCATTTTTCATGGCAACAGACTATACAACAAGTCCTGTAACTAAAAAAGGAGAAATAATATTTGCTTTTGGTTGCGGACTTATCACTTCACTAATAAGAGTTTTCGGTGGATATCCAGAAGGTGTTTCATATTCAATTTTATTAATGAACTTATTAGTTCCTCTTATTGATAGTAAGACAATGCCTAAGGTATTTGGTGTAGCTAGTAAAGGGGCAAAAGATGAATAAAGCATTAAAATTAGGAATTAAATTATTAATAATTACAGCTGTATCAGCTCTAGTATTGGCCTTTACAAATTCAGTTACAGAACCAATTATAAAAAAAGCTGAACAAAAAAAATTAAATGAATCATTAAAAATTGCCTTTCCAGAAGGAAAAGACTTTGAAGAAGTTAAGGGAAAATTTCCTGAAGCTGTAAAAGGAGTTTATAAAGCTGATGGAGGCAAAGGATATGTGTTTGATGTAAATTCTAAAGGTGGATACGGTGGAGACATCGAATTTATCGTTGGAGTTGATAGTGAAAATAAATTGACAGGTTTCAGTCCTTTAAAACATTCAGAATCTGCAGGATTTGGTCTTCAAATGGAAGAAGATTGGTTTAAAGAAGGAGTTAAAGGCGTAAGCGTTGACAAGAAAGTCGGTGCATCAGAAGCCGGATCTGAAAACGAAATTGTAGGAATTTCAGGAGCTACATATTCAACTAATACTATCCTTAATGGTATAAATACTGCTCGTGAAGTATTGAAAGATCTTAAATAGGAGGTAAAGATATGGAAAGACAAACTGGAAAACCTATAGATGTTCAAAAAGAAAAAGAAAAAAGAAAGAAAAAATCTGTAAATTTGGGAAAAGTTTTTAAAGATGGAATATTTTCAAATAACCCAGTATTTGTACAAATGGTAGGAATGTGTTCTGTACTTGCTATTTCATCTTCACTTTCTAATGCGATTGGAATGGGAGCTGCAGTAATTTTTGTACTTACACTTTCAAACTTGGTAATTTCTGTTTTGAGAAATTTTATTCCAGATGAAGTAAGAATTCCAGCATTTATAGTTGTAATAGCAAGTTTCGTAACTATGGTTCAAATGATTATAAAAGCATACTTGCCAGCACTTGATCAATCACTAGGAATTTTTATTCCACTTATAGTTGTAAACTGTATAATTCTTGCAAGAGCTGAAGGATTTGCTTCACAACAAGGTCCTATAGCATCAATTGTTGATGGTATTGGTCAAGGTTTAGGTTATACAATAGCAATTTCTATTCTTGCAGCTATTAGAGAATTATTTGGAAATGGTACATTACTAGATAATAGAATAATTCCTGAAGATTATACAATTGGATTTTTAATTCAACCAGCATCTTCATTTATTATCCTAGGAATCATGTTTGCAGTAGCAGCAGCTATTTCAAACAAGAAGAAAAATAATAAGTAGGAGGAATTATGTCAGAATTATTTTCAATAATTATTGCATCAATTTTTGTAAATAACTATGTATTGGGACAATTTTTAGGAATTTGTCCAACACTTGGTGTAACAAGTAAAGTTGAAACTGCAAAAGGAATGGGAGCTGCAGTAATTTTCGTAGTAACCTTATCTTCAATTATTACTTGGGTTATCCAATATTATATATTAGATCCATTAAAAATTGGATATTTACAAACAGTTGTATTTATTTTAGTAATCGCTTCATTAGTACAAACAGTAGAGATGATTATGAAAAAATCAATGCCAAATCTTTATGAAGCTCTTGGTGTTTACTTACCATTAATTACAACTAACTGTATAGTACTTGGTGTAGCTATTAAAAATATAAATGAAAGTTATAATTTATTAGAAACAACAATAAACGCAGCAGCTGCTGCAGTAGGTTTCTTAATTGCTTTAGTAATACTTGCTTCTATAAGAGAAAAAATCGAAGATAACGACTTGCCAGAAGCTTTCAAGGGTGGACCTATTACTTTGATTACTCTAGGTCTAATGTCAATTGCCTTTATGGGCTTTGCAGGATTAGCATAGAGGAGAAATGTGATGAATAATATATTAATTCCAACACTTGTATTAGCCGTATTAGGATTTATACTAGCTGGCTTATTGGGTGTTATTAGTAAAAAATTTGAGGTTGAAACAGACCCAATTGTTGAAAGAGTTAGAGAGGCACTTCCTGGAGCAAACTGTGGAGCTTGTGGTTATCCAGGTTGTGATGGTTGTGCAAATGCAATTGCAAAGGGAGAAGCTCCTGTTTCTGCTTGTGTAATTGGTGGACAATCTGTAACAGATGCAGTTGCAAGTGCTATGGGTGTTGAGTCAGCTGGAGCTGGGGATAAACAAGTTGCAGTTGTAAAATGTAATGGAACTTGCGAAAATGCAAAAGATTTATACGAATATGCAGGTCTTGAAGATTGTAGAGCACAAATTGCTTTATTTGGCGGAAAAAAAGCTTGTAATTATGGTTGCCTTGGTTGCGGCTCATGTGTTAAAGCCTGTGAATTTGACGCTATACATATGGTGGATGGAGTAAGTGTTGTAGATAAGGAAAAATGTGTGGCTTGTGGAGCTTGCGTTAAAACTTGTCCAAAAAATATTATTGAGCTTGTTCCTTATTCACAAAAAGCAATTGTAAAATGTTCTTCACACGATAAAGGAAAAGATGTTAGAGGAAATTGTAAAGTCGGATGTATTGGTTGTTCAATTTGTGCAAGAACTTATCCAGAAGGATTTACAATGGATAATTTCTTATCAAAAGAAACAATATCTGATAATTTAGATCTAAATCTTTTAAAAGAAGCTGCAGAAAAATGTCCTGCAAAATGTATTGATGTTGAATAAAAAATAAGATAAAGATTTGACCATCGAAATAAATCGGTGGTCTTTTTTTATTTGGATTTTTTAAATTGACATTAATCTGTTTTAAATGATAAACTCTTATAAGAGGTAGATATGAAATTAAAAAAAAGAGATATTTTTGTTATTTTATTACTTTTTTTATTAAGCTTGAGTATGGCTTTTTTTGTGCAAAAAATTAAGTCGGGAGAAGATGGAAATTTTTTGAGAGTTGAGCTTAATGGGAAAGAATATGGTAAATATCCACTTAATAAATATAAAAAATTTAAAATTAAAATTGATGACGATGAATATAATATTGTTGAGATAAAAAATGGGCAAGTTAGTATGAAGAAAGCTAATTGTAGAGATTTGCTTTGTACTCACATGCCTAGTATAAAAAAAGTTGGAGAAACTATAGTTTGCCTTCCTCATAGATTGATTTTAGAAATTGTTTCTGAAAAAGAGGATAGCAATGAGGAAGAAATTGATAAGGTGGTTGGATGAAGAATAAAACTTTAAAAGTATATGTAAATTTATCGCTTTTTGTCGCTTTATCTCTTGCTATTTCTTTGATTGAATCTATGGTGCCAATGCCTGTTCCAATTCCTGGTGCTAGGCTTGGTTTTTCGAATATAATAATATTAGTTGCTATTTATATTTATGATTATAAAAAGGCTTTGGCTGTAAGTATATTGAAATCTTTTTTGTTGGTTTTGATTACTGGATCAGTAATGAGTTTTTTCTATTCTTTTGTTGGAGCTATTTTTTCTACAACTGCTATGTATTTTTCACTTAAAAAGGTAGATGATGATTTTTCACTCATTGGAGTTAGTGAAATTGGTGCTTTTTTCCATAATTTAGGTCAAATTATTGTTGCAATATTTTTTATGCAAAATATAAAGATGTTTTATTATTTTCCAGTTTTAGTTTTTATAGGAATTTTTACTGGATTTTTTGTTGGTTTGAGTTCTAATTTTATAATTGAGCATTTAAAGAAACTTGGTGTTATAAATGAATAAAAAAATCAAAGATTTGGACCTTAGTCAAAGACCAAGGGAAAAGTTGAAAAATGAGGGATATGCAAGTTTGAGTGATGAGGAATTGTTAGCAATTCTTATCGAAACTGGCTCTAAGAAGAAAAATGCTATTGAACTTGCTAGAGAAATTTTAAATACTTTTTCTAGCGAGGAGCTTTTGTCTATAAGTATTGAGCAATTAAATGGAATTGATGGGATAAAACTTGCCAAGGCTAGTAAAATTATTGCCGCTATCCAGCTTGGTAAAAGACTCACTGAGAAAATTGTTAATAAAGAAATCACAAGTATTAATTCTTGTGAAGATGTTTTTAATTTGATGAAAAATAAATTTATAGACACAAAAAAAGAACATTTCTATGCTATATTATTAGATACAAAAAACGTGATTATTAGCAAGGAGTTGATTTCTACTGGGGATCTTAACTCTTCTATTGTTAATCCTAGGGAATGTTTTATTTCGGCTGTAAAAAAGAGTGCAAATTCTGTGATTTTTGTACATAACCACCCAAGTGGAAATCCAAATCCTTCTTGTAATGATAAAGAGATTACTCAAAGATTGGTTCAAGCAGGAGAAATTTTGGATATAAAAGTATTAGATCATATTATTATTGGCAATAATAAATATTTTAGTTTTAGACAAGAAAATATTATATAGGAGAATAAAATGAATTTTAGAATTATGGCAGAAGACCTAGCAATTGATTTGGGTACTAGCTGTATTAAAGTTTTTAAGAAAAATGAAGGGGTTGTAATTTCTGAACCATCTGTTTTAGTTCTTGACCACCAAAATAAGGAAATAAAAGCTATTGGTCAACAAGCTAAGGAAATGATTGGAAAAACTCCTGATGAAATTATAGTACAAAGACCTATTGAAAAGGGTGTTATATCTGATTTTAATTTAACTGAGGCAATGTTAAATTATTTTTTCCAAAAAATAAATCCTGGGTTTTCGGTTGTTCAACCAAGGGTTGTTGTTTGTGTTCCTAGCGGTATTACTGACATTGAACAAAGAGCTGTTGAAGATGCTTCTTTGCATGCTGGAAGTAGGGATGTAATAATGGTTGATGAATCACTTGCGGCTTGTTTTGGAGTTGGACTTACTCCAGAAGATCCAAGAGGTATTTTGACTTTAAATCTTGGGGCTGGAACAAGTGAGATTTGTGTAATAAGCCTGAATGGAATTGTTGCTAGCAAAACTTTAAAAATGGGCGGAGATGACATCGATAAAAATATCCAAAATTTTTTGAGAGAAAAGAAAAAAATCGAAGTAGGTATAAATACAGCAGAGCTTATTAAAAAGGAATTGCTATCACTTAGACTTAAAGATAAGGATATAGGAATGGAAGTTGAAGGTAGAGATGTAAAAGATGCTCAACCTAAAAGAATAAAAGTTACAAGTGAAGAAATAGCACCTTGTATAAGTGAATTTGCTGATAGTCTAATAGAGATGATTTATTTAGTAATGGAAAAAACACCGCCAGAATTGTCCAGTGATATTAAAAATGATGGATTTTTAATGACTGGAGGTATGGCAAATGTTAGAGGTCTTCGTGAATATATTGAAAAAATAATTAATTTAAAGGCGAAAATATCTGACAAACCAGAATTAGATGCTATAAAAGGTGCAGGCTTAATTATGGAAAATCCAGATAGATTTTTAAAATATCAAAGTAGGTAAGTATGGCTTATAGAAGAAAGAAAAAAAACAATAAACATTTTTTTATAACGGTTATTTTGTTAGTATTGTTGATATTTACATCAAGCCTTACTGATGATTTGGTAGAGGCTGGTAATAATATAACAAATACCATATTTAAACCCGTAAACAAAGCTTCTTATTCAATAACTTCAGAAATAATTAAAGCTATAGAAGATACAATTGGTTCAAAGCAAACAAGAGCCGAAGTTGAAAAATTAAAGATAGAAAATCAAAATCTTTTAAAAGAAAATGCAAACTTAATGGAAGTTATTAATAGAAAAGATTTTTTGAAAGCTGAAAATGATGCTATAAAAAATCAAAAATATGAATACGTCAAAGCTCAAGTTATTAATTCTGATGTAAAAAGTATGCAAGAATCATTTTTTATAGACAAGGGAAAAAAAGACGGAATAAAAGTTAATGATGTAATTTTGCAAGCTATAGGAAATAGCGAGTATTCATCTGCTGTTATAGGAAAAGTTGTAAAGGTAAATTCAACAACAAGCAAGATTGAAACAATAAAAAATTCATCAAATGACGTTTCCTTTATTAATTCTAGAAGTGGAGATTATGGGGTTATTGATGATTATAAAAACAAAAAAATTAGTGGTTATATGCTAGAAGTGTCTAGTGATGTTAAAAATTCTGATACATTAATTACAAGTGGTATAGGGGGAGTTTATCCTAAGGGTTTATATTTGGGAGAAATTTCTAATGTAATTATGAGCAAGGATTCTCTAAGAAAAAATGTAACTATTGATTCGCCAGCAGATTTTACCCATTTGTATAGGGTTTTGGTTCTTAGAAAGTAAGGTAGATATATGAATAAATTTAAAACATTTTTAATAGCTTTTATTTCTTTTATCCTACAAGTTAGCGTCTTTTCTAAGGTGGATATATTTGGAGCAAATATCAATATTATAGTTGCATTTGTAATATGTTTATCCTTAACGCTTGGGTCTAAGAGTGCTTCTTATACGGGGCTTGTTATTGGTTTGTTGGAAGATCTTATGTTTTCAAAAATAATTGGTGTAAGAGCTTTATCATATTTTTTGATAGGTCATGTAGTTGGAGATGAAAAGTTTAGATTTAGTAGCGATAAAAAAACAGGTTTGATTTTAACTTTTGTTTTTACTATATTAAACTTTTTATTTGTAAGTTTAATAACATATATTTTTAATTCAGATATAGTTGTTATTAAAAATTATTTATTTGTACCAATTTTGGTAGAAGCTTTATTGAATACTTTAATGTATTTAATCTATCATATAATAATAAAAAAACTAATGTATATTCCAACATATAGGATATAGGGGTGTAAGTTTTGAGAAAACAAAAAGAAAATAGAATAACTATTTTGCAAATAGTTTTTGGTCTAATGTTTTTTGCAATTTTTGTGAAATTATTTATCCTTATGATAAATCAAGGAGAACATTACAGAGACTTATCAGATAATAGAAAAGTTCAAGAAGTTGACGAAATTGCAAGTAGAGGAGATATTTTAGACAGAAATGGAAATGTTCTTGCTACAACAGTTCCATCTTTTGCTGTGCAATTATATAAAGATAAACTTACAAGCTTGGATGATGAAGATAGGATAAAGGCTGTAAATTCTTTGGTAAATATTTTGGAAGAAGCAGGTGTAAATTACCAAAATGATTTTGATATTAGACTAAATTCATTCCAATACAAAAGTGAGGATGATTATTTCAAAGAAGAAAAATCACCAGAAGATAAAATTGTTGATATAATAGTTGAAAAAAATTTAACAAGAGAAATAGTAGGATCTTTTAGCAACAAAGATGGGATAAAATATGAAACAATAAAAACTGCCCTTCTTGCCTTGAAAAAAAGAGGAATAGATATTCCTATATTAGTTAAGCAAAAAAATAATAAACTTAACTTAGTATATAAGGAAAATGCAAAAGAAAAATTAAAAGCATTAGGTCATAGCACAAAAGATGATCCTCTTGACGTTGTTGTTAGTGCAATTGGCGACGATAAGTCTGTTATAAAAAATATACTTGAAAATAATCAAGCAAGATTATTAACTTATAATATTTTAAAAGAAAAAAATTTAGAATCTAATGTGATTTTAAAAGATTATAGTTTGATGGCAGATGAAAAGCTCATACAAAAAAAAGCTAGTTTAAATGATGGCTATCCAGAAATAAAATTAGATACAAAAGCTAGTGATGATTTTTATGAAATTGTAAAAAAATCTTCAATCAAAGAATTTTTAAAATCAGCAAGCTTAAATGAAGAAGATGGTTCTTACTTAATTCCGGCAAATATTTTGATAGAAAAATTGGAAAACAAAGGTATATATGCAAACTTTACAACAGAAGTAAAAACCGAAACAAAAGATAAAAAAAACATATATTCTGTTGATATAAAATTTAAAAATTCTCAAGCTGGAGATCCAGCAGAAGAATTGGCAAATCTTGCTGACAAACATAAATTATTGAAGGGCGTAATCTTAGATAAAGATTTAAAATATTTGGCACAAAATGCTAATGCTATAAATAACGTCTATCCATCAATCGATATTTCAGAAGATAAACCAAGCAAATGGGATTATACTTTTAATGTTGCCAAAAAAGATTTCTTTGAATATTATGCAAGCAGAGATAAAAATGAAAGTCGAGATAAGGTTGTAAAAAAACTAAATAAAGCAAAAAGCGCAAAAGAAGTTCTTGATTATATAAAATCAGTGTCAGATATAAAAAATAACAATGACTATGAGGCTTGTGGGATTTTGACAATCGATAGCATTATTAATAGGCAAGGCTCTTTTGGTTTTAGACCAATTAATTTAGTTTATAATTTAGATGATTCGACTGTTCTAAGAATTGAAGAAAATATTGACAAATCAAAGGGAATTAGTGTGGCAACAATTCCTATAAGATCTTATCCAAATAGAAATTTGGCAAGCCATATTTTAGGCTACATGGGACCAATAGCAACCGATGAAGAAGTAGAAAAATATGTAAAAAAAGATTCATATTTAAGAGATGAAATTGTCGGCAAAACTGGAATTGAAGAATCATATCAAGATACTCTTAGGGGAAAAAATGGAAAAAGTATTGTAACGGTTGATTCATCAGGAAATAGAATTGAAACATTATCAAAAACTCCATCAGAGCCAGGAAATGATGTTTATCTTTCCATAGATGCAAATTTGCAAGCACAAGCAGAAAAATCTCTTTCAAAAGTTCTAGAATCAATTAGAACAGGTAAAACCTATGAATCTGAATATGGGAATTTTAATACTAGCGAAATTGCTCCTTATTCAACAAATGGAGCAGTTGTTGTAAGCAATGTAAAAACTGGAGAAGTTCTTGCAATGGCTTCATATCCAAGTTATGATCCTAATTTATTTTCTACAGGAATTTCTTCTTCTGATTGGGAAAGCTTACAAGTAGATGATGATTCATCTGTTCTAGCAGCAAGACCTATGTTAAATGTGGCAAGTCAAACTGCTGTTATGCCTGGATCTACGTTTAAATTAGTTACTTCTTTGGCAGCTCTTGAAAAAGGATTAAATCCACAAATGACAAATTATTGTAATGGTTTTATGGATATAGGAAGTAGGAGATTTTCTTGTTTAATTTGGTCAACAACTGGTGGCAACCATGGAGAAGAAAATTTATATGATGCAATTAGAGATTCATGTAACTATTACTTTTATTGTTTGGCTTTGGGAGAAAATCCATCTACTGGCAAAAGCCTTGGATTTAAACTTGAACTAAGTGATGTAAAAAAAGCTGCTAGTACTTTGGGATTAGATGAAACTTCTGGAATAGAAATAAATATTCCACAGGAATCAAGTGGAAATATACCATCTGTTGAAAAGAAATTAGAAGTTACAAAATCATTAATGAAGAAGTACCTTGATAAAAATATAAAAAAATATTTGAAAAAAAATGTTAAAAAAACAAAATCTGAAATTGAAAATGATAAAAATGAACTTGTAAAATTAGCGGATAATCCAAATTCTATAAATAGAAAAAAATTAATAGAAATGATTGATAAAATGGGTTATGAACCATTAGAAATCAAAAAAGATGATAGGGCAGGTCTTGCTGATACTTTAAAATTTACTTATCTAAATCAAGCAAAATGGGATATAACAGATATGTTAAATATAGTTATAGGACAAGGGCAAAATTCATACACGCCACTACAAATGAATAGAGTTATCTCTACAATATCAAATGGTGGTTATTTAAATAAATACACATTAATAAAAGAAGTAACAAACCATAATTCGAAAGATATTTTATATCAAAATCAAGTTAATCATAAAAAAATTTCTATTAAAGATGATAAATATTTGGAAGATATAAAATATGGTGCCTTGTTAGTTGCACAAAATAATGCTATTTTAAATAGAATGCCTCTTGAAGTTGGAGTAAAAACAGGAACAGCAGAAGTTGAAGGTAAAAATCCAGATGGAAGTGGTTATGATCCTTATGCATGGATGATTGGATTTGCTCCATACGATGATCCAGAAATTGCAATATCAATAATTTTAACTCAAGGAGGAACATCATTTAATGTTTCACCAATTTTTAGAGACATAGTTTGCAAATATTTTGATATAAAAATAAATCCAGATAAGCAAAATCTTCTTAATGAAGTAAATACCGAAGGTAATAATCAAGAAAATACACAAGGAGAATAAAATGGATATATATTTAATAAATTCAAAAAATCAAAATGAATTAAATTTTATAAAAGATTTTTCAAAAATTTTGTCTAAGGATAAGTCTGTTTTGATTCTCTCATTTGAAAGGAACAAGGATTGTAATATTGAAGATTTATTTGATATGGGAGGAATGATCACATACGATATATGTGATTATTTCCTTGACCTTGTAGGTCTTGAAAAAATTATTAGAAAAACTTGTGATAATATAGATATTGCCATAGCTCCATTAATTAATTCAAAATATAAAATAAAAAAAGAAGATATATCAAGTCTTTTGGGAAAAATAAATTATTATGATGTCCTTATTGTAAATGGTTTAGATAAAGATTTAATAGATGATAAAAAAGTAATTAAAATTATTGATGAAAGTAAAATCAATGAAAACTTTGTTTCCGATTATTTTTTTATTGAAAGTAATGACAAATATTTTGATATTAGGGAATATAGACATGAAATTCTTGCTAAACCTTCAAAATTTTTAGGTTTAAAATCAAAAGATACATCCTATGAAAATATTATTTCAAATCTTTTGAATGAAAAAAATGAAAATATCGAAAAAATTGGATTTTTTGAAAAATTAAAGAAGAAATTAGCAAAATGAAATCATACATTTTTGTAGATTATAAAGAAAAAGCCTTTGGCAAAATTGTCGATAACAAGCTTTTTGAATTTAAATTTTATTCTCCATATTTGTTCAATATTTATAGGGCAAAAGTAGTAAATAAAATTGATTCTATTAATGCTTATTTTTTGTTGTATGATGATGGCAAAAAGGCTTTTTTAAAATCAAATAAAAAATTTAAAATTGGAGATAATGTAATTTGCCAAATTATTAAAGAAGAATTTGACGATAAATTAGCAACTATGAGCGCAAATTTTAGAATCGAAAATGAAGATTATTATTTGTATAGGTTCAAAAATAAGGGATTTCCAAAATTGAAAAAAGGTAGAAAGAAAAATTTTGAAAATTATAATAAATTACTTGAACTTAAAGAAAAATTAATAAATGAAGAAAATTTTACGCCTTCTCCAAAACTCTTGAAAACTTACAATGAATTTGACTTATATTGTGAAAAAAATAAAGATTTGGAACTTGTTGAGCTTGATATAAAAAATAATAAAATTATTTCAGATTCAATAAAAAACATTAAGGAAAAAAAGATTTACAAAGGCGATTTATCAATAATAATCAATGATCTTGAAACGCTTTGCTTTATTGATGTGAATTCATCAAAGAAAAAATCAACTATGGATAAAGATGATTTTTATTATAAGGTTAACGAAGATTTGATAGATTTTATTTTTTACAATTTAAATCTTAGAAATATTGGCGGTATGGTCGTTATAGATTTTTTAAAATCTAGTAAAAATGATCAATTGATTGATAAAATAAACGAAAATATAAAAAAATATTTTGACACTTACGAAATATATGGCTTTACAAATATGGGACTATTTGAATTGTCAATAAAAAGAAGAGGAGAAAGCCTCTATAAAAAATTAAAAGAAAAAGAGCTTATCTAATCGATAAGCTCTAATTTTTTTCTATCAAAATTATCCACAATATTTTCTTTGAATTTTTTGTTTAATCTTTTTATTCTATATTCAATTTTCATAGCCTTATTTTTATCAGAAACTTCTTTATAAAAAACCAACTTGCAAGGTCTTCTTGCTCTTGTATATTTTGCACCAATTCCCTTGTTGTGTGTTTCCAATCTATTTTGTAAATTATTAGTCCAACCAGTGTAGAGACTTCCATCAGAACATCTTAAAATATAAACAAAAGCATTTTTCATTTGAACAAATCACCCAACACATCACTTATAATATCATAAGAAAATCCCCTAGAAGCAAGAAATCTATATACTTTATTTTTATCATTTACACTTTCTTTTTTATTAAGACCTGCATCATAAGCTTTTTCATACTCTTCATCATAGGAAATTTCATCCAAATAAGTATCAATTAAACTATCATCAATAAATTTGGACTTTAATTTATATCTAATTTTACCCTTGGACCAATTATTTATCCTTGATTTATCATTTATATAAGATTTCACATAAGCTTTATCATCAATTAAACTATATTCAGTCAAAAAATCAATAACCCTAGAAATCGAATCATTATTGAATTTTTTCTCCTTCAATTTTTTTTTCAAATCGAAAGAAATCTTTGCACCGTAAGATAATTGTTTTAAAGCTTCATTTTTACATCTATTAAAGTCATTTTCCCTTAGAATATCCTTATACAAATCAAAATCAATAACCGCTCCAACAGATAAACTTAAATCATTAAAAAAATCATAAGAAATATAAAAAAATTCATTTGAAATGGTAATTTTTACCAAATTATATTTATCAGAATATTCAATATTTTCAACAATCATAATGATTCAACAGCATTCATAATAATAGGAATAACCATAGACAAAACAATTACAACAGCAAAAATTTTTAAAATCATTTTGCTATTAGATTTTTTCTTCATAAAATCACCTCTAAATATATCTTTCTTAAAAGTATTTTACTATAAGAGATATTTTTTGTAAAACATAAAAATGAAAATAAATTTGCATTAATTTTTTATTAGTGGTATTATATATAAGTCGAAAGAGAAAGGCCCTTGTAAAATGTAAAAATATTTTGAATATTTTACACTTTGCTTGACAAGTGATTTGATTGGATGTATACTTGTATAGTAAGTTATTTATTTGGTGGGTATGGTCCAGTTGGTTAAGACACCTGGTTGTGGCCCAGGAGATCGAGAGTTCGAATCTCTCTACTCACCCCATACGCGGGATTGGCGGAATTGGCAGACGCGCTAGACTTAGGATCTAGTGAGATTTTCTCGTGAAGGTTCAACTCCTTTATCCCGCACCAGAAATTTTTAGACGTTAGTAATAACGTCTTTTTTTTATGCTAATTTTTACAATATTTTTACATTTTTATAATATTTTTACTCATTCTTATATGCTAAAATAAATAAAAGGAGAAAAATCATGGTTAATAAAGTTATTGAAGTTAGGTCTTTGGTTAAAAAATATAAAGATTTTATTGCTGTTGATAATTTGGATTTGGATTTATATGAAGGAGAAATTTTGGGGCTTTTGGGACCTAATGGTTCTGGAAAATCTACTAGCATTTCTTGCATTCTTTCTTTACTAAAAAATGATGGAGGCTCTATTAAAATTTTTGGCGAAGAAATGACTGCTGATTCATTTAATATTAAGAAAAAAATTGGTGTAGTTTTTCAAGATGTTGGTGTTTATGATGAGCTTAATGTTTATGAAAATATAGATTATTTTTGCGGTCTATACATAAAAGATAAAAATAAAAGAAAAATTCTCGTAAAAAAAACTATAGATCTTGTTGGTCTTGGTGATTTTGTTAAATTTAAACCTAAGCAATTATCTGGTGGACTTCTAAGAAGGTTAAATATTGCTTGTGGAATAGCTCATAAGCCTGACTTAATTATTTTTGATGAACCTACTGTTGCAGTTGATCCTCAATCTAGAAATAATATTTTGGAAGGGATAAAAAAGTTAAATGAAGATGGAGCAAGCATTATCTACACTTCTCATTATATGGATGAGGTTGAAAGCCTTTGTGATTACATTGTTATTCTTGATAAGGGAAAAATAATTGCAAAAGGCGATGCTGAAAGCTTAAAGGATACCATAAATTTAAAGGAAAAAATTTCTTTTGAATCTGATGATTTATCAGATGACTTGATTGAAAAAATAAAAGCTATGGATTCTTTGATTGATTTTTCTATAAAGGGAAGAAATTGTAAATTAAGTTTTTCTAAAGATTCAAATATTTTAAATCTTGTTGATATATTAAATTCATTTGAAACAAAATATGACCATCTAAGCTCAAGTAGACCTAGTTTAAATGATGTATTTCTTGAATTGACTGGAAAAGAATTGAGGGATTAGTATGTTCGTTCACAGTTTTAAAAATACTTTTAAAGTTTTAATTAGGGATAAAAGTCTTATTTTTTGGTCTTTGATATTTCCTTTAATCTTGGGATTTTTCTTTAATATTGCTCTTGGTAATATAAAAAATTCAATGAAATTTGAGCCTATTAATGTTGTTGTAAAAGATGGTTTGAGAGATGATAAATATTTTGATGATTTTTTGAAAACATTAGAAAAAGAAAAAATATTTAAAATTTGTGATAAAAAAAAGATGGATGATGAAAAAATCACTGCCTACATAAAAGATTATGACAAAGTAGAATTTAAAAAATCAGGTCTATATGAATCGATTGTTGAAAGTATTTTGAATGCTTATCTTAGAAAAGGGATTATGGCAAAGAAAATTTTTAGAAAAAATCCTAGTTTTAATCCCAAGATATTAACTGAAAGTTCAAACCATATAAAGAATATTTCAAAGAAAAATATAAATATTGTTAACACATTTTTCTATGCTCTTATTGGCATGCAGGCATTGTATGGATTTAGTTTTGGACTTTTGGTTATTTATAATTATGAAGCAAACCTATCAAGTCTTGCAAAAAGAAATGCAATAGCTCCTATAAAAAAATCAATAAGCCTTTCAGCATCAATTTTGGCAGGATTTATAATAAACTTTTCCATAGTCTTATTTACAATTTTATTTTTTAATAAAATTTATAAAATAGATTTTTCTAATAAGTTAGGTCTTTTAATATTTCTTATAGGTCTTGCAAGTTTATTTGGAGTCTTGTTTGGGTGTTTAATCGGCTTATCCAATAAGGCTAGTATAGAAATAAAAAGTGGAATAGGAATAGCTGTAAGCATGCTTTTTTCATACCTGGCTGGAATGATGAATTCTGATGTGAAAATATTAATCCAAGAAAATTATCCTATAATAAACAAACTTAATCCAGCAAGCTTAATTAATGATGGAATTTATAGTCTTTATTATTATGATACTTTGGATAGGTATTGGGAGAATATAGGATATTTATTGTTTTTGACTTTGCTATTTGGATTGATTTCTTATTTATTAACAAGGGGTAGACAATATGATAGTATTTAAAAATTATTTTAAAATAATAAGAGGACATACAAAGGCAATAGCCTTATACACAATAATTTTTATGTCCTTACTTATATTTTCTAATTCTACTAATACCAATTCCAATGTTTATAAAAAAGAAAAGGCAAAAATTTATATAGAAGACTCATGCCAAAGTGATTTATCAAAATCTTTTATTACATATATGGAAAAAGAAAATAAAATTGTTGATCTTAAAGGAAAAAATATTGATGATAATTTATTTTATGGAATAGTAACAGCCTATATAAAAATTCCAGAAAATTTTGATAAAGAAAGAAAAGTTGAAATAAAAAAGAGCCAAAGTGCAAAATATTATCAATATGTAAAAGAATCAGTAAACTTATATTTAGATCAAATTTCGCTTTATGAAAAAGCAGGTTTAAATCTTAATGATGCAATCAAAAATACGAAGAAAGATTTTCAAAAGAAAGTGAAAATTTCTCTAAAAAAAGATAAGGGTCAAATTATACCTGAAAAAATTTTATTTTTCTTTAACTTTTTATCTTATGTATTTTTAAGTCAGATAATTTTGGTAGTTTCTTTGGTTAGCCTGACTTATAAAAATAAAAATATCAGTCAAAGAAATTTGATTTCTCCTTTAAGTAAAACAAAAAGAAATTTGCAAATACTTTTGGGTAATATTTGTTTTGCTATTTTTTCTTGGATTCTTTATATCATTGCATTTTTTGTTTTAAATGGGAAAGAAGATTTATCCAACAGAATAATATATATGATGATAAATTCATTGATTTTTGCCTTATCTACAGTTAGTCTTGCTCTTTTTATTTCGAAATTAATAAGTAATAGCAATATTATGATGGCTGTAATGAATATATTTGCTCTAGGCTCATCATTTTTAACAGGGGTTTTTGTACCTCAAGAGATTTTAAGTAAAAACGCCCTTTTATTAGCTAGAGTTTTTCCAAGCTTTTATTATGTAGCAAACAATAATATGATAGCAAATGATTTTTCAAAAGAAATATTTTTAAATAATATTTATATTCTTGTAGGATTTGGAATAATTTTTGCTTTGATAAGTTTAGTATTAGATAAATTTTCGTCATTTAATAAAAATCCTATAAAATAATAAAAATATAAAATTTTCCATTTTTGATATAGATAGAATTTTTTGAATATGGGTATCTATATTTATAGTAAACTATTTAATAAATTTTTATTAGCTATAACTTTATCAATATAAAAAAATAGTATATAATTTTACTAATAGGAGGAAAAGTTTTGCGAGATATAAAAAGAGTAGTTTTAAAATTAAGTGGAGAAGCACTAGCAAAAGATAAGGGATTTGGTTTTGATGATGACACCATTGATCTTATTTGCGAAAATATAAAAAAAGCTAGAGACAAGGGACTTGAAATTGCCATAGTTGTTGGCGGTGGAAATTTCTGGAGAGGTAGAAGCGGTCAACATATTGAACGTGCAACAAGTGATACGATTGGTATGCTTGGAACTGTTATGAATGGTCTTAGAGTTCAAGATACTCTTGAAAAAATGGGACTTGAAACAAGACTAATGACTGCAATAAATATGCAAGAAGTTGCTGAGCCTTACATAAGAAGAAGGGCTGTAAGACATCTTGAAAAGGGAAGAATTGTAATTTTTGCAGCAGGCACTGGTCTACCATATTTCTCAACTGACACAACAGCATCTCTTAGGGCTTTGGAAATTAATGCTGATATGATTTTATTAGGTAAAAAAGGAACTGATGGAATTTATGATAAAGATCCAAACCAATTTGATGATGCCGTAAAATATGAAAAATTAACCTATAGTGAAATTTTACAAAAAAGATTAAAGATTATGGATTCTACAGCAACAAGTTTGTGTATGGATAATGATATGCCAATCCTTGCTTTCGGAATTGATAATCCAGAAAATTTAGTTAAAATAGTTGAAGGAAAAGAAATTGGTACAATTGTAAAGGAGAATTTTGATGTACGATAAGATTATTAAAGATACCGAAGCTTCGATGAAGAAAGCTTGTGAATCATTCGAAATTAGAATATCAAAAATTAGAGCAGGCAGGGCTAATGATTCTATATTGGATGGAATTACATTTTCATATTATGGAACTCAAACACCAATTAACCAAGCTGCAACCATATCTACACCAGAGCCAAGACTTTTAGTTATTAAACCTTGGGATAAATCTAATATTAAAGAAATTGAAAAGGCTATTAATAAATCTGATTTAGGAATAAATCCACAAAATGATGGAGAAGTAATTAGACTTCCATTCCCAGCTTTGACTGAAGAAAGAAGAAAAGAACTTACAAAGCAAGTTTCTGAATATTCTGAAGATAGCAAAATTCAAATTAGAAATATAAGAAGAGATTCAATGGATATAGCAAAAAAAGCTGAAAAATCTGCAGACTTAACAGAAGATGATTTATTTTCAATAGAAGAAGATATACAAAAAATCACAAAAAAATATATCGATAAAGTCGAAAAAACTGTTGAAAGCAAAAATAAAGAATTACTTGAAGTTTAATTGAATAAAATAAAATTTGATAAGCTGAAGGCTTTTTTAAACAAGGATATAGGAAAAGCTAGGATAAATTCCAATATTTTATCCTTATTTTTAAAGCAATTAAGTTTACTTATTGACTCATCGGTATCCTTATACGATAGTTTAATGATAATAATTGACCAAAGACTTGACAAGAAATTGAACAAGGCTTTGGTCAATGTATCATTAGCCCTAAAAAAGGGAGACGAAGCTTATGTGGCTTTTAAAAAAGAAGAAAAAGCCTTTGGACCTATTGTTACAGCTTTTGTAAAAAGTGGAGATGCAAGCGGAAATCTTTCAAAGATTCTTGATGAGTTATCTACATATATGACCGAAGAAAGTAAAAACAAAAATCAAATAAGTGAAGCTTTGATTTATCCTATAATTTTATTAATTGTTACTATAGGAGTTGTTATAACGATTTTAACAAAAGTTATGCCTACTTTTATAGAAGTTTTTGAAGAAAATGCAAGAAGCTTACCAATAGCTACAAAAATTCTTTTAAATATTTCAGATTTTTTTAATAAAAATGGCTTGCTTATTTTATTAATAATTTTTATTTTTGTTTTTACAATAATTTTACTAAGACGTAAAGATAAATACAGAAATAAAATTGATGAAAGCTTATTTAAAATTATATTTTTTAAAAAATTTAGACTTTTAAATATAGAATACCAAATTTCTTCGCTTTTATATATCCTAAAAAAGGGCGATGTAGATATTGTTGAAAGTATTGATATAATAAAAAATTCTTTCAAAAATCAATATTTAAAACAAATTCTAACAAATGTAGAGGAAAGCTTAAAATTAGGTAATAATTTATCAAGGTCTTTGGATAAGGAAAATGTTTTTACAAAATTATTTATAGCAATGATAAAGGTCGGCGAAGACAGCGGAGATATGACAAAATCTCTCAAAAAAGCCTCTAATTATTATGCTAATGAATATATTTACAGATTAAAAAGAATATCAAGATTAGCTGAACCTTTTTTGATACTTTTTATGGCTTTAGTAGTTGGATTTGTAGTTTTTTCTATTGCCATACCAATGTTTGATTCGGTTAATGCCATTAATTTTTAAGGAGAAGTTAATGTTTAAAAAATTTAAAAATAAAAAAATAGGATTTACTCTTATTGAATTAATTATTGTAATTGCAATTATAGCCATACTTGCAGCAATAGCTATACCAAAATATCAAAAATCAAAAAAACAAGCGGCAATAACTGCTCACAATGCAAATGTGTCAATGTTAAAAACTGCAGCTAGCGTAAAATTAAATGAATTAAATGCAAATGATAGCGAAGTAACTTGGACAAAAGAAAGTGAAGATTCACTTCAATATGTAGAAAAATGGCCTGAGATTCCAAAAGGAATTGGACTAGATTCAAAGGAATATAAAGTAACAATTGATCCTGAAAATTCAACAATTACAATTGAGCCTAATACAATTGATTTAAAAGAGAAAAAATAGATGATTAATATAATTTATTTTTTCTTGGGAGCGATATTCGGTTCATTTGCACATTCATTGTGTGATAGAACACTTAGAGGAGAAAATATTGCTTATCCACCAAGTCACTGCTCATTTTGTAACAATAAAATATTAAAAAGAGATCTTATACCTATTTTTTCTTACATAAATTTAAAAGCAAGGTGTAGATTTTGCCAAAAAAAGATCCCATTTTCATATATTCTTTATGAAATAATAGGGGGTCTTTTATTTATATTTGCTATGAAAGAAAAAACTTTTATGGAAGGAAGTTTGATTTTTTTATCTCTAATTTTTTCTTTTGTAATAGCTATGATTGATTTTAAAAGCATGGAAATATATATGGGATATGTTTATATTTTAGCTTTTATTGGATTAATATATAGAATTTTTTATTTGGGATTTGATTTTGAATTTTTTAAAATTATTTTAATTTTTACTTTCCTATATTTTTTAATTTATTTTATATCTAAGAAAAATATAGGAGATGGAGATTATTTTTTCTATTTAGCCTTATTTTTATTTTTAGAAAATGAAAGAATTTTATATTTAATTTTAGGCTCTATTTGGATTGGAGCGATTTTTGCAATTATAATAGCTATCAAGAAAAAATCAATGAAAATAATGATTCCATTTTGTATTTATATATTTATTGCTTATATTATAAGTCTTTTGTGAGGTGTTTATGAAAAAAAGAGCCTTTACTTTAATCGAATTAATAGTAACACTTGCTATAATTTCTTTGATTTCAAGTGTGATTTTAATAAAATCAGGTTTGATACCAAAACTTCAAGAAAAAAAAGAAATTGAAAACCTGCAAGCTGATATAAATTATTGCAGAGAAAAATCCTTAGTTACAGGTTATAAATATAAAATAAATATAGACATTAATAAATACGCAATAAAAAGAGCTGATGATAATGAAATGGTAAAAGAAGTTTTTTTAAAATATATAAAAGCAAACACAAAAAATACTTTTGTATTTAGACCAACAGGAAGTGTAGAGGGAGCAAGTACGATTTATTTTTCTTCTTCTAACAAAAAATATTCTATTATAGTGTCGCCGATTGCTGGAAGGATAAGATATGAATAAAAATAAAAAAGGATTTACCTTGATTGAAATAATTATTGCTCTAGCTCTTATAAGCATAATAAGTATATATTTACTTCCATCACTTTTTTCTATTTATGAAAATTCCAGAAAAATAAAAGATGATTCTAAAATTTTATTTACAATGCAGAAAGTTTTAGAAATATCAAAAAATAGGGATGAAGGAGAATATGAAGATTTAGAAAATGGTTTTAAAATTAATACAAGAATAGAATCCTATAATGAAAATTTGAAATACATAGAAGTAGTATGTGATAAATATAATTTAGAAGTGGTGGTAAAAAAATGAGAAAAAAAGGCTTTACCCTTTTAGAATTAATTTGTGCCATAGCCATCGGATCAATTCTTATAGTCTTGATAAATAATATTGTAAAAACAAATCTTTCAATTAGTCAAAAAACCTATGAGGATGAAATTGACTATAAAAATTCAACAAATTGTATTTTGTATATAGAAAATGTTATAAGAAAATCAGATAAAATAATTGACTTTAAAAATGAAAATAATTTTAAATTATTAATTAGTGAAGGTAAAAATAAGTCTACATATAGATTTGAACAAAATGGAAAAAAATTATACGTTTATATCAATAATTTAAATTCAAGTAGCCAAAGAGAAATAAAAATTCCAATAGGATATTGTAGTGATTCAAAAATATCTTATGATAAAAATGATGATTCATTTACGATAGATATTGATTTTTATGAAAAAGAAGGAAATTCAAATTACAAAACTTATATAAGGAGGCTTGAATGAAAAAAAGAGGACTTTTATCCATTTATGTTCTGATAATTTTACTTCTTTTATCAGTAAGCCTAACCTTTATATTTGAGCAGGCGATAAATAACAATGATTCAAATAAGGACTTGTACAATAGGAAAAAAGCAATTTACGAATTAGAATCACTTTATGCCATAATTGTAGATGGTAAAAAAACTTTGTTGGAAGATGTTGAGATAGTAAATGAAAATGATGACAATTTGTGGCATCCATTTTATTTTGATTATTTTGATGAAAAAGAAGAAGTAAAAATTCAAAAACAAAATGGAAAAGAATTTGTATTAAGAAGTGTAAAAAAAATTGGAAATTCAAAGGCTATATTAGAAATGGTTTTGGATTTAAGAAATAAGTATGCGCTAAGAGAAAATAAAAAAATAATACTTGATGAAAATTTCGGCGAATTTTATAAAAATTTGAATTTTAAACAAAATAAATTTGAAGAATTTGAAAATTTTACATTAGAAAATGATTTAGAAAATCGATTTTTAAAAATTGGTGGACAATTAATTGTAAAAAGAGAGAAAGAAAAGATTACATCAAGCGAAATTCCAAATGATGATAATTTAGAGAAAAATCAGAGCAATTTATCAAATGAAGAAAAAAATTTTTCCAATAAAATTAAGACACCAAGACGAATTAGTGGTATAGTAATTATTGGTAAAGATTTGATTTTGGAAAATGATTTAGTTTTGGATGGTTTGCTTATAATAAAAGGCGGCATTATTTCAAAAAATAATAGCAAACTTATTATTGATGGGCAATTAATATCAAAAAATGATTACACTAATATAGTTGATTATTCATACAATGAAGAAAAATCGCTAGATTATATTGATGATATAGAAAATCCAAAATTTATTGAAATTAAATCAAAAAAAGTATTTTAATGGAGGAATAAATGAAAATATTAGTTATCAATTGTGGATCTTCATCTTTAAAATATCAATTATTTGATATGGACAATGAAGAAGTTTTAGTAAAAGGTCTTGTAGAAAGAATTGGAATAGATGGATCAAGACTTAAACAAGAAAAAGGCGACGACGAATATATAATTGAAGAAGATATGAAAGACCATACTGAAGCAGTTAAACACGTATTTGATGCTATAACTGATAAAGAAAATGGTGTGATTTCAGATTTATCTGAAATAGATGCAGTTGGCCATAGATTTGTTCATGGTGGAGAAAAAATTACAAAATCTGTTGTAATTGATGACGAAGTTAAAGAAGCTGTAAAAGAATATTCAAAGTTTGCACCATTACACAATCCAGCAAATATGATGGGACTTGAAGCTTGTGAAAAACTTCTACCAAATGTAAAAAATGTTGCAGTATTTGATACAGCATTCCACCAATCGATGCCAGAAGAAAATTTCCTTTATGGAATTGATTATAAATACTACGAAGACCAAGCTGTTAGAAAATATGGTTTCCATGGAACAAGCCATGATTTCATTACACAAAAAACAGCAAAAGTTTTAGAAAAAGATCAAAAAGATTTAAATATGATTTCATGCCATTTGGGAAATGGATCTTCAATTTGTGCAGTTAAAGAAGGAAAATCATTTGATACAACAATGGGACTTACACCACTTGAAGGACTTGTAATGGGAACAAGAAGTGGAGATTTAGATCCAACAGTTGTGACATTTTTGATGAATGAATATGGATATGATACAAAAAAAATGGACAATGTCCTAAATAAAGAATCAGGAGTTCTTGGAGTTTCTGGAGTATCATCAGACTTTAGAGATCTTGAAAATGCTGCAAATGATGGAAATAAAAGAGCAGATATTGCTTTAAAAATGTTTGCTAATAGAGCAAAAAGATATGTAGCAGGATATATGGCAGAAATCGGAAAAACTGATGCAATTGTATTTACTGGTGGAATCGGAGAAAATTCTGCAACAATGAGAGCTGACATAATGAAAGGCTTTGAACAATTTGGAATTAAAATTGATCCAGAAAAAAATAATGTTCGTGGCGGATGTCATTTAATCTCAACTGATGATTCAAAAGTAAAAGTTTTTGTAATAGCAACAAACGAAGAATTAATGATTGCAAGAGACACTAAAAAACTAGTATAGCTTGACAATTTTAACATTTACTTATATAATGTTTAAGATTGCTAAAACTCATAACTAGGAGGTGTTAGAATGGCAGTACCTAAGAGAAGAACATCAAAAACAAGAAAAAATAAAAGAAGAGCTTCAGCTTACAGATTAAATAAATCAACTTATGTAGAGTGTCCAAATTGTCATGAACCAATGTTACCACATAGAGTTTGTCCAAGCTGTGGTTATCATAAAGGCAAAGAAGTTCTTGAGTTAAATTAAGATAGTGGTAACACTATCTTTTTTTAATATCAAAAATAAGGGGAAATTATGAAGATAATTATAGATACTTATGGAGTAGATGATGGAATAAAAATTCCAATAGAAGGTGCAATTAGTGCTTTAAAAGAAAAAGATTTTGTGCCAGTTTTTTCTGGAGATAAAGAAAAAATAGAAAAAATTATTGATGGAAGAATAAAATCCTACGAAATAATAGATGCTAAAGACAAAATTGAAAATAATGAAGATCCAGTAAAGGCTATAAGAAGAAAAAAAGATTCTACAATGGTTAAAGCTTTTGACAAATTAAATGAAGATGGTTACGATGGATTAGTTTCTGCAGGCTCAACAGGAGCAATTCTTGCAAGCGGATTATTTATTTCTGGAAGAATTAAAGGAATAAAAAGAGCTTGCATAGCAACAAGCCTACCAACTTATGAAAATACAACTTTATTATTGGATACTGGGGCAAATATGGATTGCAAAGCAGAATTTTTAAAAGAATTTGCAATAATGGGAAGTGTTTTTGCAAAAAATGTACTTCATATAGAAAATCCTACAGTTTCACTTTTAAATGTTGGAATTGAAGAACACAAGGGCAACAAATTAGCAAAAGAAACTTACAAATTATTGGAAGAATCTTCAATAAATTTCAAAGGAAATATTGAAGCAAGAGATTTGTTTACTGGCAAGACTAATATAGTAATAGCAGATGGATTTGACGGAAATATTGCTATAAAAACTGCAGAAGGTGTAATTAGTCTTTTCAGTAAGGAAATTAAAGATGCAATTTACAAATCATTTTCAACAAAAATTGGAGGAGCCTTGATAAAAAATTCATTAAAAGAAAATTTATCAAAATATAACTCAGATTCTATAGGAGGAGCTCCACTTTTGGGAGTAAACCAATATGTTTATAAGGCTCACGGCAATTCTAATGAAAAAGCATTTAGCTCAGCGATTTTAGGCTTAATAGATTATGTAAATACAAATACAATAGAAAAAATAAAAGGAGAATTAGAATGATAAGAGAAGAATTAATTGAATTAGTAAAAGAAAATTTAGATATTAATGAAGATGAAATTGATTTTGAAAAAGAAATCACAGCTTATGACATAGATTCAATCGATATGCTTGATTTTATTATGGCAATTGAAGATAAGTATGACATAGAATTTTCTGATGACGAATTAGATGAAATCGAAAAATTTTCAGATGTAATATCTTTAATAGAAAGCAAAAATTAATGAAATTAAGTAAAGAAAGATTAGAAGAAATTGAAAAACTTGAAGAGAGTATAGGCTACACTTTTAAAAATAAAAATCTTATTGATGTAGCCCTTACTCATTCTTCTTATATTAATGAGAGCAAGGATGAAAATAAATCATCAAACGAAAGATTGGAATTTTTGGGAGATAGCATTCTCGATTTAATTGTAAGCGAAGAACTTTACAAAAATCACAAAACATATCCAGAAGGAAAATTAACGAAAATAAGATCAAGGATAGTTTGTACTTCATCTTTTTCAAAAGCAAGTGAAAAATTTAATTTATCTTCATATTTGTTGTTTGGAAAAGGGGAAGAAAGTCATAATGGTAGAGAAAAAAAATCTGTAAAAGCAGATACTTTTGAGGCTTTTTGTGCTGCAATTTATCTTGATGCAGGATATGATTTTCTAAAAGATTTTTTAATGAAAAATTATTATGAAATTGTAAAAGAACTTCTAGAAAATGACTTGCTTTTTATTGATTACAAAACAAAATTACAAGAATATTTTAACAAGACAAACAGAATAATTTTAAAATATAAACTTGTAAAAGAAGAAGGTCCAGAGCATAATAAAACATTTTATATGGAAGTTTCAGCCAAAAATAAAAAACTTAGCACTGGCAAGGGAAAAAATAAAAAAGAAGCTGAACAAATGGCAGCAAGAATCGCTTATAAGAAGTTGACAAATGAGTAAAAAAGAATATATAATACCAATTTTTATACCATTTTTGGGTTGTCCCCACGATTGTGCTTTTTGCAATCAAGTCAAAATTACAAATTATAAGGACAATATAAATAAAGAAAATACTATAAGGCAAATTAATCAATACTTATCATATTTTCCAAAAAATGAAAATCTTAAAGAAATTGCATTTTTTGGTGGCTCATTTACAGGTCTTGATGAAAAAGTAATGATTTCTTATCTTGAAATTGCACTTAATTATAAAAAGAAGGGAATTATTGATAGAATCAGATTATCTACAAGACCTGATTATATAAATAATTCTATTCTTGATATATTAAAAAAATATGAGGTTGATGTAATTGAACTTGGAATACAATCACTTGATAATGAAATATTAAATGCAAATGAGAGAGGTCATAGTAAAGAAGATTCAATTAGGGCAAGCAAATTAATAAAAGATTATGGTTTTAAATTAGGTCATCAAATCATGCCTGGTCTTTATAAGGATTCTTTTGATAAAGCTATCAAAACAGGATTAGAGTCTATAAAAATGAATCCTGATATGGTAAGAATATATCCGACTTTGGTTATAAAAGATACAAAACTTGAAAAATTATATAAAGAGCGTTTATATAAGCCTCTTAGCTTGGATGAAGCTATTGAAATATCTAGTAGGCTTTATATGATTTATTCATATAAAAAAATTCCAGTAATAAGAATAGGACTTCAACCAACAGAAAATATAAATGAAAAAAAAGATGTTGTTGCAGGGCCTTTTCATCCTTCAATTAGACAATTGGTTGAAACAAATATTCACAAAATTTATTTGGAAGAATTAATAAATAAATATAGGCTAAAAAATAAGATAAAAATTCATATATCAAACAGAGAAATTTCAATAATAGCTGGAAATAAAAAAGCAAACAAAAATTATTTTTACAAAAAATATGGCTTGATTATAAATTTTGAAAATGATGAAAATAATTTTATAGAGTATGAGGATAAAAAAATATCCTATGATATTGAAAATTTTATGAGAGAATTTGTAGAAAAAACTTACGGTGGTGATTTATATTAGATTAGAAAGTGTTGAACTTAAAGGATTTAAGTCCTTTGCTAATAGGACAAAAATAAAATTTGATAATCAAATAACTGCTGTAGTTGGTCCAAATGGTTCTGGAAAATCAAATATAGCAGACGCTATAAAATGGGTTTTGGGTGAACAATCAGTAAAATCTTTGAGAGGAAAGAAGATGGATGATGTAATCTTTCAAGGAGCTGATGATAAAAAACCTATGAATATGGCGGAAGTAAATCTTTCATTTAATAATAAAGATAGGGCTTTGTCCAGTGACTATGATCTTGTAAAAATTTCTAGAAGAATTTTTAGAAATGGCGACAATGAATATAGGTTAAATGGAAAAAGAGTAAGACTTAAAGATATAAAAGAATTATTTTTGGATACAGGTATTGGGAAAGAAGGATATTCTGTAATAGGTCAAGGAAGAATTGATGAAATTTTGAATTCATCAAATCAAGAAAGAAGAAATATTTTTGAAGAAGCAAGTGGAATTGCAACTCACAAATATAGAAGAGAAGAATCCCTAAAAAAATTATCTAAGGTTGATGAAGATCTTGAGATAATTCAAAGAGAATGGGACTACAAAAATAAGGATAAAAATAAGCTTGAAATTGAAGCGAAAAATTTTGAAAAATATATTGAAATTGAAAGCTTGCTTAATGAAAAAGCCTATTTATTTTATGCAAATAAATCTAAGTCTTTAAACGAAAAAAATAAAGATTTAATTGAACAAATTGAAATTTTAAAAAATAATCAAGAAGAAAAAACTAGAGAATTTGATAAGGTAAATGAATCTTTATTGCCAATAGCAGAAAATATCAGAGATTTAGAAAATAAATATAAAAATCTTGACCAAAGAATTTTAGACAATGAAAAAAATATTGATAAGTACACCAATAAGATAAATCTGGATAGGCAAAAACTTCTTTATAACAAAAAAGATTTAGAAAGAAATAACAATGATTTTAAATCGTATGATGAGAAATTTAAAAATTACGAAATTTCTCTAAAAAATCAAAAAGATAAGCTTGAAAATACAAAAAATATAATTAAAAATTTAGAAGAAAAAAATAGAAAATTATCTGAGAAAAAAGATGAAAGCATTGCTTTATTATCTTCAATACAAAAAGAAATTGAAAGATTAAAAAAAGAAGGCGAAGATTTAAATAAATTAATATATGACTATGATATAGATCAAAAAACAAGAACAATTCTTGAAAAACAAAGATTTGAAAATAACAAGATAATCAATGAAAAAATTCAAGAATTAAATAATGATTTGTCAAATCTTAGCAAAGATTTAAATAAATTGGAAAAGGAAAAAGAAAATCTTTCAAAAGATATTGAAGAAAAAAATACAAATCTTGAAAATATAAAAGAAAAAATCATAAATGAAATAAATAAGAAAGATGATTTAGAAAAAGAAATCAACCAAAATAACCTTTCTTGCAAAGAAGAAATATCAAATTATAAGATACAAAAGTCTTTGATGGAAAGAAATGAAGGGTATTTTTATTCTGTTTCAGATTTTTTGAAAAAAACCAAAAATACAGAGATTGAAAAATTATATATAAATACTCTAGCAAATCTTATAACTGTAAAATCAGGATATGAAGAAATAATTGAAAATCTTATAGGTCAAGGTCTCCAAAATATTGTAACATGGTCAAAAAAAGATACTAGAGAGATAATTAATTTTGTAAATAAAAATAAGCTTGGCAGAATTACATTTTTACCTTTGGATTCAATAAAACAAAATAAAAAAGCTAGAGTTGAAGAAAAAGAAGTTATAGCTATGGCTTATGATTTGGTTAGTTTTGATTCAAAACTTGAAAATATTATTAATCATTTTCTTTCAAATACGGTTGTTGTAAAAAATATAGACGATGCAGTAAGCTTATCAAACAAAATTAAGGGATATAGGATAATTTCTTTAAATCTTGATTTAATTAATACTTGGGGTTCAATGGTTGCCGGAGTTAATAAGGCTAGAAAATCAAATATTAATATCCTAAATAGAAATAAAAAAATAAATGAAATTAAGTCTAGGATAAATAAGTTAAGAAACGAGAGAAATGACTTATTAGAAAATTATAACTCTTTAAATATAAAATTAGAAGAAAATCAAAGATTAAGGCAAAAAAAAGAAGATGAATTAGTAGAAGCTAATGGAAATTTAATAGATATAAGGTCTATTTTTGACAAAAAAAATTATCAAAAGCAAAGTCTAATTCAAAGAATTGACGAGTTAAAAGAATCTTTGAATGAATCAAAAGAAGAAGAAAATTTCAAAGATATAGAAAAAATCAAATTAAAACTTTCAAATGTAAAAAAAGAAGATGAGATTTTAAAGGAAAAATCTATTGAAAATAGCAAACTAATTAATGATTTATCCAACGAAATATTTAAAAACAAAAATAGTATTGAAATAAATACAAGAGATTTAAATATTTTAGAAAATAGGATAAGTGAAGATGAAAATAGTCTTTTGAATTTGAAACAAAATATAGAATTTAATCAAAAGATGAAAAAATCTTTAGAAGAAAGTTTGATAAATTTAGAAAAAGAAATAAGTGCTTGTGAAAATAAAGTTTTAGATACAAAAGAAAAAGTAAAAGAAGATGAGGAAAATAAAATCAAGATTTCTATGGAAATTGATGAGAAGAAAAACTCTAATCATAAATTATTATCTCTATCTAAAAATATAGAAAATGAATTAAATGAATATTCTATGAAAATAGTGAAGTTTAATTACAAACTTGAAGCTATAAGCAAGGATTTGAAAAATTTAGAAGATGAAATTAGACCATTTATTTCAAAATCTTTAGAAGATTTAAAAGAAAATAATTACGAAAATTCTTCAAAGCAAATTAAAAAGGAAGAATTATTTAATCTTCAAAAAAAATTGACTCAAGTCGGATTTTTTGATGAAAATTCAAAAGAAGATTTTGAAAAGGCCTACAAAGAATTTGAATTTTTAGATAAGCAAAAAATTGACCTTGAAAAGTCCAAAAAAGATATTGAAAAAATGATAAAAAAACTTGAAGAAGATATGAAAGATGAATTTATCAAAAATTTCAATATAATTGATGAAAAATTCCAAAGGATATTTAAGGAATTGTTTATGGGAGGAAAGGCAAAGCTAAGCCTTGATTCAAATGATTTATTAGATGCGGGAATTGATATATCCGCTTGCCCGCCAGGAAAAAGTACAAAAAATATAAGCTTATTATCTGGTGGAGAAAAATCACTGACGGCTGTGGCTTTATTATTTGCAATATTTGAAACAAATCCTGCTCCATTTTCTTTATTAGATGAGATTGATGCGGCTATGGACGAATCAAATATAAAAAGATATATAGATTATTTAAAATCTTTATCTGACAAAACACAATTTATAATGATAACTCACAGACAAACTACCATGCAATTGGCAGAAAAAATTCATGGAGTTACAATTGGCGATGGTGGAATTTCAAAAATTTATTCGATAGATTTTGATGATGAAAAATAGAAGGAGAAAAAATGGCAATTAGAAATATAAGACAAGTTGGAGATCCTATTTTAAGAAAAACTTCAAAAGAAGTAAAAGAAGTTAATGATAGAATTAAAATTTTATTAGATGATATGGCAGAAACAATGTATAAGGCTGATGGAGTTGGACTTGCAGCACCACAAGTAGGACTTTTAAAAAGAGTTATAGTTGTGGATGTTAGAGACGAAGATGGTTTGATTAAACTTGTAAATCCAGAAATTATTGAAAAAGATGGTGAGCAAGTGGGAGTTGAAGGATGTCTTTCAGTTCCAAATTTTAATGCAAATGTAAAAAGACCTGCCCATGTTGTTGTAAAATATTTAGATGAAAATGGAGATGAGAAAAAAATAGAAGCTGAAGGCCTAAAAGCTGTAGCTCTTTGCCATGAAATTGATCATTTAAATGGGATTTTATTTATAGATAATTATGAAGAGGAAGTTAAATTTGACGAATAAAATAAATATATGTTTTATGGGAAGTCCAAAGTTTTCGCTAGAAACTTTGGATATTCTTAATAAAAACGAAAATATAAACCTAAGTTTAGTAGTAAGTGGAAAAGATAAAAAAAGAAATAGAAATAAATTTAAGCCAACAGTAGTTAAGCAATATGCTTTGGATAATAATATTGAAGTTGTTACTCCAGATAGTGTAAACACAGATGAATTTATAAATTTATTAAAAGAAAAAAATATTGATTATATAGTAGTAGTTGCTTTTGGTCAGTTGATAAAAGAAAAATTATTAGAAGAATATAAAAATAAAATAATCAACTTGCATCCATCATCTCTACCAAAATACAGAGGCTCTAGTCCAGTACAATTTAGCCTATTAAATGGTGACAAAAAAACTCATGCATCAGCCATGCTTATAGAAAAAGGAATGGACTCAGGGGATATTATAAATCAAAAAGAAGTTGAAATAAAGGCTGAAGATGATTTTACATCTTTAAGTGAAAAACTATCAAAAATTGGAAGTGAGGTTATACTTGAGTCTGTATTAAATTATGATGATTTTATGAAAAATAGAATAAAGCAAGATAATGACAAGGCAACTTTTACAAAAAAAATTACAAAAGAAATGGGAAAGATTGATTTTAATCAATCAAAAGAAGAAATAATAAATAAAATTAGAGCTTTTGTAGAATTTCCAAAAGCATATTTTTCATATAAAAATGAAAATGTAAAAATTTTAAAAGCAAGCCCAGTTGAAATTGAAAATTCAAAAATATCTTTTGTATATAAGGCTAACAAAAATGACAAAATTATTATTGGCTGTAAAAATGGTGGAATAAGAGTTGAAAAAATTCAATTTCCAGGCAAAAAAGCTATGGATACAAGGTCATTTTTACTTGGAAATGATTTTGAAGAAGGAATTTATTTAGGATAATATGGAAGATTTTAAATTAATATTAGATGGACTTTATAGAATTTCTTATAAAAATGAAAAATCTACAGATATTATTAATGAAATAGCAAAAAAAGTAGAAGATATTTCCTATATAACAAAAAACATATATGGAGTTTTGGAAAATAAATTATACCTTGAGTATATTTTGGCAAAGTTGTCAAAAATAAAAGTGAAAAAATTGGACAAAAAAGTAAAACTTATTTTGTTAATTGGAATTTATAATATTCATTTTTTAGATAGAAAAAATTATGCAATAGTAAATGAATTAGTAAATCTTACCAAAAAAGTTTCTTTTAAATCAAAATCTTTTGTAAATGCTATTTTAAGATCTTATATAAGAGATGAAAAAAATTTATCAAAAATAAATAAAGAAAATGATGAAGAATTTAATTCGATAAAATATTCCATGCCTTTGTGGATTATAAAATATTTGAATGATTCATACGGGAAAGATTATACTCAAAAATTTTTAGATTCTTTGAATAAGGAAAGAAAATTATCTATAAGGATAAATAAAACAAAAATCACAAGAGAAAAATTAAAAAATCTTTTGGAAGATAAGGGATATATTGTAGAAGACTCTTTGATTTCGACTTTAAGCCTTGTAATTAAAAATCCTAAGTCTTTAGCAAGCACAGAAGAATTTAAAAAAGGATTTTTTACAATCCAATCAGAAGCTTCTATAAAAGTTTGCGAGATTCTTAATCCTAAAAAAAATTCAAATATTTTAGATATATGTGCAGCTCCAGGAACAAAGACATCTTTTATAGCTGAACTTTGCGAAAATTCATCAAAAATAATTGCAAATGATATTTCTTTTAATAAATTATCAAAAATAAATGAAAATATTAAAAGGTTGGGACTAAAAAATATAGAAATTACAAATTTTGATGCTAGTATTTTAAAGGAAGAATACAAAGAAAAATTTGATTATATTTTATGCGATTTGCCATGTTCTGGTCTTGGGGTTATGGATAGAAAACCAGAGATAAGATATAATAGGACTATGGAAGATGTTATTAGTCTTTCAAAACTTCAAAAAAATATTTTGGATAAGGCTTTTTTATATTTAAAAACAGGTGGGATTTTGGTATTTTCTACTTGTACAATTGGAAGTATTGAAAATAAAGATAATTTCAATTATTTATCCAAGAAAAAAAGGCTTAAAAATATAAAAATTAATGGAAAAGATTACTTGGAATTTAATAGTTTTGAAGATGAAACAGATGGATTTTTCTTGACGAAATTTGAAAAGATATGATTATGAAACAAACAATAAATGACAAAACTATCAAAGAATTAGAAGAAATTTTTAAAAATTTAGGATTTCAAAAATTTAGGGCAAAACAAGTTTTTAGGCAAATTCATGTAAATAAAATAAATGATTTTTCTAAAATGACTGATTTGTCAAAAGATATGAGGAAAAAATTAGATCAAATTTTATATTTTCCAAAGATTAAAATTTTAAAAGAATTTAAATCTAACTTGGACAAAACAAAAAAATATTTATTTGAACTTGATGATGGAAATATTATTGAAGCTGTTTTTATGGAATACGATAATAGAAATACAATTTGTATTTCGTCACAAGTAGGATGCAAAATGGGATGCAATTTTTGTGCATCTACCAAAAATGGTCTTGAAAGATCTTTATTAGCATCTGAAATAATAGAAGAAATTTATCTTTTAGAAAGAGAAAATTCAGATATTAATAATATTGTTGTCATGGGAATAGGAGAGCCTCTAGACAATTTTTCAAATATAGAAAAATTTATTAAAATAATTACAGATGACAATGGAAGAAATTTATCTCACAGAGCAATAACAATTTCTACTGTAGGACTTGTTGATAAAATTTACAAGCTTGCAGATTTGGGATATGATATTAATTTGGCTGTTTCCCTACATTATGCTTTTGATAAAAAAAGAATGGAATATATGCCAAGTGCAAAAAAATATAAAATAAAAGATATTGTTAAAGCTTGTGATTATTATTTTGAAAAAACAAAAAGAAGAATTTCTTATGAATATGTTGTCATAGATGGGGTAAATAATTTAAAAGAAGACATTGATAAATTGGAGAAACTTTTTAAAGGTAAAAATATTCATATAAATCTTATTCCTTTAAATCCAATAGAAGAATTTAAATATTCAAAAACTAAGTCTAATGTAATGGATCAATTTCAAAAAAAATTATCAACTAGGGGTTTAAATGCAACTATAAGAAGATCAATGGGCTCAGATATTGATGCATCATGTGGACAACTTAGAAATAACTATGCGAGGTAGAAATGAAATTTAGTACTATTTCAAATATCGGCAAAGTAAGAAGCGAAAATCAGGATTATTATGGAAATCTTGATTTGGAAAATTATAGTTTTTTTATTGTAGCCGATGGTATGGGTGGATATAATGGAGGAGAAATTGCTTCAAAACTTGCAGCAAAATATTATTTAGAATATATAAAAAATTCTAATATTAAAGATTTTTCTTCTATTATTGACTTGCAAGAAGAAGCTTTACAAAGTGCAAATGATAAAATTTTTTCTTTATCAAAATCATACGAAGAATATGCAAATATGGGAACAACTGCAGTTTGTGTTTGCATAGATTATGAAAAAAAATCTTATCATATAACACACATTGGAGATTCTCGATGCTACATATATTCAGATAAAAAATTACAACTTATAACTAGAGATCATTCTTTGGTAAATGATCTTATAGATTCAGGCTCTCTTACAGAAGATGAAGCAGAAAATTTTGCAAATAAGTCTACTATAACAAGAGCAGTTGGAGTAGGAAGTAAAATTAGACCAGATTCTAGGTCTTTGGATATGAAAGATAGTGATATAATGCTTATGGTTACTGACGGTTTGACAAATGAAGTGAGTGATGTAGAAATAGAAGCTATTATTGCCAATAATTCTACAGCTGATAAAATTTCATCAAGCCTAGTTGATTTGGCGATAAAAAATGGTGGACATGATAATATCACTGTAACTACAATTTTGATTTGAGGTAAGTATGGACAATATTATTTTAGGTAATAGGTATAAATTGCAAGATCTTATTGGTGTAGGAGGAATGGCAAAAGTTTATAAGGCAACTGATAGACTTCTACAAAGAGATGTAGCAATAAAAATTTTAAAAGATCAATATGCTGAAGATGAAGAATTTGTAAAGAAATTTTCTAATGAAGCTTTATCAGCAGCAAGACTTACACATGTAAATATTGTAAGTGTTTATGATATAGGCGAAGATTTAATTGAAGGCAAAAAAATTCATTATATAGTAATGGAATATGTTGAAGGAGAAACGCTAAAAGAAAAAATTGATAGGGAAAAAAATCTATCTAATCATGATATAGTAGATTATTCAATTCAAATTGCCCAAGCACTTAATCAAGCTCATTCATCAAATATTATTCACAGAGATATAAAACCACAAAATATTTTGATGGATAAATATGGCTTATTAAAAGTTACTGATTTTGGGATAGCAAGAGTTTCTACAAATGCAACTATAACTTACACATCATCAATTTTGGGTACAGTTCATTATATTTCTCCAGAACAAGCAAAGGGCAAATTTGTTGATGAAAAATCAGATTTATATTCTCTTGGTGTTGTTATGTATGAAATGGCAACTGGTAAAGTTCCATTTGATGCGGATAATTCGGTTGGAATTGCAGTTATGCATATCCAAGATGAACCAGAAAGCCCAATCAAATTAAATGAAAATTTATCTCCAAGATTAAATGACATAATAATGAAACTTCTTCAAAAAGATCCACAAGAAAGATTTAAAAGTGCTAAAGAATTAATTAGGGCATTAGAAGATAATTCTTATGATATAGGATATTTCAAAAAAGAAGATACAGCAAAAATTCAAAAACCAAAAGATGAAATACAAGAAACATCTTTTATTCCTGTAGTTGAAAATAAAAAGAAAAAACAAAAACCTAAAAAAGAAGAAAATGAAGCAGTATATGTAACACCTACTGATGATTCGGATAAAAAATCTGAAAAAAAATCAAATAAAAGAAAGATTTTGCCATTTGTTTTGATGCTATTGGCAGTTATTGTGGCTGGATATTTTTATGCAAAATCAAAAGATTCAGACATGGTACAAGTGCCTACAGTTATAAATTTAAGTGAAGAAGAAGCTGTAGAAATTTTGGAAGAAAAGAATCTAAAGGCAAATGTATCTCGCTATGCAAATAGTTCTAATTACGAAAAAGGCAAGGTAATGGAACAAGATCCTAGTCCAAAAACAAAAGTTAAGAAAAACACAACTATAAATCTTGTTATAAGCCAAGGAAAAGAAGTTAAAGTTCCAAATCTTTCTGGCTTAACCTTAGATCAAGCTGAAGAAAAATTAAAAGAACATGATCTAGAATTGGGAAAAACAAATACAGAATATAGCGATAAGGTTGAAAAAGATAAAATTATTGAGCAAGATCCTGAAAAAAATGAAAAAGTTCAAGTAGGTAGTGAAGTTGATGTTACAATAAGTTTGGGAAAAGAAGAACCTGAAGTTAAAAATGTAAAAGTTCCTTATTTTATAGGCTCATACGAAAAAGACGCAATCAATGTTGCAAAAGATGCAAATCTTACAGTTGAAAATATTTCTTATGAATATTCAGACGATTATAAAAAAGGAATTGTAATTGAACAATCTATTTCTGCTGGCACTCAAGTTGCTGAAGGCTCTAAAATTGATTTTGTTGTCTCAAATGGAAAAGATCCAAATAAAGATGACAGCAATGAAGAAAATCAAAATAAGCAAAAGCAAGTAAATGTAAAATTTACAATAAAAGGACCTCAAGATAAAGATAGTTTTAATGTGAAAGTTTATAAAATTTCTGATAGTAACCAAAGAACAGATCTTTTATATAACGAAAATCATAGTTCATCAGAGCTTGATTCTAGTGGAAATATTAGTTTGGATTTTAAATCTGTTGTAGGCACTAAAGTTGAGATTTTAGTAGATGATAAGTCTCAAGGAGTTTATGAAGTAAACAGATGATTGGTAAAATAATAAAATCACAAAAAGAAATATATTATGTGTTAACTGAACTTGATACTTTTATGTGCAAGGCTAGGGGAGTTTTTAGAAAAAAAAATATAAAACCTCTGGTTGGAGATAATGTAGAATTTGACATTACAGAAAATTCTAAAGGCTATATTACAAAAATCTTAGATAGAAAAAATGAAATTAAAAGACCAAATATAGCAAATATTGACCAAATTTTATATTTTATTACTATAAAAAATCCTAGCCTTAATCTTTTTAATATTGATAAGTACCTAGCTATGTGTGAACATATAAATATTGATGTAGTAATAATAGTTTCCAAAAAAGATTTGGCAGATGAAAAAGATTTAGAATTTATAAAAATGTATGAGAAAATAGGTTATAAATTGGTTTTTATTGACAATTATAATGATTTTCCTAAAAATGAAATTTTAAAAATTTTGGATGGAAAAACTTCTGCTGTTTCTGGCTCATCTGGTGTTGGAAAATCTACTTTTTTAAATAATCTTGTAGAAGATGAAATAGAAATCGGCACGATTTCAGAAAAATCTAAGAGAGGAAAAAATACAACTAGACATATTGAAATTTTTAATTTAGGAAAAAATACAAATATTTTTGATACACCTGGCTTTGATAGTTTTGATATTGATTTTATTGATGATGAAAAAGATTTAAAATATTGTTTTAAAGAATTTGATAATAATTCGTGTAAGTTTAATAATTGTAATCATATAAATGAACCAAAGTGTAAAGTAAAAGATGATCTTTTAAAAGGATTTGTTGAAAAAACTAGGTATGAAAATTATTTGTTGTTGTTTGAAGAAATAAAAAAAAGGAGACAAACATGGTAGAAATAGCCCCATCACTTTTATCAGCAAATTTTTCTAATTTGCAAAAAGATTTAGACGAATTGAAAAAATCTAATATTAAATATCTTCATATTGATGTAATGGATGGGAAATTTGTCCCAAATATTTCTTTTGGCTTTCCTATAATAAAAGCGATTAGAAAAGATAATGATTTTGTTTTTGATACTCACTTGATGATTGAAGAGCCTATAAGATATATTGAAAATTTTAAAAAATGTGGATCTGATATAGTTACAATTCATTATGAAGCTTGCTCTAATTTGGATGAAACTATTGAAAAAATCAAATCTTTTGGTATGAAAGTTGGTCTTAGTTTTAAACCAAAAACTGATATAAATAAAATCATTCCATATTTAGAAAAAATTGATTTGTGTCTTATTATGAGCGTTGAACCAGGTTTTGGCGGTCAATCTTTTATGGAAGATTCTTTAGAAAAAATCAAAAAAATCAGAGCACTTATCGATGAAAAAAATTTATCTTGCCTTATTGAAGTCGATGGGGGAATTAAAGATTTTAATTTGAAAAAAGTAATTGATGCAGGAGTTGATTTGGTTGTAAGTGGTTCTGATATTTTTTCTAATAATGAAAATTCAATTTCTAGACAAGTTGAAAAATATAAAAAAATAATAAATGAATAAAAAAATAAAAAATCCCTTTCGAAATTATTATTTTATAATTTCGAAAGAGATTTTTTTAATGAAAAAATAGTGCTTATAGCACTATAAAATTCTTCTTAAGCTTTTTCTACTTTTCCGCTTTTTATACATTTAGTACAAACGTTGATTGTTTTTACGCTTCCATTAACTTTAGCTCTTAATTTATGAACGTTTGGTTTAAAGTTTCTATTTAGTCTTCTATGTGAGAAAGTAACTTTGTTACCAAATTTTGTACCTTTTCCACAGATATCACATTCTCTTGCCATACTTTACACCTCCAATGTCTTAGAAATATCTTAGTTATTATATCAAATTTATATCAAATTTTCAAATATAATCGCTACTTGCTATTATATAGAAAAACAGACAAAAAATCAAATAAGAGTATAATAAAAATAGATTTTAGTAAGTAGTTAGACAAGGAGGCTTTATGGATTATAAGTCATTGTATGAAAATAAAGATTTTGGAATTATTAAATTTGATGAACAATTAAAAAATTATACAAATTTTGGCATTGGTGGCAAAGCAGATGTCTTGGTGGAAGTAAAAGAAGAATACCAACTTGTAGATTTGATTAAATTTAATCAAAAAAATAATATAGAAACAACTATAATTGGTAACGGGACAAATATTTTGGTTACTGATAAAGGAATTAGGGGTTGTGTTATAATTATTTCTAAAAATTATGACAGAATTTCTCTTGATGGAAATTTGTTAAGAGTAAGTGCGGGATCTCTTTTATCAAAAGCTAGCAAATTTTCTTTTGAAAATTCTTTAACTGGCATGGAAGAAGTTTCTGGAATCCCTGGAAGCCTTGGTGGAGCTGTTGCTATGAATGCAGGGGCTTATGGCGTTGAGATGAAAGATATAATTAAAAGTGTACGATTAGTTTCTAAAACTGGAGAAATTTTAGAAGTTTCTAATGAGGATATGGATTTTTCTTATAGACATTCTAAGGTTTTTGATGATGATTTGGTTGTTTCTGAGGCGGTTTTTGAATTAAAAAAAGATGATAAAGAAAAAATCTATGAAAAATATGAGGATTTTACAAATAGAAGGGTTACAAAACAACCTCTTGATAAAAAATCTGCAGGCTCTACTTTCAAAAGACCAGTTGGCTCTTTCGCTTCTAAATTAATTGATGAATGTGGTTTAAGGGGCTATAGAAAAGGCGATTGTCAAGTTAGCGAAAAACATTGTGGATTTTTAATTAATAATGGCAATGCAAGTTATGAGGAAATGATTAATTTTATTGAGGAAGTTGCAAGTATTGTTTTTGAAAAAACTGGTTTTAAACTTGAAAGGGAAGTTAAAGTCATAGGAGAAAAATAGTGAAGGTAAAAATAATAACAGGACTTAGTGGCTCTGGAAAATCGACAGCTCTTAGAATTTTTGAAGATCTTGATTATTATGCTATGGACAATGTTCCTGCAAGACTTTTGGAAAGTTTTATAAAATTAAATAAACAGCAGGAAAAACCAATAGACAAGCTTGCTTGTGTTGTTGATTTTAGGTCTATAAAAGTTGATAAAAATTTGGTAGAAAATCTGGAAAATCTCAAAAAAATAAACGAAGATACTAAAATAATTTATCTTACAAGTCAAGATGAAACAATTTTAAAAAGATATAATGAATTAAGACGTCCTCATCCTTTGGGTTCTTTTGGAGATGTAAAAGATGGACTTATAAAGGAAAAAAGAGAATTGAAAAAAATTAAGGAAATGGCAGATATTATAATTGATACAAGCTCTTATAATAACAAGGATTTAAAAAAAGTTCTCCTTAATTTTTCTGAAAATAAAGAAAATTTCATTATAAATTTATTTTCTTTTGGATATAAAAATGGTCTAAGCCTTGATGTTGATGTAGTATTCGATTTGAGATTTTTGCCAAATCCTTTTTATATAAAAGATTTAAAGCACCTAAATGGAACTGACGAAAAACTGCAAGAATATCTTGATGGCTTTGAAGTTGCAAATGACTTTAAAAATTTGGTGTATGATAATTTGTTAAAGCTTATTCCCTATTTTATTAAGGAGGGCAAAAACTCAATTTCTATTGGATTTGGTTGCACAGGTGGTCAACACAGGTCAGTTTATATGTGTGAAAAAATTTATGAAAAACTCAAGGATAGCGATTATATAGTTGTGAGAAAACACAGGGATAGGGAAAAATGGAAAAAATAAAATATTTAAAAATTTTACCATTTGAAAATATAAAAAATGCTAGAAACTTGGGAGGTTACCCAACCATTGATGGGGAAATTACTTCTTGGAAATCTTTTATTAGAAGTGCAAATCTTGATTCTTGCACAAAAAAAGATTTAGATTTATTGAAAGATTTAAATGTATCAACAATAATTGATTTAAGACGTGATGACGAAATCAAATATCATTATGAAAAAATCAAAATTTTAAAAGAAAAATTTTCTCATTACAATGTATCGCTTTCTCCAAGGCCAATGCGCCAGGAAGAGATCCAAAGATTAATTGAAAAAAAAGATACAATAGGAAAATCTTATATTACATTAATTGATAATTTTCCTGCTATAAAAAAGATTTTTGAAATAATGGCAGATGCTGATGGAAGTGTACTTTTTCATTGCCAAGAAGGTAAAGATAGAACTGGAATTATTTCTATGATTTTATTTGGACTTGTAGGAGTCTTTAGGACAGATATTATGGCTGACTATGAAATTTCTTCTGCTAATTTGGGTTATGTAGACATGTATGGGCAAAATGAAAACGAAGCAGTTTTTAGGATAACTTCTCCATACAACATAAAAGAAGCCATGGAATATATACAAAGAAAATATGAAACTTATGATGCTTACTTAGAATATGCAGGTGTTGAAAAGAAAATTATAGAAAAAATTAAAGAAAAAATGATTGAATAGAGAGTGATTATATGTCTTTTTCAAAAAGATGTAAAAAAGAAATATTAAAAAAAGAGCCTGATTATAAAGAGATTGATATGGAATTATTAGCCTACTTTTATTTTCAAGGCTCTATTAGGATAGTGAATAATTCTTACCAAATTTTATTTAAGGCAAGCGAGAACATAGAAGCAAGGTATATTTACAAGATTATAAAAGAAAAATATAACTATTCTCCAGCTATGGAAATCCAAAATAAAAGAAAATTTTCAAAAGATAGGTCTTATGTTGTTTTGGTAGAAGATAGTGAAGTGGCAGATAAAATTTTAGCACTTGCAGATTCTTATAGCTTATATGAATTTGAAAAATTTTTTGAAAATATCAAAAGTAGAAATGAAAAAAAGATTATTTTAAAATTAGCATTTTTGCTAAAAGGTTCAATTAATGATCCTTATAGGGGCTATAATCTTGAAATTAATGTTCAACAAAAAGAAGAAGCACTTTTGATAGGAAAAATTATGGAAGAATTTTCTATAAATCCAAAATTAAATTTGAGAAATGATTCTTATTGTGTTTACATAAAAGATTCTGATAAAATTTCAGATTTTTTGGCTTTAATTGGAGCAAATAAATCACTTTTTGATTTAGAAAATGTAAGGGCAATGAAGTCAATTAGAAATGACATAAATAGGCAAACAAATTTCGACAAGGCAAATATTGATAGGACTGTAAAAGCAGCCTTTAGGCAAGTTGATGCAATAAATAAATTAAAAGAAAAAAATATTTTAGAAAATCAAGCAGAAGATTTGCAAAAAATTGCCGAATTAAGGCTTGCCTATCCTTATATTTCTCTTGAAGAATTGGGCAAAATGATGACTCCAGTCCTTTCAAAAGCTAAGGTTAATTACAGACTCCAAAAACTTATAAAACTTGCAGAAAGTGAGGAATAATGACAAATAATTTCACCCACCTCCACCTTCATACAGAATATTCACTTTTAGATGGTTTTACAAAAATTGATAAATTAATGGAAAAGCTAAAAGAATTTGGAATGGATTCTTGCGCAATAACAGACCATGGAAATATGTATGGGGTAATTGAATTTTATAAAAAATGCCAAGCAAATAATATTAAACCAATAATTGGTTGTGAAGTTTACATTTGTGAAAATGATTATAAAATAAAAACTCCCCAAAATAAAAGATATTACCATCTTATCCTTTTGGCAAAAAATAATAATGGCTATAAAAATCTTTTAAAAATCGTATCAAAAGCCTACACACAAGGATATTATTACAAGCCAAGAATAGATTTTGAAGTTTTAAAAGAATACAAAGAAGACTTGATAGGCCTTTCAGCTTGCTTAAATGGAGAAATTAATCAAAGAATTTTAGAAAATGATATAAAAAAAGCATATTCTACAGCCAAAAAATATCTTGATTTATTTGGCAAAGAAAATTTTTATTTGGAAGTACAATATCATGGTTTAAAAGAACAAAAAAAAGTTAATGAAGTATTACTTCGAATTCACAAGGATTTGGATATAGAACTGGTATGCACGAATGATGTTCATTATGTTGAAAAAAATGATGCCTTTTATCAAGATGTTTTATCATGTATCCAAACAGGTTCTTTATTAGAAGATGAGAATAGGATGAAAATGCCTGTTGATGAATTTTATCTAAAAGATTCTCAAATGATGGAAGAAATTTTTAAAGAATTTCCAAGAGCTTTTGAAAATACACAAAAAATTTCTGCTATGTGCAATGTTAGCCTAGAATTTCATAATCCCCACCTACCATATTTTACAAAACTTCCAAAAGATACAACAAATCTTGAATATCTAAAAATTCTAGTCAAAGAAGGTCTTATAAAAAAATACAAAAATTTAGATGAAAAAATTATAAAAAGAGCAAAAAAAGAAATCGACGTAATAAATAATATGGGTTATGTAGATTATTTTTTGATAGTTTGGGATTTTGTAAAATATGCCAAAGATAATAAGATTGCAGTAGGACCTGGTAGGGGATCAGCAGCAGGTTCAATTGTATCTTATGCTCTCGATATTACACAAATTGATCCTTTAAAATATGATTTGCTTTTTGAAAGATTTTTAAATCCAGAAAGAGTTTCAATGCCTGATATTGATATAGATTTTTGCTATGAAAATAGGGATAAGGTAGTTGAATATGTATATGAACTTTACGGACGAGATCATGTTTCGCAAATAGTAACTTTTGGTAGGATGCAAGCAAGAAATGCAATAAGAGATGTGGGAAGGGTTATGAATATTTCCTACAATAAGGTCGATAAAATAGCAAAATTAATTCCTCAAGCAATAGGAATGACAATTGATAAGGCTCTTGATTCTACTGAAAAATTAGCTTACGAATATCAAAATGATGTTGAAACAAAAAGAATGATAGATACTGCAAGAAATATCGAAGCCTTACCAAGGCATACATCAATCCATGCAGCAGGAGTTGTTATAAGCAAGGAAATTTTAACAGATATTGTTCCTCTAGCTTTATCAAACGATCAGATAGTTACCCAATTTAATATGACAGAAATTGAAGAATTGGGTTTGTTGAAGATGGATTTTTTGGGACTTAGAAATCTTACGGTAATTCAAGATACAATAAAAGATATAAAGAAAAATAAAAATATAGAAATTGATCTTGGGGCAATTGATGAAAATGATCCAAAAGTTATAAGTCAATTTACCAAGGCTGAAACAGTTGGAATTTTTCAATTTGAATCAGCTGGTATGAGAAATTTTCTTAAAAATTTAAAACCAACAAGATTTGATGATTTGGTTGCGGCAAATTCACTTTTTAGACCAGGACCAATGGATCAAATTCCAAATTATATAAAAAACAAAATAAATCCACAAAATATATCCTACATAGATGATGCCCTAAAACCAATTCTTGAAGTAACTTATGGCATAATTGTATACCAAGAGCAAGTTATGCAAATTGTACAAAAACTTGCGGGATTTTCGCTTGGAGAGGCTGACAATCTAAGACGCGCAATGAGCAAAAAGAAAATGAGCGTAATGGAAGCAAATAGGGAAATATTTGTTCACGGCAAGAAAAATCAAAATGGAGAATACGAAGTAATAGGTTGTGTAAATAATGGAATTTCAGAAATTAATGCCAATAAGATTTATGATGAAATGATTTCTTTTGCAAAATACGCCTTTAACAAATCTCACTCAGCTGCTTATTCCTTGGTAGCTATTCAAACTGCATTTTTAAAATATTATTTTAAAGAAGAATACATGGCTAATCTATTGACTTCAATTATGGGCAACTCTTCTAAAGTTTATTTATATATTTCAGAGGCAAAAAGGCTTGGAATAAAAATTGTTCCACCAAATATAAACAAATCAAAAAGAAGATTTATAGCAAGTGAAAATGAGATAGTATTTGGTCTATCGGCTATAAAAAATGTTGGTGAAAATTTAATAGATTTAATTGTTAATTTAAGAAAAGAGAAAAATTTTAAAAGCTTTAAAGATTTTCTAGAAAGAATTGAGGCAAATGATCCAACAGTTTTAAATAAAAAAGCCTTGGAATCCCTTATAAAAGCTGGAGTTTTTGACTGTATGGGATACAAAAGATCTGAGCTTATGGCAGTCCACGAAACTGCTCTCCAATCAATTCATGATAATGAGAAAGTGAATTTAAAAGGTCAAATGAATTTGCTTGATTTTGACCAAAACAAAGAAGAAATAATAGATGATATAAAATTTCCACCAGTTAATGAATATAAAAATAAGCAAAAATTAAAATTAGAAAAGGAAGTTTTAGGTTTTTATATTTCAGATCATCCCTTAAATTCTTTAGGAAATAATTTGAAAAATTATGTGAATTTTACAACGGAAATTTTAAGTGAGCTAAGACCGGTAGATTTAGATAAATTTGACAATAAAAGTGTAAGGATGGCTGGAATTATTACAAATAAATCTGAAACCATGACAAAAAAAAGCACCTTGATGGCTTTTTGTTCTTTGGAAGATATGTCTGGCTCAATAGATATGATAATTTTTCCAAATATTTATAAAGATGTAAAAAGTATAATTGAAAATGATACACTTGTGATTGTTAGTGGAAATCTACAATCTAGTGATGATGAGTTGAAATTGATTGTATCAAATATAAAAGAAATTGATGAAAATTCTTTTAAAAATTTGTATATAAAAATGGAATATGTAAGGTATAATAAAATACGAAAAGATCTAAAGAGTAACCATGGTAGCACACCAGTGATAATTTATTTTTCTGACAAAAAAAAGACAGTCAAACTTGATAAAAGCTTGTGGATTGACCAAAATTCAGATATAATAAATTATCTGAAGTTGAAACTTGGGAAGGATAATGTTAAATTAATTTAAAGGAGAAACAATGAAAACAATAGGTATACTTACTAGTGGTGGCGATGCACCGGGAATGAATTCAGCGATTAGAGCTGCAGTAAGAACAGCCCTAAACAACGGAATGAGAGTAAAAGGAATAAGAAATGGATATGACGGGTTGATGAAAGGAGATATTTATGAAATGAATGTTTCATCAGTTGCCGATATTATCCATAAAGGTGGTACAATTCTTGGAACTGCAAGATCAACTGAATTTAAAAATGCAGAAGGTCAAAAAAGAGGAGCTCAAATCCTTAAAGATTATGGAATCGAAGGACTAATCGTAATTGGTGGAGATGGTTCTTTTAAAGGAGCAAAGGCTCTTAGTGATTTGGGAATAAAAACCATAGGAATTCCAGGAACAATTGATAATGATATGGGCTATACAGATTTTACAATAGGATTTTTTACTGCAATTGAAACAGTAACTGATGCTATTGGAAAATTAAGAGATACTTCATCATCTCACGGAAGAGCAGTTGTAATAGAAGTTATGGGACGTAATTGTGGAGATTTAGCTTTATTTTCTGGACTTGCTGGTGGAGCAGAATCAATCATAGTTCCAGAACACAAATTTTCAATTGATGAAATAGTTGAAAAAGTAAATCACGGGAGAAAAAGAGGAAAATTACACCATCTTATAGTTCTTGCCGAAGGAGTTGGCAATCCATATACTGTAGCAAAAGAAGTTGAAGAAAGAAGTGGAGTTGAAACAAAAGTTACAGTTTTAGGCCACGTTCAAAGAGGAGGCTCTCCATCTTCAGCTGATAGATTATTAGGTTCTATTATGGGTGCAACAGCAGCAGAATTATTAAACGAAGAAAAAACAAATATAGCTTTAGGCTATACAAATGGAAAAATAAATCAAGTTAGCATAGATGAAGCAGTATCAATGAATTCTGATTTTAATGAAGATCTTTACAGACTTGCTAACAAATTATCTAAATAGGAATAGATGGAGGATAAGTTATGAAACCAGATATATTAAAGAAAACCAAAATTGTATGTACAATAGGACCAGCTTCACAATCTCCAGAAGTTTTGGAGCAATTGATTAAAAATGGAATGAATGTTGCAAGATTAAATTTCTCACATGGCTCTCATGAAGAACATCTTGAAAAAATTAAAACTATAAAAAGAATAAGAAGAAAATTAAATGTTCCTTTGGGACTTATGCTTGATACAAAGGGTCCAGAAATTAGAATTGGAAAATTTGAAGAAAAAGAATATTTCTTGAAACCAGATGATATTTTTACACTAACAACTAGAAATATTGTTGGAAACAAAGATATTGTATCAGTTTCATACGAAGGCTTACCACAAGATGTAGAAAAAGGCTCAATAATTTCAGTAGATGATGGTTTAATTCAACTTGAAGTAATTGAAATTAAAGATGGAACAGAAATAGTTTGTAGAGTACAAAATAATGGAGTAATTTCTAATAACAAAGGAGTAAATCTTCCAGGAAGAGTTACAAACCTACCATCAATCACACCAAAAGATGTAGATGATATTAAATTCGGAATTGAAAACGGCATTGACATGATAGCAGCATCTTTTGTTAGAAAAAAAGAAGACATTTACGATATAAGAAAAGTCCTTGAAGATCATGGCGGAGAAGATATTTTGATTATATCAAAAATAGAATCTCAAGAAGGTGTAGATAATGCTGATGAAATAATCGAAGCGAGCGATGGAATTATGGTTGCAAGAGGAGATTTGGGTGTTGAAATAAGAACTGAGCTTATCCCTCTTGTACAAAAAGAAATAATTAGAAAATGTAATAAGGCAGCAAAACCAGTAATTACAGCTACACAAATGCTAGATTCAATGCAAAGAAATCCAAGACCTACAAGAGCAGAAACAACTGACGTTGCAAATGCAATTATAGATGGAACAGATTGTGTAATGCTTTCAGGAGAAACAGCAGCAGGAAAATATCCAGTAGAAGCTGTTAAAACTATGAGAGATATTTGTATTACAACAGAATTATCAGACGATTTCGAAGAAAATATTTATCAAACAGAAATAGATAGAAAAATTACAACAACAAACGCAATTTCAAAATCAACTTGTACAATAGCAAGTCAATTGAGAGCAAAAGCTATAATTACTTGTACAGCATCAGGAAATACAGCAAAGGCAGTTTCTAAATTTAGACCAAGAACAAATATAATTGCATGTACAATTGATGAAAAAGTTGCAAGAAGATTGTCAGTATCTTGGGGAGTTTATCCAATAATAGTAGAAAAAGCTCACGAAACAGATGAATTAATCGAAAGAGCAATAGTTGGAGCATTAAAAGAAAATTACGTACAAGAAGGAGATTTAACAGTTTTAACTGCAGGAATTCCACTAGGAGTTTCAGGAACATCAAATTTAATTAAAGTTCACGTAATAGGAGATATAATTGCAAATGGAACAGGCGTTGGAAACAAATCCGTTTCAGCAAAAGTTGTAGTTGGTTCAACAAAAGAAGAACTTGAAGGAAAATTCGAAGACGGCGATATAATCGTTGCAAAATATACCGACAAAGATATAAACGAATTTATGGAAAGATCTTCAGGAGTTATTGCAGAAAATGGAGGACTAACAAGCCATACAGCAGTTGTAGCAATCCACTTTGGAATTCCAGCAATACTTGGAGTAAAAAATATTACAAACCTATTAGAAGACGGAGATACAATAACACTTGATCCACTTGGAGGAATAATCTACAAGGGAGAAGCAAAGGTATTATAATGGAAATAAAAAATATCAAAATAATTGATATTCTACAAGACGGTAGGGCAGTTGCAAAAACAGAAAGCAAAACTGCCTTTATAGAAGGCGCAATTTACGGAGAAGTTTGCAATATAAAAGTAAATAATGAAAAAAAGAATTTCTTTGAAGCAGAAAAAACAAAAACTTTAGAGAAATCTCCCTACCTTAGAAAACCACCATGTCCATATTATTATGAATGTGGTGGTTGTTCTATTATGGATATAAATTATAAAAGTCAAATAAAATTAAAGAAAAATTTAATAAAAAATGCCCTATTAAAATCAGCAAAAATAAAAATAGATGATTTAGAAATACTAGAAGGAAAAGAATTTGGATATAGAAATAAAATTAGGTTACAAATAAATAAGAATGGGAAACTTGCCTATAATAAAAAGTATTCCAATGACCTTGTAGAAATAAAAGATTGCCTTTTAGCAAAAGATTTAATAAGAAAAAATCTAGAAAAAATAGAAGAAATCACAAAAGATATTACAAAAAAATATCCAAATAGCCTAGAAGAAATCACAATAAGAGCAAACGAAAAAGAAATACTTTTAAATATAAAAATAAAAGACGAAAAAATAATCCCATATATAAAAAATCAATACAAAAATTCAACTTATAACATAAACCTAATAAATAAAAAAGAAACAATAAATATTTCAGGCAAAAATTATCTTGTTTATAATCTTTTAGGGAAAAAATTTAAAATTACTATGAACGATTTTTACCAAGTAAATGATTATATGACAGAAAAATTATACAAAACAGCCAAAGATTTCTTGGGAGAAAATCAAAAAGTCCTAGACCTATTTTGTGGATCAGCAACAAGCTCAATCGCCATAAACGATGATCATGTTGTAGGAATAGAAATAAACAAAAATGCCATAAAAGATGCAAAAGCAAACGCAAAAGAAAATGATCTAAAAGATTATAAATTCATAGCAAAAAACGCAAACTACATAGACGATAAATTCATAAAAAAAGAAAAAATAGACGCCATAGTTCTAGACCCACCAAGACGAGGATTAGATAAAGAGATAATAAAAACCATAGCAAAAACAAAAATAAAAAAAATAGTCTACATCTCCTGTAACCCACAAACACTCGCAAGAGATATAAAAAGATTCCAAGAAAAGGGATATAAATTAGAAAAAATCAAGGGATGTGATATGTTTTCAGAGACTATGCACGTTGAGATGGTTGCATTGATTGCAAGGGACTAGTCCTGCAGCAAACAATATTGCAACGTCCATGTGAGAGGGCTCCGCAAAGCAAGGCGAAGACGTAGCTGAGCGGCTTAGCCCAGACCACTGAGGCTCTAGTATTGATGACAAGGGAATAGATACCTAAGGGTTCTGAAAGCCTTGAAATCAATAGGTTTATGAATTTTAAACTAGATAATTATATGATTATTTTTTTAGAATAAGTGTTCAAAAATATCTTTCAAATACTTACTTGTAGCAACACTATAAATATTATGAAAGGGTCGTGTCAAAACTTTGGATATTTTGTTAGATTGTGTCAACGGTATGGATGGAGATAAAGTCGGTTTGTAAGTGAAAATTTAATATATGGTATTAATAAAAAATGTGAAAAATAGTAATAAATTCAATTTGTTTTTGATGGATGGTAAAGTAATAGGACGAATTAATTGCACACTGGCTAATTGGACTGGATTAGCTTTTAAAGTGCATAGAACTCATCTATATAAATGTAAAGAGAACGGTGAAATAGTTGATGATACCCTTAAAAAAACCGGATATTTAATAGGCCTTCTTATGCTACAGGTTTTATATTGGGGATGCATTCTTATTACATGATTTATATCATTTGAAGCAATATGGTATTATGACTATAGTTTTACCTCATGGAGTATTATTTAGAGGGAATGCTGATGGAGAAATAAGAAAAAATCTGATAGAATAAAATAAATACAATTATGGAGTTGATAAGTCTATTTGGAATGAGATTCCAATTTATAAGTTACATATGATAACAAAGGGATTTGGTTTATTTGATATTATAGAGCGTATATTCTAACTAAGGAGGCGACATGTGGATTTAAGAGATTTTAGAAAGTGGTTATTGGAAAAAAAACTTCAAGAAGATGAATTATTTATAGAGTCGATAAATTGTTATAATACAAAAGCATACAGAGCAAGCTATCTTTTTTCATATTTAGCTTTTCTTAGAAAGATAACTAATGATGTATTAAAATATAATGGAATTCCTGAAAAGTATTGTCCATTTATTTCTGATGAAACCGAAAGAGAGAAAAAATGGATAAAAGAAATAGAACACTTGAATAATGATAATAAATGGGAAGATAAAATATTCGAATTGATGGAAACTGGAAGTGAAAGGAACATATTTAAAATTCAAGATAATAATAGAACCATATTACAAGATATGAAACATTTGAGAAACTCTGCTGCTCATAATAAGAATCGTAATATTTATGAAAATACAATTTTATCACTTTGGGATAATATTGTATATCTAAACGAATTGTATGTAGTTGGCGGGTCTCTAGAATTGTGGATTAGAAAATTAGATGAGATAAGTAAATATAGTAATTTATTAAAATCGGATATAACAAAACTATCTAATGAGTTATATAATGATTATTTTTTATTTCCTAATGGTTTAAAAAAGAAGGCATTCAAGGATATATCAGATAGAATGATAAAATTATTTACACCTGACTTATCTAATATTTTTAATAAAGATCAATATTCGGATGAAGTGTTAATATTGATTTTTGAAAAAATATTTTCAATAAACAATGCCGATGAATATAAATGGGTTGTTCCTAAATTAGAGGTTTGTTTAACTGTTTGCTTAAAAGAATATAGAATTAATTGTGAAGAAATTGATTATTTGGATGCGTTTAAAGATTTAGGAAATATTGAGATTTTTGATGATAAATCAGAACAAGTTATAATCGGATTTTATAACAAAATTTATAATAAGTTTAAAAAATCTAAAAATAATATCATAAATTATTTTGTTAGAACAATACATAGAAATAGAGAACTTGAATTCAAAGAATTAATAATTGATGATTATAATTTATTGAAGGATGAGACTTTAATTTCAATAATGTTACTTAAAATAAAAAAAATATATACTTATAGAAATTCAATTAATATAATAGTAAGCACCAGTACTTTTGATTACGTCTGTTTTTCAGGCTACTTATCTATTATTTCATTACTGTTTAGGATATATTCATCCATGAGTAATGAGGATTTTGAAAGTCTGGATGAGAAATTGAAAAATGGCTTGGATGATTTTATCGGTAGATGTGAATTATTGTTAGAAACTAATTATAGTGATTCAGAAAATGGAATGCTCTCAATGAAAAAGGATATTGAGGAGTTAAAAAATAGTATAATAAAATAAATTATTAGAGCATCTACTTGAGTAGATGCCTTTTTAATGTTGATTTTTAAGGAGCAATATGGACATAATTAAAAAAATAATTGGAACAATTAAATCAAGGGATAAGCCAAATGATAATATATCTGATAATAGGCATAGATATATTACAGGCATATTATCTATGCTAATAGTGATATTGCTTAACAAACTTTCGCATATTTAATTTTACGTCTAAAATAAGATTAAATAATATATTAGACTATAATTATTATTGATTTACTAATTAATCTCGTCTATAATAAGATTAAACAGTAAAATAGACGGAGGAACGCATGTATTTAAAAAGAGCAATTGAAGATAAATTAAAAGAGACTATTAAACACTATCCAGTAATCTTAGTTACTGGGCCAAGACAGGTTGGAAAGACAACTCTATTAAAGGAGATATCTAAAGATACTCATAAATATATAACTATGGATGATTTGATGCAAAGAAAATTGTTAGATGAAGATTCAAACTTATTTTTTAAAAACAATTCTAGTGCTTTATTATTAGACGAAATTCAATATGTTCCTGACGCGTTTCAAGCAATAAAGCTTAAAGTGGATGATCATGGAAAGCAGGGATACTATTTATTAACAGGTTCGCAATCTTTTTCTTTGATGGAGCATGTGTCTGAAAGTTTGGCGGGGAGAATAGCAATTTTCCAATTGCAAGGTTTATCTTTAAGAGAAATCTTTAAGGCTGAGTTTAATAAGTGTTTTATTCCTAATGAAGAATATTTTTCAGAGAGAGAAAAATCTTTAAGTGTATGTGAAGATATTTGGTCATATATTCACAGAGGATATATGCCTAAATTAAACATCAATGAGGATATAGATTGGAATATTTACTATCAATCATATGTGCAAACCTATATCGAAAGAGATGTAAGGCAGATTACTAAAGTAGGTGACGAGAAAACTTTTATGGATTTTATGATTTCAATAGCATCTCGTTCGGGTGAATTATTAAACTATAATGCCATAGCTAAAGACATAGGGGTAAGTTTGGATACAGTAAAAAGATGGACTTCAATACTAGAAACGTCTGGTATTATTTATTTACTTTATCCATACTCTAATAATCATTTGAAAAGGGCCATAAAAACTCCAAAGGTATATTTTATGGATACAGGGTTATTATGCTATTTAACTAGGTGGTTAACCAAAGAAACTCTTCAATTCGGTGCGGCTGCAGGCAATGTATTTGAAACTTTCGTAATATCTGAAATAATTAAAAGTTATTATAATGCCGGAATATCTAAACCAAGCTTATATTTTTATAGAGATAGAGATCAGAAAGAAATAGACTTAATTATTGAGCATGGAAAAGACTTGTACCCTATAGAGATTAAAATGACTGGAAAGCCTGAAGCGAAAATGGCAAAGAATTTTTCTATATTAAAAAATTTATCGAATATGAATGTTAAGGCAGGAGTAATTCTGTGTCAATATGATAAAAAAATATGGCTAAAAGATGATTTGATTTCAGTACCTATTGAGTATTTATAGTAAAATCTTTTAAAAAAATGTATGGGAATTAAAATTGAAACGTTGAATGCTATATTAGTAATAAAATTAATTGAAGGAATAGAGATAAATTGAATTACCATAATAGTTGAATTTAAGTAAGGAATAAAAATAGAAGTAAAATAAATTAAAGACTCTACATATAAGTAGGGTCTTTTTTTGTGTATAATAAAGTTAATAATTTTGTTTATGATGATGTGGGTTTAGATTATGGAGCAAAATATGATTACTTTGACATGTTTTCGAATACGACATCAACGTAAAAAAGTCCCATGATATGTTTGCCAATACGAGGAAAATATAAAAAAATCAATGATATGTTTACCAAAACGTAAAAATGGACTTTTTACTCATAGTGTTGACTCGAGGCATGTGGAGATGATAGTATTGATGTCCAAAAAGTAAGAATTTGAATTTATAATATAATAGGAGTTTATCTGGAGGTTATGAATGGATTACAAGGAAATATACGCTTCACAAATTGATATTTTGTGGGAACTTCAAAAGCAATATAAAGCAGAAATAGGAGAGGATATACCGAATGATATATCCAAGAAACGTCTGAAAGATGCAATCAGCAAAGGGGAAATATTATTTTTCGGAGCATGGGAAGGTGATGCATTGGTAGGCTGCTGTTCAATAACAGTTGGTTTTTCAACTTTTGACTATATGCCAAGTGGAATATTTGAAGATTTTTTCATATGTCCTGACTTTCGTCATAAAGGAATAGCACGTCAGCTAGTCCAATTTGCATATAGGTCAAGTGCTATAAGTTCAATGACTGTTGCTTGTGCACAATGCGATATAAAAATGTATAAATCACTTGGATTTTCAATTCAGCTTGGAAACCTGTTTGCATTTGAACCATAAGTTACAGTCGTTAGATAAAAAATATAAAGGAGAAAACTATGGAGCATAATTGCGCTATTATTAATGATAAAAAAGCATTTAGATATAGAGCGGCAGCCATCATAGTCGAAGAGGGCTCTGTGCTACTTGCAAGAAATGATGAGGACGACTATTACTACTCAGTAGGAGGTGCAGTCCAAATGGGCGAGACATCAGAAGAAGCCGTGAAGAGAGAAGTATTTGAAGAGACAGGTGTTAATTACAAGGTAGACCACCTTGCCGTCATACACGAGAATTTCTTCATAGGCAGCTCCTGCATAGAAGGAGTAGACTTCCATGAGCTTACCATCTACTACATGATGAAGCCTATGGGAAAAAGAAATTTTACGAGTCAAAGTACTACAGAGACAGGTGCTAAAGAGACAATGCATTGGGTGCCTATAGATGAGCTTGATAAGTGCAAGGCATATCCGACATTTATGAAAGAATATCTTAATTCGGAGCATAGTGGCATAGAGCATATAATTGCAGATGAAAGATATTAATGAAGCTCACCATTATGGCAAGAGCTTGTCCCATAAATATTATTTCATTAAAATTGACAAATAACCGCCAATGATATATTATTATAATTAACAGTACCCGACACGCCTCTTAACAATGCGGACCAAGTCGGGTTTTTTTATTATAAGTAGTAATAGCGTGAAGAAATCTCATCAAGCTCCCATAGATGTAAACGAGCAAATAGAAAATTTAATATCTTTAGATTTACAAATAGAAGATAAAGATTATGCAAAAATTGTGCTTAACAGAGTATCCTATTATAGGATTGTAAAGGCTTATAGTATAACTTTAAAAGAAAATGGGAAGTACATAGAAGCAACTACTTTTGAAAATATAGTTGATCTATATTTATTTGATATGGAACTTAGACATATTCTGTTTTCGTTGATAGAACATATAGAAGTTTATTTAAGAGCTGCAATCACTAATTACTTTTCATTAAAATATGGGAATTTTGGATATAAAGATTTAAGTAACTATAAGAAAAAGAATTTTCAGAAGAGTACCCTAAAGGAATTACAAAGAAAAATAAAAAGAAATAAGAAATCACCATTTATACATAACTTCGAAAAAATTATGAAGGCAGAGAGATTCCATTCTATGCTGCAATAGAGGTAGCAAGTTTTGGCACACTTTCTAAAATGTACAAGAATATGGAGAATGAAAATAAGAAAGAAATTGCCAAAGAATTCGAGGTTGATTATATTTATTTAGAATCTTGGATTGAGAACTTGTCTTATGTCAGAAATATATGTGCTCATTATGGCAGATTGTACGGAGCTAAATTAACCAAGACTCCAAAGTTGTATAAAGAATATTTAAACCAAGGAATATCTAATAACACCATTTTCGCTAGTATTATTAATTTGAAGATACTGGCTAATCAAGAGTATTATGAGAAATTTTATAGTGACTTATTAGAAATAATTAATAAATATGGATCAGTAGAATTAAAGCACTTAGGATTTATAGAGAAATGGGAAAGCATTCTTTAATGATTTCAGAATAAACCAAAAGAATAATTACTGAAAAGCAGCTCCAAGTGAGCTGTTTTTTACATAATATAGGATGGTATAATAAAATCAGCAAAAATAGTAATGGAGGTGATTTTTTGACAGGTATGGAAAAAATTATAGATTTAATTAACTTAAAACAAGAAGGTAGTTATTGGGATTTTAAGAAAGAATGGTATAAATCTGAAAACAAAGACAAACAAGATTTACTCCATGATATTATTTGTATGTCTAATAATTTGGAAAGTAAGGATGCAATTATAATAATTGGAGTCGATGAAGATGACAACTATAACATTAGGGATGTAAGTGAAGATGAAGGAAGAAGAAATACCCAAAACATAGTTGATTTTCTAAAAGACAAAAAATTTGCGGGTGGTTTAAGACCAACGGTATATGTAAAAAGCTATCAAATATTAGGTAAAACAATTGATGTAATAGTGATATTGAATGACAATAACACACCATATTATTTGACAGATAAGTTTCAGGGAATTAGGGCGAATTATATTTACACGAGAATTCAAGATACTAACACACCTATAGATAGATCAGCAGATTTAGATAAAGTTGAATATTTGTGGAAAAAACGATTTGGATTAACTCAAACAGTTTTAGACAGATTTGAGATTTATCTTGAGGATTATGAAAATTGGAATGATGGTCCATATGGTGAAATGCAAAAGTACTACAAGTATTTTCCAGAGTTCACTATCGAATATAAGAGTGATAGAGATGAAAGAGATGGGTATGAATATTATCTTTTTTCTCAAACAGATTCAAGACCACATTGGTATGATATAAAATTTAAATATCATCAGACATTATTGAAAGAATTAGGTGGGGTTGCTTTAGATGGAGGTAGGTACTTCACGCCTTGCCCTGAAATAGATGGAATTACATTAGACAAAAACAAAAGCTTTAGTTGGGATTTTTCATATAGATATTTTACGAAAGGAACTTTTTTTTACAAATTAAATCAGTTTTTCTTTTATCAAGAATCCTTCAGTGATAAGTTCTCTAGACAGGAATTCTTTGAAGTAGTACTATTATTTGAATCGGAAGAAGAGCGTATTGAATTTAAAGAATTTGTTAGGAATAATTGGTATAATAGAAAAAAATATTTAAAAAATGTACACATGCCAAATATTCCGAATTTTCCACAGTACAAAGAGGGGGCATTTGTTGAAGAATATGAAAATGCATTAGTTCTCAATAAAATGTTAGAAGAATTTAGAAATAGTGCAGAATAAATATGTTCCCACATACGAGGCTTTTGAAAAGTTTCAAAATTTATCCATACTGACCACTCAAGGCACGTGGAGACTGTAGCACTTTTGTCTAAACTTGATGTCGATAAACATATAAGTGTTAAAATATAGCTGGATTTGACAAGTGCTGAAATTAAAGCAAAATATAAGCAAATCAAAAAGATGTACTGTTTGGATGATAGAAGTACAGAATGAACAAAAAAATTACTAGCATTTATGATATATGTAGAAGATAAAATCAAGTAATATTGTTTGACGAAGAAATAAATCAACAATTTATTTATTTTGAAAAAGTGAGTGGATTATTGGAGAAATTTGTTTATTTTGCAATTATCATTATGACAATAATTACAAGAGAGTATACAAAGTCTTTAACTCGACGCGGATGAATTTAATGACCTATAACATATTAAGGGTATTGATCGTAGCATTTTTAATTAGATATATTTTTTGTATAGCATAAAAATAATATGTGGTAAAACTATAGTGATGGTCTGTTTGATGAAAGTACCATAAAAAGTAATATTTTAATTCCCCAACGGAGGAGGAAAATGCAAATGTTTAAGCGTGGCATAGGAATTGTAGCAATATTTATAATGATATTATGTTTAGGGGGGTGCAGAATGAGTGCGAATTACACAAACAATACGGAAACAAAGGACCAGAATGTGGTTTTAACCGACCAGCAGAAAGAGATATTAACAAAGGAAGAACTTCCGCTTGATTACAGCCAACTTACCGGCAAACAAAAGATTTATCTTAGTATGGCGGACTATATGCTGACATATGTAAATGAGAAATATGCGCCGTATGGAGTGCATTTTACATATATTGCCTATCATCATCCGGAACTGCTGGATAAGGAAGCGCGCATATTGATTGTTCCCGACGGATATGACCCGGAAATTGATACGGTTGAAGTGTCGAAAAAGGATGGAAATTATGAGGACGACTATTTGGATTTTGCAGTACGAATTGAATTTGAAAAGTTGCTTAATAAACATTTTGCGGAGTTTTTGCCGGAAGAACAGTTTCGTGTGTATGTATCGAGTCTTGATGTTGGAGATGTGAAGACGGAAGAACTTACAAAATTGAATGAAGATTTTTTAATGCAGCACACTATTTCAAGGATAGGGGCTTACATCCTTATCTCGGATGAGATTTGTAAAACGGATGATGAACTGATGAAATTTACGACAGAGTTTTTTACGTGGATGAAAGAAAATAAGTTTTATGGCGGTCCGTGGGTGGAAGTGTGTAGAAACGAAAGATTTACATCTTCTGAACATAAGGATTTTTCGGAGGTAAGGGAAGGAAGAATAGCATTTGCGCTTGGAACTGTTCGCAAAGGTCAAGAATTTGATATTGAAATACGTGGCAGTGTTGAGCAAGGAGGAAAATAACAATGAATGGTAACGTATTAACAGATGAAGAATTGATGCTGTTAGAGCAAAATAGAAAGCTATAATCAGAGGAAAGTTAACACTGATAAATTTCTAAAAATTTTCTTAAAATAATCAATAATTCAAATTCCAGTTTGTAGAACTCAGTAAAACAAATTCTGATTGATGTGGCAATAAAGGAGTGAAATAAAATGATTTACGAACCCGAAAATCTAAAAAATAAAAGAGCAATATATGAAAAAAGAGATAAATGGCTTATCCGATTGGCCTTGCTATTTTGGGCGGTACTGCTATTTATTTATGTGAACATAGCTCCCTATGTAAAATCAACAATTGGCTTTTTAGGCGTTATCGTTGGTGGTGTTGTTATTACTATTGTTTATTTCTTTACTGTATTCTTTGTTTTAATGCTTAGAGGACGTCAATTCAGAAAACTGAATAATGATATTGTAAAAGAATATCAAGAAAACAAAAACGGAGAAATCTTTTTAGAAAAACTTCTTGCAATGGATATGAATCCTAAAGATATGAAAGATGAAATGATATGGTATCTTAATATTGCAACTGCATTTAATGTATTAGGTAAACGAAATGAATGTATTGCTTTATATAAACAATTAGAAGAAGTTGCAACAGAAAAAGAGAAAGAATATATTCAAAATAGCATCAAATTTGTGCAAGAACAATCAGAAAAAGACGATACTCATTAAGAGTCACAATAAAATTAAGAAAGACAGAAGATAGTCAGATGTTTTGTACTATTCCCCATGTTATTTTTATTGTAATATCAAGGCTCATTCAATCGTGGTAAAATAAATGGTTTTTCTATACTTTAAAACGCTTGAGAGTGTGGTATTGATGCCAATGAAATAGAATAACAAGATATAAAAGTGTTGAAACAGGTGGCTTTTAGGATGTTTTAAAGAAATCTTAAAAGCTATTTTTCTATTATATCTAAAGAAATATTTATGCGAGTCCCAGAAGAAAATGATAGACGAGCTAATATGGTAAGTGGCAAAGGAAAGAGAAGAATTAATTCAAGCAAATACACACTTTCAAGTATTGTCTACAGCTCTAAATGCAGGGATATCTAAAAGCATTAAATTAAAAGAAATAATAAAAAAGAATATTTAAAAAGCCATCACGAGTGATGGAAGTAGCCAGATAGAAGAAATAGAAGAAATCACAATAAGAGCAAACGAAAAAAGAAATACTTTTAAATATAAAAATAAAAGACGAAAAAATTATCTCATATATAAAAAATCAATACAAAGATTCAACTTACAACATTAACCTAATAAATAAAAAAGAAAAAATAAATATTTCAGGCAAAGATTATCTCATATATAATTTATTAGGAAAAAAATTCAAAATATCTATGAACGAATTTTACCAAGTTCGAGAAAAATGTTGAAGTATCCAACTGAACTTATGCCTGAAATTGTTAGTGGTACAAAAAATGAAAATGCAGCCTATGTGTTTTCTGATTTTTATATAAGCAATGAAGATATTGAAGATAGTGAATTATCATCAATATTTGAAACATTTGCAAAGGGCGGAATTTATAAAGATTGTTGTTTTGGGAACTCATGTACACATGCACTGGTTAGACAAAAAAAGCTTATGAATAGAAATATTGAAAAATCAGAAGGGATAACTTTCATTGTAGGAAAATTAAAAGAGCCATATATAGTGCAAGTAATAGGTTAAATAAATGATGAATTGCAAATAATATTGCGACACCTAAACCAAACTAAGTTCGTGCATAAATAAATCAAATGGAGTTGGGTCTGTAAATAATTTTGTGTATCAACCTAAATCCTGACATGATATGTACCCTCTTTACTGGACAAACCAGTAAGGAGGGTATTTTTATGAAATATATCTATGAGTTTAAAAAGAACTGTATAGAATTATACAAACAAGGTAATGGTCTGATACACATAGAAGTATCAACAAATATTACTTCCGTAACTACATAAGAAGATGGAATAATTTAGTAGAAACACATGGAATTGAGGTATTAAAGCATGAATCTCATATATATATATATCCATAAATTTTGTAATTGTTAACCTATGAATAAAGTTGTCCAGGATTGATACCGATTTCAATTGCTACAGACCTTATTGTTTTCCTGCTAGCACTTTGCTTACTATTCCTAATTTCTCATCAGTTGTCCACTTGATATTATTTCCATGTTTTAAAATTTCTGGACCATGAAGTTCTTCTCAAAGAGATAGTAGGTCTTTTTTATTAATTTTATATTACAATTAATTTTGATTAATTTACTATCTTATTAATGGTATACTGTGAATATGACTATTAAAATTTATTAAGAGGATAAGAATGAAAAATATTTTAATCATAGAAGATAATAAAGAGATAGCGTTACAAATGGAAAAGTATTTGCTTAATAATGGTTATGAGGTAGAGATTGCATCATCTTTTTACGAAGCAAGCTATAAGATGAATGTAGACATGGATGTGGCACTTCTTGATATAAATCTACCAGATAAAGAAGGTCAACATTTGATAGAAAGTTTAAAAGATAAGGACATAAGAGTTATTGTAACAACTGTAAAAAATGATGAAGATTTTATAATTGATGCCCTAGATCAAGGAGCAGATGACTATTTAACTAAACCATTTTCCCTTGCCATATTAAGGGCAAGAATTGATGCAGTTTTAAGGACAATACCTATAAGTCAAGACAAAAAAATTACTCACAAGGATATCAAAATAGATTTAAATGATTCAAAAGTTTATTTTAAAAATAATCAAATAGACCTAACTCCACTTGAATATGAAATATTACTGTTATTTATCAAAAATCCCCACAGGGTTTTCACAAGAAACCAACTTTTAGAAATGTTTTGGGAAGATAGGGATAAATTTGTAAATGACAATACTCTCACATCAACTATTAAGAGAATAAGAGAAAAAATTGATAGAGAAGTTATTACTACTGTCAGAGGAATTGGATACAGGATGGATTGAGATGCTATATATATTTTGGATAATAAGTCTGGGGCTTCTTTATTATTTTTTAGAAAAAAGAAAGAAAAATAGGATAAATGAGCTTATAGATTTAATAGAAAACATGAAAAATCAAAATTATAAAATCCCAATGAAGCAAGATGATTTTTCAATTTTGGAAGATAAAATTTATAAGCTTTTTATAGAAATAGTAGAAGCCAAGGAAACCACAAGCAAAAATAGCGAAAAGCAAATAGAATACCTAGAAGACATCGCTCATCAAATCAAAACTCCTATCACATCTATGCTTTTTTCCATAGAAAATTTGGAGATGGACTTTCCAGATATTGAGGATATAGAGATTTTAAAAAGACAATTATTAAGATTAAACTCTCTATCAGATATTTTGCTCAAACTATCTAGCCTTGATGCAAACAAAGAACTTATGAAAAATGAAGATGTTCGTCTTGATGAGTTGATCTTTTATTCTCTAGATACTCTTAATTTAAAAAAATCTGTAAGAATAATAATAGATGATAGTCTAAAGGAAAATATAATTTGCGGAGATTTTTATTGGCTGGCAGAAGCTATCATAAACATTCTTAAAAATGCAGATAATAGAAAATCTTGCGATAAAATAACAATTTCATCTGAAAAAAATCCCCTCTATACATCTTTAATTATTGAGGACAATGGCGGAGGAATAGAAAAAGAGAATATGAAAAAAATCTTTAAACGATTCTATAAAACGCCCGACTCAAATGGTTTTGGAATTGGTCTTGCTATGGCGAAAACAATTGTCGAAAAAAACAACGGAGAAATTTCTGTTTCAAATATTGATGTTGGAGCAAGATTTGAAATAAAATTCTACAATGTCACCTAAAAATCACTTTACTTTTATATGCTTACCTTGACATAAGAAAAAGGAGGCAAGTATGGAAATATTAAAAGTAGAAAATTTAAGAAAAGAATACGGCGAGGGTAATTCTAAGGTCATTGCCTTAGACGGTGTTAACCTTGAAATTGAAAGAGGCGAATTTGTCGCTATTGTAGGACCGAGTGGGTCTGGTAAATCAACCCTCCTACATATCATAGGAGGAGTAGATAGTCCAAATTCTGGAAAAGTTTACATAGATGGTAACGATATATCAAAGTATTCTTCAAAAGAATTAGCATACTTTAGAAGAAGAAAAGTCGGACTAATTTATCAATTTTATAATTTAATTCCCAACTTAACAGTTCGTCATAACATAGAACTTCCATTAAAACTTGATAAAAGGAAAATCAATCAAGATGAATTTTCAGATATAGTAAAAAAACTGGGTATAGAAAGTAAACTTGACTCTTTTCCAAGTGAGCTTTCAGGAGGTCAGCAGCAAAGAGTTGCCATAGCTAGAAGTCTTATCTACAATCCATCTATAATATTAGCAGATGAACCAACAGGTAATTTGGACAGGAAAAATTCTAAGGAAATGATAGAAATCTTTAAATACTTCAATAAAACCTTAAAACAGACGATTATCCTAATCACCCATGACGAAGAAATTGCCTTACAAGCAAATCGCATTATTACAATAGTAGATGGAAAAATTGTAGGAGATGAAAAACATGAATAAGAAGAATTTTCCTATTTTCATCTCATTATTTATTGTAAGTTTGTTTTTCACCGTAATTTTTTATTACGGATATACAAATATGAAGGCTAACTATGGTTATTACATGGCTTCAAGCTTTTATCATGGGGAGATTAAAGAAGAACTCTCAATTGAAGACGTTGAAAAATTAAAGTCCTCTGAAGATATAGATTTGGTCGGAAAAATGTCTCTTAATCCTGACAATGGAAGGCTTGCTGACGATTTAGTCGTTGTCAACTACCAAGACCAAGCAATCAATAAGATGAGAGAGTATTCAAGACTTGTTGACGGCAGATTTGCTGAAAAGGAAGATGAAATTGTAATATCTGAAAGCCTCGTAGAGAAAAATAAACTTAAAATAGGCGATAAGCTAGAACTTGATTTAGGCAAAAGGTTTTTAGATGGCGAAGAGATAGGTCCCACAAGTGCAAATACTGACAGAGAAAAATTTGAGAGCCAAGGCTCTAAAAGCTTTACTTTAGTCGGTGTTTATGGAGATGTCTACAACAAGTACAGCAAACTAAGTTTTGCTCTAGGGCTACAAGACAAAATGACCACTTTCAAGACTTTTATAAAGTTTCATTCATTTGAAGAAGCTTACAAAAATAGAGCTAAAATACGAAATGAAATAAATAAGAGACTTGGTAAAGATGTTCATTTAGAATTTTCTAAAAGTCTTATAAACTATTATGGATTAGAAAACGAACTCTTACAAAATATAATGAAAAAGTCTGTTACTATTCTATCAGTACTTGGATGTATAGTAATCTTTGTGTTTTTTATAAAAAACATATTTTGGGTTTGGGGGCTTAGGAAGATAAGAGAGCTTTCCATTTACAAGTCTATAGGATCTACCAATGGACAAATTTATCTCTTACTTCTAAAAGAAGGACTTGTTACAACTGCAATTCCAATACTTTTAGGACATATTGCAGGCTTTATCTTTATGTATCGTTTGTATAAAAACATAACAGAAGGTGTAGGGGTAAGTGCCTTTGAAGGAGTAAAATTTAATCCCTTATTAAGTTTAGCAATAATTTTGGTTTCTTTTATTATTGTAGCACTAGCCATTAAATCCCCTGCGAAAAAGATTTCTAAAATAAATATTATAGACGGCATAAGAGGGAATATAGATTTTTCAAAATCAAAGAAGAAAAGAGCCAAAGATTTTTGGAAGGAATTAAAACTTAACAACTTAGCTTCAATAAAATCACAGAGATATATTTCCGCTATAGGGATAATCATTATTTCAGTATTTATAATCACCATAGGCATCTCAACATACTACAGAGATTTTTCTCATTACGATGATGGCTATAATTTTTCCGTGGATTATTTTAGTGAAAAGAATCAAGTCCCAAAAATATTAAAAGAAATTGTCGATAAAATTCCTAACGAGAAGTCTTATATTTCAAAAGATAAATATGTTCAAGTAGAAAATACTAACGAATTCTCAAAGGAAGCAAAAGCAGCTGGATTAGATGAGGAAGCGAAAAAGAATATAAAAAAATATAAGGCAAAGGGTATGGATGGATTTATCATCGCCTTGGAAGAAAAAGACTTAAAAGAACTTGGAGGAAAGAAGGGTGAATTTGTCCTCTATAATACAATTCAAGAAGATTCTTCTATTCCAATAGCAAAGGCAAAGAGAATTTCATATTTTGGAAACCCACAAACTTTAGACATTAACTTTGAAAATGATTATAATAAGACTATTAAAATTTCAAAGACAATAACAGATTTGGGAAAATATAAGTCAAGAACAATGCCATTTGATGTAAAAGTTTATACAGATTTTGACACTTATTTTAAACTTATGGAAGAATCAGGTGATGAGAAATATACAGAATATGCCTATACTTTAAATATGAAAGTAAAAGATTCTGATACCAAAGATGTAAAAGAATATGTAGAGGCCATGATAGGAGAACAAATTTCACCTGATGATAGATTTAATATCAAAATAGGTGAAGAAATCGCAAAAAATGAATATAAGGAAGTAAAAAGTTTCATAAAATTTGTAATAGGAATAGCATCGATCATCTTTGTACTAAATATCACCAATGGCTACTCATCCATTAATTTAAGTCTAATGAGCAGAAAAAAAGAAATCGGAAGTCTTTATTCTTGTGGTATGGATGTAGATGAGTTAAAGAACATCTATCAAAAGGAATTTATTGAAGAACAGGTAAAATCCTTTATAATTTCTATTATGGTGAGCTTAGGAGTTATGTTTATAATATCGATAATCGCTTCTGATTTAAGAATGAGTACTTTAATAAAATATTATGACTACAAAAGCTTCCTAGGATTCTCACTAGTCGTCTATGGTATTAACCTAATCATCTATAACTTCTCCTTAAAGAGAATATTAGACAGACCGACTATAGATTTAATTCGAACAATATAATTTCAAAAAAAGAGGATTATATGAAGAAAAAATCAGTAATAAATTATATGTAGTTGGAATCGCAATTTTGGTGATTTATTACCTACTTCCAGTAGATATATTTGAAAACTATACAAACCTAAAACCAACTGGACTCACATCAATATTTGTCTGCCCAATTATTGGACTAATAGGTTTAATATTTGGCGTAAAGGTAAAGGACAGATTATTTATAGTGTTGAATATTATGTTAACCTTATTACTGCCTATAGCCATGTTTGTAGGTCATCTAATATAAGTAATGTAACTAAAACAAGAAAATAATAACCTAAACAGCTCTTTTATGGGCTGTTTTTTCTGTGCTTAAGAATGATATAATAGATCATAAGATGAATACTAATTGGACACATATCCACATACGAGGCTTTTGAAAAAAATTAAATTTTATCCATACTGTCTGCTCAACCCATGTGGAGAGTGTAGTGTTTGTATCAAAACTTAAAGAAAAATAATTGTAAAAACCAAGTAGTACTGAGATTTTTAGGAAATCTTGAAAATTTTTCATTTGGTTATTTAATGATTTTCAGAAATTTACCCACGGATAGGTCAACCGAGAAATCGCTAGGGTTGAGTTTCTGATAGATATCGATGAGTTGTGGCTGTGAGATAGATATTGCAGAAATTTCAAAATTGAGATGAAAAAATTATTATTAGAAAATATCAAACACATTTAAGAATTAAGAAAATATATTAAGACAGGACTTTGGTCCTGCCTCTTTTATATTATCTTCTTTTTTTCATGGAACCAAGGAGGCCTCTTGCGATTTCACGACCAATGGTTCTCGTAATGGTGCCGAGCATGGAGTCGATGCCCTTATCGAAGTAAGTCTTTTGACTGCGCTTGGATTTTTGTGCTTTTTCGAATTCTTTTTTTTGAGTATCAAGTTCTTTCTGTCTTTCGGCTTCTGATTTTTCTTTTTCAGCTTTCAACTTTTCTCTTTCAATTCTTTCTAAAAGAATTTCGTAGGCGGATTCTCTGTCAATTGCTTCTTTGTACTTTGTATAAAGTGGAGAAGAATTAACTAAGACTCTATACTCCTCATCGGTTAGTGTTGAAAAGGATGAGCGGGGCGGAAGGATTAGTGCCTTGTCTGCCACAGTTGGTGCACCACTTTCATCGGCAAATGAAACCAATGCTTCTCCGGTCCTAAGATTTATGATTTCTTCCTTTATATCCATTGATTCATCTTGTCTAAATGTGTTTGCAACAGCGTTTATCGCCTTTAGTTCCTTTGGAGAATAAGCTCTTAGTTGATGTACGATTCTGTTGGAAAGTTGTGATGAAACGGATTCTGGTATGTCGAGAGGATTTTGTGTGATGAAGAAGACGCCCACCCCTTTACTGCGCACAAGACGAACGACTTGGATAATCTTGTCTTGTAAAACTTTTGGCGTGTTGTTAAAAAGTAAATGCGCTTCGTCAAAGAAAAATACAAGCTTAGGTTTGTCCAAATCTCCAAGTTCTGGGAAGTTTTCATAGATTTCTGAAAGTAAGTATAGGAGAAGCATGGAGTAGAGAAGTGGATTTGAGATCAATTTTGTAGCATTTAAAATATTTACAACACCCTTACCACTTGGATCTGTTCTAATAAAATCGCCGATGTCTATCGCAGGTTCTCCAAAGAATAAATCTCCGCCAGCATCTTCAATAAACAAAAGCTTTCTAGAAATTGCAGAGAGACTTTGACTAGCCACATTGCCGTAGGTCCTACTAATCTCGTCCTTATTTTCACCGACAAAATTTATCATCTGTTTAAGATCCTTTAAATCGATTAATAGAAGACCCTCGCTGTCGGCAACCTTGAAAATAATATTTAAAACCCCAGCCTGAGTATCGTTTAGGTCTAAAATATTTGCGAGCATAAGAGGACCCATCTCAGAAACAGTAACCCTAAGTGGAATTCCTTTTTCGCCGTAGATATCCCACATATTTACAGGATAATTCTTAAAATCAAAATTAGAAATACCAAGTTCTTCAAGCCTTGAATTTAATTTATCATTCATCTCGCCAGGCTTAGAAATATTTGCAAGATCACCCTTCACATCCGCAAGAATGGTCGGAACTCCAGCGTCAGAGAGACCTTCCGTAAGCACCTTTAGAGTGACAGTTTTTCCAGTTCCAGTAGCTCCGCTGATCAGTCCGTGTCGATTTATTTTATTTAAAAGAATATAATTTTCCGTATTCCCATTGCCAATCAAAATTTTGTCCATGAGAGCCTCCTTTCATAATTAATTTCATTATAACATAATAAATTAATATATAGACGAAAACCTGAACATAAATATATCCTGAAAAAGATGTAAAAGAGTTATCTTTTATTCATTTCACAAGTAAAAAATTTCAAAATACAGGAAATGAAGATGAAAGATTACCTAGTTTAAGAAGATGAGAAAGAATATATAATTACATCGTGGGCACTCGGTATTATAAATATTGATTAGGTTATATAATCATTGATTTGTGCTAAAATAATTTTAGCCTCATCCAGATTCTCAATTCCAAGCATCCAGATAAGAGTATTTTAATTTGCTTGTTGTGGAATTGACGAGAAGATAATTTTCATTTAAAGAGGAAGAATTCAAGGTGCAAAATGTTAACTATAAAAAATATGAGTAAAACTTATAATGTTGAAAAACTTACAGAAAATGATATTGAAACCATATACAGATTATGCCAAGGCAATAAGTTATATTATCGTTACTGCCATGCAGAGATAAGTAGAGAACAAATCTTAAGTGACCTTTACTTAAGACCTGAAGGAGTAAATGAAGATAATAAATATTATTTGGGATTTTTCAAAAATGAACTTTTAGTTGCTGTTTTAGATATTTTAGATGGTTATCCAGACGAAGAAACCTGTTTTATTGGATTTTTTATGGTAAATATTTTATACCAAGGCCAAGGTATAGGAACTGAAATTATTGGAAGTATTCTAGCTTATGTTAAAAAAATAGGCAAAGCAAAAGTCCGCCTAGGCATTGACAAAGGAAATCCTCAGTCAAAAGCTTTTTGGAAAAAGAATGGCTTTAAACTTATCAAAGAAGTAGAAAGTTCAGGCGGAACAATTTTACTTGCAGAAAAAATACTTTAGTAGGTATTAATTAATTTAGATAAATATATATTATTTTTTTATAGTACTAAGTTTATGTCAAGTCCATAATGTTGTGTAAAATTTACTAGCACAATATTATGGACTTTACTTTCTTATTAAAATAAAAAATTAACAAAATATTAATAGAATTATAATATAGATTTGAAAACATTTTGAAATTATATTGTTTAGGAGTGGAAAATTAAAAATATGGTTAAAATTTCTTTTAAAAGAAAAGTTTGTATCTGTAAATAATTTTGTGTGTCAACCTAAATCCTGACATTGATGTGTACCCATAAAACTGGACACAAAATTATTTACAGCCCCTCTTCGGACTTCCTTAATTTTTTTATCCATTTTTTAAATCAAATTTATTCAGACCATACAAATATATAAAATCATATAAAATAAATGCATATAAATAGAAAAATTAGTTTAATCACAATAATCGCATTTTAAATTGTGATGTTTGCAAGCTAAATTACGGACTTCACTAGGAAGTTTTCCCTTGTATCTTTTGTAATAGATGGAAAATTTGCTATGGGATGTGTATCCAACAGATTCAGCAATTTCTTTTATAGGAAGATCCGTATTAAACAAAAGGGTTTCAGCTACATTCATTCTTTTTCTTTGGGTGTATTCTGTAATGCTTTGACCATATTTTTCTTTGAACAAATTTTTTAATTTTGTTCCGCTCATTTTAGATATTTTTTCAAGGGTTTCTTGATTTACATTCATGGCGAAATGATCATCCAAGAATCTTACTACATCTTCAAGTGCTTTATTATCATCAGATTCAATTTTATATTTTTTTCTATTTAAGTATGTGTCAATCACTATACTTATCCACTCATTTGCCTTTGCATTAAAGAAAAATTCTGCAGCGGGGGTATCCATCTTACAATTTAATATTTCCATTGCCACTTTTTCTAAGGATTTTGTAAGAATAATTTGATTCGTTTCAAGTAAAGATGAATAAAATGATTCTGGGTTAATATTAATAGATGATAGATGTTTTTCTAAGAGCTCTCTTTTAAATCCAATAGATACGGCAAGATAATAGCAGTTCTCATGTAATAAAAATACAAAATCATCTCTTATATTATCAAAATCAAGAGTGCATAAGGAGTTTGCAGTTAAAGTTTGATAAGGACTAAATCTCTCCCCGTTTGCACTGACAATGTAACTTGAATAAATTGAAACATAGTCTGCCATACTATAGGTATTATTTTGAATCACTTCCTCTCTGATATAAAAATCGTGTACATCAATAATGAAGCCATCTCCTTCATAAAACCAATATAGACCATCTGCATAAGTTGAATCCTCTTTTTTCCAACAAAAAGTGTGACCTGCACTTGAATACTTTTTATTGTTTTTACATTCATCTACTTTCATATAATCTTTTACAAAATCATAGTAACTCATAATCCACATATCCCTTTTAGACAATATTCCAATTAGCTTTATTAATTCAAAACTATTGTATTATTAATTATAGCCGATGTATAATAGAAAAGCAATGATAGTTATTATCAACTAAGAAAATTTATATCTAAAAGGAACATCAAAGAAAGGAGATATGATTATGAAGATTTACAAAAAACTATTTGCTTATGTACAGAATAAAAAATATCTTGGGGTTTTAGCTATAGTTTTTTCTGCTATATCTGCTGCACTTACAGTATATGGATATTATTTAATCTACAAATTTCTAGATAAGTTAATAATTAATTCAAATTTATCAGGTGCAGAGAGCTTAGCATTAAAATCTGTTATTACACTAACAAGTGGAGCGATATTTTATTTTGTTTCAGGAATGTTTTCTCACGTATTGGGATTTAGGCTTGAAACAAATTTAAGAAAAAGGGGGATTGATGGCTTAGAGAAAGCAAGTTTTAGGTTCTTTGATTTAAATCCATCTGGTCAAATAAGAAAGATCATAGATGATAATGCCGCACAAACACATCAGGTTGTAGCTCACATGATACCCGATAGTTCTCAGGCAATAGTTACACCTATACTTGTACTTGCACTTGGCTTTATAGTAAGTATAAGAGTTGGCATAACTTTGCTTGCTCTTACAATAATCGGCGGATTAATTTTAGGGGCAATGATGGGCGAGCAAAAATTTATGAAGATATACCAAGAAGCCCTATCTAAACTAAGTGCTGAAACTGTTGAATACGTTAGAGGAATGCAAGTGGTAAAAATATTTAGAGCAAATGTGGAGTCATTTAAAAGCTTTTACAAGGCGATAAAAGATTATTCAAAGTATGCTTATGATTATTCACTATCTTGTAAAAAACCTTATGTTTTGTATCAATGGTTATTTTTTGGTTTAATTGCAATTTTAATTATTCCTATAGTTTATTTTATGACTAGCTTAGGCAGCGCCAAGGTGATTTTACTTGAGCTTATTATGATTTTATTTTTATCAGGAGTTCTCTTTGTTTCATTTATGAGGATGATGTGGTACGCTATGTACATTTCTCAAGGCAATTATGCAGTAGATACTTTAGAGGCTCTTTACAAGGATATGCAAAAAGACAAATTGGTCCATGGCAATGTCAATAATTTTAAAAACTATAATATAGAATTTGACAATGTTAGCTTTGCTTACAATGATAAGGCTGTCATTGAAAATTTATCCTTTAAATTAGAAGAAGGAAAGTCCTATGCACTAGTCGGTTCATCTGGATCAGGCAAATCAACGGTAGCAAAACTTATATCAGGTTTTTACAATGTTAATGAAGGAAGCATAAAGATAGGCGGGATGCCAATAAGTGAATATTCTGACCAAGCCTTAATTAAAGCTATCTCCTTTGTTTTTCAAGATTCAAAATTATTCAAGAAGAGCATTTATGAAAATGTTGCTTTAGCAAATAAAGAAGCTACAAAAGATGACGTTATGAGAGCCTTAAAATTAGCTGGATGTAATCTAATATTAGACAAATTTCCAGAAAGAGAAAATACAGTCATAGGCTCAAAAGGCGTTTATTTATCTGGTGGAGAAAAACAAAGAATTGCAATTGCCAGAGCAATTTTAAAGGATTCCAAAATTATTATTATGGACGAGGCATCAGCATCCATTGACCCAGATAACGAGTTTGAACTTCAAAAAGCTTTCAAAAATCTTATGAAAGATAAAACAGTTATCATGATTGCCCACAGGCTGTCTACAATTAAAGATCTTGATGAAATACTTGTTATGGATAAGGGGAAAATCATAGAAAGAGGTTCTGACGAAGAATTAATGTCAAAAGATACAAGGTACAAGAGATTGCAAGAGATGTTTAACAGTGCGAATGAATGGAGGGTTTCAAATGAAGGAGTTTTATAAAAAAAGATTTGCTCTTACAGATAAAGGAGCAAGAAATTTAAGTAAAGCAACACTGGCTTCATTTTTCGTTTATTGTATAAACATGCTTCCAGCGATATTACTAATGATTTTTGCTCAGGAAGTTTTGGAAAATATTGGCAAAAGCAAGGGATTTTATATAGTATTCTCAGCCTTGACTTTGCTAGCAATGTATATTTTGCTTTCTATCGAATACGATAAATTATATAGCACAACCTACCAAGAAAGTGCAGATTTAAGAATAAGGACAGCGAAGAATTTATCAAAACTACCTCTGTCATACTTTTCTAAACATGATATTTCAGACCTAGCGCAAACAATCATGTCTGATATTGAAGGAATAGAACATGCAATGAGCCATTCAATACCAAAAGTGGGCGGTATGGCACTATTCTTCCCACTAATATCCATCATGATGCTAGTGGGCAATGTCAAGATGGGTTTAGCTGTAATTGTTCCATCTCTTTTAAGCTTTATATTTATACCCTTATCTAAAAAATATCAGGTTAAGGGACAGAAAAGATATTATGATATTCTAAGAGAAAACTCAGAAAGCTTTCAAGAAAACATCGAAATGCAAATGGAGATTAAAGCCTACGGCTTATCAGAGGAAATGAAAGAAAAGCTGTATGAAAAAATGGATAAAAGTGAAAAAGTGCACTTAAAGACAGAATTAGTAAATATTTTAGCTATGTCTATATCTGCAATATTTAGCTTTATTTCCCTTGCTGTAGTAATATTTGTTGGCGTAAATCTAATTATTAATAAAGAGATAAGTGCTCTCTACCTTGTAGGATATTTACTAGCAGCTATGAAGATAAAAGACTCTCTAGATGCATCTAAAGAAGGAATGATTGAGATATTTTATTTATCGCCAAAAATTGAAAGGCTAAAAGAAATTCAAAATCAAGATTTACAAGAAGGCGATGACTATAATTTGAAAAAATTTGATATTGATCTAAAAAATGTTGAATTTACTTACAAGAAAGATGCAAAAGTTTTAAATGGTGTAAGCTTTAAAGCTAAACAGGGAGAAGTTACCGCTTTGGTAGGTGCAAGCGGATGCGGTAAAACAACTATATTGAAACTTATATCAAGACTTTATGATTATGATGAAGGACAAATATTAATCGATGGCAAAGATATAAAAGAAATATCAACAGAATCACTTTTTGACAAGGTATCAATAGTTTTCCAAGATGTAGTTCTCTTTAATCAAAGCGTTATGGAAAATATTAGAATCGGTAAGCAAGATGCAAGTGACGAAGAAGTTAAAAGAGCAGCAAAACTTGCAAACTGCACAGATTTTATAGAAAAAATGGATAAGGGTTTCGATACAGTTATCGGTGAAAACGGTGCTGAGCTATCAGGTGGAGAAAGACAAAGGTTATCAATAGCCAGAGCCTTCTTAAAAGATGCACCGATATTGATCTTAGATGAGATAGCAGCAAGTCTTGATGTTGACAACGAGAAAAAAATTCAAGAGTCTTTAAATAATTTGATTAAAGATAAAACAGTTGTCATCATTTCACATAGAATGAAATCCATAGAAAATGCTGACAAGATAGTAGTTCTTGAAAATGGAAAAGTAGAAAGCGAAGGCAAACATGAAGAGCTTTTACAAAAATCAAAAGTTTACAAAAATTTAATAGAAAAGACAAAAATGGCAGAAGAATTTATTTATTAGGAGGTTTAAAATGGATAATAAAAAATTAAAAGTCAAAGATTTAGTAAGCATTGGTGTTTTTGGAGTAATTTATTTTGCCTTGATGTTTGGAGTTGGTATGATGGGAATGATTCCAATATTGTTCTTAATATACCCAACAGTTTTGGGTATAATTGCAGGAACTGTTGTTATGTTATTTATGGCTAAGGTTCAAAAGCCATGGGCACTATTTATATTCGGTATGATATCTCCACTTGTGATGTTTGCTGCTGGACATACCTACGTAGTTGTAGTTCTATCGCTTATCGTTATGATAATAGCAGAGTTAATTAGAAAAATTGGAAACTATAAGTCATTTAAATATAATATGATATCTTATGCCATTTTTAGCACATGGATTTGTAGTTCTATGATGCAAATGCTTTTAGCAAAAGAAGTATATGTAGAACATTGCAAGATGATGGGGGATGACTATGTAGTAGCCTTGGAAAAACTAATAACATATCCTCATATGGCTTTAGTAGCTTTAGGAGCAATTGTAGGGGGATTTATTGGAGCATATATAGGCAAGGCTTTATTGAAAAAACACTTTGAAAAAGCAGGCATTGTATAATGCCTACTTTTTCTTCAAATGCTCCCTTTAATCCCAATCCCATCAGTAAGATATTAGTCGTATTTATCGCAGGCTTAACTGTTATGCATAGCATAAACATCCGTTTTGAGCTAGCGATTGTTTGTCTTATTGGTATTTTGCTTTATTTGAATGGATACAAAAAAACACTTTTCAAATGGATAATTTTATGTATAGTGCTATATTCTTTGCCTAATTTTATGACTTTATCTACATTAAACCCAATACTTAAGATGTTTTTAAGTATACCTATTGTCTTTAGAATGTTTTTATTGCCATTTATGGCGGCAAGCTTCATGATTAAGACTTCTGATGTAGGTACAATAATTTCATCGATGGATAAGCTTAAGATTTCAAAGAATGTATCCATACCTATTGCGGTTATGTTTAGATTTTTCCCATCTTTTAGGGAGGAGAAGAAAAACATCAAAATGGCTATGAGAGTAAGAGGAATAAATTTTAAAAACCCAGTCAAATATCTTGAATATGTTTCTGTGCCACTACTAATTATATCTTCGAACATAGCAGATGACATTGCAAAAGCGGCGGAAACAAAGGCAATAGAAAATCCAATTGCTAAGACTAGATATATCCGTGTAAAGATACAGCTAATTGATTTTGTTTATGTTTTACCAGTTGCTGGATTTATTGTGGGAGGCTTAATATGGTAGAAATAAAAAATTTAAGGCTTGATTATGGTGAAGAAAAGATATTAGAAGATATATCTTTATCAATAGCTGTAGGAGAATGTGTACTCTTTACAGGTAAAAGTGGAAGTGGGAAATCATCTTTAATAAACTCTATTAATGGATTAGCTGTAAGGTATGATAATGCGAAAATAAGTGGGGAAATAATTATTGATGGTAAAAATATAAAAGATTTGGAACTTTATCAAATCTCAATGCTTGTCTCAACTGTTTTTCAAAATCCTAAGACGTATTTCTTTAATATAAATACGACATTAGAATTATTGTTTTATTTGGAAAATATTGGTCTTGCAAGAGAAGGGATGGACAATCGTTTAAAGGACATGCTTGAAATATTTCCGATAAAAAATCTTTTGAATAGAAATATATTTAATCTATCCGGCGGTGAGAAACAAATACTTTGCATTGCCGCTTCTTATATAGCGGGCACAAAGATCATAGTTATGGATGAACCTTCTTCAAATTTGGATATTAAAAGCATAAGTGTTTTGACAAAGATGCTAAATATATTAAAAGAAAAGGGAATAAGCATAATTGTAGCTGAGCATAGAATCTATTATTTAATGGATATAGTTGACCGTGTATTTTTGATAGATAAGGGTAAACTTAAAGAAACTTATACTAGAAGTGAATTTTTAAAGTTTGATAAAAATGAATTGAACGCTTTAAGTTTAAGGGATAAAGAATTAAGCAAATTAGAAGTTCCTTATTTAAAAGACGGTGGAGAATATCAGATAAAAAATCTTAGCTACAAATTTACTGATTATGAGTGCTTAAGTATAAAAGACATCTCATTTAAGCTTGGAAAAATTTATGGCATAATAGGATACAACGGACTAGGAAAATCAACGCTCTTAAGATGTTTAATAGGTCTTGAGAAAAAATCGAAAGAAGAAATTTATTTTAAAGGAGAGAAGCTATCTAAAAAAGGAAGACTCAAAAACTCTTCACTTGTTATGCAAGACGTAAATCATCAATTATTCACAGATGAAGTATTCAAAGAACTTAGCCTTGGAGTAAAGAATTTTGATGAAGAAAAGGCGAAAATCATCTTAAAAGATTTAGGCTTAGACGAATTTAGAGAAAGGCATCCAATGAGTTTGTCAGGAGGGCAAAAGCAAAGACTAGCAATAGCATCTGTTATGTGTAAGGATTCTCCATTTGTTTATTTCGACGAACCTACAAGCGGTATGGATTATTCTAATATGGAAAAAATATCTGAGCTAATAAAAAAATATAGAAATAAGGATAAAATAATTTTTATTGTATCCCATGATATAGAATTTTTAAATGAAGTGGCAGATGAGATTTTTAAATTGTAAAAGAAAGTCGGGTCTGTAAATGATTAAATATTGTTTCCAGTTTTATGGGTACAATTCAAAAAGCAAGTGCTATGTCAATTTTTTCTTAAGTTAATATGCACTTACTGTTCTTACTAATATACAAAATATAGATATATAATGGAAAATATAAGAGGAAAAAGGATGTAGTTATGAGCTGTCCTACCATAAAATTTAGACCTAAAAACTAACTTGAGAAGGTCGGTTTTTATGGCAAAATATAGGACAGAATTTAAAATTAAAGTAGTAAAAAATATTAAGAATCTAGAAACTCATATAAATATTATATACCTAATAAAATTTTAATAAGAAGATGGAGCAATGACTTTAAAAAAGGGAATTAAAGGACTAAAATCTAAAAGAAAACAAAAATAACAAATTATAATCATTAGCAAAATTAACTATTGAAGAAGTTAATTTATTAAATGAAGAACAATTAAAAGAAAAGATAAAGAAATTATATTTAAATCCATACTTAGATATGTATAACAGTGAAATATTAAGCTATGAAATATAAAAACAACCAAAACTAAAACTAATTTACCAGTAGAAAATAGAAAGAAGAATGCATCATAAAAAATTTTATAGGTAGAAAAAAACTAATACCATAGCTAGTTTATTTTTAACTCTGCTATTAGGTACAACTTTATGGGTTTACCTTATATAAATTATTTTCACTGTTTTGTTATTAAGAGAACTATGATATAAAGACAAGAATTTTAATATTATAAAAAATTATTAATTTATGCATAGATTGTATATTTTTGATGAAAATAAATGATAGATATTGGAAAAAATTTAAATAAAAATTATTCTATTAATATATAAGTTTAAATTTGCTGATTAGTGAATATTGTACTAAGATAATTTACTTAATATTATGGACTCTATCTGAATATTTATCTACTAATAAATTATTTAAAATCTTAATAGGAATTTGAAAATAACTCTTGAATTTTAGGAATCAAAGGGTTATTTTTCTGGTTATAAATATTTAACGTTAAAAAATATTTGACTGTTTAGTAAATTTAAGTTACAATAAAGAAAATAAGATATGGAGGTGTAGTTTGAAAGAAGTTCATATTTTAAATTCATTGGAAGAAATTAATATTGTAAGCGATCCTATAAGGCTTAAAATAATTATGACTTTAGGAACTATCCCAAAAAATGCCCAAGATTTATCAGATGCTCTTGGGGTTAGTAGATCAAAAATTCACTATCACTTAAAAATTTTAGAACAAAATAAAATTATAGAAGTAGTTGATACGGAACTTATTAATGGCATCACTCAAAAATATTTTTTGCCTGTGGCCAAGGCTTTTATTCCTAATAGTGAAATATTTAATAAAAACGTAGAAGAGAAGGTATTTTCTTTTAAAATTTCTGGCAAATCTTATGAATCATTTGAAAAAGAATTAAATGATTTAATAAAAAAATATAGTGAAGATGAAGATACCCAAGAAAGTTTTCAAGTACAAATTTATAAATTATCTTAAAACCAGTAAGTTAATCCTTACTGGTAAAAAAATACACAACTGTCAAATTTATTAAAACGTTAAATATAAGGAGAATGTTAAAAATGATTAAAAATAAAGATTTTTATGTCCTGCTCTTAGGACGACTAATAACAAATTTTGGAGATAGCCTATATGCGATTGTATCAACTCTTCTAGTTTACAAAATGAGTGGATCTACAATTTATTCAGGTATTACTCTTTTTCTTACCTCATCAACAGCAATAGTTCAGTTACTATTAAGCCCAATTTTGGATAAAATTAATATGAAAAAGTTTTTAATTTTATCTCAATTTTTTCAAGCAGTCTTGATTTTAATTATTCCATTTTTGTATAAATTTGGAAAACTAAGTGTCTATCATATTATGATAATAATGCCAATAATTTCATTAATTAATCAACTTGTTTATCCAGGTCAAATATCTCTACTTCCAAAAATTTTATCTGAAAAAGAACTTGTTACAGGAAATTCTTTGATGACTATGGCTTACCAAGGATCAAATGCGATTTTTGATACTCTTGCAGGTTTTATAATATCACTGTGTGGTTTTATGACAGCTTTTTTTGCTGATTCTATAAGTTTTATTTTTATTGGGATTTTATTTTGTTTTTTATCAAAAAAACTTAGCCATTCCCAAAAAAGAGAAGAAAAACTGGAAGAAAATCTAATAGAAAATCACTTTAAATCTCTTAAAGATGGGCTTAATTTATTTAAAGATTCAAGGATTTTTGCCCTAGTTTTTGGAATAGTTTTTATTAACTTTTCAGCTACATCAATAAGTTCAGTTTTACCAGCTTTTGCACAAAATGAAATATTTTATAGTTTAATGCTTGCAGGAATGGGAGCAGGTCTTTTACTTGGGTCTTTATTTGCAGGATTTCCAAAACTAAAAGAAATATCTTTAGGAAAATTATACATTTATGGAATGATGGTTGTAGCTGTAGCATGGATGCTTTTTTCTAATTTTGAAAATAATATAAAAATAGGAGTAGTTTTGTATGGGCTTGGTTGGTTTGTTGTAGGTATTGTAAATGTTTATGCTCAAACCATGGTTCAAATAATAGTTCCAAGCGAAAAAATCGGCTCTGCAATGGGGGCTATGGTTGGAATTTCTACTTTTATGGCGCCCTTAGGAGCCTTATTTGGTGGATTTTTAGGAGAATATTTATCAAGTTCAAAGGCTATATTTATTGGATCTTTCATTATATTTTTAGTAGCTATCTTTTGGGCATTAAATGAAAATATTAGAAAATTACCATCAGTTAGTGAATTTAACAAAGTTTTAGAAAAAATTAATTAAAAGCAAGGCCTTATTTTCATACTGATATAATGACATTCTATTTACTATGAGCGAATTAAATAATATAATAAATCGAAAGAGATAAGAACGTGGCTACAACTAATTTAAACAGAAGGGCAGATAAATATATAAAAAAGTAGCTTATAAAATTTACTAATAGGTTTAAAAAATCTAAATATTTGCAAAAACAAGAAAAAATGAGTATGTAAGGATAATTGGCTCTATGTTTTTTGAATAGGGTATGGAAGTAAATATGCCAATGAGAAGAAAAAATAGAAAGTTAAGGAGAAAGTTATGTGGTTAATTTTTGGAATAAGTGCCATAATATTTGCAGTATTAAATGTGATGGCAACAATAAAAAATAAAAATGCACAAGGATATAGATTTTTGAGTTTGTCTTTAACAGCTTTAACAGTATGTGCATTATATTTTGATGGAGCTAGTCGTGTAATCAAAGAAGACTGGGTTGCTCTTATGGACATTATGCCTACAATGAGTAAAGCATTATGGGTTCTAGTTATATTGTCTATAGCTATAAACTCTGTATCTATTTTAAAAAGAAACGACTAAAGGAAAATTAATTTTAAACCAATAATGATTTTACAAAAAATAATATTTTGAAATTTTGGATTAACGATAAAAAATAAGGATAAAATATGAAAAAAATTATACTAGGATTGGTAACTGCTATATTAATATCTCTATTTAGTGGCTGTGGTCTAAAAAGAGATGAAGATAATCCTTTGTCAGGAAAAGATACTGACCAAAGAATTCTTATGTGTTTGAATAAAGCTTATCCAGAACAGAATTTTAAAGTTGTCAAATCATTTGATAGACAAAAAAATGAGGGAATGTTTGAAGATGATAAGGGTATAAAGTTTAAGGTTAGGGATTTGATATATGATAATATATACCACTTTGCCTGCAGAGATGAATATCTTGCTACGATTTTGAAAAAAGAAGATTTTTTTGATAAAGCAAAACAAATTATAGAAGATAAATACGGTCAAAAATTTATATATGATGAAAGCGTTATGGCTATAGAAATTATTTATGATGCTAATAACAAAATAACGACAGATAAGATAAGTCAAATGATTATTGAGGTTTTAAATATAGCAAAGACTCCAAAACTTATATATCCAGATAACCAAGAATTTTCAACAGGAGTTGTCAATTATTACACATTGCCAGCTCTAGGTGTCCTTCAATGTTATCTTGAAAAAAATCAAATTGGATAAACAGAGTTATTTTATTTTTCTGATAGTTCTATTGATAAGTCTTTGATTAAAGAAAAAATAGATAAATTGTATGAATCTGTGGATGAGTAAATAGAAGAATAATCTATATTTTAGATAGAAAAGCTGTAAATAAAAAAATATATTCGAAAGGAAGTATTTATAATGGGACTTGATGTATATGCTGGGACCTTAATTCGCTATTATATGAATAATTGGAAAACTGTTATTCAACAATTTGCTGAAGATAATGGATTGAAATATGAAACTATAAGAGTTCAAGATGAAAATGGAGAAGATGACGAAGAGCTTTCTTTAGAAGAAACTAAAGAAATTGTTCTTGGATGGAAAGAAGCTATTGAAAAAGGTTTAGAAATAAATTCTAAATCGATATGGAATGAGGATTACGATACTACTCCTTATTATACAGACAAGCCAGATTGGGATGCTTTAAACGCATTATTACTTTATATTGCTTCAAAATATACTCACAAAGACTTGCCAAAAACAATGGAAAAAAATATTGATATTTATAAACATCCCATTGTATTAGAATTTCTTCAAACAAAAGATTTTCGCCTATCCTTATTTGATGGAAATGGTTGGTGGCTACCTATTGATAGGGACATAATGTTTGATTACTATTTGCCAAATTCAGAAAAAAGTGTTTTAGCAACAAGCCGTTTGCTTCTTGATGAATTGAATGTATATAATAATTTTGAATGGAAGGCTGATAGAGATACTATAATATCATGGAGCAAAACAGAAGGCTACCCTGTTGATAAAATTTATAGCAAAGAAAAAGGATTAGAAAAAGTTTGTGAAAAGCAAATTTATTATACAGAGTCTCTAGCAAAATTTGCCTTTTCTATTTTGTGGCAAGCAGCAGAATTTTCGCTTGAACATGGAGTTGTTATAATTTTTGATTATTAAATTTATAAATTTATTTTGTAGAAATTTTAATATAGATAAAAAAGGAGATCTTAAAAATGGGATTCTTTAATAAATTAAAATTTAATAAAAACCACAAATTATTAGATGAAAAATTTCCATTTTACGATAATCCAAATACGGCTGTAATTACTTGTTCTCATATAATAGATAAAGAAAATCCTATTTTATATGTAAGTCATGACGCCAATGATGGAATGTGGCAATTTTTATGTGGAAAAGAACACGAAATAGAAGATTCTAAAATAATATCTTTAAAAGAAATGTATGAAATAGATAAGTCAATAGGCATTTTAAAAAATATGGCTTGCGGTTATTATGCACAAAGAAAAAATAAAGATGAAGAATGGATAATAAAAAAACATAATAATTAAATCTTTAGATGAAATTAGTTTAGATTTAAAAATATTAAATAGCTTTCAATAATTTTGACAATATAAAAACTCATTCTAAATTACATGCAACAAATTTGGTTTTAAATAAGTTATGTGGTATTTAGTGTGAGTTTTTTATTTTTTGAATTTTTATATAGTGTATAAATATAAAAAAATAAAAAGAAAAATATTAAAATTATCTATTTAATAATGCTAAGTATCAATTGTTTTTAAAAATATAATTTCTCTATATTAAAAATGTGTTGAATATTTTTTTTTTTTTTGATAATATATATTCATAAATAAGCGAAAGGAGAAAATTTATGAACGCTAAAGATGGGAGACTACCAAAGCAGTTGGGGGATTTTGGAGAATCTCTAGTTGCATTTTTACTTGGAAATATTAAAGGTCATAGGGTAGCGATAGTAGATCATGAAGGTGCAGATATAATAGCGACTGATAGATTAGATAGTAAGTTAAGATATGCAATATCAGTAAAAAGTAGAAGATTTAAAAAGGATGATGCTTCAATTGTATTTGATTTATATAACCAAAATAAATTAAGAACTTTTGCAAGAGAATTTGATATGATTCCTGTTGTTGCATTTGTATTAATAGATGGCGAGTGCCAATGTTGCGATATTTATATTTTAAAACTTGATGATTTTAAACAATTAGCTGATGACTCAGATTTTTGTGGTATAGGAAATCGTTCTGAGGGTTTAACAATATTAAATACCACTACAAAAAATAAGAATAATATTCAAAATAGTGAAAAAATTGATTATACAAGATTAGAATTTAGTAATTTAACAACTGATTTTTTTGGTAAGAAAGGAACTTTATAGTAAAAAAGGAGAATAAAATGGCATCACGAGAAGAAGCGTATAAATATATTTATAAGGATAAAAGATTAAGCGATGATATAGTAGCTGACATATTATATGAATATTTAGTTCAAGGTTATACACAAAATGAATTGGAAGAAAAATATTTTCCATCTAATAGAACTGTTAGCTATACTGTTTCATATATTCAACAAGCTGCTGGACTTAAAGGCAGAAATGCTGGAAAATATAATGGCGAAATAAGTTATAGCGAAATGCAACAATATGCTAAATTGCTTAGAACTAAAGGGTTAGGTTTTAAAGAATTTCTTGGTGGAAATTCTACGAACAATATAATTTCTGATAGTCATTCAAATTATAAAGGTTATTCTTCAAATAATAGTAATTATGGTGCTAATTCAAATTATAAAAATTATTCTTCAAATAGCAAGAACTATAGTAATAGCTCAAATTCTAATGATTATTCTAATGAAAATGACTTTTTTACTAAAAATGAAGGTTTATTAATTTTTTTTGCAAAAATTTTACCAATTCTAATAGGAATATTTATAACTGTTCGTTCATATAAAAGATATTCTTTATTAGGTCTGATATTTGGTGTTTTTTTGGTATATTCAGGAGTTAAAGGACTAAAAAAATAATAGGTGTAATAAAATGGCATTTGGTTTAGAAAAAGATTTTTTAAAAATTCCTAAAGAAGAAAAAATTGATATTTTATATAAATATTTAGTTGAAGGAAAATCAGGTTCACAGATAGCTGAAGAATTATATCAAAATAAAAATTATGCATGGAAAGTATCTGCTGTAAAACAAGGATATAATTTTAATGGAAGAAATTTTAGAGGCAAGTATAAGATTTCTGTAAAAAAAATAGAAGAAATCATTAAAAAATATCCAGAAGGAGTTTTTGATAAAAATATAAATCTAGAGGAAGAATTAATTTCAGAAGATTGGAATAAAGAAGAATTGGACAATAAAGAATTCAAAGATGAAGAAACTATAGATAATTTTGATAGTGGATTATCAAAATATATAAAAAAAGACGAAATTGATATTTCTATTTTTAATGGCATGGAATTAAATTTTTCTGATTATTGGAAATATAATCCAGATAATCCAGAAGCTGATCATCATGATTCGGATTTTAGAATAGTTAATGATGAGATAAATTCACTTTTAAGAGAAAATGTTACTTTAAGTATGGAGCAAAAGTATTTATTTGTTTATCTATTTTATAGTCGCATATATTTTGATCGCGAATATATATATTTTATTTTTGGAATTAAAAATAAAAAGAATTTGGTACTAGAATCTTATAAAGGAAAATATTTCTGTGATACACACAATGTAGAGTCTTTGTTTAATTTTGTACTTTGGATTGCTAATTCAAATATGGATGAAGATTTGAAGTTAGCAATAAAAGATGAAGAAAACATGTCTTATATTGAAAGTATAAACGATACTAACATAGTTGAAAATAATTATAAAAAGAAACTTTATGATAAAACTGTTTCTAAGAAGATAGGAGCCTATTTAGAATTACTAACTGTATTAACAAAAAGTACAAATAGTGATGGGAAAATGGTATGTAAAAATTTATTTAAGGTTACTAGAGCAATTGATAAATTATTAAAAAGAGGAATACCTGGTTATGCAATTGAGAGTATTATTTACCCTCTATATAGTTTATTAATTACTGGTCAAAACTTTATAAAAATAGATATAATAAATCAAGAATATAAAAAGAATAAATATGATATTTATGATTTTGGAGATTTATTAGATTTTTATATTGAAGAATATTATAATGAAGGAACTTTAATAGATAGTTTGGTTGAAACTCATTTGATTGCCCTTGATTTAGCAGAAGATGCTAGACCTTACATTAAAAAAATTATAGAATCATCAATACCTTCACTTCGTAATGATTGGATATATATGTTTAAAGATGAGCATAATATTGGTAGAAAAAATCTTGAAGAAGTAGAGGAATATTTTGACTATAAGTTTACGAGGAAATTCATATTGGAACTTCAAGAAATATTTAATGAAAAAAGCAAATAAAATATCGGTAAAATATGAATAAATTATAAATTTAATAAAGTTGATAACTGTTTTAATGGCTTTAGGATTTTTTAATCTTAAAGCCATTTTATATTTTTGGATAATACAAATAAGAATAAAGTGTAAATTATAAAAAATGGATTTAAAAGAAAATTTAAAACTTAGACCTTATTAATCTATATTTTTATACAAAAAAGGAAAATAAAAATTTAAGAAGTACCATTCTAAATTCTGATATAGACTTAGGAATGGTACTTTTTTTGTAAGAAAACTTTAATTTTATAACCTAGAAATATTTTTATGTTATTTTTAGAAATTTTAAATAAGATTATAATTAAAGTGATATTTTTCTATTTTCTTTTTTGAAAAAAGATGATAAAATTATTTTTAATAATATATCTAATTATTCAAGTAAAATAATCTGAGTTTTTAGATAAGCATTATTGAAAAATTTTTTTAAGGAGGTTTTTTATGAAAAAAACTAATTGGAAAGGACGTTTTTTTAGTATTTTATTAGCTTTTGCATTGTTATTGCCAACAATATTATCTACAAGTGTAAAAGCGGCGCCTGAAAATGACAAAAATGATGGACAAATTAAGCATGTAACTGAAATTTCATTTACAATTTACAATTATGCAATAGGTAAAGATTCAAATTCTATCCAAGTTAATTGTCAAACTGATGGAGTAAGACCAACAAATTATGAAATTTTGGTATACGATAAGGACAAAGATGAATTTGTACAAGTTAAGGGAAAGTTGCAAAAAGATATTCAGTATAGGCTAAAAATCAATTTTTCGCCAAAAGATGGATATGATTTTGAAGGATTGACTAAGGAAAAAATAACATTGGGAGCTATTGGCTCATCAATTAAATATAATGCAAATAAAAAAGAAGCATTATTTGATATGCCAGTGCTTGAAGATTCTAAAATGTTAACATTTGAAACCAATGGTGGAAGTAAAATTGCTTCAATAATTGCATCAAAAGATAGCATAATTAACCTTGAACAATATAAATCTACAAAAGATGGTTTTACATTTGATGGTTGGTATAAGGATAAAGAGCTTAAAGAAAAAATCACTCAAGTAAAACTTAGTGAAGATATGACAGTTTATGCTAAGTGGGTAGCAAAACAACAACCACCAAAACCGGTAAATTATTTTACCTTAACATTTGATACTGATAAAGGAGAAGAAATAAAACCAATAACAAAAGAAGAAAATACAATAATTG
>NZ_GG700527.1:632154-641699 GCF_000163295.1 Anaerococcus vaginalis ATCC 51170
ACCAAAAAAAGAAGGTTTTATTTTTGATGGCTGGTATAAGGATAAAGAATTAAAAGAAAAAATCACTCAAGTAAAACTTACAAAAGATATGACAGTTTATGCTAAATGGATTGCAAAAATACCTCCTGTTGTAACTGAAGAATTTACAATTACAATAGATCCTAACGGAGGAAATTGGAATGGCGATACAAAAGCAAAAGTTATGAAAATTAAAAAAGGAGATTATATCACACTTCCACAAGCACCTAGCAAAAAAGGTTATACATTTTTGTATTGGAAAGGTTCAAACTACAAACCAGGCGATAAATATAAAGTAGAGAAAGATCATACTTTTGTAGCTCAATGGAAAAAGAATGAAATAAAAATTAATACAAACAATAATTCAAAAACAAAAGCAAAAAATTCTCCAAAAACAGGAGTTAATTCAATTGCTTTTATAAGTGTAATACTAATACTTATTTCAAGTCTAGGACTTTTTGTAATAGGAAAAAAACAAAAAATAAATAAATAATTATTTAAAAATAACAAAAAATTTTGGAGATAGGATGAAAATTCTATCTCCTTTTTTTGTTTATTTTATTGACAAAAATATTTTTTATAATTCTTGAAATCAAATCAAAACTTAGTATAGTAAGATTAAGGTCAAAGATGGTCAGAAATTGATGGAGGTTTTATGAAATATCAAGATTATTACGAAATATTAGGTGTAGATAAAAAAGCTAACGCTGAAGAGATTAAGAAAGCTTATAGAAAGCTTGCAAAAAAATACCACCCTGACCTTCATCCTGATGATAAAGAAGCCAGCAAAAAATTTGCAAAAATAAATGAAGCTTACGAAGTTTTGTCTGATGAAAATAAGAGAAAACAATACGATATGTTTGGACAAAGTGGAAACTTTAGTCAAGGTCAAAATTTTGACCCATCTCAATATGGTTTTTCAGATATATTTTCAAATTTTGGAGCTGGAAACGGATCTTATACCTACACAAGTAGTACAGGAGGATCCTCTGGATTTTCAGATTTTTTTGAAACTTTGTTTGGTGGAGGAAGAGCATCTTCAAGAACTTCTTCAACAAATTTTGGAGGATTCGGTTCAAGCTTTAAAAATGGTTTTAGCAAAAATAAAAAATCAAAAATTAAAGCCAAGGTTAATATATCACTAGATGAAGCAATGAGTGGCGTATCTAGAACGCTAAAAATTAAAGATAAAGAAACAAATTCTATTAAAGAAATAAATATAAATGTTCCAAGTGGAATGACAAGTGGAAAAAAATTAAAAATTGATGGTTCAAAATATAATTTGAATGCTGATATTTATGTGACAGTAGAAATTGAGGAAGATTCAACTTACAGGCTTGATGGGCTTGATATTATTAAAAAGGAAAGAATTTCTCCTTGGGATGCCTATTTTGGCGAAAAAATTACTGTCGACAGTCCAAATGGAAAATTTAAAATAAATATTCCAGAAAAAATTGAAGCTGGAAACAAAATTAGGATTAAGGGTAAGGGATATAAGGATTTAAAAGGAAAAATTGGAGATCTTTATATAGAAATTCTTATCGATAATCCAAAAAATTTAAGTGAAGATCAAATTGACCTATATAAAAAATTAAAGGAAATAAATTAGGGGGATATGATTATGGATTTTAACAAATTTACTCAAAAATCAACAGAAGCTATTAATGAAGCAAGTCAATTAGCAATCAAAAATGCCAACCCAGAAGTTGGCATCATCCACCTAGCTTACGCTTTGATAGAAGATTCAGATTCTTTCGTAAGCCAAGTTTTGTCTAATATGGACTTGTACAAAAAAGTACTTAACAAGATGGAAGAAAAAATGGAAAATTTGCCAAGCCAATCAGGTTCAGCAAATATTTATCCAAATACAATTTTTCAAAGAGTTTTATTAAAAAGTGAAGATTGTGCAAAGAAAATGGGAGATTCTTTTATCTCAACAGAGCACATTTTCTTAACTATTTTAAATGAAAATACTGAATTAAGCGATTATTTTAAGGAGATTGGTTTAAGCGCTAAAAATTTCTCAAATGAGCTTAAAAAGGTCAGAAAAGGTCAAAAAATTACTAACGATAATCCAGAAGAAACAAACAATCCTTTGGAAAAATATGGTAGAAATTTGACAAAAGAAGCAAGAGAAGGAAAAATCGATCCAGTTATTGGACGTGATAGTGAAATTAGAAATTGCCAAAGAATTCTTTCAAGAAGAAAGAAAAATAATCCTGTTTTAATTGGTAAACCAGGTGTTGGTAAAACTGCAATTGTCGAAGGTCTTGCTCAAAGAATTGTAAATAAAGATGTGCCAGAACCACTTCAAGGAAGAACAATTTTTGCTCTTGATATGGCAAGCTTAGTTGCAGGTGCAAAATACAGGGGACAATTTGAAGAAAGATTAAAGTCAGTTATTGATGAAGTGAAAAAATCTGATGGACAAATAATTATGTTTATCGACGAGCTTCACACAATAGTTGGAGCTGGTAAAACAGAAGGTTCAATGGACGCTTCAAATATAATGAAACCAATGCTTGCGCGTGGAGAGATAAAAGTAATTGGTGCAACAACTTTAAATGAATATAGAGAAAATATTGAAAAAGATGGAGCCCTTGAAAGAAGATTCCAAAAAGTTTTGGTAGATGAGCCAAGTGTAGAAGATACAATTTCAATCCTAAGGGGAATTAAGGATAAATATGAAATTTATCATGGAATTAGAATTCAAGACCAAGCAGTAATTGCGGCGGCAGAGCTTTCAAATAGATATATAACTGATAGATTTTTGCCAGATAAGGCAATAGATTTGATGGATGAAGCTTGTGCAACTGTAAGAACTGAAATTGATACAATGCCAGAATATTTGGATGAAGAAAAAAGAAGAATTTTACAAGTCCAAATTGAAATTGCAGCTCTTAAAAAAGAAGATGATGAAAAAAGTAAGAAAAGATTAGAATCATTAGAAAAAGAATTGGCAGATGCTAATGAAAGATACAAGGCTGATTTTAATAAATGGAAAAGCCAAAAAGATTCAATAAATTCTGTAAAAGATATAAAAGAAGAAATTGACAAGGTAAAAGTTGAAATCGAAAAAGCTGAGAGAAATTACGATTTTGAAAAATTATCTGAGCTTAAATATGGAAAACTTACAGAACTTGAAAATAAATTAAAAGAAAAAGAAAAGGACCAAGAAAATAATTCTTCTATAAAAGAAGAAGTTACTGATGAAGACATTGCTGATGTTGTTTCAAATTGGACAAATATTCCAGTAAATAAACTTGTAGAAAGTGAAAGAAGTAAAATTTTGGGACTTGCTGACAAGTTGCACGAAAGAGTTATTGGCCAAGATGAAGCGGTTGATAGCGTATCAGATTCAATAATCAGGGCAAGATCTGGACTAAAAGATATAAATAAACCAATCGGTTCATTTATTTTCCTTGGACCAACAGGAGTTGGTAAAACTGAACTTGCAAAATCACTTGCAGAAGCTATGTTTGATAGCGAAAAAAATATGATTAGGATTGATATGTCAGAATATATGGAAAAATATTCTGTATCAAGATTAATCGGTGCAGCTCCTGGTTATGTTGGCTATGAAGAAGGCGGTCAATTGACAGAAGCTGTAAGACGCAATCCTTATTCAGTAATTTTGTTTGATGAAATTGAAAAAGCTCATCCTGATGTTTTTAATATTTTACTACAAGTTTTGGATGACGGAAGACTTACAGATAGTCAAGGAAGAACTGTTAATTTTAAAAATACAATTATAATTATGACATCAAATATTGGTTCAACTTATTTGATAGATGGACTAAAAGAAGATGGAAGTATTGATGAAGAAAACAGAAAACTTGTCGATTCATCTTTAAGAAATTCTTTTAAACCAGAATTTTTAAATAGAATTGATGATATTGTAATGTTTAAACCATTAACATCAGATCAAATATATAAAATTATTGATTTACAAATTGCAGATATTTCAAAAAGACTTGAAAGTCGTGAAATTACAATTGAACTTAGCAAGAAAGCTCACGAATATATTTTAGATAAATCCTACGACGTTGAATATGGTGCAAGACCAATCAAGAGATTCTTGCAAGCAAATATTGAAACAAATCTAGGAAGAAAAATTATCGAAGGAAATATTATGGAAGGCGATCATGTCATAATAGATTTAGATAAAAATAATGAATTAGAATATCAAGTTAAAAATTAAGAATAAATATAAAAAGAGAAAATTTCTTTTTGAGATTTTCTCTTTTTATTTTGTTTAAATTAGCAGAAAAAATATTTTTTTAAATAAAATTTTCAATTATATTTATTCAACGAAGTATTTGAAAGCCCAATAAATTTTAAAAAATATGCAGGCAAAAAAACCTAAAACACACAAGATATTGTGGCTCTTGTTTTAATATATCTATATATGGTATACTATAAGAGTATTAAAAAAGGAGTGCAAAATGGTTAAAGTTGTTAAAAGAAATGGTCAAAAGGTGGATTTTGACAAAGAAAAAATAAAAATAGCTATAGAAAAAGCTATGAATTCTCCAAATGGTGTTTATATAGAAAATCAAGCAGAAAAAATAGCAGATGAAATTGAAAAAAGAGCAGAAAATAAAAGAGAAATTTCAATTTATCAAATCGAAGATCAAGTTTATTATAAATTAATCGATAAAAAAAATCCTGCAACAGCAAAATCATACGAGGCTTATAGGTCAGTCCATGCTTATAAAAGAGAAGCAAATACAACAGATGATGATATAATAGGTCTACTTGAAAGAACAAATATTGATGTAATGGATGAAAATTCCAACAAAAATCCATTGATTGCATCAACCCAAAGAGATTTGATAGCAGGAGAAGTATCAAAAGATTTGGCAAAAAGAAAATTAATTGACGCAGACCTTGTAGAAGCTCACGAAGATGGAGCAATACATATCCACGATCTTGATTATTTGATTCAACCAATTTTTAATTGCTGTTTGGTAAATATGAAAGATATGTTAGATAATGGAACAGTTATAAATGGAAAGACAATTGAAACGCCCAAATCTTTTCAAGTAGCTTGTAATGTTATGACTCAAATTATTGCCCAAATTGCCTCAAACCAATACGGTGGACAATCGATAAATATTTCATGTCTTTCAAAATATTTGGAAGTTTCCTATAATAAAAATTATAAGTTAGCAAAAGAAATTTTATCAAATGAAGATGAGATAAAGGCAATGTCTAAAAAATTAACTCAAAGAGATTTGGAATCTGGAATTCAAACAATCCAATACCAAATCAATACTCTTATGACATCAAACGGTCAAGCACCTTTTGTGACTTTGTTTATGCACACAGACGAAAATGATCCATACTTGGACCAAACTGTAAGAATAATTGAAGAAATTTTAAAACAAAGATTACAAGGAATAAAAAACGAAGCGGGAGTTTATGTAACACCAGCTTTCCCAAAATTAATCTATGTTTTGGATGAAAATAATATAAAAAAAGAAAGCAAATATTACTACCTAACAGAATTATCTATAAAATGTACGGCAAAAAGAATGTATCCTGATTACATTTCAGCCAAAAAAATGAGAGAAAATTACGAAGGAAATGTATTTTCTCCAATGGGATGCAGGGCATTTTTGCCACCATACAAGGATGAAAATGGAAATTATAAATTTGATGGCAGATTTAATATAGGAGTTTGCACAATCAATCTCCCACAAATTGGAATTCTTGCAAAAAATGATGAAGAAAAATTCTTTGAAATTTTAAATAAGAGAATGGACCTTGTAAAAAGAGTTGGAATTTTAAGATATGAACATTTAAAAAACGTAACAAGCGATTCATCTCCAATTCATTTCCAACACGGAGCAATAGCAAGACTTAAACCTCATGAAAGAATAGAACCACTTTTAAAAAATGCTTACGCAACAGTTACAATTGGATATATTGGAATTTATGAAGCAAGCAAACTTGTAAAAGGTGTAAGTCATACAAGTAAAGAGGGAAAAGAATTTGCCCTTAAAATAATGAATTTATTAAATGAAAAAAAACAAGAATGGATAAAAGAAACAGGCCTTCAATTTGCAGTTTATGGAACGCCAGCAGAAAATCTTACAAATAGGTTCGCCTCAATAGATAGAAAAAGATTCGGAGAAATTAAAGATGTAACCGACAAGGGTTATTACACAAATTCTTTCCATGTTGATGTAAGAGAAAATATATCAGCTTTTGAAAAATTTGATTTTGAATCAGAATTTCAAGACCTATCATCAGGAGGATGTATTTCCTATGTAGAAATTCCAAATATGGCAAACAATTTAAAAGCTCTTGGAACAATCGTTGAATATATTTATAACCATATCCAATACGCAGAATTTAATACAAAATCCGATTATTGTGCAGAATGCGGTTATGATGGAGAAATGCTTTTAAATGACGATAACGAATGGTATTGTCCACAATGTGGCAATAAAGATAGGTCAAAACTTACAGTTGTAAGAAGAACTTGTGGATATTTGGGAGAAAATTTCTGGAACGAAGGAAGAACAAAAGAAATAAAGGCAAGAGTTTTGCATATATAATAAAAAGTCTACGGTAGTAGACTTTTTTTATGGAGGATTTATGAGATACGGGCAAATTAGAAAATATGATGTGGCAAATGGGCCGGGGATTAGGACTTCCTTTTTTGTCACAGGCTGTCATGCAAATTGCAAAAATTGTTTTAATAAAGAATATATGGATCCAAATTTTGGAAATTTGTGGACAGATAAACAAACTCAAGAGATAATTACCTATTTAAAAAAAGATGAGATAGAAGGTCTTACTATTTTGGGAGGAGAGCCTTTCGAATCGACAGAAGATTTGATTAAAATTGTAAAAAAAATTAGGGGAGAATCAGACAAGTCGATTTGGATTTTTTCGGGATTTTTGTATGAAATTTTAGTAAATATTGAAAATGCAAAAAAACTTTTATCTATGTGCGATGTATTGGTCGATGGACTTTTTGTTGAAGAATTAAAAGATTTGAGATTGAAATTTAAAGGCTCATCAAATCAAAGAACAATTGATATACAAAAATCTCTAGAAAATAAAAAAGTAATTCTTCTAGATGGGTATAATTAGAATAGAAATAAAATTTAGGAGGATTAAATGGAACTTAATAAAAAGAGAAAAGGAGTAGGTGGAATAGTTATAGCAATAATTGCAGTGATTGCTCTTGCTATAATTGTTTTAATACCTTCATATAACGGACTTGTAAAACAAAAAGAACAACTTGACGAATCCTATGCACAAGTTCAAAATGTTGTTCAAAGAAGAGCAGACTTGATTCCAAATCTTGTAAGCACAGTTAAAGGATATTCAAAACACGAAAAAGATACATTAACAGAAGTTACCAACGCAAGATCAGGAATACAAAACGCAAAAGGACCAAAAGAATTGGCTGAGGCAAATGAACAAATGTCTCAAGCTATAAGAAGTATCAATGTAGTTGCTGAGGCTTATCCAGATTTAAAAGCTGACAAGCAATTTACTCAACTAATGGATGAGCTTGCTGGAACAGAAAATAGAATTTCAGTAGAAAGAAAAAATTATAATGCAGAAGTAAAAGCATACAATACAAAAGTTAAATCATTTCCAACAAGTATTTTTGCAAAAATGATGGGATTTGATAAGGCAGAATATTTTGAAGCTGATGCATCAGCCCAAGATGCCCCAAAAGTGAATTTCGGTAGCTAGGTAGATTATGAGAAAAAGAAAGAATATAATAGTAACTATTTTATTTGCCTTTATTCTTCTTTTTCTACCTCAAAAATCTTTTGCAGATGATTTGCCACAATCGCCAAATACTTATTACTATGACGAACTCAATTTAATAAACCAAGAAACCAAAGACCATCTTACAAAAGTAAACAAAGAACTTGAACAAAAAACAGGAGCTCAAGTAATTTATGTTTCCCTAAAAGATGTAGAGGATCAGCCAATGCAAGTTGGAACAGATCTTTTAAATAAATGGAAAATTGGAGATAAAGAAAAAAATAATGGAGTTTTGATTTTAATCTCCCAAAGAAAAGGTCAGGATAAAAAAGATATTTCAATTATAACAGGTTATGGAATAGAGGGAAGATTAAATGATGGTAAAGTTGGAAGAATAATCGATGAATATATGCTAGATTATATGAGAGATGGAGATTTTTCCAAAGGAATTACAGAAGGATTCAATGCGATTGTTTCACAAATTGCAGAAGAATATCAAGTAGAATTGACTGGCGATTATGACGAATATGCTGATAGGCTAAGAGAAGATAAAGACGATGAAATAGATTTAAGAACTTTAATAATAATATTTATAATATTTATGATATTCTCAAGATTTTTTGTAAGCCGAGGAGGTTTTAGAAACGGAGGATATGGTGGCTTCGGAGGATTTTCAGGCGGATCTTTTGGAGGATTTTCTGGAAGCTCTGGAGGATTTTCTGGAGGAGGTTTCTCTGGTGGAGGAGGCTCATCTGGTGGCGGCGGAGCTAGCAGAGGAATATAAAATAAGTAAGCAAATAGAAAACTATTTGCTTATTTTTTTGCAAATTTTTAATAATTTTAAAATTTTTAAATTTAAAATATCTAATTATTTTATTTCTTAATAAAATTCTTATACTTTAAATATTTTTACTTGACTTTATATATATATATAATGGTGACATACAAATAATATTAAGGAGTGTAATATGAAAAATAATAAAAAATTAGTGATGGGTTCAGTCATCGCTCTAGCACTATCAGTAGGTGTTATAGCACCTAATTTAACAAAAGCAGAAGAAGCTGCTTTGGAAACAAGTAAGTTAGAAATAAAAAATGAAGCTAACAATCAAATTAAAAAAGATGTACAAGCTGAGTTGAAAAAAGATGATACTAAAGAAGCTACAGAAAACAAAGCTGATAAAGAAGATATTGGAAAAATATTAGAAAAAAAAGATGATAAAAAAGAAGAAATTAAACCTGCTAATATTGCAAAAGTTAAAAAATTAGCACCTGTAACTCTAACTAATAATAAAAATGACGCTAAAGAATTGCAAAAAGCTAAAGAATCAGCAAAGGCTAATATTAACGCTGCAGATTTAAGTGATTTTCAAAAAGCTCATTTTACACAAAAAGTAGACAATGCAACTACAAAAGAAGAAGCAAAACAATATCAAATAGAAGCACAAGACTTAGCTACTTATATAAGTGAAGTAAAATTTAGCTTACCAGATCTAAAAGAAGGTCAAGATATAAACGAAATTATAAACTCATTCAACAAAGCTCTTGATAAAGCACAAGTTGATAAAGTTAAAAAATCAGTAGTAGATCCTGAAGGATTCAAAGAAGATCAAGAATTAGAAAATTTAAAAGCACAAACAAAAGAAGAAATCGATAAATTAGATTTAAGTCAAGTACAAAAAGATCATTTCAAATCATTAGTAGATGAAGCAAAAGATAAAAATGCAGTAAATAAAGTAAAAGAAGATGCTAAAGAATTATTAGATGCAATAATTGATGCAAAATTT
>NZ_GG700527.1:642513-652947 GCF_000163295.1 Anaerococcus vaginalis ATCC 51170
ACAGGACAAATCTATTTTGATCAAATCAACAAAGCTAAAACAATCGAAGGTGTAGAAGCATTGAAAAATGAAATTTTGAAAGCTCACGCAGGAAATCCAGGTGAAAAAGATCCTGAAACACCAGAAGAAACAAAAAATGGATTTGATACAGAAAGAGAAGCTAGAATAGCAGCTGAAAAAGCATTAGAAAATGATCCAGTAAATAAATCTTACACAATAACACAAGGAGCAGATGGAAAATATTATTACCAATTATCTCCAGTTGAAAAAGGACTAGAAATTGGATATGAAACAAGAGAAGAAGCAGAAGCAGCAGCAAAAGAAGCTCTAGAAAATGATCCAATAAATAATGCATATGAAGTAAATCAAGGAGCAGATGGAAGATATTACTTCAGATTATTCTACAAAGAAGAAGAACAAAAACCAGGCGAAAAAGATCCAGCAAAACCAGGCGAAAAAGATCCAGCAAAACCAGGCGAAAAAGATCCAGCAAAACCAGGTGCAAAAGATCCAGCAAAACCAGGCGAAAAAGATCCAGCAGAACCAGGCGTAAAAGATCCAGCAAAACCAGGTGCAAAAAATCCAGCAAAAACAGAAGATAAGAAAAAAACACAACCATCAAAAGTTGTAAATAACAAAGCTAACAACGTTCAAACAGGTGTAGCAGGACTTACAGGCGTTGTAGCAACACTTGCAGCATCAGCAGTAGCACTTTTCAAATCAAAAAGAAAATAATTTATTATAAATAAATTAAAAACAAAATATCTCTCTCAAGAAAATATCCTGAGAGGGGTATTTTTTTGTGAATTTTAATAAATTTTATTTTACTGATAGTTTCAAAATTCAAAATATTTAATGAAAAATGATATAATTAATTAAGGTGATTTAATGTATATAAAAACTTCTGTTAGAAAACTTATAGAATTTGTAATGAGAAGTGGGGATATTGATAATTCTTTCAGGGACAATAATAGGATGGTCGAAGGAATCAAAGCCCATCAAAAAATTCAAAAATCTTATGATAAAAATTACCAAGCTGAATTCTATCTTAAAAACATTACTAAAATTGACGATATGGAATTTCACGTTGAGGGTAGGGCTGATGGTCTTTTGAAAAAGAAAGGCAAAATAATTATTGACGAAATAAAATCCACTACAAGAAATCTCGACAAATTGGATGATTCAAATAAACTACACTGGGCTCAAGCTTTTTGCTATGGGTATTTTTATGGTGTAAAAAATGATTTGAAAAATATCACTATAAGGCTAACTTATGTATCATTAGATGATTATAAGACAAAAACTTTTGAAAAAGAAAAAAGTCTTGATTATCTTTACGAATTTTACATAAATTTATTAAAAGAATATATTAATTTTTCAAAAATTTTATCCAAAAACCTTGAAAAAAGAAATATTAGTGCAAATAATTTGACTTTTCCCTATGATGGCTACAGAAAAGGGCAAAGAAAGATGGCTGTTGCTGTTTATAGGGCGATTCTTGATAAGAAAAATTTATTTGTAGATGCTCCGACTGGAACTGGAAAGACTATTTCTACAATTTTTCCTGCTGTAAAATCTTTGGGAGAAGGCTTGACCGACAAAATTTTCTACCTAACTTCAAAAAATACAACGGCAAAAGAAGCTCTAAAATCTTTGTATTTATTGAAAGAAAAAAATTTATCGATCAAGGCAGTTTCTATTACAAGCAAGGAGAAAATTTGTTTAAATGATGAAATTTCTTGCAACCCTGAATCTTGTCCTTTTGCAAGGGGGCATTTTGATAGGGTAAATGATGGACTAAAAGATATTTTGGAAAATGAAGACATAATGGACTATGACATCATCACTTCTTATTCAGAAAAACACAGACTTTGTCCCCTAGAGTTTGAGCTTGATATTTCCTTGTACTGCGACATAATAATTTGCGATTATAATTATGTTTTCGATCCAAATGTTTATTTGAGAAGATTTTTTGATGATAGCCTTGATGAATATTTGTTTTTAATTGATGAGGCCCACAATCTTTTGGAAAGGTCAAGAAAGATGTTCTCTCATAATTTTGTTGATTCTGATTTTATGGAATTAAGAAAATCTATGGATATAAAAAAAGATTTAAAAATAATTAAATCAATTGATTCTATTTTGGATGAATTTGAAAAAATGTATAAAAATTATGGGAAAAAATTATTTTATTATTCGACTGACAATAATGACAATTTTGACAAAAAACTTATGGCTTTATCAAAAAAATTGGAAAAAGTTTTGATAAAGGATAAAAAAAGAGAAGATTATGATAAAATAGAAGATATGTTTTTTGAAATAAACCATCATCTAAAAATTTCTGATAATTTTAGGGAGGGTTTTTATCAAACTTTGACCTATGATGAAAATTCTATGGAAAAAATTTATGAAATCAAGTGTATTGATCCTTCAAAAGTTTTGAAAGAAAAGTATAAACTGGCAAGGTCAAGTATATTTTTTTCAGCAACCCTTTCTCCAATGGATTTTTATAGAAAAATGCTTGGGGCTTCCGATAGTTTGAAAGTTCATTTGGATTTGCCCTTTGATAAGAAAAATTTTGCCATTTTTGCAAGTCCAATTTCTACTAGGTATAAAGATAGAAATAATAATTTGATGGATATAGCTGACCTTATCCATGAATTTATCAATGCAAAAAAGGGGAATTATTTTATATTTTTTCCTTCATTTTCATATCTAACAGATGTTTATGAATATTACAAGGAAAATTTTAATGACGAAATTTTAGTTCAAGAAAGGTCGATGTCTCCAGTAGAAAGGCATAAATTTTTGCAAAATTTCACTTACGATAGCCAAAAAACTGCATTTTTGGTCTTGGGTGGAATTTTTTCTGAGGGAGTTGATTTGAAAGGCGATAGGCTAATTGGTTCAATGGTAATTTCAGTTGGAATGCCGGGAGTAAGCGATGAGAGAAATTTAATAAAAAAGCATTTTGACGAAATTTCTCACAATGGTTTTGATTATTCCTACACTTATCCGGGCTTAAATAAAATTTTCCAAGCAGCAGGAAGGCTAATCAGAGGAGAAAAAGACAGGGGAATAATTTATTTGGTGGATGATAGGTTTTTGTGGGATAAGTACAGAAGGCTTTATCCTAGACATTGGTCAAATATAAGAGAAGTAAAAAATAAAAAAGAATTAAAAATCTTGGTTGAAAGATTTTGGAATAGAGGAGAATAAATGAGAGAAAAACCAATAAAAGATGTAGAAATAATAGATATGTCTTATCCAAATATTTCTATAGGAAAAATTGATGAAGAAAAGACTGTCCAATTTAAGGGCGGAGTTTTGGGACAAAAGGTAAGAGTAAAAATAACCAAAAACAGGGGCAAGAATAAAAAAGGAAAATTTATGGAAGTTTTGGAAGAATCCAAAATAGAAAATTCCAAAGAATTTTGCCCTCATGCAGGAATTTGTGGTGGTTGTTCTTACCAAAAAATGGGATACGAAACAGAGCTTTTATTAAAGTATGATATGATAAAAAAACTTTTAAAAAATTCTCATATTGATATTGCAGATCTTTCAATCATTAGAAGTCCAAAAATAAAAGAATACAGAAATAAAATGGAATACACTTTTGGGGATTCTTACAAGGACGGGCCACTTGTTTTGGGACTTCACAGACAAAATAGATTTTATGAAATTGTCGATACAGATGGGTGCAATATTGTTGATAGCGATTTTGAAACAATAAGAAAACACGTACAAAAATATTTTAGAGAAAAAAATACAAGTTTTTATCACAAAAAAGCTCATACAGGACTTTTGCGTAATTTAATAGTAAGAAAAGCACTTCACACTGGAGAAATTATGGTAGTCCTTGTAACAAGCTCAGACAAATCTTTTGATCCAATGAGAAGAGATTTATTTGCTCACAATCTCTTAAATGCAAAAACCAAGGGGAGAATTGTTTCAATTTATCATGTGATTAACGATAGTTTATCAGATGCAGTAAAAGTAGATTCAATCGAACTTTTATTTGGGAAAAAATATATAGAAGAAAAAATGAACGATTTGAAATTTCAAATTTCCCCATTTTCATTTTTTCAACCAAATGTATATACAGCAGAAAAAATCTATCAAAAAGCAATAGAATTAGCAAATGTAGATAAAAACAAAAACGTCCTAGATCTATATTCAGGAACAGGAACCATAACCCAACTATTTGCAAAATCCGCAAATAAAGCTATGGGAATAGAAATAATAGAAGAAGCAGTAGAAAAAGCCTTCGATAATGCAAAAGAAAATGAAATAGAAAATATAAACTTTATAGCAGGAGATGTTTTAGAAAAAATAGACCTAGTAAAAGGAAAATACGACATAGTAGTAATAGACCCACCAAGAGAAGGCATTCACCCAAAAGCAATAAAAAAAATAATAGACATATCCCCAGAAGAATTTGTCTACATATCCTGCAACCCAAAAACTCAAGTAAGAGACCTAGAAATCTTCATAAAAAACGGCTACAAAATAAAAAAATACCAAGCCTTCGACCAATTCCCTAGGTCAAGGCATGTGGAGACTATAGCGTTGATACAAAAGATGTAAACCTAGAAATCCTGCATTTTAAGCAGTTTTATAAGCATTTTGTCTTCGATAAAGATGAAGAAGGATTTGTTAAAAAGACTCAAAAAAACTACATGGATGTGAAAGTTGTTTTGCAACTGGTATGAGGAAACACAAAAAATATAATTAACTCATTTTGTACTTTCTACAAGAGTAGCGTAAAAGGCTGCTCTTTTTTTTCTAGTAAGTGAGTATATATAAATTTTAAATATAACTAATAATACAAAATCTGATTTCCTAAAAGCAGAAGTCCAGACTTCCGAAAATCGGAATTCAAGAACTCCGAATAACAGATTTCTAGAAATCCGAAAATCGGAGAGTAACTATAATAATATTAGTAATATTGAGTTAAGAAAGAATAATTTTAGAAGAGGAATAAGGATTCGTTACATTCTTTTTTAAAAATGGAAAATTATAAGCCAACTTTACATATTCGCTTTTATAACATATAATAAAAGCATAGATGAGAGGAGGCGGACTATGAATACACTTAAAGAATATATACAAGAAAATTTAGTAATAACTAACAAAGAAGCAGAAGAACTTGGATATACTAGGCATAATCTATCAGAATTAACAAAAATCGGACAATTAGAAAGATTAAGACCAGGACTATATCAAATAAAAGGAAAGGTTATAGATGATTTTATTTTAATATCATCTAATAGTAATCGAATTATATTTTCCCATCAAACAGCCCTCTACCTCCACGACCTATCAGATAGAACTCCAAATGTATTTCATATATCTGTACCCCAAGGCTACAATGCCAGCCATATCAAAAAGAGGTACGAAGATCTACAAGTTCACTATGTAAAAAAAGATTTATACGAAATAGGAAAGACAGAAATAAAATCACCACAAGGCAATCTCATACCAGTTTATGATATTGAAAGAACGGTTTGCGATATCATAATTGACAGAGAAAAAATAGATAAGCAAATTTTCACAGAAGCAATAAAAAGATACTTTAAATCACCAAATAAAAACCTAAGACGATTAATAAAATACGGTAGACTATTTAAAATAGAAGATGAAATTAGAAAATACATGGAGGTATTATCATGATTAATATCGAGAGTATAAAGGGCAAGATAAGAAGTCTTGCAGAGAAGAAAAATCTGAAGTCGCAAGAAGTTTTGCAAATATATTTTTTTGAAAGATTTTTAGAAAGGCTATCTAAATCAAATTACAAAAATAATTTTGTAATAAAAGGAGGATTCTTAATATCTTCCTTAATTGGAATTGAAAATAGAACAACTATGGACATGGATACAACCATTAAAGGCATAGCACTAAAAGAAGAAAAAATAAAAGAAATAATAGAAGAAATTATAAATATCAATGTAGATGATGGAATAAGATTTGAAATAAAGGACATTAGTTATATTAGAGAAGAGGATGAGTACGAGAACTTTAGAATTTCACTAATAGCAAATGTTGGAAAAACTAAAAATCCAATGAAACTAGACCTAACAACAGGAGATGCAATAACACCAAAAGAGATAGAATACACCTATCCATGTATATTTACCAAAGAAGATATTAAAATAATGGCATATCCATTAGAAACAATTTTAGCTGAAAAATACGAAACCATAATCAGAAGAAATATAACAACAACACGAATGAGAGACTTTTACGATCTATACACTCTCTACAAACTAAAAAAAGATGGTATAAATTATAAAATTTTAAAAGAAGCAATAGAGAGAACCTCAAACAAAAGAGGAAGTCAGGAGATAATGCAAGACTCTGAGGAAATAATCGAGAATATAAAAGAAGATTCATACCTGAGATCCTTGTGGGAAGTATATTTCAGTGAAAATAAGTATATTGGAGATTTGACCTTTGATAAGGTTGTTGGTGTAGTGAGAATTATTTCAAATAGAATCAATGAGATGTAATTTAACAGACACTGTCTGGCATATCATAGATAAAAAATATTAAGTATTAGAGAAGTGAAATGATTTTATTTTTTTAAGCATAAATTTTATATCAAGGAGAACGTTTTATTTTTGACGTATATTTAATGATATAATAGAATAAATAAAATATTTAAGTAGGATGTAGTGATATCATTTAATTATAAAATGTTATTACAAAAATAAAAGAATTAGGTATGATAAATAGTGAATTTATGGAAAAGCAAAATTAGGAAAATTACATTTTATAAATTAAGACAGACAAAATTTAATTACAGATGTTCTGTTTTTGATATTTTTGAATTAGAAGGCATACAGAAGATTATAGAGTGATTTTTGAAAAAACTAATTAAATATTATAAAGGTTACATGATAAATGCATGACGACATAAAAGTGAGGTGATTATATTGGAATATTCGAACTATTATATGAATTTACCATTAGATTTAGCAGGTAGTAGAACGAAAAATAGATTTAGAGTTGAATTGTTGTGGGGAGTTGGTAAATTAATTGATGCATATAAGCTGTACGATGACTATACAATTGTGTTTGATTTCAAATGTGATATTGAATTGCATCGTGATAATGGTCTTGATTTTTACCAGGTGAAAACAATAAATAGAGGTAATCATAGTTCTAAAACACTAACTAAGAGAAAAGGAAATAGTAGATCTATTTTGGGAACATTGTATGCTCTTTACAACCCAAATCATAATATAAAGCTGGCTGTAGTTTGTAATAAACATTTGAAAATTGATAGTAAAGAAGATTTAAGGCAAGAAGTTTGTTTAGGTGAGTTGGACAAAACAGTAATAGATTTTATTGAAGATAAATTGCAAGAAGAACTAAAGTTATCAGAAGTCATTCTTGATAATGTTTTTTATGTATGTGAAAGTATGGACTTAACAAATCCTCATTATGCTTTGCTTGGAAAGTTAATTGAAGCTTTCCAAGAAATAAAAAATGAAGAACCTAATAATCCTAATGCTTTATTTCGATTAGTATCTGATACAGCTCAGAAAAAAGCTTCTTATGAGATGGCAATCACTAATTATAATGATGTACTAGAATTAAAAGGAATTTCTAAAAATGAGTTTAATAAAATGCTTGAATCTCATAGGAAAAAATCTATAACAGGCATTGAACAGGTTAAAGATTATATTAAAACTTTATTCCCATCAGAAAGAAGATTATATAATCAAGCTTTAACTAATTTACTGGAAATTGATCAAAGCCATGAGTTGAATGTATTAAAGATATCAATTTTTGAGTATATTGAAGGGAATATAGATAAGATAAGAAACGAAAATGATCTTTTTAATATTTTAAATAATGTATTTGATAGTGAATTCCCTATAGAATACACAAAATACATGAAAAAAGTATTTTATTTAATGGTATTTTATTTATACACAGAGGGAGGTGATATTTAATGGATGTTATTTTCAATAAAATATATATTTTTGATATTTTAACTAAAGAAGCTTTTGTTACATGTTTTGAAAAAGGTTTAAATATTGTTACTTCTAGTAACATTGATGGAACAGATAGAGGGAAGTCAGTCTTGTTACGTAGTTTATATCATACTTTGGGTGCTGATGCCCACTTCGATAAAAAATGGAAAAATGAAGATAAAGTATATATTTTAGAGTTTTCGGTTAACGATAATATATATTTTATATATCGCCATAAAAAGTTATTCAAAGTATTTAATGATGTTTTTAAGATATTATTTCAAACATCAACTATAATTGAGTTATCATATTTTTTAAGCAATATTTGGGATTTTGAAATATTTTTACCGAATAGAAGGACTGAGAAGCTGGAGATTGCTCCACCAGCATATACATATGTAATGAATTTTATTGACCAAGATTATTATGATGGAACATACTTTAGTTCCTTTAAGAGATTAGGACAATATCAAAATTTTAAACCTGATGTAATATATGCACAATTTGGAATATATGATAAGAATTATTTTGAACATGTTGAAAGTAAACAAAATTTATTGGAACGTATAAATGATTCAGAAGACGCATACAGAGAAACTAGTAGAATGAAAGAAAAAGTATCTAAACTATTAGGTAATATTGTTGTGCCTGAAAATTTAAAAGAGCTTGAAAGGGAGCTTTCTATTAGAACAAAGGAATATGATTATATTCTGAATTCTATTAATAAATTTAGGTATGAGCTTACAAATTTACGAAATGAAAAGTATGAGCTTGAAATTGCATTGAACCAAATTGAAAGGTTTAAGAATAAAAAGGAAAAAGAAATAAAGTATATTTTAAATACAGATATATGTCCTGAATGCCATTCAGTTTTGAAAGATACAACTGATCTTAGAAGTAAAAGATACAATTCAATTGAGGATTCGTTATATATAAAGGACAGCATATATGAGGATATAGAAAAGATTTCAAAATCAATTTTACAAATAGAGGGTAGTTATAAAGAGTTTTTAGATAAGTTGGAATCATACAAGAAAAACATTGGTATAGCTAAGACAGAAATAAAAAATTATAGCAGCTATATGGGGCTAAATGAATTATATAATAGTTTAAATTTAGAGTTATTTAATGAGTTTAATTTGCAAGGAGAACTTAAAGAGAAGCTAGAAAATATTGAGGAAGACTTGAAGGAAGTATCTAAAATTAAATCGGATATCAATAAAAAATATTATGATATGATTGATAGGGAAGTCTTAAAGTTTGGATTGAATGAGTTAGAGGAAGCACAATATAAAGCAATTAATCGAGTTTTTTGTGCAAGTGGAAGTAATAAACCAATTTCAACAGTTATATGGTATTTTATACTTAATGATATTAAAAAAATTTTTAATAATAAATGCTTGAATTTACCTATGGTATTAGATAGCCCTAAGAATGCGGAGATGGATTATGATAAGGCACAATCCTTAATTGAATATATATTAGATAATTCATCAAATTATACCCAATTGATTTTTTCATCAATTGGGTTTGAAAGAAGGAATTTTGAATTTGAAAGCGAAATAAATATTATAGAGCTAAAGAATGACAAATATCAGTTGCTTGATTCTGAAACTTTCTCAAAATATAAATATGTTTTAGAAAATGCTTTAAGTGCCCAATTGATTAAATAGTAAGATAAAATCACCTATATATCTACATCCTAGTCTACATGAATAAATGATTTTTTCTTATTTTATAAAGTTTAACGATATTGTATTTTTATTAAGAATACTCTTGCAAAAGGGTATTCTTTTTTTATTGCTTACTTTAGTGAATTGAGCGAACGAAAGAATTCATGTGGAGGAAATTAGCTTTAGCTTCAAGCACCAAGAAAACATCCTTAAAGTATAATTTTGATAATAGCATGGAAGCTGGATATGCAAAGATCATATAGTATTTGCACAAAAAAATAAGCTGAAATTAATTTCAGCTTAAGCTTGACTTTTGTTAGCAGGTTTTTGTTTCAAAATATGCTATAGAATATGATCTTTCGTGTTTTCATAAATTGAATATGGGCAGTAGATGGATGACATTTGAATGAAGATACCAAGACTTTTTCATCAGTTTTTTCGCTCTTAGTAATGTAATCTATTGCCAAATTTAGAGTTGATTTTATAGGATGTATTTTTGTAATTGCCATACTAATCACCAGAACTTTCTTTTGATTTATTTAGAAGTAGAGAGTGGATCTGCCATATTTCTTTTGATAATTTTTCTATCTGTTTATTCATTGAGTCGATTTCATTTTTGTAAATAATGCCAGTTGTATTAGTAGCCTTTGCAATCTGGTTTATGTTATTTGTTGCATTTGAAAGTAGCCATTGTAGGTTTCTAAATGGTTCTAAATCTACAACATAAATCTCTTTTTCCAATACACATTTTCTAAGAAAGTGGGACATAGTTTTGC
>NZ_GG700527.1:653021-704646 GCF_000163295.1 Anaerococcus vaginalis ATCC 51170
ATTTCTTTTTCTATTATCCATAGTATATCTCCTTATTATAAATTATTGGGGTCTTAGGGTTCTCCCTAACAAGGTAAAATTGATAAAAAAAGAAGCAGTCCATAAAGGTTCTGCTTCATCAATTTTTCGTAAGTGGGTACTCACTTACTGTGCTTGCTATTAAAGTTATAAGCGTCAAGCGTGTATTAAGTTTTATTAATTATACCGCATTTAAAGAAATTAATAAAGAAGTATAAAGGGCGTTCAAGCAAATATCTTAAATAAGATTACTAAATTTTAAAATACTTCATGTATTGAAATTAATTATCAAATGAGTTACAATAAAACTGACGGTAGCGTCGGAATTATTTATTGACAGGAGATAAAGTTTTGAATGATAAAAAATTGAAAGTAGGAGAAAAAAGGAAGTTAGAAATTCTGGAAGCGGCAAAGACATGTTTTTTAGAAAAGGGTTTCCAAAATACAACTATGGAAGATGTTATAGAAAAAGTAAGTTTAAGTAAAGGTGGTGTTTACTATCATTATGGATCAACCTACGAAATGATTTATGATTTTATGAAATTAGGTATCAAATATAGAGGAGAAAAAAGCAAAACTATCGGCACATCTAAGTTAACGAGTTTAGACGCAATTACTGAGATGATGATGGAAAGAATTTATGATGAAAATGAATTTAAAAGCATCTATGCAATTTTTTTGAAACTACAAAATGAAGATAAAAGATTGTGTGAAATGTTTAAAAATTTAAAAGAAACAAACACAGAAATTTTATCGTCTGCATTTCCTCCAAACGATAAGCTCTCATCTATTTTTGAAGATGAGTTTTTAGTGACCTTTGTAAATACTTTGATTTTAGGATATGAAAGTTTAAATCAAAAAGAAATTTTTATTGAAAATAAAGAAACAATCAAAAAGATGTTAGAAGAATATTTGAAAAATAAATTTCCTGAATTATTAGGCTGATCTTAAATTGTGGTATAAAAATGAATACAAAAAAGACATTTTTAAAAAAATTTTATGAGCTAATAATGACATTATTAATTGTTAGTATTTTATCATTTGTTTTAATGAAATTATCTCCCGTAGATCCAGCCACTGCATATGCTAAAAGACATATAGGAAGTCCATCACCTGAGCAAATTGAAGAAGTAAGAATAAGATTTGGTTTTGACAAACCTGTATATAAGCAATATTTTAACTGGATTAAAAATCTTTTTTCTCTAGACTTAGGACAGTCTTTAAGTAATGGTAAACCAGTCTGGGATAATATAATGTTGGCTTTGCCAAAAACTTTATCTGTTGTTTTCTTTTCCGCAATATTGCAGGTAATTTTAGTATTGTCTTTGGGATGTATTACTTTCTTATGGAAGAACAAGATAATCAATAAGCTTATAAATCTTTTATGCCTTATTGGTGTTTCAATTCCTAGCTTTTATATTGCTATTATCTTACTTGATATATTTGCAGTAAAGTGGGATTTGCTATCAGTAGCAGGTAATATTGGCATTACAAACTATCTACTTCCTGCAATAACTTTAGGGATATTTGGGGCTTCTTTTTATTATCCACTATTTAAAGATGCTTTAGACAAAGAGAATGGTGAATATTATATTATGTTTTTTAGAGCAAATGGTCTAAAGGAATTTACTTTGTTCGTGAAACATATATTGCCAAACTCGATAGTAAAGTTAATTCCAAATTTCTTTCAGAGTATTGGACTTATGATTGCAAACGTGGCAATAGTTGAGGGAGTTTTTTCTATTCCAGGATTTGGATATTTGATTGTAAATTCTGTAATAAATCGTGATGCAACGATGATTCATGGGTTGGTTTTCTTTTTAGCATTATTTATTGCACTTGCTAATATAATATCAGATTTGATAAACGATCTTTTGATAAAGGAAAGGGGAGATTAATGAAAATAAACAAAAGGATATTATTTCCTTTCCTAGTGATTTTATTTATATTTTTTGGAAGTTTTTTTGCCCCTAATGATCCCTTAGAAGTTAATCTTCCCCTTAGATTTGCAAATCCAAGTTCTAAGTATCTTTTGGGAAATGATAGCATGGGCAGGTGCGTTTTATCGAGAATACTGTACGGGGGAAAAACTACATTATTTATGGTTATGACGGCATCAATTATTGTTTTTACTTTAGGTTTGCTTTTAGGAACACTAACGTCAAAAGTTACCATGAAAAAGAATGTAATAGTAGATTCGATTATTAATGCTGTAACGGCTATACCACCAATTGCTTATTTAATCATATTTATAGCATCTTGGGGAAATGGAATAAAAACTACATTAATCGCTTTGGTTGTTTCATATATATTGAGATTTTTAAGACTTGTTAGAACTCAAATAAATATTGAATATGATAAAGCTTATTGCACTTGTATGATTTCACTTGGTGCTTCAAAGACTAGGTTGGTTCTAGTTCATATACTACCAAATATATTATTAGATTTAGTTCATTATATTTGTTTGTCCTGTGCGGATATGATTTTAGCAATTACTGGTTTTTCATTTATAGGAATTGGACTTGGAGAAAATGTTGTGGAGTGGGGTTCTATGATTTTAGAAGCGAGAGATTCAATATTTATTAAGCCAGAACTCATAATTTACCCTATTTTTGCAGTTTTTATTACTACAATGTCTTTTAATATTATTGCAAAAGAAGCGAATAGTAAGGTGAAGATATGATTTTGGTTAATCAATTACAAGTTAAAGATAAAAAAGGAAACAATCTTTTAAATAATATTTCTCTTAGAATCCCTATGGGAAAAATTATTGGTCTCACTGGACCCAGTGGTGCTGGGAAGACTACATTAGTAAACACAATACTTGGGATTTTATCAGAGGATTTAAAAGTAAGTTCTGGAACTATTACTATAGATGATTTCGATATATTGGAAAAAGATAATATCAATAACAACAATAGAAACATCGCTTTTATTCCTCAACTTCCCATGATTTCTTTTGACAAAAGAAAAAAGATAAAAAGTCAAATGGTTGAAACATATATTGCTAATCTTAATATAAATAAATCAGAAGCATTAAGTATAGCAAAAGATAAGCTCAAAAGCGTCAATCTTGAATATGAAAGAGTTTTAGATTCATATCCAACTGAACTCTCTGGTGGCATGATTCAGCGTGTGATTTTAGCGATATCTATGGGACTAAATACTGATTATATAATTGCTGATGAACCAACATCAGCCTTAGACAATTATAACTCATCATTATTTTTTGAATTGATTAAAGCAAATTTCAAAGGCAAAGGAATTTTGTTAATAACACACGAGGCTGATATTCTTAAAAAATATAGCGATTGCATCTATGTGATAGAAAATGGATGCCTTATAGAAAAGGGGAGTAGTGAAGATATATTTGAAAGCCCTAAAGAAGAATGGACAAGAAAATTTGTTATCTGTAGTCAGAAAATATTAGATTCTGGAGGTGAATGGAAATGGACGAAATAGCTATGAGTAATGTTAGCCTTTCTTTTGAAACAGTAAAAGGGACATTTAAAGCTCTAGATCAAATTTCCTTTTCACTAAAAAGGGGAGATAACTTAAGTTTAATTGGTGAAAGTGGATCTGGTAAAAGCACCATTGCAAAAGCATTAATAGGATTAGAAAGAATAGATGAAGGATCTATACTCTATGATTCTGTAGATATCTCAAAATTAAAATTAAAAAAAATAAGGAAATATAGAAAAAATATCCAGTCTGTTTTCCAGGATACATCTGGTACTTTAAATCCTGGTATAAGCACTTTTAAAAATTTGGAAGAAGGGCTTATTAATTTAACAAACTTGTCGAAAAAGGAAAGAAAGGAAAAGGTATTATTATTTTGCGAGGATTTACATTTAAAAAAGGAAATATTAGATGTGCCCGTTCACCAACTATCTGGAGGTGAGCAAAGAAGATTGTCGCTAATAAGAGCCCTTATGGTTAATCCTGATTTTTTAATACTAGATGAGGTTACAGCTGGGCTTGACTTACTGACGATTGAAAAAGTATTAAACTTACTTTTTTATTATCAATCTAAGCATAGTATTTCTTATATTTTTATCACTCATGATATAAATCAAGCAAAACAGATTTCAGATTATATCATAGAGATAAAGAAAGGAAAAATATTGAGAGAAGGAAAATTGCAAAGGAGATAGAAATGATCAAACTTAGAAAAAATATGATGGTTTTATTGGCACTTGTATTTAGTTTTTCAATTTTACTAGGAGGTTGCCAAAAGAATCAAGAAAAAGCACAAGAAAATTCAAATGTAGCAAGTGAAAACACAAAAGATGAAAGCAAGAAGGTTTTAACCTTATGTACTGCTAAAGAACTGACAAACCTTACGACTTTAACAATGAATAAGGAAAATAATATGGCTTGTGGTTTAATTTACGAAACCCTAGTAGCTTATGAAAATGGTGAAATTGTACCAAAACTTGCTGAAAGCTTTGAATATAAAGATGATGGCAAAACTTTAGTCTTTAAATTAAAGGATGGGGTAAAGTTTTCAGATGGTGAAGATTTTAATGCTGATGCAGTAAAAAAGATATTAGATTTTGATAAGTCAAACCCTAATTTTGCAGGCATTAGAGCTGTTGCAGAGATAAAATCAACAGAAGTTATTGATGATAATACAATTGCTATTCACTATGAAAATCCGTCTAAATTTTATATAAATGGCTTTTGTTTCCAAAATGTATTGGGGATGCCATCTCCAAAATCATTTACTGAGGGAAACTTTGAGACATTTAACGAAAATATAGGAACAGGTCCTTATGTATATGAAGAATTTAAATCTGGAGAATATACAAAATTTGTTAGAAATGAAAAATATCATGGGGAAAAACCTTATTACGATGAAGTTATTGTCAAATATATTCCCGATGCTTCCTCAAGACTTCAAGCCTTAAATAAGGGGGAAATAGATTTAATTTATGGAGCAGATTTAATAAATTATGATGACTTCAAAAAAGGTTCTGAAATTAAGGATGTTACTGGAGAAGTAAATAAAAATAGGACTTTGACTAAAAATCTAATTTTAAATCCAAGTAAAAAAGAATTAGAAGATTTAAAAGTTCGTCAAGCAATTAATTATGCAATTAACAAAAAAGACATTGTCGACAGTTTAACATACTCATACGAAGATGTAGCTGAAACTTTATTCCCTAAAGATGTAGCTTATTGTGATGCAAATTATCCAACTAATTATAGTTATGCTCCTGAAAAAGCAAATAGCTTGCTAGATGAAGCGGGTTGGAAACTCAATAAAGATACAGGAATTAGAGAAAAGGACGGAAGTCCATTAAAGCTTCAATATGTTTACTGGTCAGATTTAGTACTTGCTAAGGAAACTGCACTTGCAATAAAGACGCAATTAAAAGAAGTAGGTATAGATGTTGACCTAGTTGAAAAAGATCAAATGTCATGGTGGACAGATGGTATAAAGGGAGAATTCCATTTGACAACCTGGAATACAGAGGGTTCTTATACTGAACCTCATAAGTTCTTACAAGAATCAATCACTGAAATGGATCCACATTTGATGCCGTTAAAAGCACTTTCTGATTCAAACATATATATTGATGCAATAAAGAAAGCTTCCACTTCTACAAACGAAGGGGAGATTAAAGATAATATACAAAAAGCTATAGTATATTCAAACGAAAACGCTATGGATTTGCCTCTTTCTTATTCAAAAGAAATGATTTTGTATAGAAATGACAAAATTGGTGGATATGAATTTACAAGTACACCACAATTTTTCAATATTTATAGTGTAAAAGCTAAATGAGAATAGGTTAATAAATTGAATTTAAGGCAGGTCTATCTATAAAGTAGTGAATGGATAGACCTATCTTATTATTACGAAGTTTTATTAAGGAGGGGATTTGATGGATCTAATAAAACAATATGTAAAAAAGAGAAAAGGCTCATATTTTATATCAATCTTACTGGCAATAATTGGAGTAGTGGCTGGGCTTTTTTCTTATATATACATGGCAAAAATCATTGTAAATTTGATTAATGGTGCAAATGATATGAGTTTATATACTCCACTATGCATAAATATTTTAATAACATTTGTTATTAAAGAAGTGGCAGCAGGAATATCAACAAGTATTTCCCATACCGCAACTTTTAACTCATTAGGAGAAATCAGAAATGATATTTCTAAGAAACTTTTTAAGATGCCACTGGGAGATGTTCTTTCAAGATCTTCAGGGGAATTTAAAAATATAATTGTTGAGCAAGTTGATTCTATGGAAACTTCTCTTGCCCACCTTGTGCCAGAATTTACGGCAAACTTAGTAGGACCTATTCTATTGTTTATTTACATGTTTACATTAGATTGGCGATTGACCTTGCTATCACTAATTCCATTTGTGGTGGGAATGGCTACTATGATGTCTGTTATGAATGCTCATTATAAGGAAATGTTTGGAAAGTCAGTTGCCATTGGTCAACACATGAATAATTCTATTGTTGAGTATATAAATGGGATAGAAGTAATAAAGACATTTAATCAAAGCGAATCATCTTATAAAAAATATGCTGATGCAGTTTATGACAATGCAAGCTTTTATTATAACTGGATGGGTGAATCTATGAATAGGGTTGCCATAGGTAGATTACTTTCTCCTATGGGGATTATTACAATCATACCCTTTGGGATTTTATTTTATACAAATGGAAGTATTGATTTAGGAAATTTAATTACCTTAATCGTCTTATCCTTTGCTACAGTTTCTAGCATTTTAAAAATCATGAACTATATGGATGATATGTCAAGAATATCAACTATAACTTCTGAAATAGGAAAGATTTTAGATTCAAGAGAGTTAGAAAATATTGACAAGGGAGAAAAAATAGAATCCTATAATATAGAACTTCAAGACGTAGACTTTTCTTATGATGGAAAAAATAAGGTTATAGATAATCTTTCTATGGAAATAAAAGAATCTAATGTTTCAGCACTCGTTGGTCCTTCTGGGTCAGGCAAGTCCACAATAGCAAAACTTATTGCTGGATTTTGGAATGTAGATAAGGGATCTATTAAAATTGGCGGAGTAGAAACAAAAGATGTGTCGCTCGAAAACTTGTCTTCACTTATTTCTTTTGTATCCCAAGACAATTTCCTTTTTGATATGACTATAAAGGAAAATATTAGGCTTGGAAATAAGAATGCCTCTGACGAAGAAATCATAGAGGTATGTAAAAAATCTGCCTGCCATGATTTTATTATGAATCTATCTAATGGTTATGATACAAGAGTTGGAGAAGGTGGAGGTCATCTGTCTGGCGGAGAAAGACAAAGGATATCTATTGCTCGTGCCATGCTAAAAAATGCACCAATCGTAATTTTAGATGAAGCAACTTCTTATATAGATCCCGAAAATGAAGCTCTGATACAAAATGCCTTGGCAAATCTAGTTAAGGGTAAAACTTTAATCATAATCGCTCATAGGTTAAAGACAATTGTTGATGCCGATAGGATATTTGTTATTAAAGATGGTAAATTAAACTCCTATGGAACTCATGAGGACTTATTAAAGTCATCAGAGCTTTATAAGGAAATGTATGCTGCAAATTTAAGGGGTGATGAAAATGCTTAATGTGTTTAAAAAGATATGGAATTTTTCAAAAGAAGAACAGATATATATTAAGAAATCTATTCTCGCTGGATTTTTGCATGCAGTATTTAATGCCCTTGAGTTTGGAGCAATTTACTATATGCTAGCAAATATATTTTCTAAAACTTTAGGCTATAAGGCTATCTTTGTTTGTCTTGGAATATTAGTTATATCCCTTGTTGGAAAGATAATGACACAAAAATCATCACAAATGGCACAAACACACGCTGGATATTTTATGGCAGCCCATAAGAGGATAGAAATAGGAGAAAAAATAAAAAGAGTTCCTATGGGTTTCTTTTCAAGCTTTTCACTAGGAAGATTAACTACTATTGCTACATCTTCACTTTCCCAAGCAGAAATGTGGGTGCCTATGCTTTTGGTTCTTGTACTTGGTGGGATTTTAAATACTTTAGTTTTTGTCCTTGGAACTTTAATTTTTAACGTAAAGGTAGGACTGGTTGCTGTAGCAGGTGTGGTAGTATTTTTCATCGTTACATCAATGATGGAGAAAAAATCATCAGCTAATGCAGACAAAATGACAGAAACACAAACAAGACTTACAAAAGAAGTATTAGCAAGTTTACAAGGTATGCAGGCTATAAAATCCTATAATCTTGGTGGAGAAAATAACAGAGCTTTGAGAAAGTCTATAAAAGATACATCAAATATACTTTTAGATTTAGAAATATCTGTAGCACCTTACACAGTTATCCAAAGAATTGTAATGGGAATAACAACAGTAGCTATGGTCTATGTATCATTAAAATTAAATTTATCTGGTGAACTTCCGCTTGCTGAAACAATTCTTATGATTATGGCATCCTTTATTATCTTTGAAGGATTAATCGGGGCAGGATCAAACATGGCAATCCTAAGAGCTTGCGAAAATGCCATAGATTCTGTGGGTTTTATCGACTCTATGCCTGATATGAGAGAAGGAAGTATTACAGAGCCTATAAAAAATCATGATATTGTCTTTAAAAATGTCAGCTTTTCTTATGATGACAGACCAATTTTAAAAAATGTATCAGCAGAGATAAAAGAAAATACTATGACTGCCATAGTTGGTCCATCTGGATCTGGTAAAACAACATTTTGTAATCTAATAGCGAGATTTTGGGATGTAAATTCTGGTGAAATATTAATAGGTGGAAAAAATATAAAAGACTATAAGATAGAAAACTTAATGAATTCTATTTCCATGGTATTTCAAGATGTATATCTATTTGAGGATACAATTGAAAACAATATAAAATTTGGAAAACAAAACGCAAGCCATGAAGAAGTAGTTCAAGCTGCAAAAAAAGCAAGATGTCATGAATTTATAGAAGCTTTACCAGAAGGATATGAAACTATTATTGGGGAAGGTGGAGCAAGCCTATCTGGTGGAGAAAAACAAAGAATCTCCATAGCCAGAGCCATGCTAAAAGATGCGGACATCATAATCTTTGATGAAGCCACAGCAAGTATAGATCCAGAAAATGAAGATAAACTTAAAGAAGCAATAGAATCATTAACAAAAAACAAAACAGTAATTATGATTGCCCACAGATTAAAAACCATAAGAAATGCAGATCAAATCTTAGTCTTAAAAGATGGAGAAATAGTAGAACGTGGAAATCACGAAGAACTGATTAAAAATAATGGACTTTATTCTGACCTTATAAATGCAAAAGCTAAGGCGGAATCATGGAAATTAAATAATTAATAGAAGAAATATTAAAGTTTTTGAACAGGAAAATTTAGAAAAGAGGATTTATGCCTAATAGCATAAGTCCTCATTTTTTATTTATGCTCAAATTAATCATTAAAACTCAAAAATACTATAAAAAATAAAAATTCAGGTTACCGAAGAGGGCAAATTTCACTTTATAAAGTGAGGGGTGTTTTATCATCTTTCTATAAAAATCAAAATACTTTGAAGTGTGAATATTCTTGAAATTGATTATGTGAGATTAGCATATTTCAAATTTAATCCACTTATCAAGGTAAAAAAATAATTTACATAGGAGGTAAAATGCAAGCAATAAAGATTTATAGCATGAGAGTTGCTATGTTATGTAGACTTTATGATCTTAAATTAATTAATGATAAGGAATATACAAAAATAAAAAATAGAATAGAAAATGATTATAAGAAGAGAGATAGAAAGTAGTTAATTTTGTGATATAATAACACTGTAGAAAGATACAAAATGGGAAGGAGGTAAAATGAATACTAGAGTAAAATTAATAAAAGCTTCAAATACAGGAGCAAGAAATAGAAATGCACTAGATTTAGAATTAAAACGTGTTGCAGTCTATTGTAGAGTAAGCACTGATAGTAAAGACCAACTTGAATCATATAAATCGCAAGTTGATTATTACACAAATCTAATAAAAAATAATATGAACTGGACTCTGGCTGGTATATACGCAGATGAAGCAACCACAGGAACAACTGCAACTAAAAGAGCTGATTTCATGAGACTAATAAGCGATTGTCAAAATGGAGATATAGACATGATAATTACTAAATCTATATCAAGATTTGCTAGAAATACATTAGATACCTTAAAGTATGTAAGACTATTAAAGGAAAACAATGTTGGTGTAGTATTTGAAGAAGAAAATATAGATACTTTGACAATGGATGGAGAGCTATTATTAACAATATTAAGTTCAGTAGCTCAACAAGAAGTAGAAAATACCTCAGCCCATGTGAAAAAAGGACTAAAAATGAAAATGGAAAAGGGGGAGCTTATTGGTTTTCAAGGTTGTCTTGGATACGACTATGACCCTATAACAAAAAGTATCTCTATAAATGAAGAAGAAGCCACAATTGTCAGATACATCTTTAAAAGATATTTAGAGGGCAATGGTGGCTCAGTCATTGGCAGGGAACTAGAAGAACAAGGATATCTCACCCCTAGAGGTAAAGCAAAATGGTCTGATACTACAGTGTTAGGAATAATTAAAAATGAAAAGTATATTGGAGATATACTAATGGGAAAGACCTTCACAGTTGATCCCATAACAAAAAGAAGACTAGCTAATTTTGGTGAATCTGATAAATATCACATTGAAAATCATCACGAGCCAATTATATCAAGAGAAGACTTTGAAAAGGCACAAGAGATTAGACTCAGGAGAGCACAAAACAGAAACACTATTGCTAACAAGGATAGAAAAAGAGAAAAACTATCAAGACAATACGCTTTTTCAAGTATGCTGGAATGTGGATTTTGTGGTGAAATACTTTCAAGAAGAACATGGCACACAAGTTCAATTTACAAAAAAATTAACTGGCAATGTGTAAGGTCAACAAAAAAAGGTAAAAAATATTGCCCTCATTCAAAAGGAATACAAGAAGCGGCAATAGAAAAAGCTTTTGTTGAAAGCTATAGGCAATTATGCCATGCAGATTCAACAGTAATAGATGACTTTTTAAAAATTGTAGAAGAAGAAATAAATGATAATACTTTAGTCAAAGATTTGAAAAAGTTAGAAAACCAATTAAACAGAATCATTAGTCAAGAAAGAAAGTTAGTTGATCTTCATTTAGAAGATAGTATAGACGAAGAAGTTTATGCTAAAAAGTATAAAAAACTGACAAAACAAAAAGAAGAATTACTTGATGAAAAGAAAACACTGGAACTAACAATAAAAGATGAAAATTCTATTAAAGAAAGACTAAAGCAATTTAAAAAGGTCTTAGAAAATAGAGAAATTATAGAGGAATTTAACAGAACAGTATTTGAAAGCATAGTTGATAAAGTTGTGGTGGGAAGAATTGATAAAGACGGAACGGTTCATCCATATGACCTGACATTATATTTCAAAACAGGAATTGAAGATAGTCAAAATTCTAATAATTTCAAAGATAAAAGAAAAAATGCCAAAGACAATGACAGTGATAAATTGTGCTCCCACAAGAATGACGAGGATAAAAAATTATGTTCCCAAGCAAAAGACAATGAATGTGGAGACTGTAGTATTGATGTCAAGAAAATAAGATGACAGGCTATAAAAGTGTTGAAATCAATGGCTTTTAGGATTTTAAAAGAAATTCTAAAAGCCATTTTTCTTTTTGTAAAATACCTTGTGGGAACATATCATTATCAAGAATTATAGAGGCATGTAGACAGTATAGATGTTTTTAGGGAGAGTGGACAGAATAGATGAGATATTCTAACTTACCCAGGATATTTAATTTTTAGTATCACCAAAGCTAATTTATCAAAACTAAATTTAAGATAATGGCTAGATCAATCTCACTAAGACATATCTTGCTATGCAAACTTTAATATAATACAAGAATGAGGACTATATAAGAAGGTTTACATATAGAAAATTATTAGATGTATATATACCTACAACTATTTTCTAGTAGATTGCTAAAAATAATTTTATATTGGAAAATATATGAGATAATTTTGTATACTTATTCTCATAGATTCAGAATGACAAAGATATAGAGTGCTGAATGGAAATTCTAATAATTTGTTAATAAGGGATGAATTGTCTAAATAATATCCAAGAATATCTTTAAGATATAAATACCGATATATGTTTTATGGAATTAGTGGTCTATGTCAAGCTTAATTTTACAAATAAAAAGATCTATTGCCGCAATAAGAAATAATGTAAGTGGGGAAAAAAAGGAGGTGTTTAAGAAGTACATTCATGAAGTAAATGTTATTACTGACTCATTAAAAGATAAGCAGGTGGATTAGTTTGATTGAACACTTGAATAAACCTAGCTTATCAAGTAGCTGGATGTTCTTGTTTCAATACCACTATCATCTTTTAAGTCTAATAGGTCAAAGAGGTTTAAATCCTTGATTAAAGTAAGACCAAGGATGAAAAGAATAGTTGGTCTTACTGGAACTCAATCATCAAATGGTCTAATGGATTTATGGGCTGAGTTTAGACTGCTTGATATGGGAGAGAGACTTGGAAGATTCATTGGCCAGTACAGGGAAATCTACTTCAAAACAGATAAGAGAAATGGATCAATATTTTATTCTTATAAACCACTGCCTTTTGCTGAAGATGCCATCTATGAAAAAATATCAGATATAACAGTTTCTATGAAAGCTGAAGATTATCTAAAAATGCTAAAGAATATAAATAATGAAGTCTTGTAAATCTATCAGATAAAGAAAGAGATATCTTAGAGACCTTAAAAAAGACTTGGTTGTTAGTATTAAGGAAAAAGATATAGATGCAGTTAATTCTGCAGCCCTTTCTAATAAGTTACTGCAAATGGCATCAGGCTCAGTTTATGATGAAGATAAAAATATGATCCGTATTCATGATAGAAAAATTGATGCTTTAGAAAATTTAATAGAGGGTGCAAATGGAAAACCTGTTCCGATAGCCTATTGGTATAAGTCAGACTTAAAAAGAATAAAGATAGGTTTGATGTAAGGGATCTTAAAACAAGTAAGGACTTTAAAGAATGGAATCAGTATATAGTCCCATTATCTATTATTAATCCAGCATCAGTAGGTCATAGACTTAACCTTCAAGTAGGTGTATAAATATTAATTTGGTTTTCTTTTATTTTGTCCTTAGAATTATATGAGCAAACCAATGTTAGACATTATATGCAGGGGCAGAAAGAAACAGTTGTAATTCATCACATCTTAGAAAAGGATACAATTGATGAAAACGTGAAGAAAGCATTAGAAAGAAAAAATAAAACGCAAGCTACATTAATCGATTCAGTAAAAGAAAATCTAAAATGAGTAGAAGTTATATGGATAACTTACCTCAAAACTTATGGAGGTAAGAAATGAATATAAAAGAATATTTAAAGCAAGCTTTTTATTTAGACAAGATGATAAATTCAATGTTGGAACTTGCAGAAACCTTAGATACACTATTGATAAAAGCAACGGTGGTATTTTCATATATACCAAGTAATACTAGTATAATATCTAAACATGAAGAATTGATATGTAAAATATTAGATTTAGAAAAAGACATTAATAATGATATCAATAAACTTATGTAGTTAAAATCTAATATTTACAGTTTAATAAATGATATTAATGATGAAGAGTTAAAATTGCTACTTGAGAAAAGATATCTAAACTATAATACATAAGAAAAAATTGCACAGAATATGAATTATAATGTTAGACATATATAGGCTATACAAAATCGATTTAGACAAATTAGAAAAGATATATAATTAAATATTCTTTTTGAAAACGTTGACATTAGTGATTGAATATGTTACATTTAAATAAAGATTATAACGTTATAACATTATTATATTTAGGAGGTATCTATGAATTCTCTAGGTAAAAAAATACTTGATTTAATGGGCGGAGAAAATAACATAATCAAATTAACATACTGCGCAACAAGGCTTAGGCCTACTTTTAAATCATATGATTTGGTTAAAGTTGATGAAATAAAGAAATTAGATGGTGTAGTTGGAGTCGTTGATGATAAGAATAGATTTCAAATAATAATTGGAACCAATGTAGAAAGTATATATAATCAAATTATAGACAACTCAAATATTAATTCAGAGAAGAAAGTTGATATATTGATAGAGGATGATTTGAAATTAGAGGAATCAAAACAAGGTATATTAGATAGATTCATATCGTTTGTTGTGAGTGTTTTTCGTCCTTTATTACCATTATTTGCTGGTTCTGGTTTGATAAGAGGTTTTACTATTTTAGCTATTGAATTAGGAATATTAGAAAGAGGAAGTACTACTGATATTATTTTGACATCAGCAGCAACATCAGTTTTTAGTATTTTATCAATTTTAGTAGCTATGTCAACTGCTAAACAACTTAAATGTAGTATGCCAATTGCAGCAGCAATTATGGCTGCAGTATCAATGCCAGGATTTCTGAATTTAATGAATGGCAATCCAGGTACAGTTGTTTCACTATTTGGTTTACCGGTGACAGTATTTGAATATTCTGGTCAAGTGATCCCACCAATACTATTAGTATTTGTTCAGAGTAAAATTGAGAATAAGTTGAAAAAGGTTTTACCAAGTAGTTTACATCTTGTAGCAATCCCAACTATATTAATAATCACAATGATTCCTTTATTAACAGTAGTTATAGGACCTGTTGGAAATTATATAAGTATTGGAATTGCAAAATTTGTAGAAGTAATTACATCTTGGAATAACATAATTACAGGCGCAATTGTTGGTGGTATATGGAATATTTTAATAATGTTTGGTGTACATTGGGCACCTAATACAACAGTTATAATACCACAAATTTCAACTACTGGATCTTCTTCATTGATAGCATATGGGGCTACAGCTAATTTTGGTATGGCAGGGGCAGCTTTTGCAATCTTTCTAAAAAGTAAAGACAAAAAATTAAAGAATTTCTCAGTTTCATCAATAATGTCGGTATTCTTATCTGGAATTGTAGAGCCAGCAATCTATGGATTAGGAGTACCTTTTAAAACACCATTAATTGCTGGTTGTTTAGGAGCAGCGATGGGTGGAGCTTTTATGGGAGCATTCAATGTAGTAGGATATGCCTTTGTTTTCGGAGGTTTAACTACAATACCTGCATTTGCTGGACCAACTTTGTGGGCTTATTGTGTTGGATTAGCTATAGCTTTCTTTGGTGGCATGATATTGACATTATTATTAGGTTGGAAAGAAGAAAATAAAGTTAAAGGAGAAATAGATGAGTAAAATATTAAATAGCTTAGCATATGGGGCAATAGGCGATGCGATGGGTGCTGCAACTGAAAATTTATCTTTTAATCAAATAAGAAAAAAATTTAATGGCAAAGTTCAAGAATTTTTAAAACCAGATGAAGCAAATTTTGCGCTAGGAAATGAAGCTGGACAAGTTACAGATGATTTTTCTCAAACTTATTTATTGTGCAGAAAAATCTTAGAAAATAACGGTGTTATAAATGAAAAAATTGTAAAATTAGCAATTTTGGAATGGTCAGATATGCCTCAATATTTTGATAGGTTTGCAGGCCCAACAACTAGAAGTGCAGTAAAAATGTTTAAAACAGGTGCTAAGGAATTAGAGAAAGCACCTGGAGCTGTAACTGTAGATTATGCTTCTAAAGCTACAAATGGATCAGCAATGAAAATTTCACCAGCTGGGCTTTTTAATCCGGGAAATCCAAATAAAGCTATTGAAGATGCCATAAAAATAACTAGAGTTACGCATGATAATCATTTAGCGATTTCTGGAGCGTGTGCTGTAGCGTCTGCTATTAGCACTGGGCTTAAAGAAAATTCTAACATTAATGATATAATAAAGTCAGGTATAGAAGGCTCTATAATAGGAGAAGAGAAAGGAATACTATTATCAAGAGAAGTTGGTGGCGCTAGTGTGACTGAAAGAATAAAGTTAGCAATAAAAATTGCATCACAATCTAAAGATAAAGATTCAATTATGAAGGATTTATATGATATAATAGGAAGTGGCTTGCATGTTTCAGAAGCAGTACCTATTTCCTTTGGCATATTAAAGGCTAATGAAAATAATCCTTTTGAAGCAGTTATTGATGCTGTAAATATTGGTTATGATACTGATACTGTGGCTATAATAACAGGGACTATGGCTGGTTCAATATGTTATGAAATCAATGACAAAATTGAGAATATGATTGATATTTTAGAAGAAAAAAATAAAATGAGAATTAGAGAACTAGCGAGAGAAATAGAAAAAATAAATCTATAAAAATAGGAGTATTATGTCTTTATACAATAATATTTTCAAAGATCTTCGTGAAATGATACTATCTAAAAAGTTTTACGAAGGTGACGTATTTTATTCAGAAAAAGAAATAATGGAGAATTATGGAGTTAGTAGAATAACTGCACGAAAAGCCATGGATAGACTTGAAAATGAAGGATTAATAAAAAAGTCCTCGGGAAAGCCAACAATTGTGAAATCAAATAAGGAAATACTTCAGATTAAAGTTTATGGAGGCTTTAGTAGGGATAATTTTTATCATAATGTAACCTCTAAGTTAATAGATTTAAGTATAATTATACCAAATGAAAAGATAAAATCAGAATTGAATTTAAATAATGATGATAAAGTTTATAAGTTAGTTAGACAGAGATTTATAAAGGGGGAGATTTATGGGCTAAACATAGCTTATATACCTTTAAAATTTATCAGACTAAAGAAAGATGATTTTTATGACCGATATTCCTCTTTATATAAGATTTTTGAAAAAAATGGGATTATCGTAAACAATGCAAAAGAAAGTATAGAGGCAATAAAATCAGACAAAGATACAGCTCTAATATTGAGTATTGAAGAAGATTCTCCTTTATTGTATATTGAAAGAATAACAAGGGATAGAAAAAATAATATTGTAGAATATGTTGAAATATTCTATAAATCTGACAAATATAAATACGAAGTTAATTTAAGCGAGATTAATTAACAATCTAATAGAATATATCATTGAAAGTCAGTATAAAAATGTAGTATGTTTATAGTAGAAAATAATTCCAAGCCTTGGAGATTCTATCTCCAGGGCTTTTTCTATGGAGTGATAGATTGTCAAGAAAACCTAAGAGACCATGTTCCCATAGGTTGTCCTGAATTAGTTTATAGAAGATACTGTAAAGAACATGATAAAGAATTTAACAGGAACTACGAACGATATAAAAGAAACCCAGAGACGCATAAGCGTTATGATAAAGAATTTAGAATTATACATAAAATATATATAAGCAAACATCTTATTTGTGAAAGATGTTGAAAAGAAAATAGAAGACAAAAGCTGAACACATCCATCATATTAAACCTTTTTCAGTTGGTGGAAGTCATGAGAAAATTAATTTGATGAGTGTTTGTAAGTCTTGTCACTCTAAAATTCATGCAGAGATAGAGACAGATTTTATAATGAAAAGTATTGAGGGGAGGTGGAGTCAACTTCTATATAGCAAAATTTAACACCAATGGTTCCGCCCTCTCACTCACAAAAAAACGGGTTCAAAGGGGGTATTAAAGAATATCATCAGAAAAGTAAAATATTTATTCTAACCTATTGACAATAAAACTTGTCATGATATAATATAAATACCAAGTAAACTTGTCAAAAGAATAAAGGAGAATGAATATGAAGAGAGATGAAGTTTTAGCAAGAAGCCGTCAGGAGTATAAACATCACGATGAGATGATGGTTGATATTTTTAAAAAAGCAGGTGAGGTTTCCAGCCAAATCGGATTGGCAGTTGCTGCAACCTTATTTGGAATTGAAGCTTTTTTCTTCAATTCTTTTAATTATGGAATACTAAGTATTTATTTTAGTATTGAAGCAACAAAAGAACTTGTAAAGTATGCAAAATTAAAAGAAAGAAAGCAATTGTTAATGGGGACGCTTATGGCAATTATAGGAATCGCCTTATTTGTAGCTAACCTTATAACATTGAAGTAGTGATTGATTATGGATGATAAACTAGTTTTCAAAAATCATTTAAAAGAAGTCAGAAAAGAAAAAGGTTATTCACAACAACAGTTAGCTGATGAGGTGGGTGTTTCAAGAAATACAATCAGCTCAATTGAAACTGGTCAATTTAACCCCACTGCTAAATTAGCTTTGATACTTTGCATTGCTTTAGAAAAGAAATTTGAGGATCTTTTCTATTTTTAGGCGAACATAGTTAAACTAAAATCTCCCTACAGTAAACAATATTGTTTATTGAAGGGAGATTTTATATTTAAGTATTAGGAGGTGATACTATCGATAAAGACGGAACATACAGAGGTGGAAGACGAGTAAAAGCAGGAGGGAAACCACAGCCTGCTGCTGAAAAAATAGAAAAAGGTAAAAAATTTGAAATACTAATGAATGATATTCCAACATTTACTCCAGAAGAAATAGATGCAGTTGACTTACCAGACGGAGCAGTTCTTGATGGAACAGATATGCCTACACCTAGTGATTATCTATCTGCAAAACAAAAAAATTGTATACCACTTGGTGCTGATGAAATATATAAAGAGACATGGTCCTGGTTAAAACAGAGAAACTGTGAAAACTTAGTAAATCCAAGATTATTAGAATCCTACTCCCAGGCTTTTGCAAGATACATTCAATGTGAAGAAGCAATAAGTCAATTTGGACTATTGGGAAAGCATCCTACTACTGGAGGAGTTATTGCATCACCATTTGTACAGATGTCTAGTCAGTTTCAAAAAACAGCTAATCTTCTATGGTATGAGATTTATGACATAGTCAAAGAAAACTGCACAGAAGTTTATGAAGACTATGGAGAAGATATGATGGAGAAATTACTAAGGCAAAGGAGGTAATTATATTGCACCCTTCCGATGAAACAAGACGAAATCATAGATTTCTTTGTTTCTATCGTTGGGCACGAGTGCATTTTCATTGTTTAAAGAAAGAGAGAAAGAAAATGTTTGAAAAAGTAAATCCAAATCATCCAGATAAAATAGCAGATTGCATTTCTGTGCAATTGTAGATTTAGCGTATAAAAATAAGCGGAGAATACTACAGACGCATCACTTGGAACAATATATGCAAGAAATCTAATGTATGTAGATGCTGCACCGGAGTAGATAATGGGCTTGAAGCTTGCAATGCACCTACTGTAAAGGAAACGGAACTTCAGGAGGCAAAGATTAAAGCGCTCAATCTTTTGATTAGATGCTCATTAATGAATGAGATTTTTATTGAGAACATTTCCAGAGCTCTAGCATATGACAATTCTGGAGAGTTCGAAGAAATTAATATTACACTTAATGTAAAGCAGAAGGAACTGGTGAAACTTTTTCATGCGAAAAAAGACTATAACATCCTTGCTGACGAGATAGATGAGCTGATCGAATTTGCAATGAATCAGATATGAAACTAGCCGAATACGATGAGAAGCTAGTAAGAAAATGCGTCAAGGAAATCCTAGTATATGATGATCCAGTTTAGGTAATTTTTAAAGCAGGAATTGATATTGATATTGCAAGAGAATAAATGAAATTTGGAAGCAGGGCATAAACGCTCTACTTTTTTTCCTTTAACGATGTGCAAACATTGCATGTTGCACATTGAAAATATCAACCTTTTGGTTTATAATATGATTTAACGTTATTATGTTCTCAGAGAGTAAGTTTAGATAGATAAGATGGAATTATGATTACGTCTAATTTAATTAAAAATCTATCTAAAGAAAAAGGAAAAAGTGTTGAAGATTTGGCACGTATAATCGGTTATACTACAAAGAATTTAAATAAAAATTTGAAACGATAAACAGTAAGCACAAAGGAGCTAATGTTAATTACAAATGAGATAGATGTAGTTTTTGAACAGTCACATATCCTGGGGAAATGGTAAAAGTTGGCTGTTTTGAGTGAGTTAAAAAAAAACGGATAGCAGACTTTTTAATATTAGTAAGAGAAATAAGGGGTTTGATGTGGATGGTCTAAAGTAAAAAAGAACGCTTCAAAGAGGCGATTAAAAAGTTCATAGAGGAAAATCAAGAACAGCTGGAACCACGTTCATATTATCTGATCTATGAAGGGGAGAAATTTTTGTCTATTTATATTCGAGCTATGGCTTACTCAATTGTTACCGGAGAAGAGTTTTATCTTTGCGGATTTGGCGGAGGAACATATACCATTATTTTTTTAAGAAATATTGATATACAGTTAAACAGGTAACTAATGATGACACCGAGGATAAATACAGTGTTAATGATGTGGTCTTGATTGCTGCAGCGTTATTAGCTGCAGAACAGTATACTATAAATCAGAATTCAATATGTGAAGACATGTTCCTTAAGCAGTCAGATATAGTGAAAAAAGCTCAATCGTTGATAACATGTGAAGTTGATTCTACCAGAGTTTCGCGGTGGGTTAATGCTGATAACGAAAAGCATACAAAAAATTATTTGAGAGCTGATTCGGCGGTTGATCCTACTGTAATACGACTCTCAATCATGGATGAGTTTTCTGACAAATCATATCCTATAGGATGAAGCATTTTAGATGAATTTGATATAAACGGTCTCCAGATGACAATGAAAGAATTATTCTTCTTTGTTAAGGACAATACCCAGAGGTGATAAAGAAAATGACAACTATTAATATCGATTACAAAGGAGTATTAGATTACTTGGATAATAACCAGGAAATTCCATACTCTAATCCAGAGGAAGCCGGTGTAGATCAAGTAGAAAAGGATAGACTTCTAAAGGTTAAAGAAAAGGGACAAGCAGCAGTTGCTGAAATGAAGAAGATGGCAGCGCGTTGCGAGCAATTGTTTGGCTTGGATAAATGCTTGCCTATTTCATGGCTCGATGGCTCAAATACGAAGACCAGAAAGTATCTCTGGGCGCAGATAAAATATAAGGATTACACAGCTAATCCTGCTAGTATTTCTTTGTTTGTTGAGAAAAACAATGGCATGACAAGATACCGCATCAGTTTAGAAATAAAGAATGATGGTGCCAATAAGAAAACGATGGCATCATACCATTCTCATTTAGATATTCCTAAAGAAGATGGAATGGTTTACGTGTCTGGAAGTAACGAGTGGGGAAATCCAGCAATCATCACAGATTCAGTTGACCAGATTAAAGCAAAGATTGATTCAGGCGAAATTCGAAAGGTGCAGCTTTGTGTATATGTTGAGTCTGTAGAGGATAAAACAAACGAACAGTACGATGCTGATGTAATGGCCGCAGTAAAAAAGATCATTCCATATTACGAACATGTTATTGGAAAAGCCTCAACACCATCAACTGGGCGTGCATGGCTGTTAACCTGGAATCATGCAAACTGGGATTGGGCAAACTACAAAGCATGGTGTAAAGATACAAAGCTTGGAAATAAATTTATTGAGCCTTGGGCTTGTGCAAGTAAGCAACCTGTTGTTGGTGATGAAATTTTCTTAATAAAGACAGGTTCCAAACCTAGAGGAATTCTTGCTCATGGATATGTGGCAAAGGGAGCTTATGAAGCAGATCACTACGATCCTGAAAAAGCTGCAGCAGGAGTTAAAGCTAATCATATAGATGCAGAATACGACTGGATTCAAGATTATGATACAGAACCATTGTTGATGCAGGATGACCTTAAAATAAAATTTCCTGACCAGCAGTGGAGTCCAATGGGATCTGGTATTGAGATCAAATCAAGTGTTCTACCAGAGTTGAAAAAGATGTGGCTAGAACTAATTGGTAAGAAAGCCGAAGACGTTATATACTGGCCAAGCTTAGAAGAATATGATCCGGGAATCACAAAAGAAAAATGGATGGAATTGCTTAAGGATCCAAATGTTACAAATGAAGATAACCTAAGAATGTTTAAGATGATAATTGAACTAGGCGGTGAATCTACATGTATTAATCTATCTGAAATCTATGGTGGCTCAGATGTTTCATATAATAACTGGGGCCGTAACTTTGGCGAGAGAGTACATAGAAAGACGAATTGCCCACTTTTGTCTGATGGCGATCGTCACCACTATTATGCGATTCCGTATGTCGGAAGATATATAATTGAAAAGGATAAGACTAGATATTCTTGGAAATTAAGAAGTGAGTTGGAGGAGGCGTTAAAGGAAATGGATTTATCTCACATTGATCTTACATCGGAGGAAGAATCAGTAATTGCATATGATAAAAATATGATCCTGTATGGCCCTCCAGGAACAGGTAAAACATACAGCGCTGCAATTTACGCTGTGGCTATCTGTGATCAGCTTGCTCTGGATATTGTAAAAGCTATGGATTATGGCGAAGTGATGCTTCGTTATCGCGAGTTGTTAGCAACGGGTCGAGTTGCGTTTACTACATTCCATCAGTCTTATGGATATGAAGAATTCATAGAAGGTATCAAACCGGTATTAGATGACGGTTCTGATATTGGGTACACCATTGAAGATGGTGTGTTTAAAAAGTTCTGTGATGATGCTCGTATACCAGAGAATAATGATATTCAGTGTTTTGGAGATTTGTGGATAATTAGAAATAGAGCTGGAGATTCAGACGTGTCTTTTGATTATGAAGATTATCTACTAAAGAATGGTGTAATCATGGTAGAAACAAACGATGAATACGATAAGAGTCATTGCAACATGATTTCAAAAATGAAAAAGGGAGATTGGGTTGTACTGGGAAGAGGCTATAAGATCGCAGCACTGGGTGTGATTGATGATGAAGAAGTATCAGAGATCGACTGTGAACCGTTCCATTGGAAACGTGAGGTCAACTGGTTAGTAACCGGGTTATCAGCTACTTTCTCTGATATTGGCATTGTTGGTGGATGTTTCTCCAATTATGCAATCGCAAAATCAAAATATAAAGTTCAGAACTTCTACAAACTGATTAATGCTGAAAATAAAAAAGCCAAACCCCATGTATTTGTTATTGATGAAATCAACAGAGGTAATATTTCTAAGATACTTGGTGAACTTATTACCTTAATAGAGGATACAAAACGTGAAAGTATGGATGAGCAGGTAGCGGCGGTTCTTCCTTATTCTGGTGAGTCATTTAGTGTTCCATCTAATGTGTATATACTCGGAACAATGAATACCGCAGACCGTTCTATCGCATTGATGGATACTGCCCTTCGTAGAAGATTTCAGTTTGTGGAAATGATGCCTGATGCAGATGTCCTTAGAGATATCGGTGCAGATAAGGTAGACGATCTTGATGTTGCAGCTATGCTTGAAAAGATAAATGAACGTATTACCTTCCTTTATGATAGAGAGCACACAATTGGTCATGCATTCTTTACGAAGCTTGCAAAAGCTCCAACAATTGAAACCTTAAAGGTAATCTTTGAAAAATCTGTTATTCCACTCCTTCAGGAATACTTCTATGAGGATTATCAGAAGATTCAATTGGTTCTTGGAGATAACGGAAAGACAGATCCTTCAATAAAGTTCATTCTTGATGAAGAGGTTAAAGTAAAAAATATATTCAAGGGCAATGCAGATGATGTTATTGATCTTCCTGACAAGAAATACACCATCAACACTGAGGCATTTGAAAACCTTGAAAGTTACAAACAGATTATTTAAATCGTGGTGAAATAAATGGATAAATTGCTAGAGGTGCGAGAGTTCGATACAATTACTGGAAATGCTGATTTTGAAAATAATGAAAAATATAAATATCTTGATGTAGTGATATTCCATGACCTTGTGGAATTTATCCATGAATTCTCTGGAGATGAAGAAGATGCTGATGCATTGGATTTCATGCGCATTTCCTATAAACGTAATGTTGGTGATGTCATAACTATCAAGAATTACGTAGGCCTGATTCAGATGAATAATGGTTACCAGGTACATGTGCTTCCTAAGATTAGTTTTGATTCTGGCGAAGACGCCGGTAATAAGGAAACAAAAAGAATCTTCATGAAGATGCTAAAAAGTATGAAGGATTTTCCTAGTAAGGTATTTAACTACGGCAACTTAAAAGTGGATCGCATGAATCTCTACGAGATTTTTATAAACATGTATCTACAGGAAGTACGACAGCTAGTTAAGCGTGGCATTAAATTTGCATATGTTGTACAAGAAGATAACCTCAAATTCTATAAAGGGAAGCTTCTTACATGTCAGCATATAAAAACAAACATTGCGCATAAGGAAAGATTCTATGTAGCCTATGATGAATTCCATCCTAATAGATCAGAGAACAAACTAGTGAAAGCGACATTGCTTAAATTACAGAAGTTGACAACGAGTGCTGAAAACTCAAAAGAGATTAGACAGTTGTTAACAGCGTTTGAAATGGTGGAACCCTCAACGAATCATATGAAGGATTTTTCACAGGTGAAAATTGATAGAAATACGAAAGACTATGAAATGCTTTTGCAATGGTCTAAGGTATTTCTGATGAATAAATCATTTACAACATTTTCCGGCAAGAATACATCAAGAGCTCTGTTATTCCCAATGGAGAGTGTATACGAAAGCTATGTTGCGCAGCAGATGAAGAATGTGTTAAGACCGGCAGGGTGGGATGTGTCAAGCCAGGACAAAGGATACTATTTGTTTATGGAGCCAAGACGTCAGTTTGCACTTAGGCCAGATATAGTTTGTAAGAGAGGTGATAGAACAGTAATCATGGATACAAAATGGAAAAGTCTCATTAATAGTGAGCGTGCCAATTATGGTATTTCTCATAGTGACATGTATCAGATGTACGCGTACTCTAAGAAATATGAAACATCAGAGATATGGCTTCTATATCCATTGAATGATGAGATGCGTGATCATTATGATATAGTATTTGAATCTGGTGATGGAACGACAGTTAGACTGTATTTTGTTGATCTGACACGTATGCCAGAAACGTTGGAAGAGTTGAGAGATAAGTTGGAGGTGACTGAGTTATTACAATCGAGGAAAAAGTAACAGAGGTAATTAATGACTATGTCAGCTCAAACGTAACTGTATCGAAAATGATGCCTGATCAATTGTATAGTCTTGTAACTGCTACATATCCTATGATCAGAAATGGTTTTTCCAGCAGATTATTGCTACAACAGAACTAATGAAGGCATAGATTTTGAAAAGCACTCACATCTTTTTGAAAAAGATGATGATGGAAGCTATGTCGTTTTATCAATATTCTGGTCCTGTATATTGCAGATGTAGATGTGAAACAGAAGGCAGTATAAGTGGATTATGGACAAATGGTTTATATGAATAAGGGGCTGCAGTTGTAGATATTACAGCACTTCGTCATAGTGATTTATTTGAGGGCATTAAAAGTGCGCTTAAGATAACACCAGTAAACGTATCGATAGAGAAGAATGAGGTTACGATACGTTTACAAGAGTTGTTATTTTGCAGAATTAGTGTCGAGGAAAAAGTATATAAAATATCCAATGCGACGACAGAGTGGTCTCAAAAGACTTCGTATCATTGTAAACCAGCATCAGATGATACGTGGTTCTACCATTTGGAGACAATTGAATAGAGTATTTGTGAAGTTAAACGTCTTTGTATCATTTAAAATTCAAAAACTTGGCAAGTCTGCAAAAGCTACTAACCATACAAGTGAATTGAGTCAGGTGGTTTCTGCTAAGGCTTTTGAAAATGCATATACACATTTTATTGAGCAGGCAGATAGAAATACAGAATCAAAGAAGGCACAAGGATCGAAGGTCCCATACGGTTTTAAAGAGAGACCAAATTGCGATGGACCATATTTTAAAGCTCAGTATGGTCAAGGTACTCCAAGTGCAGCACCTCATATGAATTAGTGGGTTGTATCGATATACTACCTTCCTGAGAATGGAAATATTATCTTGGGTATTCAGGAGGGTAGATATACTCATTTAAAGGATATTAAAATCAAACCATTCCGATATGACCAGGTTGGAAATAATAAGGTGAGCACTGCGGTATTCTATGCAGCACATAAAAATTATGTGAATTATGGGGAGCTATATGAGATATTTCTCCAGGTTTGCGAAGAGATAATGCTGCTAGGCTTAAAGTAGAGGAGATTCACGTCTATGATGATTAGCCCGGAAATGTATGTGAAATATTTTAAATACACATCTTATCAAGAAATGATAAAAGAGCGTGATAGTATGATTCGATACATTCGCAAACATGAAAAACTTAAAAAAGCAGGAGATCGTTCAAGTGAATAGTGGATGATTCATCCGCAGCCGGATGTGAGATATTAGACGTATATGGATTATTTGGACGCACTACTTTTATTTATTATAAAGAAATATAACGAAGAATATGACTGGGTAGATAAGAAACTTTCAGAGTCAGAGTAAGAAAGCTATATGTTTAATCCTGGATTAAGTATTGGAGAGATATTAAAAAACTCAGATATTATAGACACCTTCAAATGTGGCAATATGGGTGGGATGCGTCGTTCAAAAACGACTAATACACTGGTTTTGATATCTGATATACTAAGAGTATTTATTATGATAAATGAATAGGTGGTGTCCTCTTCACTATACAGGTATGTGTATGAATGGTGATCAGGATATTCATTGGTCCCAGAACACGACACTTACTGGTTATGGTTGTAATGGCGTTGATATTCATCTGTTTGAGGTTATGGATGCCGGTGAATACATTTATTGTGGAAGAATTGAATTGGTATCGAAATCGTAAATGGATATTTATCCAGATGAAGATGGTAATGACTGTAAGGTTTGGATGTTTTATATCCGTCCGATTCCCGATAATGATGTAAAAGACCTACCATGCTTGTCTTTAAGGATATATAAGATTATAAGGCGCACGGAAAGAATGTAGATGCTGAGTATACAAAAATGATGGCGGAAGAAAAAAGAAAGGTATTAAGAACTTAGTCTTTGTAGTTCACATAGTTAAAAAACCGGAAACAAAGCCTCAAGTTGTGATTCCAGCAGATATTGTTGAAAATCAGGTGAAACATAAAACATTCGATATTGGAGTTATCTCTGCCATCGAAGGAACTTCAATTGCGGTACAGTTTGATAAGGTAGGTATAAAGAAGATGGGATATGAATTCCGCATGTAAAAGAAACTGTTGGAGTTTATTTAATTTACGGGTATCACAATGAATAAAAAAAGCAAACTATTCTTAGATTATGTTTGTATAAATGAATACACCATCTTAGAGATGCCTTGGAGACAACGACGATGGATTTTCTGTAGCTATTTATTCCGATGGAAGGCTAGTCTATAAAACATATATTTTTGATGAAATAGAGAAAACAAACAGAAAATTCAAAATAGATTCAAATTCTGCAGAGAGCATATTAGAAGTTTTCTCTACTATTAATTAGACATTAATGCGTTTGATGAACACATAGATAATGGTTCTTGTGATGGGGATAAAAACCTTTTTTATCTTTAATGGAAAGAGAATAATTATATAGAATATTGACTATTCGAATAAAGATGAAATAAATAAAGTAAAACTTGAATGTTTCTAAGCATATCTTCCAGTAATAAAGCAATAGAACTTAATGATTGAGATTTTTGCTAAGGTGTCTGAGATTCTTGAAACACAGGTGATTTATTTTCTAATTTACGAGGCTAACTTTAGTGAAGATAATTAGAGTTGTTTCTGCGGTTATCTGCAGTAAAGATAAGATATTTTCAACGGATAAAGACTATAATGAGAACTATGATAATTTGATTTGTGAAATAGATTTTGTACTAGAATTTGAAAAAAGAACAATTAATAAATTTACACTCGATCTTGCACAAATTAGAAGAGCCTTATAAAGAAGTGTTTACGCTAGGAAATTTTGCAGAATTATCTTTTAAAAAAATTGGAGAAATATTTGGAAAATCAGATGAGTAGCAAGAGTAGTATTTTATGGGTCTATAATAAATCGTGTTGGTGAAAGTAAATGATACTTTTACTAATACGATTTTTTTTGTAAAAATAAAAGACATATTTAATCATTTACCTTACAATTAAATTAAGTAAAATCTAGAAAGGAGATTAAATATGTCTATAAACTATTTTATTACAAATTTACTAAATATTAAAGATGATAACTTAACTTTTTTGGATGGTATACATCATAAACTTATTAAGGGCGTTAATTATTCTGTTGTTAATGCTAAACTCAAGTATTCAAATGAGCCTTGTCCTCATTGTGGTTGTAAGGATGAGTCTTTGATTATTAAATATGGTTTTAAGTTATCTCATGTTAGATTCTCTAAGGTAGGTGATTATCCTCTTATCATTGATTTAAAGAAACAAAAGATGTTTTGCAAGAAGTGTGGGCATTATTTTCTTGTATTTCTAATCAACTTAAAAAATCTATTTTTAGTGATCTTACTAGGAAACTTTCTATGAAAGACATTGCTTTTGATAATTTTGTTTCTTCTAATACTGTTGCTAGAATACTTGCTAAGTTTGATAATTCTTTTAATGTTGATTTTAATCTTTTACCTAAGCATTTGTGTTTTGATGAGTTTAAATCTACTCGTGATGCTAAGGGGGCTATGAGTTTCATTTTTTGTGATGCTGATAATCATAAGATTATTGATATTGTTGAAAACAGGCAGCTTCTTTTTTTAAAGAGATATTTTTATTCTTTTAATAAGTCGGTTAGGGATAAGGTTGAATCTATTTGTATTGATATCTACAGCCCTTATATTTCTTTGATTAAAGACTTATTTGTTAATTAAGATTATTATTGATAGGTTTCATATTGTTAATCTCTTTACTAGGTCTTTTAATCATACTAGGATTAATACTATGAACAGTTTTTCTACTTATTCTTTTGAATACAAAAGACTTAAGAGATATTGGAAATGCTTTTTAAAACCTTTTAGGTTACTTGATCCTATTCATTTTTTAAAACAGGTTCATTTTCCTGATAGGATGGTTTCTAGTGTGGATATTGTTGAAGAAAGTATTGGGTGTAATGAGATTTTAAAGTGTTCTTATGATTGTTATCAGTTAATTAGGGAAGATATTGAAAAGAGAGATTTTGATTTTTTTAAAAATCATTTGGAGTATTTCAAGGATATGGTTAGTGACATAATGAAAGTTTCTATTGATACTTGTTTTAAATATATTGATTTAATCGAAAATTCTTTCAAATATGAGTATTCTAATGGAGTTATTGAGGGTATTAACAACTTCATAAAGGCTTTAAAGCGAATTTCTTTTGGTTTTAAGAGATTTGTGAATTTTAGGACTAGAATTTTTATTACTAGGAATTTATTGAGTAGATAATTTAGAAAAATTTATCAGGGGTAGAAATTTCTACCCCTGATAAATGAATTTGTTAATTATTGTTTACCAACACGATTTGACAAAGAGCATATTTTATAGGGAAAAAAAAGTTAATGGAGGAATATCATGAAAATTTCTTTTAAAATTATTGAAGATCTTCTTCCCCTATATATAGATGATGTATGTAGCTAAGAAAGTAAGGCAATGATAGAAGAACATTTGTCTGAATGTATCAATGTGTACTGAAAAATTCAATTAAATTAAATCTGTCTATATCCCTAATGAAAATATATAGATGAATTTAAAAGAAGCAGAGCCATTAGAAATCTATCTAGAGAATGAAATAAATAACTACTTGGCTCATCAATGCTTAAAGAGCTATATTCACATTTTAAATTACGTCTGCAATACTTTTAATAGATTATATATTTGTGGGATTTAAAATAAGTTAATAATATTGGGTATTCATATAAAATTTAAAAGTAAGAATGAAATATTCTATTATTTATATTATTCATATTTGTAGTAAGTTTTGTTGCGATCAAAACTATGTAGGAAGAAAGAGGTGTACTCATGTATAGAATGATGGTTAAGAATGTTACAAAAAAATATATGAATAATTAGATTTTAGAAAACGTACCTTTTTGTATGGAAACCTGCTAGGAAAAAGAGTATGTGTAAAATTATGTGTATATAACCTCCTGGTTAGGGTAAAGAAAAACTAATCAGGAGGAATTTTTATGCCAAGAAAAAGACCAGAAACAAGAAGAAGCAAAATAGCAAAAATATTAATTGAAGAATATCAGCCTCAAAATGCACAAGATATACAAGAAGCTTTAAAAGACCTTTTAGGCGATACAATGGAAGAACTTTTAAAAGCAGAATTAGATGAGCATTTAGACTATGAATACGGTGAAAAGCCACTATCCCTAAATACAAGAAATGGCTCAAGCAAGAAAACTGTAAGATCATCATATGGCAACATAGATTTAAACATACCAAGAGATAGAGAAGCAACATTTGAACCACAATCATTAAAGAAATATGAAAAAGACATATCAAAAATAGAAAACCAAATAATATCAATGTATGGCAAAGGAATGACAACAAGAGACATATCAAGTCACATCAAAGATATTTATGGCTTTGGCATATCAGAAACAATGGTAAGTAAAATAACCAATAAAATCCTACCAACAATAGAAGAGTGGCAAAATAGACCTCTAGAAAAAATCTATCCTATGGTCTTCCTACGCCATACACTATCACGTAAGAGAAAACAACATAGTAGTAAAAAAAGCAGTATACATTGCCCTAGGCTACAACTTAGAAGGTTTTAAAGAAATCCTAGGCATGTGGGTAGGCGAAAATGAATCAAGCAAATATTGGCTCTTAGTATTAAACGGTCTAAAAGAAAGAGGATTAGAAGATGTATTAATATTCTCAACAGACAATCTACCAGGATTTAGTGAGGCTATAGAAGCAGTATATCCAAGAGCAGAAATCCACCCAAAAAGCGTTGGCAAAATCATGCATAATCCACCAAATAAGAAACTCAACAAAATTTGTATCCTACAAAGACATAAAGAATTAATGAAAGACCTAAAAGCAGTATACAAAGCATCAACAGAAGACTTAGCCTTAACAAATCTAGGAATCTTTGAAGAAAAATGGAGTGAAAAATATCCAATGTGTGTAAGCTCATGGAAAAACAACTGGACAGAACTATCCACATATTTTAAATATCCAGAAGGAATAAGAAAACTAATATATACAACAAATGCAATGGAAAACTTCAATAGGCAACTAAGAAAAGTTACTAAAAACAAGACAATATTTCCAAATGACTATGCCCTACAAAAAAGCTTGTACCTTGCAATGGTAGATGCCTCAAGTAAATGGACAAGTAGAATACGTGGTTGGGATCAAATCCTATCCCAATTATTAATATTTTTTGAAGGGAGGTTCTAAAAATTAAAACAGAAAAATCATGTAAAATCAGCTGCAAATTTTCATAAAAATTTGACAGTTTATTAAGCCAAAGTAAAATTAAGACAAGGTCTATTCCTTAGGAATGGACAAACATTGATACATAAAAAACGTATCAACCCTTACCCTTTTATCAGGATTTAGGTTGATACACAAAATTATTTACAGACCCAAATTCCCAAACACTGAAAAAAACTCAGTGTTTGGGAATTTTTTTGTACCTATACATATCATTTCAACACTTACCTTGAGTTCTGATTTTAACTCAATAGTACAGTAGTCATGGTAAATTATAATATGTTTAAACCATCACCTTACTAGTATTTTATCAAATTCTTTAAGATAAGTATCCTTTTTTTAATAAAGTATTGCGGTTCAGTTATGAGGTTTAGCTGTTTATTACCTTGTACCGTATTCATTGAAGCTTGCTGGAGTTTTTATCTGAGTGCAAAAATCTGGTTTGCAATGTCATCGTAAGATTACTTATCGTTATCCTTTTTTAATAAGCTCGCGCTGAAATTACATAAGCTTCTTATAAATATCATCAGTGAATATGGTAGCAGAAATTTTGATGACTGATGCAATGTTTTGCTGTAACTGTTTTTGATATTTTGTTTTATCACTAAGAAGTTCACTCAAATATATAAGTATAATTAATTTCAGGTCAAGCTCATTGATAATTCTAGCATTGTATTTAGGGCTGTAGGATTCTAGACTGCTGATTCAGTTCCAAACGATGTGGTAGCTAGTATTAATATCTGATCTAAACAGTTTAATATCTTGCCAAGGGAATGCTATATTCTTCATTGAATCAGTAATAAAAAAATATTTTGCATTCGTAAATAATTTATAAGCGTTAACTTGTAAAATATTGAAAAACGCGAAAAAGTGTGTTATACTTTAAAAAATCTATTTTAACTCTTTTAAGTATGATTCAATTATGGAAAATCTGATATTTTTAAGTTTGACTGTGAGTAACTGTTGTTTGACAAAAAATGTTAAAGGGGGTGGACAGTATATTTTCATTAGATAGCTGGAAAATTAAAGACTTATATATCACTGTCAGAACGCGGTGGGATTTTTGTTTTGCAGCTTGTTGGAGACACATTATATGACCTGATGACTGACGGAGAAGAAAAAATGTATGTGAGTGATAAGTTCAATCAAGTAACTAAATTGTTCTTAAATATGCAATACCAAATTTTTAAAGGCAAAAAGTATATTTTAAAGAACAGGGATGGATTGATTTGTAGTAGGTACGATGAGGCTGATTTTGCTGAAGAAATATAGGATATTTACAATTTAGATAAAGATCATTTACAAAGCTTTCTAGCTTGAAGATATATTACAGTTGAAATAGAGATGACCATGCAAGATATTATTAATCAGATTTTTCGTCGCTTATCCAAAGGTATATATGATGTCGATATTCAGATTAATATTTATGAGACGAATCCTAGTCTAAATAACCTTGCTGAAATAGAATATACTTTGAAGATGGAAAACTTATCATTGATTGGGAAACTATTGAGTTTTATATAAATTTAAGGCTATTTAAGGTATGTCTAATACGGGTAAAACTTTGACGCTAAGATATGTTTATTATTTATTTAGCTTTGATAAGAATAAGTTTTTATTTTTGACAAGTTATCGTGAAGAGGATCGAATTAAAGAGGATACATTGAAGAATGGATTATATTAATAATTTATCATTCATAAAGGTTGACTACATATTATGGTGAGTATAGGCACGTTTAAGTATTTAATTCAATTTGGAGGAAATACCTCCCGAAGGAGATGGAATGAAACTATCATATAAAAAATTATGGGTAAAACTTGTAGAAGAAGACATGAAGAAAACTGAGTTCGCAAAGAATGCAGGCATTAGTTCGGCTTCGTTGGCAAAACTAGGTAAAGGAGCTAATATAACAACGGATTTGCTCCTTAAAATATGCGAGTATTTAAAATGTGATATAGGAGATATTGTCGAAGTTGTTCCAGATGATACAACAGATGAATCAAAAGAGCCCAAATAAATGGATGTCTGAACGACTATAACAGAATGCGTGGCTGTGTAGACAGTCGAAAATATAAATTAGCCTGATTATTCATACTATTTAAAGAGGATGAAATCTATGGAAGTAAAAGTATTTGATAACATTACGGAAATAGTACGTTGCACGAAATGAACAGAAGCAGGCGATTCAAAAGAAGATAGCAACACTTCAAAATAAAATTCGTAAAGAAAAACAGCTTAATAAAAAGATAGACTTAAATGCTAAAATTAAGAAATTAAAAGAATTGGAGGGGGATTGATGTATAGACCGTCAATGTATGACAAGCATGATGAAACGATGCTAAAATTTGTAGAAAAATTTAATGGAAGTTTGGTTTGCAAAAATATAGAAATGCGCCCAAACAAAGTTGAAACTTACGATAACGATGGAATATTCATAGATATTTATACGAATCAATCAATAGGTTACGATTGGGAGTATCGAGACAGGTATTTCGAGCATTGTAAACTGGAATTCGATAGTTTAGGTCAATATGAAAGAAAACTCGAAAAAGAATCGATCCAGATATCACTACAGTGTGACTCGACTGAGACAGGAATTGCTGTTGGATGGCATGAAGATTGGCTTCAGGAAGAAAGAGAAAGAAGAGCATTAAGGACAGATTCTTCATGGAAGGAAAATGCTTCAATAAGGTATACTAATAAATTTAAAATATATAGTTTTTCTAAGATAGATTTATTCAAGAATATGGTTGCAAGTGCAATGAGAATTCAAGAATATTCATCTAAAATATTTAAAATAATGACTGAAACAGTAAATAGTGGGATAGTTGTTTCCACAACTAATATGCCTCAAACAAAACAGTTATCATCACCCGAAGCAAAATCAAAGGGTAATGCGAAGACACTTGTTGATTTTTTTAAGAGTAAAGGTCTTGAAATTATTGATAAAAGACCAAATGGAGGCTGTCTTTGGGTGATAGGCAATGAAAATGAGATAGGTTTAGTGGTAAGAGAAGCTTGCAGAAAGTTTCATGTGGGTGGAAATTATGGAACTGAAAAAGAAATATGTCAAAAACAAGGTTGGTTTACTAGAGCAAGAAAATAGGGGGGATCATGGAAAAAATGAATTTTGAAACCGTTTCAGGCGAAGAAAAAAATATAGCATTGCTTGCCAGATTATTTCCAAATTGTGTAACTGAAGGAATGGACCAAAGTGGAAATCTTGTAAAAAAAGTTAATTTCGAATTGCTTAAACAAATGTTATCTGCAGATATGGAAGATTTTTCAGAGAGTTATGAATTTACATGGCCTGGAAAAAGAGGAGCCATTGTCGAAGCAAACAAACCAATAAGAATGACCTTGCGACCTTGTATAGAAGATAGTAAAAATTGGAATGATACAGAAAATCTTTATATTGAAGGAGACAATCTATCGGTATTAAAACTTCTACAAGAAAGTTATCTTGGTAAAATCAAAATGATATATATAGATCCTCCATATAATACAGGAAGTGATTTGATATATATAGATGACTTTGTTGTCGATATTGAAGAATATAATGCATCTATTGGTTTACATGATGATGAAGGACTAAAATTATATAGAAACACTGAATCAAATGGAAGATTTCATTCATACTGGTGTTCAATGATATATTCTCGTCTTATGATAGCTAGGAATCTTCTAGCTTCGGATGGTGTAATTTTTATTTCTATTGATGATAACGAACAGGCTAATCTTAAGAAAATATGCGATGAAGTTTTTGGCGAGTCTAATAATGTGGGAGAAATCATTAGAAAAACAAAGTCAATGACAGCTGATAATGGTAGTGGTTTTAATTTGCAACATGAAGTTTTATTAGTATATGCTAAGGATAAAAATCAGATTGTTCTTCAAGGTGAACCCAAGGCATTTGATAATTATTCTAATCCAGATAATGATCCGAATGGAGAATGGTGTGCGGGCGACCCAAGTGCTAAAAGCGGTGGATCATCTACTTATTTTGAGATTGAGAATCCATATACTCATAGAAAGGATTTTCCGCCTATGGGTAGATATTGGGCTTTCTCAAAAGAAACATTACAGCGATATATAAGTGATGGAAAAATCAAATTTAAGAAGAATTATCGAGAAAAAGAAAGAGGATTCATATTTAAGCGTTATAAGAAAGATGCCACTAGCTTATTTGAACCAGTTAATAGCTTGTTTGGCATTGAAAATGAGTATATGAATCAAGCGGCAACAGTTGAAGTAAAAAAGCTTTTCGGAAATGATGTATTTAGCTATCCTAAACCAGTTGTTTTTATACAAAAATTGATAAAGTATGCAACAGACAAGGAATCTATTATATTGGATTTCTTCTCAGGAAGTGCTACAACTGCTCAAGCTGTTATGGAGCAAAATGCTGCGGACGGAGGAAATAGAAAATTTATTATGGTGCAATTACAGGAACAAGTTGATGAGAAAAAAGGAGCTTATAAGGCTGGTTACGAAACGTTGTGTGATGTGGGGAGAAATAGAATAAGTTTAGTCGCTGAAACCATTAATAAAGATATTGATGATGGATACAGAACATTTATCCTCGATTCTACCAATATGAATGATGTTTACTACAGACCATCAGAATACAGCCAAGAAATACTCTCAATGCTTGAATCTAATGTTAAATCTGACCGTAATGACCTTGATTTATTGTTTGGATGTCTTCTTGAGTGGGGACTTCCTTTATCGCTTCCATACAGCTCTGAGCATATTGATGGATGTACAGTTCATAACTATAACGACGGCGACCTTATTGCTTGTTTTGATAAGAATGTTCCGGATAGTGTGATTAAGGAAATTGCAAGGAGACAGCCTCTTCGTGCAGTATTCCGTGACAGCAGTTTTGAAAACAGTCCTTCAAAGATTAATGTTGGAGAAATCTTTAAATTGATGGCACCTGACACAAGAGTAAAGGTTATTTAAGGAGATTCAGCTATGAAACTACAATTTAGGCGTCAGAAATTCCAAGCAGATGCTGCAAAAGCTGTAGTTGATGTATTTGCTGGTCAGCCTTATTTGACTCCTTCTTATATGATGGATAGAGGTTTAGGACATATCCAGCAATCATTAACAGATGAAGATGATTTCACTGGTTGGAGCAATCAAAAGATTGTACCAGAATTAAATGATAGATTGATTCTGGAACATATAAATACAATTCAGAGAGCAAATCAGATTAAGCCTTCAGAGAAACTAGAAGGTAGATATAATCTGACAATTGAAATGGAAACTGGTGTTGGTAAGACCTATACTTACATTAAGACTATGTATGAGCTTAATCGTGCTTATGGCTGGAGTAAGTTTATAGTTGTTGTACCAAGCATCGCTATCCGTGAAGGTGTATATAAGTCATTTCAAGTGACACAAAATCATTTTGCTGAAGAGTATGGAAAAAAGATTCGTTTCTTTATATATAACTCTGCACAACTCACCGAAATAGACCGCTTTGCATCAGATAGTTCTATTAACGTAATGATTATCAACTCACAGGCATTCAATGCAAGAGGAAAAGATGCAAGAAGAATTTATATGAAATTGGATGAGTTTCGTTCTCGTCGTCCAATTGATGTTATTGCAAAAACAAATCCTATCATAATCATTGATGAGCCGCAATCTGTAGAGGGTAAGAAAACAAAAGAAAATTTAAAACAGTTTAATCCTTTAATGACTCTTCGTTATTCTGCAACTCACAAGTCAGATAGTATTTATAATATGATTTACCGTTTGGATGCTATGGAAGCCTACAACAAGCGTCTTGTTAAAAAAATTGCTGTTAAGGGGATTACAGAATCTGGTAGTAATGCAACTGAAAGTTATATTTACTTGGAAAGTATAAATCTTTCAAAGGCTGCACCTACAGCGACAATACAGTTTGATTTTAAAGGTGCAACTAGCATTAGAAAGATTACTCGTATTGTTTCGGAGGGTTATAACCTTTATGATAATTCTGGTCAGATGGAAGAGTACAAGCATGGATTTGTTGTTTCAAGAATTGATGGGCGTGATGATTCTGTAGAATTTATTAATGGTATTAAACTTTATGCAGGTGACGTAATTGGTAAGGTATCAGAAGACCAGCTTCGCCGCATTCAAATTAGAGAAACAATCCTTTCTCATATTCAAAGGGAAAGAGAATTGTTCTATAAAGGCATTAAAGTGCTTTCACTGTTCTTTATTGATGAGGTTGCTAAGTATAAGCAGTATGATTCAACTGGTCAGCCGATAAATGGTATTTATGCAGAGATGTTCGAAGAAGAATACAAGGATGTTATCAGTAATCTTCAAATTGGCATGGGAGAAGACGACTACATGAAGTATCTTTCTGCTATCTCTGAAGATAAGACACATGCTGGATATTTTTCTATCGATAAAAAAGGAAAGATGATTGATAGTAAGGCAAATGAAAAGCGAGAAAACTCTAAGGAAAAAATGTCGAATGACGTTGATGCTTACGACCTTATTATGAAAAACAAAGAGCTTCTTCTTGATAGAAATCCGAAGAAGTCTCCAGTGCGTTTTATCTTCTCCCATTCTGCACTTAGAGAAGGATGGGATAACCCTAATGTATTCCAGATTTGTACTTTGAAGCAGAGCAGTAGTGATGTTCGCAAACGTCAGGAAGTAGGACGTGGTCTCCGTCTTTGTGTTAATCAAGATGGTGAACGTATGGATACAAATGTGCTCGGCAATGATGTACATAGCGTAAATGTGCTTACTGTAATTGCCAGTGAAAGCTATGATAGCTTTGCTAAAGGTCTTCAGAATGAAATCGCAGAAGCAATTTCTGACAGACCAAAGGCAGTTACTACAGAATTGTTCATTGGTAAGGTAATCAAGGACGACAAGGGTAATGAACGGGTTATTGATGGTGATATAGGTAGAGCAATCCATTTTGATCTTATTGTTAATGGCTACATTGATAGGAAGGGTGTTCTTACTGATAAATATTATGAGGATAAGGCTAATGGTGAATTGAAGGTTGCTGAAGAAGTAGCTGATTCTGCAGGATCTGTTATTGAAATTATTGATTCCATTTATGACAGCAGAGCTATAAAGCCTGAAAATGCTCGTAGTAATAATATTGAACTTGAGGTTGATGAAAGTAAACTAGCTATGCCTGAGTTCAAGGCTTTGTGGGCAAAGATTAATTCTAAGTCTGTATATGTTGTTGATTTTGATACAGATGAATTGGTCAGAAAATCTATTGATTCATTAGATAGAAAACTTCGCGTTTCAAAGATTTATTTCAAGGTTGAAACCGGAGCTATGGAACAGATTAAATCAAAAGAAGACCTTGTGAGTGGTGAATCCTTTGTTAAGGAAAAATCTGCAAGCTACGGTAATGTTGTTGCTGCAAATTCTAATGTTAAATATGACTTGATTGGAAAGCTTGTAGATGAGACTGGACTTACAAGAAAAGCTGTAATCCAGATTCTTCAGGGTATTCAGCTAGCAACCTTTAATCAGTTTAAGAACAATCCAGAAGAATTCATCATTAAGGCAGCAGCACTTATTAATGATGAAAAAGCAACTGCTATAATTGAACATATTACTTACGATGTTATGGATGATAAATATGGAACTGACGTATTTACTGATCCTACAATCAAAGGTCGCTTAGGTGTAAATGCAATGAAAGCAAAAAAGCATTTGTATGACCATATCGTTTATGATTCATCAAATGAGCAGGTGTTTGCTACTGAACTGGATACAAACACAAATGTAGCAGTATATGTTAAATTGCCAGACGGATTTTATATTTCAACTCCAGTTGGACATTATAATCCTGACTGGGCAATTGCATTTTATGAAGGAACCGTTAAGCACATTTATTTTGTTGCAGAGACAAAAGGTTCCATGGATTCAATGCAGCTTCGTTTAATCGAAGAATCAAAGATTCACTGTGCAAGAGAACACTTTAAGGCAATTAGCAATGGTGAGGTTATTTACGATGTTGTTGATAGCTACAAGACACTCCTTGATATGGTAACGAAGTGAGGAAGACTATTTATTCCAACAAAAATAGAAGTTAACAAACAAAGTGTGGAGGCATTACTTGGTAGTGGAAGAGTAAAACCCTTTGTTATTCCAGAATATCAACGCTCTTATGCTTGGACTGATGAACAGGTAGAAATGCTGTTTGAAGATTTATGAGAATTCATGGCTGCTAGTAGAGAAACTGAACGTGAACGTTCGTATTTCTTGGTAATATCGTTGCATATGAAAATAAAGATTGTGAGCAAGAAATAATTGATGGTCAGCAGCGTATTACGTCTTTATTACTGTTGTTAAGAGCTACTTACACAAAATTAGTTGTTAGTCCTGTAGCGGAACGTAATTAATCAGCAAGTATTGAGCTATGTCTAGACAGTAGCATTGGCTACTGTGATTTATATATTATTGTAACTGATTATGCTAATTATTAATATCATCTTAATGTTATTATAATAGCTTCGTATAAAGTTATTATTTAAAAATCTAATTGTATTAGGAGGCGTATATATGGGGCAAATTATTGAGTTTCCAAATGATAAAAAATCAAAGGATAAAATTCGAAAGCTTAAAAAAACTTTGGAAAATCTTGTTTTTGAAAGGGACAATCTTAAATATATAATTTGTGAAAATATAAAAACTGAATATATGCTTATTTTTGGAAGTCTTGAGTACAAAATCTATAAAGCTTATTGTAAATATCTTCGTTTGAAAAGAAAAAAAGATATGATTCAAGCGAAAAAGAATCGTCAAGAAAAAATAAATATGGAAGTTATCGATAGAAAGTTAGACTTAGAATTTACAGAATATAAGAAAAAATTAAATGAAAAAATTGAAGAAATTAATACTGCATTAAGGCGTTCAAAATCTGAAATATTATCTGATGATGATGAAAAACGCCTAAAAAAATTATATAAATATATTGTAAAGAAATTACACCCAGACATAAATTTATCGATAACAAATTCTGAAAAAGAGTTATTTTATAATGCTACTGAATTTTATAAAAATGGGGATCTCAAATCTTTACAAATTATTTTTGATATAGTTTGCAGTGAAGATATGAAAGATGATATAGGTTTGGCTGGTAAATCTTTGGAAGAAGAGGTAATAAGACTAACTGATTTAGTAAATCTAATTAAAAATGACATTGAGTTGATTAAATCTATGCCTCCTTATACTTGGAGTATTTACGTGGAAGATGAGAAGAAAAAGTTAGAGAGGTTAAGTCAGTTAGAAAAAGATTTAAAGAGTTTTGATGACGCATTACGAACGCAAGAAGAATATATAAATAATTTAATTAAGGATGAGATATGAATAATTTAGAAAAAAAAGATCAGAGAGGAATAATTGAGTATCTTTTGAATAAGGAAGTAGGAATTGATTTACCAAAACCTTTTGAGCGTGATATTTATCTTTTTGATACTTATGTTGCTGGGACAACACACATTAAAGGAATTGAAAATATTTTATCTTATATCAAAGATGGTGATAAACTAGTTTTTTATCGTGAGCCAGAAAATGAACATGATCCTCAAGCTATTAGAGTAGAAACATTGAAAAAAGATAAAATCGGCTATGTCCCTCGTCAAGATAATATTATTTTCTCTAGACTTATGGATGCTGGAAAAATTCTTTTTGCTAAAGTTATTGATAAAGAAATACGAGGTAAATGGCTTAAGATAAAAATCAAAATTTATCTTCATGAAAGTTAGGCTAATAAAGTATGCACTATAAAAATAAATGGATTTGCAATAATATATGTATAAGTGATATCAATGATATGAATTTTGAAATTTGCTCAGGAGAACACTGTTTTATTATTGGACATCATATAAAAGAAAAATATATATTAAAAGAGGCTATCAATAGACTTGTAACAGCAGGCTTTGATTATTTTAATATTTTTGGAGAACAAGCTGATTTATGGTCAGAAGTTATAATTACGAAAGAAAACCAAAAAAGACAAATACAAGTAGAGGCAAGCAAAATTGATAGAATGAGTATGTCTTATAACCTTGCTATGTTGGCGACTTTGAAACCGGAATCTACAAATTTTGTTATTTCTGATGATGAATATTTTACAGAGTATCTTATAGAAGATCTACATGATATATTCAGTGAAAAGTCTAAATTTACACCATTTGATTGGAAAAAATTTAAAGATGGATATGAATTTATTTATCATAAAAAAGATGCTATTGTTAGTATATCAGGGGATATAGCAATTGGATTTCTAAAAAAAGAAAAAGTATTTAATAGCATAGATAAAGCGTTTAGATATAAACTTTTTGATGGTAAAAGTTTTAATGAGATTTGGGATGAGATTTCAAAAACATTATATTAAAAAATAATACAAATTAATGGGATTTTATTACTATTTTCAATAATAAATCATAAACTATTTAAAACTAGAATATCTGATATTTAAAACTTAGCTTTATCATCTGAGAATGCTAAATAAGAAAATTATGAAAGGAAATTTATATTTTAATTATAAACGAGAAAAAAACTATTTATAAATTTCTACTTATAATATGATTAAAAATCAAATTATAAGTAGAAATTGAATAAAGAAATTATTTAAATATCTATAGAAAAAGATTTACATTTACTTACAAAATTAATCAGCAATATTTCCTTTAAGCTCAGGAGTATAGTCTCTATCATCTTTATTTTCTATAAATTTTTGGTAAGAATCTTCATCAATGATACATTCTATATTTCCAATCCATTTTATTATATTATTATTTGTAAATTTTCTTTTGAACCTATATAGACCATCGTTTATGTCTAATGATTTAACACCACCTAAATCATAATATCTTATATTGTTCTCACAACAATATCTTATTTCTTCAGCATCTAGAAAGTAAGATTGACCTAAATCAATACTGAGATTATCTGCACCATATAGAGCCATTGCATAATCTTTGAATGTTATCAAAAAAGAACAAGATAAAAATTCATTTTTATACTTTACAAAAGTCATCCTTGCCTTATCTTTAAAATTATCATAAAGTCGATAATAATAATCTATAGGTCTATAAGTAATACCTTTTCTTTTGCACATATCAGCAGTTATTTCATGAAAAATTTTAATATCATCTCTATTTCCAACATATAGCTCCAAGTCTTGTTTATAAGATTTCCTTACTTGTTTTCTTCCGTTTTTAGAAAAAGATTGGATAACATCTTCGAATTTTCTTCCATTAATATCTAACATCATTGAAAAAGGGAATTGAACATAAGAATACATTTTGTGGCAAAATTCTATGCCATGTTTTTTATATTCATTTACAAGTTTTTCATCATATTCATAATTGGGATCAAATTTAACAAGAAATCCATTATTTTTCTTTGCAAAATTCTTGATTTCATTAATTAATTCTATATTTGTTTCTATATCATAAAGATCTGATACTGGTCCACGAGGACAATAGAATAGATTTTTTTTTGCTTCTGAATTGTATATAGATAAAACTTGTGCGACAGCAATTATTTCATTATTTTTTTCTATATAAAAATAGTCACTATTCCATCCGTTTTTTATTAATGCCCAAATTTTATCTTGGTAAAAACTTGAAGATGGGTGATTATAAAAAAAATCCCAATATTTTTTTACTTTTTCTTTATCATTTACATTAAGGCGCATATATCCTCCGTATATTAACTCATTATATATAATAATAGCAGACATAATGTTGTTTTGCAATTGTAATTTATATTAATAATAAAAATTAACACATAATTAATATAATAATTATCTTATATTTATATCTATAAATAATTTACTATATTAAGATTTATATGTAAAACTTACGTAATGAAATAATATTTGACAATATATATATATATAATTTTAATAGAATTATTATAGTCGAATAAGGGTGAAGTAAATGTTGAAAGATTTAGAAAAGATCGAATTTAAATATAATCCTCACAGAGGGATAAATATTGACATAGATGGATTAGAGGATAAAAAAATTTACCAGTTAATAGATTTGAAAGACTCGCTTACAACTAACCGCTTTTCTACAGATTTTTTTAAATATTTAGCTCTTTTGGATCAGAGTATTATTTTTAATAAAATTGAGTATGTTAAGAACAATAATTTTGAAAAAATTATTTCAATGCCAATTGGTTTAAAAGATAAGCAAGTTAAAAGTTATATTGAATTAATCTCGACTATAGCAAATCTTAAACAACAAAATAAGGATTTAATATATTTATTATCTACTATAAGAATAAATGAAAATTCTGATTATAATAAAGCTTGTGTTTTTGGTTCTTCATTCACTTATACTGATGATAAACTTTTAAAGACAACTTTCTACTTTAAACTTAGGAAATCTTCATTAATGGATGATAACTATGTATATGATAATCAGTATTTTTTAGATAAACTTTATAGTTTTAACATTCAAAATTTAAATTGTATTTTAGATGATTTAAAAGAAGTTTTAGTTAATAACTATGTACCCGTGTTTTATGCTTAAAGAGTTTTATGGATTTTATAATGATAATAGAGAAATGACGACACATAGTGAGAGTCACAGCTGTTATTATCAGAGATCAAGCATTGCTTACATACAAAGTAGAAAATCAAAATATCTAGTTGGTGGAGCATTAAATGTTGAGTAATCAAGCAAATGTGAAATAATTTGTGAAGTGAAAAATAATTAGGGTGGAATTTATATTAAAAGATTTGATGTTTGTTGTCTAGAATCGACTTTACTATAAAGGGGAGCTACATTATATGATAGAATTTCATTATAGTATAGACGTGTTTGAAAAATTCCTAATTATATTTTAGATGGTATACCATATGAGTATAAATGGATTTAGATTTATAAAATAAGTCAATTTGATATAATATCTAAATTTTTAAAGAATAAATTAGCAAAACGGCACGTATGTATTAAGTATATCGATATTGGATAATAAAAGCAATCCTAGAAAATCTACAATCTGTGGATAAAATCGTGGAAATTTATGTAAAAAATAAAAACATCGATTTAGTATAAAAAAATAATTTGTAGATAAAATCTCAGATTTGTCATTTATAATAAGCCATAAATAATGCTTCTCCTAAGTAAATCAATACGACACAATCAGAGCTGGAGTCGCAAAAGATGCAGTAAAATATGTCATCGAAAACAAAAAACTAGACAACTTTGAAAGCGTTCATTTTATTATAGAAGAATCAAAAAACATCATAGGAAACTAACAAAAGAATACTTAGGATTCATACTATTTTGTACACAACGAAAAGGAATGATTCTAAAGTCGTCTATGGAATAATAAAATCAATCACACAAAAATTCGTCTAAATATCCTGTGACATATCAACACTAGCATGATATTTGAAGATACAAACTAAAAACGATATCGAGATTGGATATATTAAATTGATAAATATGTTTGTTAAGATAACGAATACAGAATCAATAGATTTGCTCGAAAGAATTTAATAAATAATTTATAAGACTTTTAAGGTTTTAAAAGGAACTTTAGAAGTCTTTTTATGTGAAAATTATTTTTTTTCGATAATTAATTTAAATTTATAACATAAGGGATATTATTCTGATAAGTTGTATAAGCTATTGCTATTTGTAATAATGCTTTGATAAAATGATATAATAAAAAATTAAAAGATTTTATGTATTATATTTAAGTGATTTATTAAATGTGTTTTAAAAATGATTTTTTATTTGAAGGAGTAAAATAAATGGTTAAGATTTATATTCCAAAATATGAAGACTTATGGTTTAGAGAAAGGCTACTATCTGATCCAGACACTATGTCTTATAATAATGCATGGGGAGGAACTATCGATTTTCCAGAATCCAAGTGGCAAAGATGGTATAATTATTGGATTGAAAAGCCAGATGGAAAAAGGCTTTATAGATATTTAATTGATGAAAATAATAATTTTGTTGGGGAGATAGCTTATCATTTAGATGAAATAGAGAATAAATATTTAGCAAATATAATTATATATTCAAAATATCGTGGAAATGGTTATGGACGTGAAGGTTTGAAACTGTTATGCTGTTTGGCAAAAAATAATGGATTAAGAAGTTTGTATGATAGTATAGCTTTGGATAATAGTGCTATAAAAATTTTTTTAGATTGTGGATTTACTGAAGATTACAGAACTAAAGATATAGTTATGCTTAAAAAAGATTTAGAGTAAATATATAGGAAGTTTTTGGGATTTATGTACAATTTTAATAAAATTCTACTCATTCTTAACTCTCAAGTCACTTATAAGATATACCATAACAAGATAGTAGATTATAAAAGTAATGAAAAATGATAATGATTATTCAAACAATGGTTTCTAGTATAAATTCTAAACTGATGATATAATATAAAAAAGAGAAATATGACTATTGCTTATGCTAGATATTTAAATTTGCTTTTAGCAAAAAATTTATATATATAAGGAAAACCTTTCTTATAAAAATATCTTGCAAATGATGGAAATTTTTGTATACATAAAACAAATGAGGATTTCCAAATCAAATACAATTAAGATAGGTATAAGATAGATGTTATCGAAGATATAATAAAATATTTATTCTGTCATAGTATTATTAAGTACAAAAAGGAGTTTTTATGAAAAGAAAAATACTAATAGTGCTAATTATATTATTAATTTTTTCTGCGTGTAATAAAAAAGACACAAAGGAAAATACAAAAGTTGATAATTCGAAAGTAGAAAGCAGCCAAAAATCAGAAGAAACAAAGAAAGTAAAAAATATAAAAAAGGATGAGTATAAGAAAATATATGATGAGCTTGAGGGCAAAGAATTTTTCTATGCCTATCAAAGTCAAGAAGAAGCCATATATTTTTATAAAGATGGATATTTTGATGGAACATTTAGAAGTGGAGATTATAACCAAGGTAAAGTTTCACTTTATAATGGGAAATTTGACATAAAAGAAAAACTTGATGAGACATCCTATCTTATAAGTTTAAGGAGGATAGATTATGAACTTCCTCTAGGAGAAAGTGAGATGAGAAATATTGAGGGTATGGACTTTACCCTAGAATATATAGAATCTAAAATGTATGAAAAAGATGACAAGGATAATTTATATATTCTTTATCTACCGCATAGAAAGCTTAATGACATAAAAGATCATGAAAGAAGTATTGCAAAAATTGATGATAAACATATAAAAGATGGAGAACTTAAAGTTTTTGCCATAGGAAAAAAAGATGCGAGCGAAGAAAATTTTATGGTTGAATATGTAAGATAGGAGTGACTTATGACAAAGAAAAAACTTATAATATTATTTATTTTATGCCTTATATTTTTACCTATAAAAACTTATGGACAAGAAGATTTAATTTCTATAAAAGAAATAAGAGGCGAAAAAAATTATTTTTATGATAGAGTTTTTAAATCAAGATCTTCTATTGTAAGAGATTTTTCTAAAAGAAATAATAAGCCTACAGAAACTTATAGCAAAAATTTGGAAAATCAAGATCTTCTTAAAGATTTAATAGGTAAAGAACTTATTTTACAAGAAGAAGGGGGTAATTGGTTTACAAAAATACACTTTAGAGAAGAAGCGGGAACCTTTGATTTATCTTATAAATACGAAGATGAAAGCACTATTTATTTGACAAATGGTTTGGGTAAATTTGAAGTTAGTCAAAAAATAGATGATTTAACTTATAGTTTAAAGCTTGTAGACTATCTGCATATAGGCAATGTACCATTTAGCGACAAAGATGAGAAGAAATATGAATCTGTTGAAGTTCCTTATGGCTTTCAAACAAATGATCCAACTGAAAATGAAATTTGTAGAGATTACACTCTTTATCTTCCTTTTAAGAAAAGAAATCAAATGGAAAATGCTGTAAATGAATGGATAGGATTTCCAAGCAGGACAAAATATATTGATGAAGATGAATCTAGAGTATATATTCTTGTAAATGATCAGTTGAAATTTCCTTTCATAGAAAATGTGGAATAAAATTAATTCATTTTTAAGATAATAGTAATATTTACTTTATTTATGTAAACGATTGACAAAAATAAAATTTGTATTATAATAAAAGTGTAAATAAAATAACACAATTCTTCAGGGCGGGGTGTGATTCCCCACCGGCGGTAAAGTCCGCGAGCTTTTTGCTGAATAGGTGAAATTCCTATACCGACAGTATAGTCTGGATGAGAGAAGATATTTTGATTTTTCTTTTTGAAATAATTATAGTCCCTGAAATGGGACTTTTTCTTTTGCCTAGAATTGTGGAGGAGGCAAGATGAATGATAAAGAATATATGAGAAAATGTTTTGAGCTTGCAAAAAAAGCGAGAGGAAAAACTTTAACTAATCCTCTTGTTGGTGCTGTGCTTGTAAAAGATAATAAAATTATTTCTACAGGTTTTCATCATGAGTATGGAAAAACTCATGCGGAAGTTGATTGTTTTAATAATTTAAAAAGTGATTGTGATGGAGCGATTTTGTATGTAAATTTGGAACCTTGTTCTCATTGGGGCAAACAAGGTCCTTGTACTTTGGAAATTATTAAAAGAAATATTAAAAAAGTTATAATTTCAAATATTGATACTAATCCAAAGGTCGATGGTCTTAAAGTTTTAAAAGATAACAATATTGAAGTTGTTACGGGTTTGCTTGAAGATGAAGGAAAAAAATTAAATGAAAAATTTTTCTTCAATGTAAAATATAACAGACCTCTTATTGCATTAAAATTTGCTCAAACTTTGGATGGGAAGATTTCTTCTAATATTAATGATTCTAAGTGGATTTCTAATGAATCATCAAGAGCTTATGTTCATGAACTAAGAAGTGATTATGATGCAATAATTGTTGGAAAAAATACTTTGATTAAGGACAATCCATCTTTAAATTCAAGGATTGAAAACGGAGTTGATCCTGTAAGAATTATTGTGGACACTAATCTTGAAATTGAAAAAGATTATATGTCCTACAAGATTTTTAATTTAAAAAGTGATAAAAAAACTTATATAGCAACTTGCAAGGACACTAATAATCCTAATTTAAATATAATTAAATGTAAAATGAAAAATAATCATGTAGACTTAAATGATTTGGCAAATAAACTTTACAAAATGAAAATCGGTTCAATTTTGGTTGAGGGTGGCTCAAGTCTTAATTATGGATTTTTGCAAGAAGGCTTGGTTGATAAAATTTATGAATTTATTTCGCCTAAAATAATTAGTGGTTTTGATTCTAAATCTTCTTTTTATGGAAGGGGAGTAGATAAAATTAAGGATGCTTATGAGTTTGAGATTGAAGATGTGAAAAGATTTGATGATGATATTATGATTGAGGCTAAAAATGTTCACTGGAATATCTGAGGAAATGGGCAAGGTTATTTCTTTTAAAAAAATTAATGACCATGTTCAAATTGAAGTTCAAGCTAGTATTGTTTTGGAAGATACAAAACTTGGAGATTCTATTATGACTGATGGGGTTTGCCTTACAGTGACAGAAATTACTGACAAAACTTACAAGGCAGATCTTATGAATGAAAGTTTAAAAATGACTAAGTTTGATAGGTCAATTGTAAATAAAAATGTAAATCTTGAAAGAGCTTTGAGACTTTCTGATAGGCTTGATGGCCATATTGTTCAAGGTCATGTCGATGGAGTTGGTAAAATAAAAAACATAAATAAAAATGTTTATACAATTTCAGCAAGTCCAGAAATTTGCTCTTTGATTGTGAAAAAAGGCTCAGTTGCTCTTGATGGAATTTCTCTTACTGTTTCTGATGATAAAATTACAAGTTTTGAGGTATCACTTATTCCAGAAACAATAGAAGGAACAAATTTTAAATACAAAAAAATTGGCGATGAAATAAATATTGAAACTGATATTATAAATAGATTTATCCAAAAATCTATGGCAAATAAAAAAGAAGAAAGGTTGGATAAAAACTTTTTATTGGAAAATGGTTTTTAAAAAAGTATGGAAGAGATAATAAAAGCATTACAAAATAATGAAATAATAATAGTAACTGATGACGAAGATAGGGAAAATGAAGCTGACATGATCTGTGCTGGAGAAAAAGTTACAGGCGAGATGATTAATATTATGGCAAAATATGCCAGAGGTTTGATTTGCACACCGATTGGCAAAAATATTGCTAGACAATTTGACCTAGAAATGATGGTTAAAAATAATACTGACAATCACGAAACAGCCTTTACAGTTTCAATTGACCATGTTGATACAGAAACAGGAATTTCAGCATTTGAAAGAGCACAAACTATAAGGGCCCTTGCTGATAATAATACAAAAGCAAGTGATTTTAGAAGACCTGGCCATGTTTTTCCGCTTATTGCAAAAGATAGGGGAGTTTTGGTAAGAGAAGGCCACACAGAAGCTACAATTGATTTGATGAAAATTGCAAAATTAAAAGAAATTGGTTTATGCTGTGAAATTATGGCAGATGATGGTCACATGCTAAGAGGAAAAGCAGTAGTTGAGCTTGCAGAAAAACTTGGAATGAAAATGACTAGTGTGTCTGAGATAAAAAAATATATAAAAGAAAATAAGTTGGATTTTTCAAAAAATGAAGAAAATTTTTTGGAAAAAACAAATATTATCAATCTTCCAACTGATCATGGAAAATTTAAAGCCATAAGTTTTTATGACAAAGTTGAAAAAAAAGAACACTTGGCTTTAATCAAAGGCAAGATTGATGGAGAAAATATTTTAACTAGAATTCACTCTGAATGTTTAACTGGAGATGTGTTTTCATCAAACAGGTGTGATTGTGGAAATCAACTTCACAAGGCAATGGAGATGATTGATGAAAAAGGAGAAGGAATTATTTTATATTTAAGACAAGAAGGAAGAGGAATTGGATTATTTAATAAAATAAAAGCCTATCATCTTCAAGAAGAAGGTTACGATACGGTAGATGCAAATATAAAACTTGGTTTTGCACCAGACTTGAGAAATTATAAAATAGCTTGTCTAATGTTAAAAGAATTGGGTGTAAAATCAATTGACTTGCTCACAAATAATCCTGATAAAATCGAACAAGTGGAAAAATACGATATTAAAGTTAATAAAAGAGTTCCAATAGAAATTCATTCAAATCATATAGATAGGATTTATTTAAAAACAAAAGCTGACAGAATGGGTCACGATTTAAGAGAATTTAAGGAGAATTAAATGAAAGAATATAGTGCAAATTTAGTTTCAAATGGCAAAAAATATGCAATTGTTGTTGCAAGATTTAATCATTTTATAACAGATAGGCTTGTAGAAGGTTGTCTTGATACACTAAAAAGACATGAAGTAAAAGATGAAGAAATTGAGCTTGTAAGAGTTCCAGGAGCTTTTGAAATCCCTCTTGCAGCAAAAAAATTAGCTCACAAAGATTACGATGCTGTAATTTGTTTGGGAGCTGTTATAAGAGGAGATACTTCTCATTATGATTATGTTTGCTCAGAAGTTTCAAAAGGAATTGCAAATGTATCACTTGAAAGCGGAAAGCCAATTATTTTTGGAGTTGTTACAACTGATACAATCGAGCAAGCTGTTCAAAGAGCAGGAACAAAAGCTGGAAATAAAGGAAGTGATGCAGCAATATCTGCAATTGAAATGGCAAATCTAATGGATCTTATATGAAAATAATTTTTGACTTTGATGGAACTATCCATAAAAGTGACGAAATTTATGAAAAAGCATTTTATGATACTTTAAAAAAATATAAAATAAAAAAACCAAATCTTGATCCAAAATCATATCTTGGAGATCCACCAAGAAAAATTTGGGGTGATTTTCTTGACGATTCCTATGATAAAGAAAAATTAATAGAATCAACAGGGGATTTGATGATAGAAAATATGAAAGATTTTGGTAGTTTATATGAAGAAACAGAAAAAGTATTAAATTTCCTAAAAGAAAAACACGAACTTATAATTTTATCTTCTTGTACAAAAAAATATATAGAAAATGCAAGAAAAATCTATGATCTTGATTTATATTTTAGTAAATATTTAGTAGGAGAAGATTACAATTACAAATCAAAAGCAGAAATAATAAGAATAAATAAAATTAATAATTTTATAATGGTGGGAGATAGGCTATCCGATATAAAAGCTGGTTTTCTAAATAATAATATATCCATTTTTGCAAAATACGGCTACGGTAAAGAAAGTGAGGGAGACCTATCAGATTATAAAATTGAAAAAATCAGTGATTTATTAAAAATAAAGGGATTGTTGTAAAAATAGATCAGAGCG
>NZ_GG700527.1:704823-728256 GCF_000163295.1 Anaerococcus vaginalis ATCC 51170
GTCTACATTCTGATAGATAATCTTTTAATTTTAGAAAACTCTTTTAGGAAATTTTCCTAGCTAATCTAGAAAAATTTCCTTTGAGTTGTTCTAAATATTTTAAGATTTGTAATCTTTTTACAACCATCCCTTTTTAGTTGGTTAATATAATTTTAAAGAATTGTTAATTTACACAAAGTTGGCTTATGTTTTTGTAACGGTTAAATAAGATTTTATAAGATTTTTTAATTTTATTGTAGTTATTAAAGATTTTTATTTTTTTATCTTCATTGGCATAGACTTTCCAATATCCATTTATTAGAAATTTATTTCCCTTATTCTCAATAAATCCCATAACATCTTCAAAAGGATAGCCTAAAAAAATACCAATTTCATGTGGGAAATTTTCTTTTTTAAATCTGAATTTTAAATGGTTTATGCATTGATTTAAGTCATTGGTATTATAACCCAATTTACTTAGGAGAGTTTTTGTTTTTGTTTCATTTAATACGTATTTTAGCTTGTGAGGTCTGTATGCATAAATTTGGGCGGAAGATTTATTGTTATTAAGTATTTCCACGTACATATTTTTTTCATTAAGTATTTCATTCCACTCAAAAACCATTTTTTCTATATCAATATTTTCAGAATTTTTAAAAGTAAATAAATTAGCAAGTTTTTGATTAGCTAAAGTTTGTGATGCGTAATCAATTAACAATTCTTCGTTCATACAATTAACCTATGGCTTTAGATAAATCTAATGCCGCCTTTCTACATTCGCTTAAAGCTTCATCATCTGGACTATCATAAGCAATTAGACCATCTCTTACAAGATTTATTCCATCTTCCTTGCATCTATCTTGCCAAATTTCCATCCATTCGCCATCAGCCCATTGGTAAGATCCAAAAATTAAAACAGGTTTGTTAGAAAGATCTTTTTCAATACTTTCAAACATAGGCTCAAATTCAGTTTCTTCCAATTCTTCACTGCCCATAGCAGGACAACCAAATGCAAATCCATCAAAAGAATCGATTGAGTCTTTTGTAAAAGAATTTGGATCTAATAATTCAATTTCTACATCATTTTTTTTAAGTTCTTCTGCAATTTCATTAGCCATAGCTTCTGTATTACCAGTACCTGACCAATAAACAATAGCAATTTTTTTCATAAATTTCTCCTTAAAAATTTTAAATTTTGTTTGATACTGATAACCTATATCAATATCTAAGATAATAATACATACTAGTAAAAATATTGTCAAGCATTTTTTTAAGAATTTTTTAAATAAAATAAAAAAACATTGAAAATTAAATATTTTTCAAGGTAAAAAAATTTTAATAAAGAAAAATTTTCAAATTTTAAAAATATATGGGAATAAATGACAAGCAAAACGTTAAATAAAAAAGTTTTGTCCGAAAAATTCTACTTTGTAAATTTTAAAATAGCAATTTGAAAAATCAAATATTATATTTTTACAAGCAGGATAATTAATTTTGAAATAAATTAAATAGGAAAATTTTTTTCATAGTATAGATGAATTTCCACACTAAATTTAAAATTTAAATTTCAATCAATGTCATAATTTTAATATTAGACTTATAAATAAAGCGAAAAATTTAAATTGACTTGCTTTTTAGGATTTAAATATTAGATTGTAATTTTTAATGGATTTTTTAATTTAAAGCAAATTAAATTTCAATAAGGACTTGCCAGTATTGGGAAATTATAACCATAAAAATTTTTTATTTGGGTATATTTTTATTAAGAAAGGTGGTTTGTATGAAAAAAATAATTAATGACAAGGATAAAATCATAAGTCAAATGCTAAATGGTCTTCAAAAGGCTAATGAGGACAAGGTAAAAATTAATGAAGAGTTAAAAATAGTTTACAGAAAAGATCTTCCCATTAAAGGAAAAGTTGGTTTAATTTCTGGTGGTGGAAGTGGTCATGAGCCTGCTCATGCTGGATATGTGGGAGATGGAATGCTTGATTGTGCAATTTGCGGAGAAATTTTTACTTCTCCAACTCCAGATCAAGTTTTGGAAGCTATAAAACTTGCTGATTCTGGTCAAGGTGTATTTATGGTTATTAAAAATTACACTGGAGATGTCATGAATTTTGAAATGGCAAAAGATATGGCTGAGATGGAAGGAATAAATGTTGATTATATTATCGTAAATGATGATGTAGCAGTTGAAGATTCCACATACACTACTGGCAGAAGGGGAATCGCTGGAACGATTTTTGTTCATAAAGTTTTGGGAGCTATGGCAAGAAGTGGAAAAAGTTTGGAAGAAATGAAAGCTATGGCTGAAAAAATTGTAAAAAATATTAAATCAATGGGCATGGCTACTAAGGCTTGTATAAATCCTATTTCTGGAAAAGAAAGTTTTGATTTGTCTGAAGATGATATGGAAATTGGCGTAGGAATTCATGGAGAGCCTGGTGTAAAACAAGAAAAAATAAAATCAGCTGACGAAATTTCTAAGGAACTTTTAGATCATATTCTTGACGATTATGAAAATCTAGATGGAGATTTTGTTTTAATGGTTAATGGCATGGGTCAAACTACAGAAATGGAATTGTTTATTGTAAATAATTTTGCAAGTGATTATTTGAAAGAAAAAAATATAAATATCAAAAAAACTTTCTTGGGTAATTTTATGACAAGCATGGATATGGCTGGATTTTCATTAACGCTTTTTAAAGTTGATGATGAAATTTTAAAATTGCTTGAAGAAAATGTAGATATAGTTAGGGGTTAGTATGGATATAGAAAAAGTTAAGTCAAAGGTAATAGCTTTATCAGATATAATTATTGAAAATGAAGAATATTTGACAGACCTTGATAGGGCAATTGGCGATGGAGATCATGGTTTTAATATGGCAAAAGGTTTTAATAAAGTAAAAGATGCCATGAATGATGATTATAAAGATTTAAAAACACTTTTTAATAAGATTGCTATGACTTTGATTTCTAATGTTGGAGGAGCTAGTGGGCCATTATATGGAACATTTTTTATGAAATTTGCTCAAGCTTTTGATGGAGATATTGAATTGGATAAAAATTCATTTTCAAAAGCTTTTTCTGATGGAGTTGATGGGGTATTAATGAGAGGCAAGGCTCAAGTTGGAGATAAAACTATGGTTGATGTTTTATATCCTGTAGCAGAGGCTTTAAAAAATGATTCAAGCTTTGAAGAAATTCTTAAAATTGCACAAGAAAAAATGGAAAAAACAAAAGAAATTAAGGCTAGGAAAGGAAGAGCTGCCTATCTTGGGGATAGGTCAATTGGACATATTGATCCAGGCGCATATTCTTCATATTTGTGTATAAAAAGCATAGTGGGAGATTTGAATGATTAATATATTGATAGCAAGCCACAGCAAAAAATTGGCTGAAGGTTTAAGAGAAATTCTCATTCAAATGGCTCCAAATGTAAATATTTTGGTAAGCGGCGGAGATAAGGATGGAAATATTGGCTCAAATTTTGATGAAATTAATCAAATCATAAATGAATATGCTACAAATGATGGTTTGGTTATATTTTTTGATTTGGGTTCTTCTATGATGAATTGTCAAATGGCAATTGATATGTTGGATAATGAAAAAAAATCCAAAGTTTATCTTGCTGGAACACCAATTGTTGAAACAAGTGTTCAAATTGCTGTTGAAGCATCAGCAGGACAAAGTTTGGAGAAAATAGTTGAATATTTAAACGAATATCCAGTAAATAAATTAGAAAATTAATCTAAGCTGATTACAAATTCATAAATATCATTTTTTGAAAAAGTGGTGGATTTTCTCAAGGATTTTACAATATCCTTAGTTGATTCGCCATTTTTTTTCATTTGTAAAATTTGTTCTTTGTATGATGAAATATCTAAAGATTCATTTTCATTATTTTTTTCCAAAATAAGAACAAATTCTCCTTTTAAAGTAAGCTCATCTGTGTTTATATCTTTTATATCAAATATTTGATATTGTTCGAATTTTTTGCTTAATTCGCGGGTAATCGCCAATTTTCTATTTGGAAATTCTATTTTAAAATCATTGATTGTATTTTCTAAGTTGTGAGGAGTATCAAATAAAATTGAGGTTTTATTTTCATTTTTTAGCTCTTCATATAATTTTTTCTTATCAGAATTTTTTTTGGGAATAAAACCATAAAAAGCAAACCTATCATTATCAAAGCCACTTGCAATTAAGCCTGTAAGAATTGATGATGGACCTGGCAAAACTGTGTAAGAAATATTATTTTTAATGCATTCTTTAATTAGAATATGACCTGGATCAGAAATTCCTGGCATTCCTTGGTCAGTTATAATTGCGTAACTTGTACCTTCTTGGGCGTTTTTAATAATTTCCTGTGATTTTTGCTTTTCATTAAATTTATGATATGAAGTTAGTTTTTTATTTATTTCAAAATAATTTAAAAGTTTTTTACTTTCTCTTGTATCTTCGCAAGCGATAATGTCTACATTTTTTAAAACATTAATAGCCCTCAATGTCATATCGTCCAAATTTCCTATGGGAGTTGGTACAAAATATATACTATAATCCATTTATTTCTTTGACCTCCTTTGTATAATTATTATTTTCATCATATATTATAAGGGGATTTTCAAATTTTAATCCGTCATTTGCATTTTTTACAAACTCCATTAAAATAAAAACAGGTTTTTCAAATGCTTTTGATTGAACAAATTTTATTCTTTTCAATTTTAAGTTTCCACTTTCTTTTATAATATCAACAAGCCTTTCGGGTTTATGAATCATAAATAATTTTCCCTTATCTTTTAAGCACTTATTAGAAAATCTAAAAATATCAGACAGATTCATTTTAATTTCTTGCCTAGACAATAAAAATTCTTTCTTTTCATTTTTTATATTAGCTCCCTTTTTATAATAAGGAGGGTTTGTAATAATATAATCACAAAAATTATTAGGAAAATTTACCTTATTTAAGTCATCATTAACAACTTCAATATTATTAATTCCATTTAATTTTATATTTTCTTTTAAAAGATTAGCTTTTTCTTTTTGAATTTCGATAGAAAAAACTTTACTTAAATTGTAATAAGAAGAACAAGCAAGAGATAAAATTCCACTGCCAGAGCCAATATCAATTAAGATTTTATTTTTTTTCATTTTTGAAAAATTTGCAAGTAGTATCGAATCAATTCCGAAAGAATAAGACTTATCTACGTGTTTCATATATAAATTTGTTTTTGGTATGTAATCTAACTTCATCATATTATAGATTATATTCTAACATTTTTGTAAGTAAACAAATAGGGGATAAATTGACAATATATTTGTATATCGTACAATAATAACTATGTTTAAATATTATATTTATATTTAAAAAATATATTTTAATAAGGAGAGTTTTATGAAAAAATCAAATTTATTGTTAGTAAGTATATTTACTAGTTTAGCTTTATTAAGTGGTTGTTCTCAAAATAATACAGTTGATAGTACTTCTACAGAAGTAAAATCAAATGAGGCTAGCACACAAATTAGCAAATATCAAGAAATGAAAGGCGAACAGCTAGATAAAATTGAGGAAGATAATAAGAAAAAAGAGGATTATCTTGTAATTGATGTAAGAAGTGAGGAAGAATATAAGGAAGGTCATGTAAAACATGCTATAAATATTCCTCTTGATGATGCTGACAAAAGAATTTCTGAAATAAATGATTACAAAGATAAAAACGTAGTAACAATTTGTAATACAGGCAAAAAAAGTTCAGAGATGGCAAAAAAACTTGTTGAAGCAGGATTTAAAAATGTTTGGAATGCTCAAGGCGTAAAAGATTTTGAATATACAACAATAACAAAAGTTGCTACAATTCTTCCAGAAGAATTTAAAGAAAAAGCTGCATCTGGAAATTATACAATTATAGATGCAAGAGATGAAAAAGATTATAATGATGGACACATGAAAGATGCAATTCATACATCTGTAGATACAATTGATGAAGATATTAAAGATTTGCCTAAAGAAAAACCATTTTTAACATATTGTTATAGTGGAAATAAATCTTGGACAGTTGCAGACAAATTATCAAAAGAAGGCCATGAAGTTTATAATGCATGGGATGGAACAAAAGAATACGATGGATATGAATTAATTAAATAAGACCTATTAAAAACTTTAAGAATAAAAGTTAAATAAAGACTTTTATTCTTAAAGTTTTTTTGAAAGGAATTTCTATGGACAAAATTATTTTTTTTACAAAAGCTCCAAGACTTGGATTTGGCAAATCAAGACTTAAAAATTATCTTGATGAAAATCAAAGATTACAACTAACAATAGATTTAATAAATGAAAATTATAAGAAAATAAAAAAAACAAATAAGGATTATGTAATTTATTATGATGGATCAAAAAACGATATAGATTTTTTAAGTGGAGAAAAAATTCATCAACAAGGAGATGACCTTGGAGCTAGAATGAAAAATTCAATAGATAAACAGCTAAGTTTTTCTAATAAAGTTATTCTTATAGGTTCAGATTTGATTAATTTAAGTGAAAAAGAAATAAATAGAGCTTTTGAACAATTAGATTTTTATGATATTGTAATTTCTCCATCAGATGATGGTGGGTATGGGCTTGTAGGTATGAAAGAATCTTTAGATATTTTTTCTAATATTGTTTATTCTAAGTCAAATGTTTTGGAAGAGACAATAAAAAAAATAAAAGAAATGAATAAAACTTACAAACTGCTTGATGAAATTTATGATATAGATGATTTTACAGATTTATTAAAGGCAGAGTTTTCAAGCAAGAATATAGAGTTATTAGGAGCTGGAGAATATAATATTAACTATAAATATAAAAATAAGGTTATTAGAATTAATTTACAGTCTCAGCTTGGTTTAGGAAAAGAACAAATAAAATACGAATATAATGCCCTAAAAGAGCTTGAAAAAAGTACAGTCACACCAAAAGCATACGAACTTTATGATAAAGGCAAATATTTGCCATTTGGATTTTTGACTATGGAATTTATAGAAGGAAGAGCTTTAGATTATAATAAAGATTTAGAAATAGCAGCATATATGCTTTCAAAAATTCATAGTACAAAAATTGAAGATTCAAAATTAATTTTTGCTGATAAACCTTTCAAAAATATGTATGAAGAATTTGAATGTATGTATTCTTATTATAAAGACTGGGAAAATAAAAATAAAGATACCGAAAAATATATAGATAAATTTATGCTAATTGCTAAACGTTCAGGATTAAATAAAAAAATTGAAAAACCTTGTATTATTAATACTGAGTTAAATAATAGAAATTTTATTATTGGAGAACATTCTAAGGTCATAGATTGGGAAAAACCAATAATCGGAGAATGCGAGCAAGACTTAGCTCATTTTTTAGTTCCAACTACAACAAATTGGAAAACTGATGTAATCTTAGACAAAAAAGATATGTTAGATTTTTTGAACATATATAAAAAGTATAGAAAAGTGGATATGTATAAATTCTTCAAATATCTAATGTTTAATTCTCTAAGAGGAGTGACTTGGTGTTCTATGGCAAAAGTTGAATATAGTAAGGAAAGAAAAATAAAAAATGAAGATACTATAGAAAAAATAAACAAATTTTTAAGCCGAGAATATTTAGAAATGTTAAGTAAATTATATGAGGAGTTTAAATGAAAAAAGCAAAAAAAATAAGTAATGAAAACAAAAATAGAATTATACTCATTTCTATAGTTTTATTATGCGTATTAGTTTATTTTTTTGTACCACAAATAAATAGTGAAATAAATTATGCTTTTAATGTTTTAAGAAAATTAGACATAAATGAAATCGCAAGTTATATAAGAAGTTTTGGAAGTTTAGCTGTTATAATATCATTTTTATTGATGGTTTTACAAGCTATAATTGCCCCTATACCAGCATTTTTTATAACTCTTGCAAATTCTATGATTTGGGGATGGTGGAAAGGAGCTATTCTTTCTTGGTCTTCAGCAATGGCAGGAGCTTTGTTATGTTTTTTTATTGCAAGAATTTTAGGAAGAGATGTAGTTAAAAAAATTGCTACAAATGGAGCTTTGCAATCAGCGGAAGAATTTTTTGATAGATTTGGAAAACAGGCAATATTAATATGCAGATTACTTCCCTTTGTTCCATTTGATCCAGTAAGTTATGCTGCAGGATTGACATCAATGAATTTTTGGTCATTTTTTATTGCAACAGGAATAGGTCAATTACCTGCAACAATAATTTATTCTTATTTTGGAGGTCAACTTACAGGAGGAGCACAAGCGTTGATGTATGGACTTTTAGGTCTGTTTGCTTTTTCTCTAATAGTCTATGTAGGAAAGAAAATTTATCAAGAAAAACAAAAGAGCAAAAAAATTGAAAAATAAATTAAGTATAAATGAGAAAAAAATAAAATATACAAAGATTTTTCTAATTATCATAATAGGATTGGTAAGTTATTTTTTGGTTAGAAATATAAGTATAGAACAAATTAAAAAATGGGTGCTTATAAATAACAAATGGGCAGCTATAATATATATTTTAACCTTTATAATTTTACCAATTTTCTTTTTTCCTGTTCCGGTAATAGTTGTAGCTGGTGGAAGTTTATTTGGATTAACAAAAGGTTCAATTTATACTTTTATGGCTGTTATTGTAAATACAACTATAATGTATTTTCTTGGTAGATTTTTATTTAAAGATTTTGTAAATTCTTTTGTAGAGAATCATGTAAGTGAAAAAATAAAAAATGCACTTTTTAGCAAAAATCAAAAAGTTTTATCCTTAGTTTTATTTATAATAAGGCTAAGTCCAATTTTTAGCTATAATCTAGTAAACTATATATCAGGTATAACTGAAATAAAATTTATCCCATATATTTTAACTACAATTATAGGAGTTTTACCAGGAATTATAGTATTTATAAATATTGGAGAAAATGTTTTGAAAATAGGAAGTAAAGAATTTTTTGTTAGTTTATTATTTTTATTTATTTTAGTAATAATTTCTGCTATAATTTCAAAATTATTTTTAAAAGATAGTGTAAACAAGGAGAATTGATGGTAACAATAATAGTACCCACCTATAATGAAGAAGAAAATATAAAAAAATTTCAAAATAATTTAAGTAAACTAGAAGGTGATTTTGAAATTATTTTTTCTGATGGATTTTCAACCGATAGGACTTATGACTTAATCAAATATAAAAAAATTAGACAAGCAAAATACAGGTCAAACCAAATGAATGAAGCTGTAAAATATGCACAAGGAGATATTCTTTGGTTTTTGCATGCAGATTCTATGGTAGATCCTTTGAGTATAAAAAAAATTGAAGAAAGTGATTTGGATGCTGTTGGATGTTTTAAGCTAAAATTTGATAAGAAAAATTTACTTTTAAAGATAATTGAAATAGGATCTAATCTAAGAGTTGACATAAGAAAAATTGCATTTGGAGATCAAGGAATATTTGTAAAAAAATCATTATTTGAAAAACTAGGAGGATATAAGCCAATTCCATTAATGGAAGATTATGAGTTTTCAATTATGTTAAAAGAAAATGATATTGCCATAAAACGACTAAATACACCCATAACAACATCATCTAGAAGATATATGAAAAATGGAATTTTGAAAACTAATAGGATGATGCATAAATTGCAAAAAACTTATAGAAAAGCTAGAAAAAAAGGATATGTAAATAAAATTATAGATGATATATATAATGTTTATGAGCAAAAAGAATAGGAGAAGTTTTGGGAAATCAAAAAAATATTGTAAGTAAAATAAAAGATGAATGCATTAGATGTGATATTTGTAAAAATAATTGTGGCTTTTTAAAAAAGTATAATATAAATCTTCTAGAATTCGTAAATAGAAAAGATTTAAGATATTCCTGTTTTTTGTGTAATAAGTGTGAGTCTGTTTGCCCTAAAAACCTATCGGGAAGAGATCTTGCTTTAGACATGAGAAAGAAAAAACCTAAAGGAGTTATAAAAACAAAATTTATTAAAAATAATTATAAATTTTCAAACAATAGTAAAAAAAATCAAAAGATTTGCTCTATTTGGGATGTAATTATCCAGGTTTTTTTCCTGAAACTTCAAAAAAATTAATAGATATTTGCAAAGAAAAAGGAATTGATTACAGCATAGATTGCTGTAAAAAACCAGTTTATGAAAAAGGAGGATATGCAAAAATAAGTCAGATAAAAAAATTATGTAAAATTAAAAATGTAGGAAGGCTTATTTGTTGTTGTCCCAATTGCTATCATTTTTTGAAAGATAAGATAGATATAGAAGTTATAAGTATATATAAATTTTTAAAAGAAAATAATATAGGTAAAAAAATCCAAGTAGAAGTTAATGTGTTTTTTCCGTGCAGTGATAGGTATAATAAAGAAATTTTTCAAGATATAAAGTACTACATAAAAGATTATAAAAATCCCTATAAAAAAATAAACTGCTGCGGTCTTGGAGGAGGAGCTATAGACTGTGAAAAAGATTTAGTAAAAGACATATCTAATTATATGAAAGAAAATGCAAAAGACAATATCTACACTTATTGTTCTTCTTGTGCTGGAATTTTTACTAATCAATATAAACTGAACAATGTAAAAAATTTTTTATCTGAAATTTTAGGCACAAATGAAAGCGCATCATCAAATTATGGAAAAAATATATTGAAATTTAAATTTAAAAATTATAGAAAGTAGGAAAAATATTATGGATTATGAAAAGATAAATGAAATGATGGAAAAAGGATATAATTGTAGCCAAGTCGTCTTTTGCTATTTTGCAGAGGACTATGGAATAGATAAAAAAACTGCTATGAAACTTGCAACTCCTTTTGAGATGGGAATATATGAAAGCAAGACTTGTGGAGCATTATCTGCAGCATATATGATTCTTGGATTGAAATATGGATCAACAGACTTTGATGATAGAATGAAACTTTTAAAAAAAATCAAAAAATTAAACGAATTATTTGATGGAAAAATGAAAGCTAAAAATTGTAAAGAGTTATTATCTATGGAGATTTTAGAAGATGATAATATGAAATTGGCTGAAGAAAAAGGTTTATTTGAAAGTGTATGTTCAAAATCAATAAAAACAACAATAGAAATACTAGAAGAATTATTATAAATAAAATCAAAATGTAATTTTATATAACAAAACTTGAATCAATTTAATTACTAAAATATAATTATGGTAGTTATCTAGGAGGTTTAAAATGAAATATTTTGGAACAGATGGATTTAGGGGAGAAGCTAACCAAAATCTTACCCTTTATCATGCAATTAAAATTGGAAGATTTTTAGGATATTATTTTAATAAAGAAAAAAATGGAAACGGAAAAATTGTAATAGGCAAGGACACTAGAAGATCATCATATATGTTTGAAGATGCCTTATCAGCAGGAATTACTTCATCAGGATCTGATGCATATCTTCTTCATGTAACAACAACTCCTTCAGTATCTTATGTAGTTAGAAGTGAAGATTTTGATTGTGGTGTAATGATAACAGCAAGCCACAATCCATATCATGATAACGGAATAAAAATTATAAATTCTGATGGAGAAAAAATGGATGATGAATTTTTGCAAAAATTAGAAGATTATATTGATGCGGATATTAAAGATATTGATTTAAAAATTGGAGAAGAGATAGGAAGAACTCACGATTTTGTTGGTGGAAGAAATAGGTACACAGCATTTTTAATTCAAACTGTATCAAAATCTTTTAAAGGCAAAAAAGTAGGACTAGATTGTGCAAATGGAGCTGCATCTTCAATAGTAAAAAGTGTTTATGATGCGCTAGGAGCAGAAACCTACGTGATAAATAATAATCCTGATGGATTTAATATAAATGTAGATTGTGGTTCAACACACATTGAAGTTTTACAAAAATTCGTAAAAGAAAATAAACTTGATTGTGGATTTGCTTATGATGGAGATGCTGATAGGTGTATAGCAGTCGACGAAAATGGTGAAGTTGTTGACGGAGATGCTATTCTTTATATTTGTGGAAAACACATGAAAGAAGAAGGATATTTAGAATCAAATACAATTGTAACAACAATAATGTCAAATATAGGCTTATACAAAGCACTTGATAAAATAGGAATAAATTATAGCAAGACAAAAGTTGGAGATAAATATGTCCACATAGAAATGAGCGAAAATGGATATGAACTTGGTGGAGAACAATCAGGTCATATTATTTTTTCAAAATATGCTAACACAGGAGATGGAATTTTAACTTCGCTTAGATTAATGGAAGCTATGATAGATAACAAAACAAGCCTATCAGAATTGAGAAGAGATTTAAAAATTTATCCACAAGTTTTAAAAAATGTAAGAGTAAATGATAAAAAAGCTGTATTAAATGATGAATCTATAAAAAATATTATAGAAAAAGAAAGTGAAAGTCTAAAAGATACAGGAAGAATTTTAGTTAGAGAAAGCGGAACAGAACCATTGATTAGGGTAATGGCAGAGGCAGAAACAGAAGAAGTTGCTGATAAAAAAGTAAACAATATAGTACAAGCAATAGAAGAAAGCGGACTTTAATTAATGAAAGATTATCTTACAGGTAGAGAAATAAATATAAAAGAAGCTGTACTTGTAGTAGGAAATAAAATATATTCAAAAAAATCTTATATAAGCATGGACACAAGAAAATTAGAAGGCTATCCGCCAAAAATATTTTATGATAAAAATAAAAATTATTTGGGGAAAATGTATGATGAAGGAGTATATGAGCTTTTAGATATAGAAGAAATACTTCTTGATTATAGCGATTCATGTTTTTCAAATCACGACTTAGATGATCTTAGAGATTTTTTAATAAATAAAAGAAAAAAACTTTATGAAAGCCTAGAAAAAAGTCAATAAAAAATATTGACAATATTGTGATTTGATGGTAATATATGTGTTTGTATGGGACTATCCATATAAATTAGGAGGTGTTTTAATGGCAGATAAAGTAAAACTAGAATGCACAGTTTGCAAAAATAGAAATTACGATACTACAAAAAACAAAAAGAACACTCAAGAAAGACTTGAGCTTAAAAAGTATTGTCCTTTCTGTAAAAAACACACTGTTCATAAAGAAACAAAATAGTAAGGAGTTTTAAAATGGCTAAGAAAAAAGATGGATTTTTTAAATCTGTAAGTAGAGAATTCAAAAAAATCACATGGCCAACAAAAAATGAAACTTTAAATTACTCATTACTTGTTATTATTGTCAGTGTGATTACAGGACTTCTCATTTGGTTATTAGATATAGTCTTTGGAAACATGCTTGGATTTTTGATGTAGGTAAGATATGACTGATTTATCTAATAACAATAATTCAAATGAACCAAACAATACTAAAGAAGAAATTGATTCTAAAGATTCAGAAAAACAACCAAGATGGTATGTAGTTCACACATATACTGGCTACGAAAATAGGGTCAAAGATAAGATCCAAATGATGATAGACAACGAACAAAATCCTGATATCATCGATGTAACAGTGCCAGAAGAAGAGTATGTTGAAGTAAAAAATGAATCAAAGAAACTTAAAACAAGAAAATTATTCCCAGGTTATGTAATGGTAAAGATGAATATTACTAACAGATCTTGGTATATAATTAGAAATACTCAAGGCGTCACAGGCTTTGTAGGACCAGATTCTAAACCTGTTCCATTAACAAAAAGAGAGGTAAGAAAATTTGGTATTAAAGAAGATAAGCCTGTACTAAATATTAATATAAATGTAGGAGATAATATAAATATTATCCAAGGACCATTTAAAGATTTAGTAGCTGAAGTAAAAGAAGTTGATACAGACAAACAAATAATTAAAGCTTTAATTGATATGTTTGGAAGAGATACAATTATTGATTTAAGTTTCGAGGATATTGAGACAATTTAAACTGGCTTACGTAATGTAAGTGGGAGGGGATAACCCGCCAAAAACCACAAAGGAGGATTTAATATGCCAGCAAAAGAAAAAGAAGTACAAGCAAAAGTTAAATTACAAGTACCAGCAGGAAAAGCTACACCAGCACCTCCAGTAGGTACAGCACTAGGACCACACGGAATCAACATCATGGAATTCGTGCAAGCATTTAATGCTAAAACAGCTGACCAAGCTGGAATGATAATACCGGTTGAAATGACAATTTATAAGGATAGATCATTTGATTTTATCACCAAAACACCACCAGCACCAGTATTAATCAAAAAAGCTATAGGACTTGAAAAAGCAAGTGGAGAACCAAACAAAAATAAAGTTGGTTCAATAAAACTTGAACAAGTAAAAGAAATAGCTGAAACTAAGATGCAAGATTTAAATGCTGCAAGCCTAGAAGCTGCAATGAGCATGATAAAAGGCACATGCAGAAGCATGGGAATTACTGTAGAGGAATAAGTGGAAGAGGAAACTCGTTATACCACAAGGAGGCAACATGGCTAAAAAAGGTAAAAAATATATAGAATCAAAAAAATCTTTTGATACTCAAAAAGAATATGAATTATCAGAAGCATTAGATATAGTTGAAAAAACTGCAAAAGCAAACTTTGACGAAACTGTAGAATTACACGTAAGATTAGGTGTAGATTCAAGACATGCTGACCAACAAGTAAGAGGTACTGTTGTACTTCCACACGGAACTGGTAGAGATGTTAAAGTACTTGCAATTGTAAAAGATGATAAAGTTGAAGAAGCTTTAAGTGCAGGTGCAGACTATGCAGGTAGTGAAGAATATACAGATAAAATCCAAAAAGAAAACTGGTTGGATTTTGATGTAATAGTAACAAGCCCTGACATGATGGGACAAGTAGGTAGACTTGGTAGAGTTTTAGGACCTCAAGGATTAATGCCAAACCCTAAATCAGGAACTGTAACAAATGATATTGCAAACGCAATTAAAGAAGTAAAAGCAGGTAAAGTAGAATATAGAACAGACAAAAACAATCTAGTTCACGTGCCAACTGGAAAAGTTTCATTTGGTAAAGAAAAATTATCAGACAACTTAAAAGCTTTAATTACTGCTATTGTTAAAGCAAAACCAGCTTCAGCAAAAGGAAAATATTTAAAATCAATTACTATTGCTTCAACAATGGGTCCTGGAGTAAAATTATCTCCAGCAAGAGCAATGGACTTGGTTGAAAAATAAAAAAATATTTGACAACATATATATCAAGTGATATACTATCATAGTCAAATAAATAGGCTACCAAAGACTACGGAGACTTAATAGTTTAATTATTCCGTATAGGTGGGAATAAGAATCTACATCCCCACCGATGTAGGCATAATAATTATGCCTAATTGTGGGGATTTTTATATACCTACCAAAAGCCATAGGAGGTGAAATATGTCTGAAAAAGCTATACAACAAAAACAAGTAATTGTTAATGAAATAGTTAAAAAAATTGAGAATGCTAAATCAGTTACTCTTGTAGAATTTGATAAAATGGATGTAAAAGAAATTACTGATTTACGTAACAATTTTAGAGATGCAAATACTGAATACAAAGTATACAAAAATACTATGATGAGATTTGCATTCCAACAACTAGGATTTGACCAATTTACAGAAGAGCTAAAAGGTTCTAACGCATTAATTTTTTCAAATGAAGAAATGGTTGATGGACCAAAAGTAGCAAGAAAATACATCGATAAAGACGATGCAAACAAAGATAAGCTTATAATTAAATCTGGTGTAGTTGATGGAAACTATCAAACTCCAGACGAAATGTTAGCAATTGCAAAATTACCAGGACAACAAGAACTTGCTTCAATGCTTGTTAATACATTACAAGCACCAATTAGAAAACTTGCTGGTGACTTATCACAAATCAATGCAAAACTTGTTTATGCACTTGATGCAGTTAGAGAAAAAAAAGAAAACGAAGCAGCTTAATATAATAATAATTTAAATTAAAATATCGGAGGATTAAAAATGTCAGAAAAAGTAACAAACTTATTAGAAGAAATTAAAGAACTTACAGTATTAGAACTATCAGAATTAGTAAAAGCATTAGAAGAAGAATTTGATGTAACAGCTCAAGCTACAGTAGCAGCAGCTCCAGCAGCTGCAGCAGGAGCAGCTGAAGCAGGTGCAGCAGAAAAATCAGAATTTGATGTTGTATTAAAATCAGCAGGTGCTTCAAAAATTAACGTAATCAAAGTAGTTAAAGAAGTTACAGGTCTTGGATTAAAAGATGCTAAAGCATTAGTTGATGGAGCTCCAAAACCAGTTAAAGAAGGCGTAGCTAAAGACGAAGCTGAAGAATTAAAATCAAAATTAGAAGAAGCTGGTGCAGAAGTAGAATTAGCATAGTTTCTATTTATAAAAAGGCTCAATTGAGCCTTTTTTTCTTTGCGAAGATTGACACTTATTAATTTATAATGTATATTAAAAATGAAGGATTTTAATTTTGGAAAGAGGAGAATATGAAAGAAATTATTGATTCTCTTGAAAATGTCGATCAAAATGAAAAATTTGAGATTGAAAAGCATATATTAAAAAAACATGGGATTAGGGTTAGCCATCAAAGGCTAATGATACTAGATTTTCTTGTAAATAATAGAAATCATCCAACAGCTGATGATATTTATAAAAATTTAAAGTCTTATGATCCTATTATATCTCAGGCAACGGTTTATAATACATTAAATTTATTTGTTGAAAATAATATAGTAAGTGAACTAGATTTTAACCAATCAAGAAAAAGATATGATTTTTATCAAAAAAATCATTCTCATTTTATTTGCGAAAAATGTGGAAATATTCTTGATTTAAATGTTGACATTGACAATCTAAAATTAGAAGAATTAGAAGGCTATAAAATAAATAGTGTAGATATAACAATTAGAGGAATTTGTCCTAATTGTAAAAAATAAAAGAAGGCGATAAATTATTTTTTATTTATCGCCTTTTTTTGTTATTTAATTATTTCAAAAACAAAATAAACAAGTGCATATATTATTATCTGGTGGGATAGGTAAATTTTTAGGGAATTTTGACCAATTTTTACAAGCAAAGAATTTTTGCCATAATGATTATAAAAATTTTTTTCTATTAAAATTTTTCCTATGATATAACCGCTCATATAAGCAAAAAACCACGGAATAATTGGGAAATAATCCGTTGAATGAAAGCTATTTGATGGAAATCCTAGAATAAATAAATTTTTATTATATAAAGAAAGCTCTATATTTTTACTTAAAAATTTTTCGCTAGGTAGGCTATAAGTTATAGCAAACAAGATAATAAAAATAACCAGTAGGTTTTTGTTTATTTTTATATTTTTTTGTAAAAAAGATATTAGTATCATTGATAGACCAAGACCGTTTAATACACCAAAAATTATTAATTGGTCGGGTACAAAAAAATATGTTATTAAAGTAATTAAAATTCCTAAGATTGAAATTATTATTCCACGTTTTAAATTCATTCTCCAATCAAGAAAATTTGAGCTGATTCCTGAAATTATAAAAAATGATATGGCTATGGATAATTGCCAAATTTTATTTATATAAATATTATTGTACCAATCAAGCCTTGTGTATAGGTTTATATCATAACAAAGATGAAATAATACCATAGATATTATTGTAAAGCCTCTGTACTTATCTAGTGTGTAGTTTCTTTTCATTTTCTTTCCTTTAGAATAAGAGTGTCTATTATTATTTTACTTTATTTTTTATTATAATATAATATTTGTGTTAAGAAAGAGGTAGAAATGATTAAAGATAAAGATTATTATTTGGATTGGATTTATGGAAGAGGAAACTCTGCTGGCAAAAGGAGAGATTTATCGGCTATAAAGGCTTTACTAAATGAGCTTGGAAATCCTCAAGATAAAATAAAGGTTATTCATATAGCAGGAACAAATGGAAAGGGTTCTACCGCAAATTATATTGCAAATACCCTTGCAAAAACGTCTAAGTGTGGATTATTTACTTCTCCTTATATGGTTGAAATAAATGAAGAAGTACAAATAAATGGAAAAGCAATTAGTGATGAGGATTTTTTTTCTTATATAAACTTAATTAGACCTATATGTGAAAAATTGGATGTAAGAGGATTAAAAAATACATATTTTGAGGTTATGACAGCTCTTATGTATAAGTATTTTTATGATAAAAAAGTTGATGTATGTGTTGTTGAAACTGGTTTGGGAGGAAGATTGGATTCTACAAATATAGTAAAAAAACCTCTTGCTACTATTATTACAACAATATCAATGGACCATACAAATATTTTGGGCAATACTATTGAAGAAATTGCTTGGAATAAGGCGGGAATTATTAAAGAAAATGTTCCTGTATTTATTTATCCTCAAGTTAAAGGTGCCTTTGATGTTATTCTAAAAGAAGCCAATGAAAAAAATTCTAAGGTTTATAAATTTAATTTTGATGAGATAAAAATAAAAACTCAAAATGATAACTATAATGAATTTGATTTTAGAAATTATAAAAATATAAAAACTTCTTTAATAGGAAAGGTTCAAATTTATAATGCTTGCAATGCTATAAATTTTTTGGATTATTTTAAAGAGGAATTTTTCTTAGATGAGAATATTATTAAAGAGGGGATATTTGAAAGCAAAAATTCGGGAAGGATGGAACTTATTTCCAAAAGTCCAAAAGTTTTAATAGATGGAAGTCATAACAAAGAATCCATAGATGCTTTAATTAAATCCTTAAAATTATTCAAATATAATAGGCTTATAGTAGGTTTTTCTGTTTTAAAAGATAAGGATTATGATTATATTATAGAAAATTTGTCGTCTGTAGCTGATGAAATGGTTATAACAAAAGTTGATAATCCAAGAGCTTTTGATTTAGGCGAATTGGAAAAAATTGTTAGAGAAAAATTTGCAAATGTTAATGCAATAGATAATATAAAAAATGCTTACGAATATTCAAAACAAATAGCTAAAGAAAATGATTTGGTTTTGTGGTGTGGATCTCTTTATTTGATTGGAGAAATAATCAAATATGAAAAAATGAATAAAGATATATAAAATTATTATATTTATAAAAAAAGATTTATCTAAAAACAAATAAATGCTTTAATATTTATTGATTACAATAAATAAATATGATAGTTAGATAAAATTAAGTGAAAAAATATAATAATTGCAATTAAATCACAAATATGATTCAATCTTTTAGATTGATTGCTCAACATTACAATATTATTGACAATCTTAGTTAAAACCTGTATGGTTTGAATTGGAGGTATAATTATGAGTGAAAAAAAGAAAAAGAAATTTAAGTTTCCTTCAGCTTTTACTGTACTATTTATAGTTTTAGTATTAGCTTCTATTTTAACTTACCTAGTACCAGCAGGTTCTTATGATAGGTTAGAGTATAATAAGGAAGAAAATGTATTCATAAGAAGTGGAGTTGATGGAGAGGAAGAAAAACTTCCTGCAACTCAAGATGTTTTGGATAAGTTAAAGATAACTGTTCCATTAAAAAGCTTTGTAAAGGAAGATATTAAAAAGCCTGTAGCTATACCAGGATCTTACCACAAGCTTGATCAACAACCACAAGGTTTTCTAAAGGTAGCTAGAGCACCAATTGATGGTGTAGCTGATTCTATAGGAATTATTGTTTTTGTATTGCTACTTGGTGGTTGTATTGGAGTTTTAAATAAGACAGGTACTTTTGATGCGGGAATTGCTGCTTTGTCAAAATTAACAAAAGGAAAAGAATTTTTGATGGTTGCAATTTTATCAAGTATTGTTGCTCTTGGTGGAACAACTTTTGGAATGGCAGAAGAAACAATTGCCTTTTATCCTATTTTAATGCCAATATTTTTAGCATCAGGATTTGATGCTATGGTAACAATTGCTGCAATTTATATGGGCTCATCAATAGGAACAATGTTTTCAACAACAAATGCTTTCTCAGTAGTAGTTGCATCAAATGCTGCAGGAATTTCTTTTAAAGAAGGAATGGGTGTAAGAATTATAAGCTTAGTTTTAGCTCAAGCTATTTCTCTTTGGTATATATATAGATATTCTAAAAAAGTTAAAAAAGATCCATCAAATTCTATAATTGCAGAAGATATGCCTAGAATTAAAGATCAATATCTAAAAGATTATGATCCAGATAATGTTGCACCATTTAATTTTAGAAGAATTGCAATGCTTGTTGTATTTATGCTAGCATTTCCTATAATGATTTATGGTGTTATGAATCTAGAATGGTGGTTTGAAGAAATGTCAACCTTGTTCTTAGTAGTTGGAATTTTATTGATTATTCTATCAGGTTTAGAAGAACAAGATGCAGTTGGATCATTCTTAGATGGAGCAGCAGATCTAGTATCAGTTGCCTTAATCATAGGAGTAGCTAGGGGAATTAATATAATTTTAGATGACGGAATGATTTCAGATACAATGCTTTATGGAGCATCTAATATTATTAGCGGAATAAATGGAGTATTATTCTCATCAGTACAAATGATTTTATTCTCATTCTTGGGAATTTTTATTCCTTCATCATCAGGACTTGCTACTTTGTCAATGCCAATTATTGCTCCACTTGCAGATACAGTTTCTCTTGGAAGAGATGTTGTAGTATCAGCATATAATTTTGGACAAGGTTGGATGGCAATAATAGCTCCAACAGGATTAATTTTGGCAACTCTAGAAATGGTAGATGTTTCATATAATAAATGGATTAAATTTATTGCACCATTAATGGGAATATTGTTAGTATTAGCCATAGTTATGTTAGGAATACAAACTGTAATTTAGAAATGGAGAATCTATGCTAGACAAATTTTTGAAATATGTTAAATTTGATACTCAAAGCGATGACAAAAACGAATCTTGTCCATCAACTCCAGGACAAATGAAACTTGCAAAAGTTATCGTTGAGGATTTAAAAGAAATTGGAATTGAAAATGCTCATGTAGATGAAAATGGATATGTTTATGCATCAATTGAGGGAACAGTAAAAAATGTTCCTACAATTGGTTTCATTTCTCACATGGATACAGCTTTGGAATTAACAGGTAAAAATGTTAATCCTCAAATTATTGATTCATACAAAGGTGGAGATATAATTCTAAACGAAAAATATAAATTAAGTGAAGAAGAATATCCATTTTTAAAAGAATTAGTAGGACATAAATTAGTTACAACCGATGGAACAACCTTGCTTGGAGCAGATGACAAGGCTGGAATTGCTATAATTATGGAAATAGCAAAATATTTCATGGAAAATAGAGATTTAAAATTCGGAGATATAAAAATAGGATTTACACCTGATGAAGAAATTGGTAGGGGAGCAGATCTATTTGATGTAGAAAAATTTGGAGCTGACTTTGCCTATACAATTGATGGAGGACCTGTTGCAGAGTTAGAATATGAAAACTTTAATGCTGCAACAGCAAAAATTCATATCGAAGGAAAATCAGTTCATCCAGGAGCTGCAAAAAATGTTTTGATAAACGCTCTTCTAGTAGGACAAGAATTAAATTCAATGCTTCCAGTAAATGAAAGACCAGAATATTCAGAAGGATATGAAGGATTTTTTATGCTAGACGAAATTTATGGAACATCTGCTGAAGTTGATATTGTTTATATAATAAGAGATTTTTTCACAGACTCATTTAATGAAAAGAAAAAATTATTAGAAGAAATAGTAAATTTCCTAAATAAAAAATATGATAATATAATAGATTTAAAAATAGAAGATTCTTATTACAATATGAAAGAAAAAATCGAGCCATGTATAGAAATTGTTGAGCTTGCCAAAGAATCAATCAAAAAAGCAGGCATGGATCCAATTGTAAAACCTGTAAGAGGTGGAACAGATGGAGCAAGTCTTTCATACAAAGGACTTCCAACACCTAATCTTTTTACAGGAGGATACAATTTCCACGGTAGATATGAAATTTTATCAGTAGATATAATGGAAAAATCACTCGAAGTTCTAAAAAATATTGTAGAGTTAAATGCTAAGGAGAGTAAATAATGGAAAAATTACAACCAGAAAGAGTTTTTTATTATTTTTCAAAATTAATGGAAATTCCAAGACCAAGCTTTCACGAAAAACAAGTTTCTGATTTTTTAGTAAAAACAGGAAAAGAATTAAATCTTGAAACATATCAAGACGAAAGTTTAAATGTAATTTTGAAAAGAAAAGCATCAAAAGGATATGAAAATGCACCAAAAGTAATCTTGCAAGGTCACATGGATATGGTTGCGTCAAAAACTGATGATTCAGACCATGATTTCCTAAAAGATTCTATAAAACCAGTAATTGATGGAAAATATTTAACAGCTGATAAAACAACACTTGGAGCTGATAACGGAATTGCTGTTGCGATGGGATTAGCTTTGCTTGAAGATGAAAATTATGTTGGACCACAAATTGAATTATTAGTTACAACAGAAGAAGAAACTTCAATGGCAGGAGCTTTGAACTTGGCAAGAGATGTACTTGAAGGAGAATATTTAATAAATATAGACTCAGAAGAAGAAGGAGTCTTAACAGTTGGTTCTGCTGGAGGAATTACAATTTTTGTAGAAGAAAAAATTGGACAAGAAGAACAAAAAGATGGTTATGAAATAAAAGTTTCAGGCTTACTAGGTGGACATTCAGGAATGGATATAAATGATAATAGAGGAAATGCTCTAAAAGTATTTGCATCCATTTTAGATAATTTAAATTCAGATATTACAATAGGAGAATTTACAAGTGGAAGTCTTGATAATATTATTCCATCATCAGGAAGCGTGAAAGTTTATGGAGCAAAATTAGAAGAATTAGAAGAAGCTAAGAAAAATACTCTATATAAATTTAAAGATGTAAAAGGCGAATTAAAAATAGAAATTAACGAAGCAAGCGGAAAAAGTTACTCAAAAGAATTATCAGAAAAAATAATAAAAATGATAGCAAATGTTGCTTGTGGAACAAATACTATGATGAAAGATGGAATAACAGTAGAATCATCAGATAATTTAGCCCTAATAAAAGAAGAAGATGGATTTATTAAAAGCGAAATTTCTCTAAGATCTTCAGATAATGATGCGCTAGAAGAATTATCCAAAAAAATCAGGACGGTTATAGAAGATTTAGGAATTAATTATAAAATTGATTCAATATATCCAGGTTGGGAATACAAAGAAGATTCAAAACTTAGACCACTAGCTCAAAAAGTTTACAAAGAATTTGAAGGAAAAGAATTTGATACAATAGTAATACACGCTGGACTAGAATGCGGAGCATTTTATGAAAAATATCCAAATCTAGATATAATTTCAATAGGACCAAACATAACAGGAGCTCACTCTCCAGAAGAAAAAGTTGAAATAGAATCAGTACAAAGAGTGTATGCATATTTAAAACAATTACTAAAAGAAATTAAATAAGCTAGTAAAAAATAATTTTTAAAAGATGATGTTGGGAATATATAAAACTATT
>NZ_GG700527.1:729866-861141 GCF_000163295.1 Anaerococcus vaginalis ATCC 51170
ACACATCATCTTTTTTTATTATATTTTAGTCTGTATTTATTATAGATTTGTGATTTTAAAATGTAAGATTAATTATTAATAATTTTAATTATCGTGAGTATTAAAACTTTACTCACGATTTTTAATTTGGAGATAATGACGCAAAAAAATATTAGCTTACTAAAATTAAAAAAATATTTTGATTATTTGACTTTAATAAATAATAGAGATACTAACTCACTCCCCCACAAATGTGGAAGGTGGAAAGTATCTCTAACATTAATAATATACTGTAAATATATGAAAAAATAAACAAAGCACATGGCGCAACCCAAAGAAAAAATTCTTTTAGGGGGTTACGTATGTGCTTTGTTATTGTAAATAATATAATATAAAATTCAAATTAAATCAATATTTTATTAGAAAAAAATAAAACCTTGAAAACCAAGGCTTTAAATATTTATGGTGGAGATGACGGGATTTGAACCCGTGTCCGCACGAGTCTTAATAAAAGCATCTACAAGTTTAGTAAGTATTTAATTTTCATCTAGCACTTATCTACTTACAAATAACTTACTAGACTAGCTTCATAGATACTAAATATACTCAAAGCTTTGCATATTAGTTGCCACATAAAATTATGAAACAAATAAAAACTACTGTGGCTTAATTTTTATTTGCTGCTTGCCTAAATTAGGCAGCTAATGCGAATTGTCTTTCGCTATTATTGTTTGCATTTATATTTAATTTTCAATTTTACGAATTGATAAACGACTTGCAACTTAAATCTTAACAAGCACGTCGAAACCAAAACATCCCCATATAATCAATATAAATATTATACTAAAATTTATTTTTATGTCAAAATCTTAATTTTTTATAAAATTATTTATAGTAAATTAAATTATTATTTTTTGGGTATTATTATATTAAGTCATTCATATTTTTTAATCATGAAGTAATAGGAGGATTTATGAGAAATAATAATAAAATTGCAGCTATGCTTCTTGCTGGTGGTCAAGGATCTAGATTAAAGGCTCTTACTAAAGAAATGGCAAAACCTGTAGTTCCTTTTGGTGGAAAATATAAAATTATAGATTTTGCTTTGTCAAATGCAACTAATTCAGAAATTAGAGATATTGGTGTTTTAACTCAATATAAACCACAATTATTAAATAAGCACTTGGGTATTGGTGCTGCATGGGATTATGATAGAAATTTTGGTGGTTTAAGAATTTTAACTCCTTACTACACAGAAGAAGGTGGAAGATGGTTTGAAGGTACTGCTGGAGCAATTTTTGTAAATATTAATTATCTTGATAGTATTGACCCTGAATATGTTTTGATTTTATCTGGAGATCATATTTACAAAATGGATTATACAAAACTTCTCGCTGAGCACATGCAAAAAGGTGCTGATGCGACTATTGCAGTTATGGAAGTTGATTGGGATGAGGCATCTAGATTTGGTATTATGAATACTGATGATGAGGGAAGAATTGTTGAGTTTGAAGAAAAACCTGAAAATCCTAAATCAAATCTTGCTTCAATGGGAATTTATATTTTTAATTGGAAAGTTTTAAGACAGGCTTTGATTGAAGATCATAATAATTCTGAATCTACAAATGATTTTGGTCATGATATAATTCCTTACTTATTAGATAATAATAGAGATTTGTTTGTTTATAAATTTGATGGATATTGGAAGGATGTAGGAACTGTAAAATCTTATTGGCAAGCTAATCTCGATTTAATTGACCCTGAAAACCCTCTAAATATTCAAGATGATTCTTGGAAAATATATACAACTGCATTAAATTTGCCTCCTCATAGAGTTGGTAAAAATGGCGTTTTAAATGATGCGCTAATAAATGAAGGATGTATTATAGATGGAGAGGTTAATAATTCTGTATTGTTTTCAAATGTAAAAATTGAAAAAAATGCTTGTGTAAATAATTGTGTAATATTATCAGGGGTTACTATAAAAGAAGGCGTAAAAGTATATAATTCTGTAATTACTGAAAATATGGAAATCAGTGAAAATATTGGAGATAAAAATTCTACATCAGTTTATCTTGTAAGCGAAGATGGGATAGAGGAGGAATAAGATGCAAAATATACTTGCTTTAATTTATAGTTCAGAATTTGATGAAAAAAATTATGATACACTTTGTAAATATAGACCTGATTATATGCTACCTTTTGGTTGTAGGTATAGGGTTATAGATTTTACTTTATCTAATATAACAAATCACAATATATCAAGTGTTATTTTATATGGCGGAGAACCTTTAAGATCAACTCTTGATCATGTGGGCGATGGAAGAAATTGGGAATTAAATAGAAGAAGTGGTGGTTTGATGATTAATCCGCCAGTATATTTAAGGTCAAGACTTGCTAATGAAATAGAAACTTACTACAACACGATGAAACATTTTATGAGAAATAAACGTGAATATGTTTATATAACAAATCCAATGTATATTTCTAAGGTAAATATTTCAGATGCTTATGAAAAAATGCAAGATGAAAATTTAGATGCTTTAATTTTTACTCAAAAAAAGAATGATGAGTATGGCTATTATTTGAATAGAAGAATTATTAATACTGACGAAAATGAAAATCCTGTTAGTGTTGGAATTAATCTTGGACTTGAAGAAGAAATAAATTTGTTTACAGGTTCGATATTGATTAAAAAAGATATATTCATGGATCTTCTTAGATATTCGATTGAAAAAAATAATGCTACAAATGTTCTTGATGCTTTGTTCAAATATCCAAAGAAAAAATCAATCGGTCTTTATAAATCAAAAGAGAGCTTGAGCGTTATTATGGATACCTTGACATACTTTGAAGCTAGTTTTAATTTGTTAGATAGGGACTTTTTTGATGAAATTTTCTATGAACAAGGAATGGTTTATACAAAAAGCAAAGACGAGCCTTCAACTGAATATTTAAAAGGTTCAAAAGTAAGAAATTCTTTGGTAGCAAATGGAGCTATAATTGAAGGAGAAATTGAAAATTCTATTATTTTTAGAGGGGTTACAGTTAAAAAAGGTGCAGTAATCAAAAATTCTATTATTTTCCAAAATTCCGAGATAGGCGAAGGTGCGATTTTAAATCACGTAATAACCGATAAAGACACAAAAGTTTTTGAAGATGTTAAATTATTTGGAAACAGAACCCATCCTTACTTAACAGATAAGGGAGAACACATTAACTAAGGGGTGTAAGATGAAAGTATTATTTTTAACAAGTGAAGCTGATCCTTTTATAAAAACAGGTGGTCTTGCAGATGTAGCAGGTTCTTTGCCAAAAGAACTTGCAAAAAAAGGCATCGATATAAGAGTTGTTATGCCTTTGTATTCAAGTATTGATTATGTTTATAGAAAAAAGATGAAAAAAATAAAAGATTTTTATGTAGATCTTGATTGGAAACATCAATATGCTGGAATTTTTTCTCTAAAATGGGAAGGTGTTACATTTTATTTTATAGATAATCTTGAATACTTTGACAGACCAAACGCATACGGCTATGACGATGATGCTGAAAGATTTATATTTTTCTCAAAAGCTGCTACCTTATTAGGAAAAGAAATTGATTTTAAACCTGATATAATTCATGCTAATGATTGGCACACAGCTTTGGTAAATATTTATGTAAATGATTTTAGAAAAGGCGATCACTATTTTGATGATATAAGAACTTTATTTACTATTCACAATTTAAAATACCAAGGAGTTTTTGATTCGGGGTATTTAACTTTAACAGGTCTTGATGGATATTATTTCAACGAACATGATTTAAAATATTTTGATGCCATTAATTTTATGAAAGGTGGAATTGTTCATTCAACGGCTTTTAATACTGTAAGTGAAAATTATGCACAAGAAATTAAATATCCTTTTTATGGGGAAGGTCTTGATGGAATAATTAGAGAATATCAAAACAAGCTTTCAGGAATTGTAAATGGAATAGATTATGAATTGTGGAATCCAAAAACTGATAAAAATATTTTCAAAAATTATGATGTAAAATCTTTGGAAAATAAAATAGAAAATAAGATGAAATTACAAGAAGAATATGGACTTCCAGTTAATAAGGATGTGCCAATGATTGCAATTTGTTCAAGGCTTACATCAATGAAAGGATTTGATCTTGTAAGATATATATTGGATGAATTATTACAAGAAGATATTCAATTAGTTGTCTTAGGTACTGGAGATTATACTTACGAAGAAATGTTTAAGTATTTTGAGTGGAAATATCCTGACAAGGTTGCTGCAAGAATTTATTATGATGGAAAAGAAAGCCATAAATTATATGCGGCTAGCGATTTATTTATGATGCCATCAATATCAGAGCCTTGTGGAATTAGTCAATTAATTGCTATGAGATATGGGTCTTTACCAGTTGTAAGAGAAGCTGGAGGTTTAAAAGATACAGTAAAACCTTACAATAAATATACTGGAGAAGGAAGTGGATTCTCATTTGAAAATATAAATGCTCACGAATTACTTTTTGCAAGCAAAAATGCAATTGATTTATACAAAAATAATAGAGAGGCTTTTGATAAACTTGTAGTTAATGCAATGAAAGAGAAAAATGACTGGGAAGAATCTTCTAAAAAATATATAAAATTATACGAAGATATTAAGGCTTAGAATGGAAAAAAATAATAATAATTTTATCTTAAAAAGAATACAAAATTTTTTGTATTCTTTTTATGCTAAAGAAATAGATGATGCGAGATTAAGTGAAATTTATGATGGGCTTGTAAAAGCTTTGATGCAAGATATAGGAAAAAATTGGACAAAGTCAAAAAAAATTTTTAAAAATAAAGAAGTTTACTTACTATCTTTTGAATATAATCCAGGAAAATTTATTGAAAGCGCTATTGAATCCTTAGACTATACTGATGAAGTTAATAAGTGTCTGGATAGTTTAAATATTTCTATGGAAGATTTGGTTAATTATGAAAAAGAAGCAAGTCTTGGAAATAGCGATATAGGTATTGGATCTTGGTATTTGATGAAAGAATTAAGTAAAAATAAAATAAAGTCAATGGCCTATGCTTTAAGATATGAAAGCGGAGGGATGAAACAGGAAATCAGAGAAGGAAGGCAATTTGTAAATCCTAACGAGTGGTTATATAGGGGAAATAAATGGGAACATAAAAAAGATTTCTCTTATATATTAAATATTCAAGATAAAGAAGTCAAAGCTGTTGCTTATGATATGCCGATTTTTAATAATGAAAATAATTTTGTTAATAGTTTAAGATTATGGAAATCTGAATCTATAAATAAAATAGATTACTTAAATTTAAAAAGTGGAGATTTAAAAAGTGCTTACGATGATTATATAAATAACAATTCTCTTACTCAATTTTTGTACTTAGATAATTCGACCTATGAAGGAAAAATTTTTAGGCTAAAACAAGAATATTTTTATTGTGTATCCTCTATTCAAGATATTTTTAGAAGATATTTTAAAAGGAATTTTGAAATAAAGAATATCAAAAATAAGATCAAAATTGTCCTTGCAGACATACATCCATCCTTGGCAATAGTAGAATTTATTAGAAGTTTGCACCAAGGTTATAATTTAGAAATTGGAGAATGTGTAGATATTTCTAGAAAAGTTTTTGATCATATTGGGTTTTTGGTTACTCCAGATTCTAGGGAGAGCTATGATATTTCAATGATAAAATCAATTGATGAATCTTTTTTTGATATAGTTATAAAATTAAATGACTATTCAAAAATAAATTTCAACTTACCAATAATTGAAAATAACCAATTGCAATATGATAGGTTAAATTATTTTTTTGCTGAAAAATATTTTTATTTGTCTAAAACAATTGTTGAAAACTATAAGGATAAGTCAAATAATTTTTCACATTTAAATTTTGGCATTGATAGGTATTTGTACGCAAAGTCAAACAATAAAAATTTAAAAAAGTTGCTTGAAAATTATGATATTAATATTAGCGATGAAAATAGCCTAGAAAAATTGGAAAAATTAAAAAATAATATGGATTTTTATGATGAAGTTGAAGATGTTAAATACAAAAATAAACTTCAATTAATTGATTATTTTAAAATAAATGAAACTGAGCCGATAAATCCATATTCTATATTTGATATGCAACTTACTATGTTTCATGAGGCAAAAAGACAACTTCTTAGTGCAATATGTATAGCAAGCATGTATTATAAGTTGAAAGATAATTCAAATATTTTAATTCCGCCAACAACTTATATATTTTCTGGAAAAGCCAGTGATGGATATTTTATGGCAAAAGAGATAATAAAATTTATTTTGGCATTAAAGTATATGTTGGATAAGGACAAGCTAATCAAAGAAAAATTAAAAATAATTTTTATTGAAGATTTAAATGTTGAAAAACTTAGGAAAATTTATCCTGCTTGTGATATTTACAGCAATTTAACTCTTCCTTTATACGACAATCAAAGTTTTCATATGCTAAATGCTATTTTTAATTTTTCAAATATTATTTCAGCAAAGGGTGGAATACTTACAAATATTCAAAAAGAAAATAAAATTTATACTTTTGCAGATGACTACAAAAAAATCGAAAAAATTAAAGAAGAAAATTCCTATAATGCTCGCGAATTCTATTATAAAAATGATATAATCAAAACAACGATTGATAACTTAATCAACGAAGATTATAGTAATTTGCCTTATAATTTTAAAAATATATATGATTATTTAATTTCATATAATGATTCATTTTTTATTTTCAAAGATCATGAACAATTATTAGACAAAAGACTTGAAATGGGCATGGATTACCTAGATAAGAAAAAATGGATTGTTAATGAAATTTATAATATTTTGTGGGCGAATGAATTTAATCTTGATAAAAATTTTGAAAAATTTAAATAGGAAATATGACATATAATTACGAAGAAATTAAGGATATAAAATTAGGAGCAACATATACAAAAAAATATACAGAATTTAGAGTTTTTGCTCCAAATAGAAAAAAAATAGATTTATTAATAACAGATGATTATAGAAAAATAAGAAAAGAAAAATTTTCTATGGTCAAAACAAAATTTGATATATTTTATTGTAAAATTGATAAAGATTTGGATGGATTTTTTTACTCATATTTGGTTGAAGATAAATACGAAGTAACAGATCCTTACTCAAAGGCTTCATCTATCAATAGCTTGATGTCAGCTGTAGTTGATTTTGAAAAGACAAATCCAAAAAACTTTAAAAAATTTGCTCCCAAAATTTGTGAAAATAAGGCAATAATTTATGAATTAAATGTAAAAGATTATACTGCAAATAAAAATTCAAATGTAAAATATAGGGGGAAATTTCTTGGACTTTGTGAAGAAAATACAAAATTTAAAGGCCATACAACTGGATTAAGCCATTTAAAAGAAATGAATGTGACTCACATACAACTTTTACCAGTTTATGATTTTATTTCTACATTCGAAGAAAATGAGAAATTTTTTGATGATGATAATTATAATTGGGGCTATGATCCAGAATTGTATTTTAATGTAGAAGGTTCTTATTCTACAAACCCATACAAAATAAAAAGAAGAATCTATGAATTTAAAGAAATGGTAAATAAAATTCACGAAAATGGAATGAATGTTGTAATGGATGTTGTATATAATCATACATTTAAAACCATAGATTCAAATTTGGAAGTTTTAGCACCAAATTATTATCATAGAAAAAATTATGATGGGAATTTTTCTAATGGTTCGGGAGTTGGAAATGAGCTTGCAAGTGAAAAAGCTTTTGTAAGAAAATTGATCATAGATTCCTTGAAGCATTGGGTAAATGAATATGATATTGATGGATTTAGATTTGATTTGATGGCTTTGATTGATATTGACACAATAAAAATTGCAATAAAAGAATTGAAAAAAATAAAACCCTACATAATTATCTATGGAGAGCCTTGGATGGGAGGAGAATCAGTCTTACCTATTGAAAAACAAATTCTTGTAGGAAGTCAAAAATCCAATGGTTTTGCGGTTTTTAATGATAGATTTAGAAATGCAATTAGGGGAGATAATGATGGATATTCAAAAGGGTTTATCCAAGGAAATTTTACATTAAAAAATGAAATTGAAATAGGAATTAGCGGAAGTATTAATTTTGATGAAAAAAGAATTGGATTTGCAGATGATGCAAGCGAAGTTATAAATTATTTTGCATGTCATGATAATCTAATTTATTACGATAAGTTAAAAATTTCTTTAACAAATCATGAAAATATTGATTCTATATCAAGACTAGGATTTGCAATTTTGTTTTTATCATTTGGCAAGCCTTTTATATATGAAGGAACTGAATTTAATAATTCAAAATCAAATAACAGCAATTCATATAATTCAAGCCTTGATATAAATGGAATAAATTGGCAAGATAAAATTGATAATTTGGACACTTTTACTTATGTAAAAGAGCTTATTGAATTGAGAAAAAACTTAGAAGTTTTTGACTTATATAAAAGGGAAGATATAAAAAAAGTTTTAACTTTTGTTGATGGGCTAGAAGATTTCTTGATAGCTTATAAAATAAATTTTAAAAATAAAAAAATTTATTTAGTATTTAATGCTTTAAAAAATGATTATGAACTTGACGATATAACAAGAAATAAAATATTTAATGAGCAAAGAGAACTTGTTAAAATATTTGATAAAAAGGGTAAAATTAATAAAAGATTAAATGTTTCTGATATAAAAAAAATCAGTAAATATTCTGTAAACGTATATGTAGGAGGAAAATATTATGGATTATAAAAAAGTTTATGAATCTTGGTTAAACAATGAATTTTTTGACCAAGACACAAGAGATGAATTGAAAAATATTGAAGATGATGAGAATGAAATTGAAGATAGATTCTATCAAGAATTGGCATTTGGAACTGCAGGACTAAGAGGGAAATTAGGCGCTGGAACAAATAGAATGAACCAATATACAGTTGCCAAAGCAAGCCAAGCCTTTGCTGATACAATATCAGATATGGGCGAAGATGCAAAAAAAAGAGGAGTTACAATTTGTTATGACGTTAGACACAAATCTGATGAATTTTCAAAAATAACAGCTGAAGTCTTTGCTGCAAACGGAATTAAAGTAAATATTTTCAAAGAAATTCAACCAACACCAGTTTGTTCATACGCTATAAGAAAATTAAAATCTATAGCTGGAGTAATGGTAACAGCAAGCCACAACCCAAGAGAATATAATGGATACAAGGCTTATGGCTCTGATGGAAGTCAAATTCTTGAAGATATTGCAGTACAAATTCAAAATTATATGAAAGAATATGATGATTATTCAAAAATAAAAAGAATTGATTTTGACAAGGCAATGGATGAAGGATTAATTTCATGGATAGACGATTCATTAATAGAAGATTATGTAAAAGAAGTTTTGGCTTGTACAATTAACGATGACGTAGACAAGAAAGTAAAAATTGTTTACACTCCATTAAATGGTTGTGGAAATAAATTGGTAAGAAGAATACTTAATGAAAGAGGATTTGAAAATATTTATATAGTAAAAGAACAAGAAAATCCAGATCCTGATTTTACAACAGTAGGTTATCCAAATCCAGAAGATCCAAAAGCATTTAAATTATCAGAAAAATTAGGAGAAGAAAAAGAAGCAGATTTGTTGCTTGCAACAGATCCAGACTCAGATAGATGTGCAGTTGAAGTTAAAGATGAAAAAGGAAACTATCAATTTTTAACAGGAAATCAAATTGGATCATTACTTACAAATTATATTTTGACAGCTTTAGATGAAAATAATGAATTGCCAGAAGATGGAGCAGTTGTAAAAACAATTGTATCTACAGATTTAATTAAACCAATTGCAAAAAGCTATGGAGTAGAAGTCTATGAAGTTTTGACAGGATTTAAAAATATTTATGAAGTAGCAAATGAATTTGAAAGAAAAGGCAAAGGCGAATTTATTTTTGGATTTGAAGAAAGTATAGGATATAATTACAAAACATTTGTTAGAGATAAGGATGCAGTAAATTCTGCTATGCTTATTAGCGAAATGACTGCATATTATAAAGACAAAGGCAAAACTTTATTAGACGTATTGGATGATATATATGATAAATTTGGATATTATTCAAACGAAGTTCAATCAATAGTTCTTGAAGGACTTGATGGAGCAAATAAAATTAAAAGAATAATGGAAACAATAAGAAACAATCCAATTGAAGAAGTAATAGGACTTAAAGTTAAAAACATTGTTGATTACTTAAACGATGATACAGGATTGTCAAAATCAAATGTATTAAAATATTATCTAGAAGATGATTCATGGTTTGTATTACGACCATCAGGAACAGAGCCAAAAATTAAATTATACCTAAATGTAATAGAAAAAAGTAAAAAAGAATCAGAAATTAAAAAAGATAAATTGAAAGATGAAGTAAATAAAATAATTGATAAAATTGACTAAAAATTAAGTGCCAAGAAAAACCACTTGGCACTTAATTTTTTATTTAAATTAATTGCATATATATAAATATTAATATTGAAACAGATTTTATTTATTAATATATCTGCCTATATTAGTATCATCAACTCTTTTGTCTAACATATAATCAATAGAATCATAAATTTCATGACATATATCTTCTTCCCATGTATAAAAATTTATTACAAAATAACTACCATTCTCCATTTCTAATTTTATAAAATACTTTTTAAATAAAATAAGTCTACAAAGAAAATATACGGATATAAAAAATAATATAGCATTATTGAGCTTGATAAAAGCAAAAAAGAATAGAAGTAATAATAATATATGACGTTTATTACTTTTATAATGCATAATATAGGCATCGTATATTCTATCAACTCTGATTTTTCCATAGGAATTATTATTTCCAAATAATTTAGTATCATTATAATATATTACATCTTCATATACTTGAATATGTCTTTGTGCAGAAAATGGTAATGGTAAACTTTCAAAATTAAATTCTCTTATGATATTATTATGCTCAGAACTCATTATTTTATCTCCTTATATAATTTTATTGTATTAAATTTTCATTATTTAAATATTTCAATTTTATTATTTTCATTATAATATATATATATATATATTGTCAAAAAATTATCGTGGGTTTAAACTTGATTTCAACATAAATTTATCTAAGGCTTTTATATTAGATATTTTTAATAAGGATATTTTAAAGAATTTTAAATTTCTGATAAAATAAGTAAACAGGAAGTAAGGAGGTTTTATGGATCAATTTTTTAACTTTATAGATAAAGTATTTTCTATTCAAGTTTTTGGAAATTTGACTTTATATCAATTATTATCAACAATTTTAAAATATGTATTTGTTGTTATTGTTTTGTACTTTATCTATTCAATTATTAGAATAATATATTATGATGTTAGATATGCTATTAAAAAAGAGCAAATATCTGATACATATTTACAATTCATAAATCAAAATCAAGAACACAAATTTAAAGTACAAGAATATTATTATATTGGAGACAATAATACTATTGGAAGAGATGATAAAAATACTATTTGTATAAAAGACAAATTTTTATCAAGTTTTCATGCGAGAATTATTTTAGACCAAGGTATTTATTTTTTGGAAGATATGAACTCTTCTAATGGAACTTTTTTAAATGATGAAAGAATTAATGAAGCGATAGAATTAAAAAACAAGGATATTATTAAATTTGGAGAACTTAAATTCTTATTTATAAACGGTGATGAAGATGATTAAAAATGAAAATATAAATATCACCAGGCAAAGACAATATAAAAATTCTGCTTTATTTCTTTTATTTGTATTTGAATTTTTAAGTTTAAGTTTGTCAATGATTTACAATGCTAAACATTTACAAAGCAGAGATTTCTATTCTTATTTAACAATACTAATTACAACAATACTATCTACAGTTTTGGCTAATAAATTTACAAGAAGCGATAGTATTTTATTACTTATAGTAAATATGTTGTTTTCAATTGGTGTTGCTATGATTTATAGGCTAGATCCTGCTTTAGGAAAAAAGCAATTGTTGTTTTATATAATTGGTGTGGTTGTATTTTTTATTACCTATTTTATATTGCCAAAAATAAAAAATTGGGATGATTACATTATTTTTTATTTTGTAATTTCTATAGTTTTGTTTATGGCAACTTTGGTATTTGGTTTTGCATCTGGTGGTGCAAAAAACTGGATTGTAATTGGTCCTATTACCATACAACCATCAGAATTTATTAAAATTCCTTTTATATTTTTTGTGGCAAGCTTTTATACAAATTACAATAAATATAGAAAAAAAGCATTTGGTAAGTATTATTTGAATATTGGAATTTACTTTTTTATTTTGATGTTTTTTATTCAAAAAGAATTGGGAACAGCTTTAATATTTTTTGGAACAATGATTTTGACACAATTTGTTTATGAAAGAGATAGAAAGCTTATTCTTTTGAACGTAATATTTACAATTTTGGGAGCTATACTTGCATATTTTTTATTTTCTCATATTAGAGTTAGGGTACAAACATGGCTTGATCCATGGTCTGTTATTGACGATAAGGGTTACCAAATAACTCAATCATTATTTGCTCTTGCAAGTGGTGGATTATTTGGAACAGGAATAGGCTTGGGTAGACCTGATTATATTCCAGTTGCAGAAAGTGATTTCATTTTTCCTGCAATTTGTGAAGAGTATGGGATTTTTATGGGAATTGCAGTAGTTTTATTGTTCTTGATTTTAGTTTATAGGGCAATAAAAATTGCTCTTCAACAAGAAAATAAATTCTTTTCAATACTTGCTTTTGGTATAGGAGGGCTTTTTGCGCTTCAAACCTTGATAATTTTAGGTGGAGTTTTAAAACTTATTCCATTAACAGGGGTTACTCTTCCATTTATTTCCGCAGGAGGCTCCTCAATGGTATCAGGTTTTATTTTATTAGCTTGCCTACAATATTGCGGTCAAAAAATAGAAAATGGTGATGATAATGAAAAAGAAGAAAGATAAAGAAAAGCCATTTATTCAAAAAATCTTAGATATGGAGAAAAAACAAAGATTAAAAGACGAAGATAACAAACACATATTAGAAAAATCAACAATGAATAAAAGATTAATATATGTTATGATGCTTTTTATTCTTTTGTTTTTATCTATAGTTTTATATTTAGTATATTTTCAATTATTTAAAGCACAAACTCTAGCTGATAACAGTCATAATAAAAGAAATTGGGTAAATGAAAATGTAATTAAAAGAGGAAATATCTACGATAGAAATGGAAATCTTTTAGTATATAACGAAAAAGATGATAATGGAAATAACATAAGAGTTTATAAAAATGGAAAAATAAATTCGGCTTTTACTGGATATAATTCAATTAAGTATGGGAAAAGTGGTTTAGAAAAAACTTACAATAAAGAATTATTAGATATTTCAGACCAACCAACATCAAAAATTAGAGATATGGTAGAGAAATCTGGAGTAGGAAATAATTTAAATTTAACAATTGACCAAACGATTCAAAAAATTGCTTATGAAAGCTTGGGTGATCATATTGGCTCTATTGTCGTTATGGATCCAAGAAATGGAGAAGTTTTGGCAATGGTTTCAAAACCATCTTATGATCCAAACAGTCTAGACCAAGATTGGGATATGTTAATTCAAAATACAAATGCACCTTTACTTAATAGATCCAGTCAAGGAATTTATAGACCTGGTTCTTCAATGAAGATTGTTACTGCTAATGCAATATTAGAGAGTAAATTAAATACTCATTATAACGATACAGGAAAAGTTAAAATTCAAGGCTATGATATAGAAAATTATGGTGGATATTCTTACGGGAATTTAAATTTAAGATCAGCGTTTTTAAATTCTGTTAATACTTATTTTGCATCAAAAACAGATGAATTAGGTAAAGATTTTTATAAACAAATAGCTGAAAAATATATGTTCAATAAGGATTATAAGTTCGATATAGAAAAAATAAATTCCAAAATTCCATTTGATGATTTAAATCAAGTTGATTTAGCGATGACAGGATTTGGATATGGTAAGACAAAAGTTACTCCGCTTCACATGGCAATGATTGCATCTACAATCGCTAATAATGGAAAAATGATGCAACCAAGACTTGTAAAAAATGTAGTAAATAAAGATGGAAAAATAATTAAAGAAAGTGAAAGTAAAGTTATATCAGATGTTACAAGTGTAGAAAATGCTAATTATATTAGAGATTTTATGGTGGATGTTGTAAATAGAGGAACGGGAACAAATGCATACACCAGAATTGTACAAATAGCAGGAAAAACTGGAACAGCTGATAAAAAAAATGGAGCAACAGATGCTTGGTTTGTTGGATTTGCTCCAGCTTATCAACCTAAATTAGCCTTTGCTATTGTTATTGAAGATTCTGATGATACAGCAGGAATCACAGCTGCTCCAATTGCAGGAGAGTTAATTACAAGTATTGTAAATAACGTCAATCTAAATTAGAATAATTAAAAAATGCTTTGGTATAAAAAATACATCCAAAGCATTTTTATTGTGAATATATAATTATAATAAAAAATTACAAAAGCTTATTTTTTATATTAGACCAATAATGGTTTTTATTTAAAATAAGCTTTTTTAGTTCCTTATTAGAAATTCTTGTGCTTATTTTAAAACTATTTGTCTTATATTCTTTGCCATCAAACAAAAAAACTGTGTGGTAATTATCTCTTTTGCTGACGTTAATTTCGATTTCAGCATTTTTTGGCAAAATTATTGGTGCTTTTAATGACCTATTTAAACTTGAAAAAATAGGCGCAATTGGTGTAAGTTGAAAACCCTCAAGAGATTGATGCAAAATTGCTCCGTTTGATGATAAGTTATAAGCTGTTGAACCATGAGGAGTAGATATTATTAGACCATCTCCTGAAAAATTTTCTATAAAATTTCCATCAATGAAAAGCCTAAGCCTTACAATTTGATTTCTGTTGCTTTTTACTACAACTTCATTTACAGCATTAATTTTATTATTACCAATATTTGATTCGAGAATTGCAAGTTTTTCCATATAATAATTTTTTTCAGATAATCTTCTTACAAAATCTTCAATATTATCAGGATTTACTTCTTGATAGAAACCTAAGTGTCCTGTGTTTATACCTATAAAAGGAATTTGAGAAAATTTTGAAAGCTTTACAGCGTTTAAAAATGTTCCATCTCCTCCAATAACAAGGTTTAAGCAAGCGTTTGGATCATAGTTATTAGAAATTTCATATCCAAAATCTTTTAATATTGCTCTAGTTTTATTATAAATATTTTTAGTATATCTAGATTTATTTTTGAAAATATTAATCGTTTTATTCATTGTTACTTACCTTTCTTAAGATATAATTAATTATAACATAAAAAAATTTTTGAGGAAAAAATGACATATATTGAATTTAAAGCAGATAGAAAGATTAGTTTAAAAAAATTCTTGCTAGATAGGAATATTTCAAATAGGGCTTACAAAAAAATAATAAAAAATTCTATCTTGGTTAATGACAAAAAAATAGAAAAAAATATTAAATTAAATTCAGACGATAATATTAAAATAATTATTGAAGATGAAATTCTTAATTATGAGCCGATAAATAAAGAGCTTGAAATTTTATATGAAGATCAAGATATAATTGCTATAGATAAAGACGCAAATCTTACTGTAAATTCTAAAGGTCAAGAAAGTTTGGCAAATTATATTAGCTATTATTTTTGGAAAAATAATATAAAATCGCAAGTTAGATTTATAAATAGACTTGATATGAATACATCAGGAATTATTTTGATTGCAAGAAATCCTTATGCCCAAGCATATTACCAAAAATTAATAGAAAATAATGATTTTGATAAAGAATATTTGGCACTTGTAGAAGGAAATCTAGAAATAGATAAAACAATTGTTTTGAAGATAAATTATGATGAAAATAAAAAAAAAATGAAAATAGCAGATGAAGGCTATGAAATAAAAACATATTTTAAAAATATAAAATTATACGATAAATTTTCCTTGATTTATTGCAAAATTTTTACAGGCAAAACTCATCAAATTAGAATTTCCTTATCAAATTTAAATCATCCAATAATTGGAGATAAACTTTATGGTTCAAAATACAAATTGGATAGGTTTTTATTGCATTCATACAAGGTAAGTTTTATAAGATTTAGAGATGGAGAAAAAATAACGATATTATCACGACCAAATTTTGATAATTATTTAAATTCTAGCCTTTTAAGAAGCGATAGCTAATTTGCAATTATGCTTTTCATGATATATAATAAAGGTATTCCAAGGGGCAAGGTCCAAATTTAAACCTACAACATTTATAAGGGATTGCGGAGTTTTGACTTTGATGGCAAGCCTCCTTTGAGTGGAAGTCAGATATTTCAAACAGCAAACCCACCTTCACTTACGCGAAGGTATTAAATAATAGGGCCGCCTTGGATTTTTTTTATATTTTGTTGTTTTTATCCAATAGTGGGTATAAATTTATAAGAACGAAAATTTAAAAAATAAGGAGAGTTATTATGAGTATAGCTGATTATATTGAAAGTAAAGCACAAAGAAAACAAAGAGAAATTAAATATGAAATTTGGAAAATGAAAAATCACGATAGCAGAATGAGAGCTCAAGGAGCTTTGGTTGGAGCTGTTGCAGGAGTTGCTGCTGGTTTATTACTTGCACCAAAATCTGGTAAAAATTTAAGAAAAGATATAGTTAATTCTGTTGATAACACAATTAATCAAGTTAAAGATACAACAAATGATTTTGTAGAAAGTGCTAAAGAGTCATACGTTGATTTTAAAGATAGAGCATATACAGAACTACAACCAATTGAAGAAGGCTTTGAAGAAGGAAAAAAAGTAGTTAAAGATACTTATGAGAAAACAAAAGCAAATCTAAAAGATAATGCAAAAGATGTTAAAGAAGAAGCTGAAAAATTAAAAGAAGATGCTAAAGACGTTAAAGATGCTGCAAAAGAAGGCGCAAAAGAAGCGAAAAAAGACGTCAAAGAAGGCAAAGAAGAAGTTAAAGAAGTAGCAGAAGATACTAAAAAGAAAGCTGGAGAAGTAAGAAGAGCAGAAGATAAAAAAAATAAGTAAGGAGTAGATAATGGTTACCATAAATTTAAGATTAATAGGAGATATTATCTTAGTATTAGTAGGCATAATCGCTATTGTATTTCTTGCTATGTTTTTGAAAAAAGCATCAGGTTTGGTTCAATCTATTCAAAAAATTGTTGACAAAAATGAAGATAATTTAGATAATGTAATAAATAAACTACCAAACTTGGTTGATCAAGCAAATATTTTAGTAGAAAATGTAAATGGATTAGTTTCTGATCCTAACCTAAAAATGGCTATATCCAATGCAAATCTAGCTATTTCTAATGTAAGTGATATAACTGTAGATATAAAAGATACAGTAAACTATTTTGGAGAAAGCGTAATAGATACAACTGATACATTTGGAGAAGGAATTGCTTCAATAAATGATTATGCGTCATTAATTATGGATGTGTTTGATATAGTTAGAAGCGTAATATCAGGAAGATAAGGCCATCAATTGATGGTCTTTATTATTGTTTAATAATGAAAGGAGCGTATATGGCACAACCTACAATTAAAGATGTAGCAAAACTTGCAGGTGTATCAATTTCCACTGTATCAAGAGTAATGAATGATTCAAAACCTGTTAGTCCTGAAGCAAGAAAAAAAGTACTAGATGCAATTAACAAATTGGATTTTAAACCAAACGAATTAGCAAGAAGTTTGGTTATGAAAAAATCTAATCTAATTGGTGTAATAGTTGAAGATATTGGAATTGAATATATGGCTCAACTAATTAGAGGTGTTGAAGAAATTGGTCACTTGTATAAATATGATATAATTCTTTCAAGTACTTATGGAGATGATAATTCTCTAGAAAACGCAATAGACTTTTTGTCAACAAAACAAGTTGAAGGAATTGTAGTGATAAGTGAAGATATTTCTGCAGAAATTCTAGTTAAATTGAGAGATAATAAAATACCATTTTTATTATTAGATAAATTCCATGATTTCAAAAAAATAAATACTGTAAAAATAGATTATGAAAAAGAAGAATATGAATTAACAAAATACTTATATGAACAAGGGCATGAAAATATTGCTTACGTTACTTTAAAAGAACATAATTATTTAACTGATATAAAAATCAAAGGATATGAAAAATTTGTTAATGAAAATAATTTAAAATCTATTATTATAGAAGCTGATGGAAAAAATAGTGATGATGGGTATAATATTGGGGAAGAAGTTATATCTCAAGCTAAAAGTGAAAATGTAAGTGCTATAAGCTTTTATAACGATCAAACTGCGGTTGGATTTATTTCATATTGCTATGATAATAATATAAAAATTCCAGAAGATTATTCAGTAGCAGGATTTGGAAATTTTGAAATTTCTAGAGTATATAGACCAAAATTAACTACAGTTTCTATACCAAATTATGATATAGGAGCAATAGGAATAAGAGCTTTGATTAAAAGAATAAGGGGCGAAGAAGATATACTAGAAAATGATTGGGTTTTGGATGCTCAATTAATAGAAAGAGATAGTACAAAAAAGCATTAGTTGAATGTAACTTATTTAAATGTTAAAATAATAATATAATAATTTAGGAGGCAATTATGGCAGAAAGAAAAATTGTTGTAACTAACGAAACAGGTCTTCACGCAAGACCAGCAGCATCTTTGGTTCAATTTGTAAAAAATTACCCAGGTGATGTAAAATTAGTTAAAGATGGAAAAGAAGCTAACGCAAAAAGCATTTTCAATGTTATGAGTCTTGGAATTTCAAAAGGTACAGAAATTGGTATCATAGTTGAAGGCGAAGACGAAGAAGCATTTGCAGATAAATTAACTGATTTTATAGATAACTTATCAGAATAATTAATTAAGGGGTACATCAAGTACCCCTATATTTTTATAATAGAAAGGAAATTTAAGATATGTCTAATAAACTAAAAGGTATTATAGCTTCAAATGGAGTTGCTATTGCAAAGCTTTTTCTATTTAATAAAGAAGAATTAGTTATTGATAAGTCAAATATTAGTGATCAAGATAAAGATTTACACATCAAAAAAGTAGAAGATGCTATCAGTTCCTATTTCAACGACTTAGATTACAAAGAAAAAAATGAACAAAATGAAGAAGTTTTAAATATTGTTAGAGCTCATAAGGAATTATTACAAGATCCTTATTTTGTAGATACAATCAAAGAAAAAATTCAAAATGAAAATAAAAATGCTGAGCTTGCAACAAATGAAACAGTTGAGCAAATGGTAATGGTTATGTCAGCTCTAGAAGATGAATATTTAAAAGAAAGAGCTGATGACTACAAAGATATAGGATTTCAAGTTCTTTGCAAAATTAAAAATGTTGTACCTAAAGATTTGTCAAAATTAGATGAAGAATGCATTATTATTTCTAAAGAACTTACACCTTCTGATACATCAAATATGGATAAGGAAAAAGTTTTGGGTTTTGCAACAGACCTTGGAGGAAAAACTTCTCACGTTTCAATAATTGCACAAAACTTAGATATTCCTGCACTTGTAGGTATGCAAGATGTTTCAAGTAACATTAAAGGCGAAGAGCTAGCAATAATTGATGGAAATCAAGGAATTTTAATTGTAGATCCTAGCGAAAAAGAAATAGAAGATTATAAAAATTTAATTGAAAAGGAAAAAGAAGAAAAACAAAGACTTGAAAAAGTTAAAAATCTAGAAGCTAAAACTTTGGATGGTAAAGTTTGTGAAGTTTCTGCAAATATTGGAAATATTGAAGATTTAAAAGTAGCAATTGAACATGGTTGCGATGGGGTTGGTTTATTTAGAACAGAATTTTTATATATGGAAAATGATCATTTCCCAACAGAAGAAGAACAATATGAAGTTTACAAAGAAGCTACACAAATGCTTGGAGAAAAACCTTTGGTTGTAAGAACCTTAGATATAGGTGGAGATAAGGGACTTGATTATTATGATTTCCCAAAAGAAGAAAATCCATTCTTAGGTTACAGAGCAATTAGGTTTTGCTTAGACCACCAAGATATTTTTAAAGACCAATTAAGAGCTTTACTAAGAGCATCAGCTTATGGAAATTTAAAAATAATGCTTCCTTTTGTAATTTCAACTGATGAAATAAAACAAACTAGAATAATCCTTGAAGAATTGAAAAAAGATCTAGATAAAGAGGGAATTGCTTATAATAAAGACATAGATCTTGGAATTATGGTTGAAACATCAGCTTCAATTATTATGGCAGATAAATTAATAAAATATTCTGATTTCTTTTCAATAGGAACAAATGACCTCACTCAATATACCTTAGCTTGTGACAGGGGAAATGAAAATATTTCAGATATTTATAACAATTTCAATCCAGCAGTAATTAGATCTATTAAACATGTTATTGATGAAAGTCACAAAGCTGGAAAATGGACCGGAATGTGTGGACAATTTGCCTCAGATACAAAGGCAACAAAACTATTGTTAGGACTTGGATTAGACGAATTTTCAGGCTCAGCTTCAAAACTTCCAAAAGTTAAAGATATTATTTTAAATTCTAATTTTAAAGAAGAAGAAAAATTTGCCTTAACTATTTTAGATTTAGAAGATGTTAAAGATGTTGAGGAGTCAATAGAAAAACATAATTAATGGATAAAAAAATGAATGATAAATCTCTAGATATTATTAAAAGAACCAAATTTTTTACAGATAAAATTAAAAATATATCTTCAATTGAAGATATTTCATCTAATAAAATTAGAGTGATTTCAAATGAAAAATCTTATGTTTTGGGTTTGTATTCGATGGATGATTTTGATAAATTAAAAAAAGAAGAAATTATTAATAATTATCTAAAAAGTATAGATTTATTAGATACTTTGGATTTATTTGAAATAGGAATAATGCCAGATATTAACAAATCTTACAAAATATTTGAGTACAGGGATGAAATTTCCTTGGGAGATTATTTAGATAAGCTTAAAAAAGATGAAATATATAATATTGGTATAAAATTTGGTAAAATTCTAAAAAATATTCATATCAAAAAAATTGATGAGTATGATGGATTTGATTGGTATAAAAATGTAGATACAAAAGTCAATTTCTTACTTTATAGGCATGGGTTAAATAAGATTAATGATAATAACGATTATATTTTGATTGATTATTTGACTTCAAATAAATATATATGCAAAAATACTGCCTTTAATTCTTTGTATCAAAATATAAGTGAAAAAAATATTAGGATATTTGATGATGGAGAAATTGATATTAGAGGTCTAAAAGAAATTAAAATTGGCGATGGAGTTAGTGATTTTGTAAATATAAATAAAATTGCTATAAAATATCCTGAATTTGCCAAAGGAGTTCTTGATTCTTATCATAACGATGAAGTGATTTCAAGAAAATTTTATAGGCTATTAAGTTTCTATCAAGTTTATTATATTCTAGAATCTTTGGTTGATATTAGAGATAAAAAAGAACCGTATTTAAATGAGCAAGAAATCGAAGCTATTTTAAATATGTATGATAATTTTTCAGAAATCATTCCTACATGGGCAAAATAAACTTTATAAAGAGGCTAAGAAAGTATATTTTCTTAGCCTTTTAATTTTTTTTGAAATAAAAAATGAATTTCCATTTATTGTAGAAAATTAAAAAATATGATAAAATTTATATAAATATTTACAAAAGGGAAAGATAGTATGGTAAAAAATTTCAAAAAAGTTTTTAATATTGGATTTAATTCAATATTATTAGCATTCGGCTTATATTTTTTTTTAGTTCAACATAATATTGCACCAGGTGGTGTTACTGGAATTTCTTTAATTATGGCAAAACTTTTTAATTTTTTCACGGTTGGACAATGGTATTTAATTTTAAATATAATTTTATTTATTATGGCTTTTTTACTTATGGGAAAAGATTTTGGAAAAAAGACGGTCTTGTCTGCATCAATAATTTCTTTGGCTATAATGTTTTTTGAAAGATATTTTCCACAAACAATTTTAACTGATGATTTGATAATAAACGTATTCTTTGGTGCAGGTATTGTATCTTATTCTTTAAGTTGTATTTTTTTTAATGATGCATCTTCTGGAGGAACAGATATAATTGCTGCAATCATAAATAAATATTTTAATATGACGGTAGCAAAATCTTTATTTATAATTGACTCTCTTGTAGTTTTGATGGCAGTCAAAGAATTTGGAGTAGAAACTGCTTTGTATGCGGTTTTATCTGTTATTATTCAATCATTTGGTTTTAATTATTTCATACAAGGATTAGGAAGAAAAATTGCCATTACTGTTATTAGTGATTATAGTGATGAAATTAATAAAATGATTTTGGGTAAATATAGAAGAGGAGTAAGCCTTTACAAAGCAGAAGGGGGTTTTTCTCATAAAGAAAGAAATATAATACTAACTGTAGTTCCTTTTAGAAAATACATACCTATTAGAGATGATATATTAAAAATTGACAAAAATGCATTTGTTTTTACTCATGCTATATCAGAAGTGCTAGGAGAAGGATTTACATATCAAGTTTTTGAATAATTGGGAGTGATTTAAATTAAAAATTTAAAAATAAAAAGATTTAATAAAAATAAGGCATACATACAAACAAAGTATGGCGATGCTGTAATTGATAAAAATCAAGTAAAAGAATACAAACAAGGCGATGAAATAAAGACATATATTTATTTTGACAAGAATAATACTTTAAGAGCAAGCTTAAATCTTGATATTCAAAGTGGAAAAATATATAGTCTAAAGTGTATAGATGTCAAAAAAAATGGCGCATATTTTTTATACCAAGATAAAATAAAATTATTAATGCCAGCTAGTGAGAAAACTTATAGAGTTATAAAAGATATGACTTATCCAGTTGGACTTATCATAGATGATCAAAATATGCCAATTCTTACAAGCAAAATTAGAGATATGTTATCGTTTGACCATGATTTTAAAGAAAATGATATTGTTGAAGGAAGAATTTATTCTATAAATAAAAATATAGGAGCTTTCATTGCAATTAATAATCAATTTGACTCGTTAATAAGAATTAAAGAATTAAATGGAGTTCATATTGAGGGAGAACTTTTGAAATTAAGGGTCAAAGAAGTAAGAGAAGATGGAAAAATTGAATTATCTAATAGAAAAAGGTCTTATCTTGAAATAGATGATGATTGTCAAAAAATTTTAGATTATTTAGAAGAAAATAATGGTTTCTTAAATTTGGGAGATAAGTCATCTCCTGATAAGATTTATAAAATATTTGGATTTTCAAAATCTGCCTATAAAAGAGCTATAGGTAGGCTTTATAAAGATAAATATATTAAGATTTATCCAAAAAAAATACAATTATTGGAGAGGTAAAATGACAGAAAAAAATAACGATATATTAGCAGAAGTAAATGGTAAAAAAATTAGTCAAAAAGAAGTTGTAAGCTTTATTACACAAATGCAAGGTGGACAACAATTTTTGAATCCACAAGGAATTCATCAAATTACAGACGAATTAGTTAATCAAGAATTAATGTATATAGATGCATTAGAAAATAAACTAGACGAAGATGAAGAATTTACCAAAGAGTTAGAAATAACAAAGGAAAATATGCTCAAAAATTATGCAATGCACAAATTATTTGAAAGCATAGAAGTAAGCGACGAAGAAATTAAAAATTATTATGATAACAATAAAGAAGTAGTAAAAAAACCAAAATCTTACAGAGCAAGTCATATTTTAGTAGATGATGAAGAAAGTGCCAAAAATATTTTAAATGAAATAAATGATGGTTTAAGTTTTGAAGATGCTGCTAATAAATATTCAAAAGATAATGGTTCAAAAAATGGAGATTTGGGAGAATTTCCTAAAGGAACTATGGTTAAAGAATTTGAAGAAGCCCTTGATAAACTAGGAGAGGGAGAAATTTCAAAACCAGTAAAGACACAATTTGGTTATCATATAATAAAATTAGACCATACACATGATGAGTATTTACCAGAATTTGATGAAATAAAAGATAGAATTCATGATACACTTTTGATGATAAAAAGACAAGAAAAATATTTAGAAAAAACAAGAAAAATCAAAGAGAAGGTAGAAGTTAAAAAATATTACTAAGAAGGAAATTTTATGGAAAAGTCGAATTATTCCAATAAGCTAAGGGCAATTTCAAAAGATTTAAGTGAATATATTAAAGTAATTGATGATAAAAAATCACTTATAAAATTTGTTTTGTCAAAAGCTAAGGAAAGAAAATTAGTTATACTTTTAATAAATGATTGTTATTATATAAAAAATGAAAATTCGAAAGCTGTTTTACACCTAAATATTAGTGATAAAATAAACCAATCTTCTTTTATTAAAATTAAGGAAGATGAAGATTTTTCATTTGAAACAAATTTAAATCCAACTGAAATAAGCGGGATTTTATCGATAACAATGCTACTTGAAGAAGGTATAAATAATTTTGATATTTTATTAACAAATAATTATATAAATGATTATAATAAAGATTTTTCTGTTTTAAGATCCGTTATAAGATCAAAAAATATTATTAATTTAAATTTAAATGAATCTGATTGCATAGCAGAAAGTTTCGCTTCACATACGATTAGTACAGTTGGAATTCCTATAAATAGGAAAGAAATTGACGAAGAAAGTTTCTTAGAAAATAATTTAATTTATAGAATAAGTCTTAAAAATATAGCTGGCGATAATTTTTCTAATGATTTCAATAATGTTTTCAAAAATACAATAAAAATGTTGATGACTTTTATTAGAAAAATAAAATCAAAAGTTGATTTAGATGTAATTAATATTGAAGGCGGAGGTAAGCACGACAAAACACCATCTTATTGTTTTGTAGACTTAGTTTGTAAAAATGAATTCGAAAATGATTTATTGGATGTATTTTATTTATTTGAAAGCGAATATTTAACTGCAAATTTAAAAATTGAACCAAATTTAAAATTTGAAATTAAAAAAATAGATAAATTAAAATTTTATCCAATGACTCAAGAATCATACAATCACATATCTTCTTTCGTTGAATTATCATTAAATGGAACATTTTCTGTAGATAGTAATACAAAAACTACAATCTCTTCTTCGGTATTAACAAAAGTAAGAACTTCAAGTTATAAATTAAATGCTGTTATGATTTTTAGATCCTTATCTGAAGAAAGTTTAAGCAGAATGTTAGAACAAACTAAGCTCGCTAGTGATATTAATGGAGGAGAATTTACAAATAGGTTATCAATTCCTTCATGGCAAAACAAAGAAAATGATCTGGCTCTTATATTTAAAGATACATATGATTATTTATATAAGAGCAATTTAGAGATAATAAAAACACAATATTCTTTAGACTGCAACCTGATTTTTTATAAATTTAATGTTAATATGATATCAATTGGGGTAAAATATAAACAAGTGGATATGATAAATTCTGCTTGTGATTTTAAAGATATTTTAAAAACTTTTTCTTTAATTAAGGAAGTTTTATTTAAACTAAATAAAAATTTGGAGTGAAGATGTCAAAAAAATTAGAAATTCATAATCATGAAATTGAGTTTGAAAAAAATGAAGGAAAAGCAATAATTGAATTGCAATTGGATGAGAATCCTATTCAATGTTATTTAATTGATATATTTTCTGTAGATGGCGTTGATTATATAGCCTTAGTTGATTCTGAAAATAGCGAACTTATTATTCTCTTGTATGAATTAGAGGATGAAGAAAGCGGAGAAATCAAATTAAATTCTTTAGAAGATGAAGATAAACTTGATGAAATATATCATTTATTTTCACATTATTGGGATTACGATACAATTGATGAGATTGTAAGTGAATACGAAAGTGATTTAGAAGATAGTGATTTAAATGAATAGGGATTTACCATATTTTCCTATATCAGAATATTACAAACTAGAATATGGACAAAAGGTATATAAACTACCTGTAAAATTATCTTTATCTTGTCCAAACAGAGATGGAGAAAAAAGTACAAAAGGATGTATTTTTTGCTCTGAAAGTGGGGGAAGTTTTGAAAACTTACCTTCATTTTTGACAGTCGATAGGCAATTAGAGATAAATAAAAATTATATAGGTAGTAGATATAAAGCAAAAAAGTTCATTGCTTATTTTCAAAACTTTTCAAATACTTATGTAGAGTTCGAAAAATTCAAAAATATTATTGAAGCTTGCAACAAAGAATATATTGTAGCTATATCAATATCAACTAGAAGTGATTGTATAACTTATAAAAAATTAGATTTTTTAAGTGATTTTTCAAAAAAAACAGGGATTGATATAATCATAGAATTGGGTTTACAAACTGCAAATTATAAAACTCTAAAGATTCTTAATAGATGTGAAGATTTGGCTGACTTTATAAAAGCTTGCAATATGATTAATGAATATGGATTTAGGATTTGTACTCATGTTATATTATCACTTCCTTGGGATGATGATGAAGATATAATTGAAACTGCTAGGATTATTAATGTACTTAGAGTAAAAGAGGTTAAAATTCATTCCTTGTTTGTAATAAAAAATACAAAACTTGAAATGATGTATCAAGACAATGAGTTTAAAATGCCCTCAAAAGAAGATTATCAAAAAAATGTTATTTTGTTTTTGAGATATATTAATAAGGATATAGCAATACAAAGACTTGTAGGAAGAGCACCTAAAGAAGATTCCGTTTTTTGTAATTGGAACTGTTCATGGTGGATGATTAGAGATGAAATTATAGATTATATGAACGAAAATAATATTTTTCAAGGCGATATGAGTTGCCAAAAAGAATATAAAAAATTAAAGGGAGAGATGAAATGATTTATTTAGTATTAGGACCATCAGGAAGTGGAAAAACAAAATGGTTAATAGACCAAGCTAATGATGAAAAAGGTAAAGGAAACACAAATATAGTATTTGTTGATAGTGATAATGAACAAATTTATTCACTTGACCATTCTGTAAGACTAATTGATGCTTCAAACTTTTTTATAGATTCTGTAGAATCTTTTAGAGGATTTATAGCTGGAATATTAGCAAGAGATTATGATATTGGAAAAATTTATATTGATGGTATCTACGATATAATTGATATTAATAGTGAAAATATTGAGAAACTTTCAGATGACTTAACTAAACTTTCAAATGAATGTAATGTAGATGTTTATCTTGGCCTAGATTGTAAGTCAAGTGATATACCTGAATCTCTTGATGCAGAAATTCACGAAACAAAATTATTAGATTAAATATAAGCCGTCTCTAAGAGACGGTTTTTTGATATTATGTTAGATGAAGTAAAAAAATTAGAATCTTTCAATAAATGGAGAAAGGAAAGCATTGATTTATTAACTAATCAAAAAATTGGTAAAGATGAATTTTTAGAATTAAATTATAGGTATTTGGTAAAGCTCGATTTAAAACCATTTTCAAATATTTCTTCTGTTTTAGAAGCTGTATATAATTATCAGTATTACAATATAATGGCAAAAAGATCTAATCAAGTGGCTCTTACTTTTATTTCTAAAAAAAAGAAAAAATATCAACAAGAAATAAACAATAGGGAAAATTATTATTATTTAAAAGATTTAGCAACAAAAAAATTGCTTGAATTGATAGATTATAAGGACATAGAAGCTTATTTCATAAAGTTAAAATCAAAAAGATTAACAGGTGAAATATTTGAGATATATCTAAAAGATTTTGATAAGTTGATACTGCATTCAAAAAATAAAAATCTTCTTCAAAAATTAAAAGAGAAAAAATGTTTTTTGGATGAATCCAAAATATCTATGATTGATTCCTATGTTAATAAATCATATTAATATGATAGAAGTTAAAATTAATGAAAATGATGCAAATCAAAGATTTGACAGATTTTTAAGAAAATATTTACAAAATGCTCCCTTATCACTTATTCAAAAAAATATTAGAAAGAAAAATTTTAAAATAAATGATAAAAGAGCAAAAAAAGATGATTTCGTCAAAAATGGCGATATTATTACAATGTATATTAAAGATGAAGATTATAAAAAATGGGTTAGAAAAAAAGAATTTAAAGCTAGTGATTTTGACCTTGATATAATATATGAAGATGAAAATATTATTATAATCGACAAAAAATCTGGAGTATTATCTCATGCTGCCAATAAAAATGATTATGGAAATAATATAGTAGATCAGATGACTTCGTATTTATATAAAACAAACAAGGTAAACAGTAGAGATTTAACTTTTAAACCAAGTATAGTAAATAGACTTGATAGGAATACAGCAGGGCTTATTATTGGAGCGAAAAATGCAAAAGCACTTAGAAGTCTTAACAAAGCAATTCGTCAAGGAAAAATAAATAAATATTACCTTACTATAGTTGAAGGAGAAATTCATAAAGATTTTGAAATTGATACTAGAATTTCAAAAAATGAAAATAAAAATATGGTAAAAGAAAAAGAAGATGGAAAAAGGATTATTACAAAATTTCATCCTCTAGAAACAAAAAATAATTTTACTTTACTAGAGTGTAAGCTAATAACTGGAAAAACCCATCAAATTAGATATTCATTAAACAAAAATTCTACACCAATAATTGGCGATAGAAAATATAGTAAATCAAGTATAGATTATAAAAAAATAAATCTTAATAATCAAGCTCTATTAGCCTACAAATTAGAATTTGATTTTATTGAAGATTTATCATATCTAGATAAAAAAATATTTATTTCAAGACAAGTAGGAATGATTAATGACATAAAAGAGGAAGTCTTCTATGGAAATCTTATTAAATGATAAGTTTTTAAAAACAAATAAAAAATTTTTATATGAAATTATAAAAGAAAAATACCCAAATAATTTTAAAGATTATATTTTAGCAAATGTGAATGGAAAAATTGTAGATCTTAATTATAGAATTTTTCAAGATGACAAAATAGATTTAATAAAAAAATATACTCACATAGCAAATTTATCCTATGAATCTACCATAGCTTTGATTTGTATGCTTGCAATAGAAAAAATTTATAAAAACAAAAAAGTTAATATAGAATATTCTGTTAATAATTGTTTATACTTATCAGTTGAAAATTTTAAAATCTTGCATAAAGATATAGAAAAAATAAAAAAAGAGATGAAAAATCTAATAAAAGAAGATTTTCCAATTGTTAAAAAAACTTACAAAAAAACCGAAGCTCTTAAAATCTTTAAAGAAAATGATGACTTAGATAAGTACAATTTATTAAATAGTTTGGATTTAAATGAAATAAATATATACGACGTAAAAGATAAATTTTATTTTTTTACTAATTATTTATGCCCAAAATCATCTTGGATAGAAGATTTCGATATAATTTATTACCATCCAGGAATTTTAATAAATTATAAAAAATCTGAAAATTCAAAATTATTAGATTTTAAAGAGCAAATTAATATACCAAAAATATATGAAAGATCAAAAAGATGGACAAATCTACTGGGTGTTAATTTTGCAAGCGACTTAAATGAATTAGTAATAAATGATAAAATTGAAAGCTTGGTTAATGTTAATGAAACATATTATAATAATCAGTTAAATAAATGTGCCAAAGATATTATTGCAAATAATATGAATATAGTTATGCTTGCAGGACCTTCCTCATCAGGAAAGACAACTACAGCAAAAAAATTAGCAATTCAACTTGCGGTATTGGGAAAAGATGCTTATGTAATTTCGACTGATGATTATTTTGTAGATAGGAATAAAACGCCCTTAGATGAAAATGGAAATAAGGATTTTGAAAGTATTGATGCCATAGATCTACATAGTTTAAATGAAGATTTATTAGATCTTTTAGAGGGCAAAGAAGTTATTTTACCTTCATTTAATTTTATAAAAGGAATTAGAACCTTATCAAATAAAAAAATAAAAATGAAAGATAATACGATTTTGATAATAGAAGGAATTCATGCTCTAAATCCAAAACTTACTGACTATATACCAGAAAAAAATAAATACAAAATTTACGTTTCAGTTTTAACAGGTATAAATATAGACTCAACAAATAGAATTTCATCAACTGAAACGAGACTTATAAGAAGAATAGTTAGAGACAACAAGTACAGAGGATATGATACTTTGGAAACTTTAAAATCTTGGGATAAGGTAAAATTAGGAGAGCAAAAATATATTTTCCCTTATCAAAATAGGGCAGATTTTTATGTTGATTCATCACTTATATATGAATATAATGCATTAAAAAAATACGCCATAGAATGTTTCAAACAAGTTTCAAAGAATTCTAAATATTATTATATGGTTGATAGGCTAGAAAATATTCTGTCATATTTTGTAGAAATTGAAAATACAAAAATAATTGACGATCACTCAATACTTAGAGAATTTATAGGAGAAGATAATGACTAAAACAATAGGACTTGATATAGGTGGAACAAAAATCCAAGGTGCTGTAATTGATGAGAATGGAGAAATTTTAAAAACTTATAGACTTGAAACTTGTGCTAGAGAAGGAAAAGATAAAGTTTTAGAAAATATTTCAAAAATTATAGAGTTTTTAAAAACTGATGAAATTGAAGCTATTGGTGTTGGAACACCTGGTTTTATAGATTCAGAAAATGGAATAGTTACTTTTGCAGGAAACATTGATGGTTGGACAGGTCTTAATTTAAAAAAAGAACTTGAAAACATATCAGGACTTCCTGTATTTGTAGAAAATGATGCAAATATAGCTTTGGTTTGTGAAAAATGGCTAGGGGCTGGTAAAGGTTATAATGATATAGTTATGATTACAATTGGAACAGGACTTGGCGGTGCTGTTTATAATGAAAAAATGGGATTATTATCTGGAAGTAATTTTCAAGGAGCAGAGCTTGGACATATAATTTTACATCCTGATGGAGAATATTGTACATGTGGACAAAGTGGTTGTGCAGAAAGTTATTGTTCTGGAACTGCTATTGTAAGACATTATGAAGAATTAACAAGAAATGAATTAAATGGGGAAGAAATATTTAAACTTGCTAATGATGATGAAAATGCAAAAAAAGTTATTGAAAGATTTACAAGCGATTTGGCTTGGTTTTTAACAAGTTTGAGAAATATTTTTGATCCTCAATTAATAATTGTTGGTGGTGGAGTAATAAATTCTAAAGATTTTTGGTGGAATGAAGTTTTGAAAAATTTCAAAAAATATTGCCATTTATCTGATAAAATTGAAATTAAATCAGCTAAATTTTTAAATGAAGCTGGCGTTATTGGTGCAGGAAGAATTGCAATGGAAAGGTTAAAAAATGAGTGATAAAATTTTAATTTGCGATGACGAAGAACATATCAGACAATTTATGAAAATAAATCTTGAATATGCAGGATTTAATATTATTGAGGCTGGTAGTGGAGAAGAAGCATTGAAATTAGCAGATGAAGAAGAACCTTTGGTTTGTATTTTAGATATAATGCTACCAGGAATTAGTGGCTATGAAGTTTGCGATAGCATAAGAAAAAAATATCCAAAAGTTGGGATAATTATGGTCTCTGCAAAAAGTCAAGATATTGATAAAATTTTAGGTCTTGAAAGAGGGTGTGATGATTACATTATAAAACCGTTCAATCCTCAAGAGCTAATTTTAAGAGTTAAATCTTTGATGAGAAGAGTTAAATTTATTGATGTAGAAAAAGAAGAAAAAAATGAAAATGTTCTTGAAGATGGTGTATTCAAATTAGATTTGTATTCTAGAAATTTTTATAAAAATAATATAGAAATTGATGTTACACCAACTGAGTTTACAATATTAAAAAACTTTATTTTAAATAAAGGTAAGGCAATGAGTAGAATGGAAATAATGAAAGATACTTGGGGCGATAATTATAGCACAGATACAAAAATCGTAGATGTAAATATAAGAAGAATTAGAGCAAAAATTGAAGAAAATCCAGCAAGACCCGAGTATATAGAAACAGTTTGGGGAACAGGTTATAGATGGAGATAGAAAAAAAGAAAAAATCATTATTTAAAATAAATTTTAATAGCATAATTTTTAGTATTATGAAAATAATAATGATTTTTGTAACTTTAGTTGTTGTAGGATTTGAAATTTTTTCATATAGGTCAATTACTAATTATTATGAATCTGCACTTGTTGGAGCTATGCTTAATCAAGCAAAATACAATCAGGTTTTATATTCAAATTATTTGTCAAGATATGATCTTTCGGAGATTGTAATTGGAGATAAAAATTCTTTTTATAGAAATAATGTTAGCCAAGTTCAAATCTTAGATAATTCTTCCAATGTTTTATTTGATTCACTTGGCTCTTCAAAAATTGGAACTAAAATAAAATCAACTGATGTCATCAATGCAAATAAAGGGGAATATTCTTACCAAAAAATAATAAACAAAAAAACAGGAGAAGAAGTTATAGCTCTTTCATATCCATTAAGCGATAACCAAAAACAAATTGGCATTATAAGGCTAATTTCTTCTACTGCAAAAGTAAAAGAAAATGTAAATAATCAAATGATTATATTTTTATTTTTTGGATTTACAATTTTTCTTTTTGCGCTGGTGGTTTCTTTTTATGCATCAAAAAGATGGATTGTCCCAATTAAAAATTTGACAAAGGTTGGAGAAAAATTAGCTCAGGGAGATTTTAAAGTAAAAGCCAGTGAGGATGGAAAAAATGAAATTTCCGAACTAGGGCAAACTCTTAATTATATGAGTGAAAATATAGTCAAAAGAGAAGATATGAAAAATGAATTTATATCTTCTGTTTCACATGAGCTTAGAACTCCACTTACTTCTATTAAAGGTTGGGCAATAACTTTACAAGCAAAAGAAATTCAAAAAAATGAAGATATGCTAAATCAAGGATTAACTATAATTGAAAATGAGGGAGAAAGATTATCACTTATGGTAGAAGATCTTCTTAATTTTTCAAGATTATCTTCCACATCTTTTCAATATGAAAAAGAAGATCTTAATATTGTTGAGATTGCAAAAGAAGTTTATCAACAACTTTATCCTAGAAGTTTAAACGAAAAAATAAATTTTGATTTTAAAACTGCTTACGAAGAAATTATTGTTAATTGTGATAAAAATAGAATGAAAGAAGTCTTTATAAATATCATTGACAATGCCATGAAATTTACTCCAAAAGATGGACATATTGATATTTTTATAAGCAAAGAAGACGAAAATGTAAATATTGAAGTTAAAGATGATGGAGAAGGAATAAAAGAAGATGAAATTTCTTTTGTTTCTAGTAAATTTTTCAAAGGTTCTTCATCAAAAAGCCAAACTGGATTGGGCTTATCTATTTGTGAGGAAATAGTAAAAGCTCATGATGGAAAACTTGTAATAAAAAGTAAATATACAGTTGGGACTTCTGTCATTGTAGTTTTACCGAGGGCTAAAGTATGAAAAAATTTAAAAAATTAATACTCTTAATATTTCTTTTTGTTTTAACTGCTTGTAGTTTTGGAAGACCTGAAGATGTAACAGAATTAATTGAAGCTCCAAAAGTAGAAGATCCAATTTTAAAAGGAACATGGCAAGTAAGCGAAATAAAAAAGGCACCAGGTGCAAGTGATTTATCAAATGTAAAAATAAATGACAAATTATATATTGATAAAAATTTAGTAGCTTTAAATGATGATTATGCTTATCCACCAAAATTTTCTACAAAATATGTAAATTTAAAATCCTATTTAGAAAGTAGGTCTTTAGATTTAGATTTATCATCAAAATCATACGTAAAAATCTTATCAGCAAATCAAGGACAATTGTATTCTAGAGATTTTGTTGTTTTAGACAAAGATACTATCTTTTATATTCAAGAAGATTGTGCAGTTATTTTAAAGAAAATAGATAAATCTGTAAAAAGAAATGTTATAAAAAAATATGCAAAGAGAGCGTCAAAAGAAAGAACTACTACAAAAACTGGAGAAAAAGTAGAAGAAGATACAAGTGTATTAATTGGCGTAAGGGAAAGAGTAGATAATAATACATCAAGTCCAAATTATTATTACTATACTTATTGTATAAGACTTGAGCCAAATAAAATGGCGAGAATTGAAAAAGCTGAGCATATATTTTTCCCTTTAAAAGAAGAATTTTGGCGTTTAAAATGTGAAATAAATACTAAAAATAAAAAATACGATAATATTTTAGCTTATCCAATAAAATTAGAAAACAAGATGAATGATAAAAAAAATAAGGATAAGTATAAGTTTGAAAACAGTGATATTGATTTAAAAATCAATTATGTAGATGAAGATTATATTTCTTTTGACTACAACTTAGTTTCTGATAAACTTCCAATAAATAAATACGCTATGTTAAAAACTGACCAGTTATCAAATGATTCTTTTCTTACAATTAAAGAATTTACAGGAGAAAGTAAGAGCAAGGATATATTTAAAAATGTAGTTTATGATCAAATTAGTCAAAATGTAGGCTCTCTTGATGACAATAAAATATCTTACGATTTTACAAATTTTGGTTTTATAAGAAATTTTGGTTTGTGGCAATTGGAATCTTCTTATCAAATGAAAAAGGATGAAAATTTAGAACAAAAATCATTTCCTATAGATATGGCAATAACAGAAGAGCTTTTAGAGCAAAATAAAAAGGACATAACAGTTGATATGATAAAAAATATTAACAGTCATGCAAAAGATTATTTTGAGCTTGTTAATGGACAATATGTTGCGGTACAAACTCCAGATGAAATTTTATTTTATAATGTAAGAAGTGGACTAATAGATCCAAATCCTAAATTTTCAATTCAACTATCAAATTCAACAGATATTATTATGTTTGAACAAGGTTTGGGTTCGTATGCTGAAAAATGGGAGAAATTATTCAGCGATAATAATATAATAATACATTAATAAAACAAAAAATTGACTTAACTTTAAAATATTTGATAAGATTTATTAAGAGGTGAATATGAAGATAGTATTAGCAACATCTAACAAAGATAAGGTTAGAGAAATTAAAGAAATTTTAGGGGAAAATATAAAAATATATACGACTAAAGATTATAATATAAATAATTTTGAAGTTGAGGAAGATGGAGAAACATTAAAAGAAAATGCTTATAAAAAAGCAAAAACTTTGTATGATATTTTAAAAGTACCAACACTTGCTGATGATACAGGTTTATTTGTAAAATCACTAGATTTAAGACCAGGCGTTTATTCTCATAGATATGCTGGAGATAATCCAACATATAAAGACAATAGGGATAAACTATTAGATGAATTAAAAAATTGTGAAAATAGAGATGCTTATTTTAAAACTACCGTTTGCTTTATAGATGATAAAGGAAAAGATTATTATTTTGATGGTCAAATAAATGGAGAAATAAGCAAAAAAGAATATGGCGATAAGGACTTTGGATATGATCAAATTTTTAAAGTTAAAGAATTGGATAAAACGTTTGGTCAAATGACTGATGAAGAAAAGAATTTATACAGTCATAGGTCCTTGGCTTTAGAAAAATTCAAAAAATTTTTGTTGAAAGAAGAATTTAATGAGGATATTGGTAACAAGTGATACTCATGGAGATTATCATTCTATAGTGAATTTTATTAAAAAAAATCATGTAGATTTTATGATACACGCTGGAGATTATACCAGTGATGCATATAATATTTCAAAAATTACTGGTATAAATTATATAACAGTTAAGGGAAATAATGATTATGGAGATTATAAAAATCCGTTTGAACAAATAATACCTCTAGGAGATAATAATATCTTGTTAGTTCATGGTCACAAAGAAGGAGTTTATTTTTCTAAAGAAAAACTTCTTCAAAAAGCCCTAGATTATGATTGTAATATTGTAATTTTCGGTCATACTCACACTTATTTTTTTGATTATTTAAAAGATTTTAACTTATATTTACTAAATCCAGGTTCTCCGACTCTTCCAAGAGATAATAAGGCTGGATTTGTAATTTTAGAATATGATAAAAAAATAAAATTTAATAGAATAGATTTAAAAAAGGAATAAATATGGCAGGTTTAATAACTTTAGTAGCAAATAATATATCAAAGCTTATTGTTTTGCCAATCTTAGCGTTAGTGATAATAGGGTTGACATATTTTATAAGCAAAAATAATGACGATAAAATTGTAAAATTTTACCCATCTTTTATAATAGGAATTGTTGGATTGGCTATTGGAATTATAGCTTTTGTAAATTTAACAACAGCAATAGGACTTAATTTGGCTTGGATAGGAGTGATTTTACTCTCAAATGCCTTTATAGGAATTTTTGCTGCAATTATAATCGATTTGGTTAATGGTGTAAAAGAAGATAGCAATCAGCAAAAAAAGGTGAAAAAAAATGCAAAAAAATAAAGCGGCATTTTTTGATATAGATGGAACCTTATTTAGAAATTCATTATTAATAGAACATTATTTTTTGATGACAAAAGATGGAATTTTAGATAAGGAAAATTGGGAAAAAAATGTGAAACCCTTATATCAAAAATATCAAGATAGAAAAGGTCCTTATGAAGATTACCTTGATAAAGCATCATTGCTTTATCAAAAAAATTTAAAAGGAATAGATAAAAAAACTATAAATATATATGCAAAAAAAGTTATCGAAAATAATCAAAGTAAAATTTATAGAGTGACAAAAAATGCCTTAGAATATCACAAAAAAATGGGATATAAAATATTTGTTATCTCAGGCTCTCCAGATTTTTTGGTTAGAGATTTTGCAAAAATTTATGGAGCTGACCATACTATCGCAACAAAATATATTTTTGATGATAAAGATAAATTTACAGGCAAAATATTGCCAATGTGGGATAGCAAAAATAAGAAAAAATCAATTGATTTTTTGACAGAAAAATATAATATAGACTTAGAAAATTCACATGCTTATGGAGATACTAATGGGGATTTTTCTATGTTTGAAAAAGTTGGAAATGCTCATGCTATAAATCCAAGCTATGAACTTATAGAAAGATTATATAATAATAAAAAATTAAGAGAAAAAACGAAAATTCATGTTGAAAGAAAAGATGTAAACTATACTTTTTTGTTAAGTGATTTGAATGTAGATTTTCATCAATTTTAATAAATTTTTCAATGAATAAAATTAAATTGAATTTTTTTAAATAGCTAATTTACAAATAATTTATACAATATTTAGGAAATATTGCATAAATTATTCATTTATTTTAGCTATTTTTATTTTTCGGTAAATAAATATAAATAAATTTATTTGATTTTATGTTAAAATTTATTTACAGACTAAGAAGAGGGATAAGAAATATGACATCAAGTGCGGAAAAAAAACCAATAATTGAAAAACTTGAATATGATTATTTAATTAATGAAGATATATCTTCATTAAATACATTGATGTCATTATATGATAATAAAAATTTTAGAAATTATAAAAAAATAAATTTTTCATAAAACCATACATATTAAAAAATTTGAAAAAGAATTTTTGGTATTTATCTGATATAGATCAAATCATTATTAGCTTAGATAAAACAATAGGAAATGATTTGGACAGGTTTGAATTTTTATTGACTTTAAAAAGTGAATATGAAGCTTTTAAAGATAAAAAATTAATTGATGATTTAGAGTATCTTGCTATTAATTATTATGGGGATGTTTTTTTATTTGAGGAAAATGAAATTTTTACAGAAGATAATCCTTATGTTAATCAAGAGAAAAATAATTATATAAAAAAGATTTATGACAATAAAGATTTGGTTTCAAATATAAGAAAAAGTGTAAAAATATATTCTGATACATATTTAAAGTTAAAAGTTTTAAATCTTGATGTGAACACTAATAAGCAATTAGCTTTTGATATTGATATGATTTATACCGAAGATATTACATTAAAGCAGGCTCAAGAAATTAATGATAAATTAGTAAGCCTACTTTACAATATAGCTATTGATGTCTATGCTAATTATTATTGGAAGGGACTTTGTATAGAAGTTGTTAATAGGTATCATTAAAACAAAAGGGCAATTAGCCCTTTTTTAATTGTAAGTTTAAGAAAGGTTAGTATGATTATTTTAGGGATTGATCCAGGAATTGCTATTATGGGTTATGGAGTTTTAGAAGTTAATGGAAATAGGTATAAGGTTTTGGAAAATGGTGTTGTTACAACTTCTTCAAAAACTAAAACTCCTGAAAGGCTCAAAATTTTATATGATAATTTAAATGATATAATTAAACAGTATAAGCCAGATGAATTTGCCATAGAGGAATTATTTTTTAATCAAAATGTTAAAACGGCTATTACTGTAGGACATGCAAGAGGAGTGCAAGTTTTGTGTGCTCAAGTAAATAATCTTCCGATTTATGAATACACTCCTTTACAAATAAAACAAGCTATTACTGGATTTGGTAGGGCGAATAAAAAACAAATGCAAGAAACTGTTACAACTTTACTAAATTTAAGTGAAATTCCAAAACCAGATGATGCTGCTGATGCTTTGGCAGTATCTTTAACTCACGCTTTTAGTCAAAGATTTAAAGAACAATTTAGGATGAATTAATGATTAGTTATATAATTGGAGAAATAAAATATATAGGAGAAGATAATTTTGTAATTGAAAATAACAATATAGGTTACTTTATTAATTCTTCTTTTAATACTATAAAAACTCTTGAAATAAATAATGAATTTAAAATTTTTACAAAAATGAATGTAAGAGAAGATGATATATCTTTATTTGGTTTTTCGTCAAAAGATGAATTAGAAGTTTTTGAGCTTTTGACAAGTGTATCTACAATAGGACCCAAAAACGCTATAGCAATTTTGTCAACTTTAAATGTAGATAAGATTAAACTTGCTATAGTAAATAATGATATTGATACTTTAACCAAGGCTAAGGGGATTGGTAAAAAAACTGCATCAAGAATTATTCTTGAGCTTGTTGATAAGGTTAAGAAAATGGCTATTAATGATGATATTTCAATTTCTAATCAAGATTTTGATAATATTACTTCTAATGGAGAAATTGAAGTTGCAAGAGAGGCTTTACTTAATCTTGGCTATCAAAGAAATAGCATAGATAAAGTTTTATCTAGTTTAAAAGATAGTGATCTTAGTCTTGAAGAAATTATTAAAGAGTCTTTGAAGCGAATGATTTAGGGTGATTATATGTATGACCAAAATGAAAGAATAGTTGGCTCTAATGAGCAAATAAATGATAAATATAAGGAAATGACGATAAGGCCAAAGTGGCTGAAAGATTATATAGGTCAAGATAAGGCTAAAGAAAAATTGAAAATTTTTATTGAATCATCAAAAAAAAGACAAGAAGCTCTTGACCATGTTTTATTACAAGGCCCTCCAGGACTTGGTAAGACAACTCTTTCAAATATAATTGCCAATGAATTGGGAGTAAATATTAGAATTACAAGTGGTCCTGCTATTGAAAGACCATCCGATCTTGCAAGCATTCTCACAAATCTTGACAAGGGAGATGTTTTATTTATTGATGAAATTCATAGAATAAATAGGTCTGTTGAAGAAATTTTATATCCTGCTATGGAAGATTTTGCTCTTGATATTATTGTAGGAAAAGGACCAAATGCTCAGTCTATTAGAATAGATTTGGAAAAATTTACTTTGGTTGGCGCTACAACAAGAGCTGGTATGCTTTCTGCACCATTAAGGGATAGGTTTGGAGTTTTGCTATCCTTAAATTTATATGATACAAAAGATTTAACAAAAATTGTAAAGAGGTCTGCTGATATTTTAGAAATTCCAATAGAGGATAAGGGAGCTTTTGAAATAGCTAGAAGAAGCAGAGGAACGCCAAGAATTGCAAATAGACTTTTAAGAAGAGTAAGAGATTATGCAATAGTAAAAAAAGATGAAATTATAGATTATGAAACATCTTGTGAGGGCTTAGAATTATTAGAAGTTGATCCTATGGGACTTGATAATATGGATAAAAAAATAGTTCTAACTATGTATGAAAATTTTTCAGGAGGTCCTGTTGGAATTGATACTATTGCAGCATCAACAGGAATTGAAAATATAACAATAGAAGATGTTTATGAGCCATATTTATTACAAATTGGGTTTTTAACAAGAACTCCAAGAGGAAGAATTTTGACAAGAAAAGCTTATGAACATTATGGATTAAAATATGAGGATAAATAATGAGAACAGAAGATTTTGATTACAATTTACCAGAAGAATTAATTGCTCAACATCCAGCAGATAAGAGAGATTTTTCTAGATTAATGGTTGTTGATAGAAAAACGGGTCAAAGAGAAGATAAACATTTTTATGATATTATTGATTATTTAAATGAAGGCGACCTTCTTGTAATGAATGATACAAGAGTTATCCCTGCAAGACTTTTTGGTCATAGAGAAGAAAAAGAAGAAGAAATCGAAGTATTTTTGCTTGAAAATATTGAAGATGATAAGTGGGAAGTTTTAGTTCGACCTGGAAAAAAGATGAAAATTGGAACAAAATGTATTTTTTCTGATGAATTAAGTCTTGAAGTTATTGATATTAAAGAAGATGGAAATAGGGTCATTGAATTTTTCTATGATGGAATTTTTCAAGAAATTTTAGATAGACTTGGAAATATGCCTTTGCCACCTTATATAAAAGAAAAACTAAAAGATAAAGAAAGATACCAAACAGTTTATTCCAAAAATCCTGGTTCAGTTGCTGCACCAACAGCTGGTCTTCATTTTACAAAAGAATTACTTAAAAAAATAGAAGAAAAAGGTGTTAAATTAGCATATATAACTTTAAATGTAGGGCTTGGAACATTTAGACCTGTAAAAGTTGATGATGTAAAAAATCATAAAATGCATTCTGAATTTTATCAAATAAGCAAAGAAACTGCAGATTTAATAAATGAAACAAAGAAAAATAATAAGAGAATTATTTCAACAGGAACTACAACTACAAGAACACTTGAATCAGTTTACAAAAAAAATGGACAAATAAAAGAAGATTCAGGTTGGACTGATATATTTATTTATCCTGGATTTGAATTTAATGTTATAGATTGTCAAATAACAAATTTTCATTTGCCAAAATCTACTCTAATAATGCTTGTATCAGCTTTAGCTAGCAAAGAAATAATTTTAGATGCTTATAAGGATGCTGTTGATAAAAAATATAGGTTCTTTAGCTTTGGCGATGCTATGTTTTTAAAATAGGAGAGAAAATGCCGATAAAATATGAATTAATAAAAAAAGATAAATATTCCAATGCAAGATGTGGAATAATTCACACAGACCATGGAGATATTCCAACACCGATTTTTATGCCAGTTGGAACAAAGGCAACAGTAAAAACTATGAGTGTTGAAGAATTAAAAGAAATTGATGCAAAAATAATTTTGGGAAATACCTATCATTTGTATTTAAGACCTGGCATGGATATTATGAAAAAAGCTGGTGGTCTTCATAAATTTATGAATTGGAATGGACCAATACTGACAGATAGTGGTGGATTTCAAGTTTTTTCTCTGTCAGATACAAGAGATATTTCTGAAAAAGGTGTAGTTTTTAGATCTCACATTGACGGTTCAAAACATTTATTTACACCAGAAAAGTCAATTGAAATTCAAAATGATATTCATTCAGATATAATGATGAGCTTTGATGAATGTATTCCTTATCCAGCAGATTATAAATATGTAGAAAATTCTGTTGAAAGAACAATTAGATGGGCTAAAAGAGGTCTTGATTATCACAAAAAAAATTCTCACAAAGATCAATCCTTATTTGGAATTATTCAAGGTGGAATGTTTGAAGATTTAAGAAAAAGATCTGTTGAAGAAACTTGTGCAATGGATTTTGATGGATATTCATTGGGAGGCTTGTCTGTTGGAGAGCCAAAAGAAGAAATGATAAGACTTTTAAAATATACAACTCCACTTTTACCAGAAGATAAACCAAGATATAATATGGGAGTTGGAAGTCCTGATTATTTATTTGAATCTTTTGAAGCAGGAATTGATATGGCTGATTGTGTTTTGCCTACAAGAATTGCAAGAAATGGAACAGCTATAACATCAGAGGGAAGACTTGTTGTAAGAAATGCAAAATACAAAGAAGATTTCACACCTCTAGATCATGATTGTGATTGTTATACTTGTAGAAATTATTCACGAGCTTACCTAAGACACCTTGTAAATGTAAATGAAATATTGGGAGCAAGGCTTCTAACTTATCATAATTTATATTTCTTACTTAAATTATGTGAAAATATAAGAAAAGCTATAATGGAAGATAGATTTTTGGAATTTAAAAAAGAATTTTATAAAAAGTATGGATATGAATCTTAAATTAGAATATATTATTTTAATAATTTTAGCTTTGATGTTTTATTTTTATTCTTTAAAAGACGATATAAATAGGAAGAAGAATAAAAAATTTATAAAAGAAAATCTTAAAATCGGTTCAAAAATTATAACTGAAAGTAAAATTATTGGAGAAGTAGTAGAATTTAATAAGACAGATTGCCTTATTATAAGCGGAAAAGATGACAAATTTTCATATATTTTAGTAAAGATTGAAAGTATCGAAAATATTATAGAAATTTAAAATAAAAAAAGCTTGGCTTAGACCTTAATTAATTTGGTCTAAGCTAGGCTTTTTTTATTGGGGATTATATAAATATTTTATTTTATATCTATACATGATTTATATTCTTCTGGACTTTTTCTGATTTTTTCTGGATTTTTAAAGAAATCTTTACTTAGTTTCACTACAACAGGACTAAGAGTGACAACTGCAAAAAGATTTGGCAAAGCCATAAAACCATTTAAAATATTTGCCACAATCCAAGCTACACCAAGATCAATATTTGCTCCAACAAAAACGAAAATAACATACAAAATTCTATAAGGAATTATAATTTTATCTCCAAATAAATAAGTAAGAGCTGTTTCTCCATAATATGCCCAGCCAAGGATTGTTGATAAGGCAAAAAGACTTAAACCAACACATACTATAATATTTCCAAAACTTGAGCCTGTTGCAAAAGCTCGTGCAACAAGGCTTGCTGCGTTATTTGTATCACTAACATCTACATTTGTAGAAAGAATTACTAAAGCTGTCATGGTACAGATTATAATTGTATCTACAAAAACTTCACTAATTCCCCAAAGACCTTGACGTACAGGATGGTCAGTTGTTGCACACGCATGAGCCATAGGAGATGAACCTAACCCAGCTTCGTTTGTAAAAACTCCTCTAGCAACACCAGCAGATATAACTGCTTTAATAGAAAGACCAGCAAAAGAACCGCCAAGACTTTTTGGACTAAAAGCTCCTAGAAAAATTGATTTAAAAGCTGGCAAAATATTTGCTTTGTTTAAAAATAAAATCCATAAACAACCAAGAATGTAAAGAAGGGACATTAATGGAACCAACTTTTCAGTAACTTTTGTAATTGAATTTATTCCTCCAACTATTACAATACCTGCTATAATCGATAAAATTATTCCACTAATTATTGTATTTACTCCAAAAGTATCTTTAAGAACACCTGAAATTGCATTTGATTGGGTAGAATCTCCAATTCCAAAAACGGCAATTCCTGCAAAAATTGCAAAAGTTTTTGCAAGTTTTTTATTATTTAGACCCTTTTCTATATAATACATTGGTCCGCCAACATATTTTCCATTTTTCTTTTCCCTATAAGCAACTGCTAAGGTTACTTCAGAAAATTTTGTAGCCATTCCTAATAAGGCTGCAATCCACATCCAAAATATTGCACCAGGTCCTCCCAAAATAATTGCAAGAGAAACACCAACAATATTTCCAGTTCCAACTGTAGCTGCAAGAGCCGTTGCTAAAGCACCAAAAGGACTTATATCTCCCTTGGCATGATGGCTATTTTTTTCAAAAATTTTTCCCAAAGTATTTTTTAAAGCGTATCCTAATTTTCTAAATTGAATTGCTTGAGTTTTTATGCTTATGTATATTCCTGTTCCAGCAATTGCCAAAATCAAAGGCAACCCCCATAGCAAATCATTAAAACTTTTTAATATATTTATCATATAATTCTCCATTAAATTTTATTTTATTATTTTATCATCATTTAAAATAAATGCAAAATAATTTATAATTTATCAAAATTTTTAACTTTGCATTTTATAACTAACAATGCTTTTATCCATATCTTTATATTGATTCTAAAAATGGTATAATTTATTCATGAGAGAGGAAATTATGACCAAGTGGTATATATATAATAAAAAAAATAATTATTTATCAAATTTAAAAAATAAAAATATTACCAAATTAGAAGCATTAATACTTGCAAATAGAGATATAGTTGATCCAAAAGTTGTTGATAGTTTTATTAATCCTACTTTAGCAAAACTTCACGATCCTTTTTTATTAAAAGATATGGAAAAAGCTATTGATTTAATTATTGAAACTATGGAAAACGGAGAATCTATTAGGATTTTTGGAGATTATGATCAAGATGGTATAAGCTCAACTATGACACTTTTGGATGGCTTATTATATTTTTATGATGATATAAGCTATGATATTCCGGATAGGGTTATTGATGGCTATGGAATTAGCGATAGGATGATTGATAGGGCGATTGAAGCAAATGTAAGTCTTGTGATTACTTGCGATAATGGAATTACTGCTATTGATCAGGTTAAAAAATTAAAAGAAAATGGAATTAAAGTTATAGTAACCGACCACCATCAAGTTTCAAAAAAAGAAGATGGGGAATGGGTTGAGCAAATTTTACCTCAAGCTGATTGTGTTATAAATCCAAAAAGACTTGACAATACTTATCCATTTGATGATTTGTGCGGAGCAGGAGTTGCTTTTAAATTAATACAAGCTTTGTACCAAAGACTTGATGGAGATATGGAATATTTATATGGTTTATTGGAATATGTAGCTATGGGAACGGTCTGTGATGTTGTTTCACTTACTGATGAAAATAGAATTTTTGTAAGAGAAGGTCTAAAAAGAATTAATAATACTGAAAAACTAGCTATAAAAGCCTTGGTTGAAGAAAATTCTTGGAATAGAGAAGTTAGTGCTTATACGCTAGGATTTATAATTGGACCATGTATGAATGCTACTGGCAGACTTTCTACTGCAAAACTTGCTATTGATATGCTAATGGAAGATGATATAGAAAAAATTCGAACTTATGCAAAAAAACTTGTTAGCTTAAATACTGAAAGAAAAGAATTAACCAATATAGGTCTTGAAAAAACTTTAGAAATTATAAAAGATAAAAAATATTATAATGATGATATTATTATTGTAGATGTTGAAAATATTGAAGAAAGTATTTGTGGAATTATAGCAGGAAGAATTAAAGAAAAGTTTAATAAACCTACTATAATTATGACTCAGTCAAGTCAAAATGGGATTTTAAAAGGCTCTGGAAGAAGCATAGAGGCTTATAATATTTATAAGGAAGTTTTTGAAATAAAAGACATACTTGAATCATTTGGTGGACATCCTATGGCTTGCGGACTTTCTATAAGAAGTGATAAGGTTGAGGAATTTAGGCAAAAATTAAATGATAAATCAAAATTAAAAAAAGATGATTTTGTAAATATTATAAATATTGATGCTCAAATACCTATAGACAAACTTTCACTGGAATTTGCCGAAAGTTTACAAAGACTAGAACCTTTTGGCAAAGATAACCCAAAAGCAAAATTTGCCGATAAAAATCTATTTATAAAAAATATAAATATGATTGGAAAAAACAATAATACCATGAAAATGATCTTAAATAAAAATGGTCGTGATATAGAAGCTATAAAGTTTAACGCACAAAAAGATTATAAATATTTAAGTGATAAATTTAAGGCAAATATAATAGGAAATAGAATTGATGCTGTATTTTATCCAGATATAAATGAATTTAATGGTAGAAGAAATTTACAAGTGAAATTAATAGATATAAGGTAGGTGATATTATGGCAAAAGATTTTCAAAAAGAATTTTTAAATTTCAAAAAAATTATTTTAAAAAATAATGAACATGCAGATATTAATTTAATAAAAAAGGCTTATGATTTTGCTGAATATCATCACAGAGGTCAAAAAAGAAATTCTGGAGAAGATTATTTTATTCACCCAATAGCTGTTGCAACAACTATATCTAATATGCAGTTAGATGACCAAACAATTTGTGCTGGATTGATGCATGACGTTTTGGAAGATACACCTGTAACGGAAGAACAAATGAAGGAAAATTTCGGGGAAGAAATTACTTTTTTAGTAGATGGGGTTACAAAACTTAAAAAATTAAATTACAAAACAAAAGAAGAAAAACAAGCCGAAAATATAAGAAAAATGGTTTTGGCTATGAGTAATGACATTAGGGTTATTTTGATAAAGCTTGCTGACCGTTTGCATAATATGAGAACTTTGGAATATAAGACTGAAAAAAAACAAAAGCAAACTGCAAGTGAAACTTTGGAAATTTATGTTCCCTTAGCACATAGGCTTGGAATATATACTATGAAATGGGAGCTTGAGGACTTATGTTTTAGGTATCAAAAACCTGAAGAATATTATGAGCTTGCTCAAATGGTTCACAACAAAAGAAGAGAAAGAGAAGCCTACATAAATCAAATAATTGAAACTTTGGATAAGGCTCTTTCTTCATCAAATATAAATTATGAAATTTCTGGAAGACCAAAAGGTTTATTTTCGATTTATAAAAAAATGAGTAGAAATAAAATTGAATTTAACGAAATTTATGATTTAACTGCCGTTAGGGTTTTGGTTGATACAGTTGCAGATTGCTATGAAGTTTTAGGAAAAGTTCATTCGATTTGGAGACCAATTCCAAATAGGATTAAAGATTATATTGGTCAGCCAAAACCAAATGGTTATAGGTCTTTGCATACAACAGTATTTGGAGAAGATTCTAAGCCATTTGAAGTTCAAATAAGAACAAGGCAAATGCATTATGAATGCGAATATGGAATTGCAGCTCACTGGAAATACAAAGAAAATAAAAGTAAATCAACAGAATTTGACGAAAAACTTACTTTTATTAGACAAATTATGGAATGGCAAAAAGAAGGTGGCAAGGATGTAGATAGTAAGGAATTTTTGGACACCTTAAAAGGAGATTTTTTCTCAAAAGAAATATATATTTATTCTCCAAAAGGAGAAATTTATTCTTTGCCAGTAAATTCTTGCGCAATTGATTTTGCTTATAGAGTTCACACAGAAGTTGGAAATAAATGCGTTGGAGCCAAAGTAAATGGAAAAATTGTTCCATTTTCCCACAAGCTAAATACAGGAGATGTAGTTGAAATTCTTACAAGTAAGAATTCTCAAGGCCCATCAAGAGATTGGCTAAATATGGTCCAATCAAACCAAGCCAAAAGCAAAATCAAACAATTTTTCAAAAGATATAGAAAAGAAGAAAATATTGAAATAGGAAAAGATTCCTTATACAGAGAACTAAGAAAATCAAACGAGATTTACAAAAAAGATATAAAAGATGATTGGCTAATAGAAATTGCAAACGACTTAGGTTATCCAACAAAAGATGAAATGTTTGCATCAATTGGATTTGGCAAAACAAATACAGACCAAATAATTCAAAAATTGATAAAAAAACACAAAGATGAATTGCCTAAAAAAATTGAAGATTTAGATATAAATAAGGAAAAACCAAAAAAATCTTTTTCTAATGAAGTAAGGGTAAGCGATCTTGATGACCAAGTGGATGTAAAATTTGCAAAATGTTGTAATCCAGTACCAGGAGATCAAATTGTTGGATATATTACAAAAGGAAATGGCATAAGCGTTCATGTAAGGACTTGCCCAAATATAACAAGCTTAAAATCTCCAGAAAGATTAATTGATGTATATTGGCAAAATAATTCTGATGATATGTTCCCTGTAAGAATACAAATTACAACAAAAGATAAAACTGGAATTATTTTTGAAATAACTAAATTAATTTCAACAGAAAATGTAAGCATTGAAGCGATGAATGTAAGAAGCAATGAAAATCACGAGGGAATTATTGATCTTACAGTTTCAGTTCCAAATACTGAAAAACTTAATGAATTAATTATGAAATTGAAAACAATAAAAATGATTGAAAGTATTTATAGGGTGAAAAGTTAATGAGAGCAATTGTACAAAAAGTAAAAAAAGCAAGTGTAAAAGTTTCTGATAAGTTGATTTCAGAAATAGGAGAAGGGTTATTAGTTTTTGTGGCAGTAACAGATTCTGATACAAAAAAAGATATTGATTATATAAAAAAGAAAATTGAAAAATTAAGAATTTTTGAAGATGATCAAGGTAAAATGAATTTGTCTGTAGAAGATGAGGGGGGCGAATTATTAATTGTAAGCCAATTTACCTTATATGGCGATGCAAGAAAAGGAAATAGACCTTCATTTATTAATTCATCAAGTGCAGATAAGGCAGAAGAATATTATGAAATATTGATTAATGAGTTAAAAGATGATGGATTTAGTGTAAAAAGTGGAAAATTTCAAACACATATGGAAGTTTCATTAATAAATGATGGACCTGTTACTATACAGCTTGATAGTGAAAGGTTGTATTAATGAATATTAAAAAAATCACAGAAGGGCCAATGATGGCTAATTGTTATGTAGTTTATGACGAAAATAAAAATGGATTTTTGATTGACCCAGTTTATCCAGGTGGAAAAATTGAAAATTATATAGATAAGAATAAAATTAATATAGAGTTTATTTTATTAACTCATACACATTTTGATCATGTGTTGGGACTTGAATATTTTAAAAACAAATTGAATGTAGATGTTTACGCTAGTGATGATAGTAAAAATATTGCAAATGATCCAGACTATAATTTATCTAGAGGATATTGCAATATAAATGTAGAAATTGATTCATATTTAAAAGATGGAGAAGTTTTTTCTCCATTCAAAATAAAAGCTATCAAAACTTCTGGTCATAGTTTAGATTCAATGTCATATAAAATTGAAGATGATATTTTTTCTGGAGATACTTTATTTAATTTATCAATTGGAAGAAGTGATTTTCCAGGAGGAAATTTTAACACTTTGATTAATTCTATAAAAAATAAAATATTTATATATGATGAAAAAACAAGGATCCATCCAGGACATGGAGAATCAAGTAATATTGGTTTTGAAAAAGAAAATAATCCATTTTTAAATTAGGAGGTTAGTATGGAATTTAAAAGAAGTCACATGTGTGGCGAACTTAGAGAAGAAAATATTGGAGATGAAGTTGTACTTATGGGCTGGGTTGCCAAAAAAAGAAATCTAGGCTCATTGGTGTTTATAGACCTTAGAGATAAAACCGGCATAACACAAATTGTAACACGTGAAGATGATAATGAAAATTATAAAATAGCAAAAGATGTAGCTGGAGAATATGTTTTGGAAGTTAAGGGAGAAGTAAGAGAAAGAGAATCTAAAAATCCTGAAATTCCAACAGGAAACATAGAAATAATAGCTAGTAAAATCAATATTTTAGATAAGGCAAAAACACCTCCTATTTATATTAAAGAAGATGATGATGTAAGTGAAAATTTAAAATTAAAATACAGATACCTTGATATGAGAAAACAATCAGTTCAAAAAAATCTAAAATTAAGATCTGATATTGTTAGGTGTATGAGAGAGTATATGTATGATAATGGATTTACAGAAGTTGAAACACCATTTCTTACAAAACCAACTCCAGAAGGAGCTAGAGATTATTTAGTTCCATCAAGAGTTAATCAAGGAAAATTTTATGCATTGCCACAATCTCCACAATTAATGAAGCAATTGTTGATGATTGGTTCATTGGATAGGTATTTTCAAATAGTAAAATGTTTTAGAGATGAAGATTTAAGAGCAAATAGACAACCAGAATTTACACAACTAGATCTTGAATTAAGTTTTGCTGATCAAGATGATGTTATTAAAGTGAATGAGGGATTATTAAAAACACTTTTTGATAATTTTACTGACTATGATTTAAAACTTCCAATCCAAAGAATGGATTATTCAGAAGCTATGAATTCATACGGATCTGATAAACCAGATTTAAGATATGGATATAAGATAAATGATATTTCAGAAATATTTAAAGATTGTGATTTTAAAGTTTTCACAGATAATATCAAAGAAGGTCATTCAGTAAGAGCAATTAATTTTAAAGGACAAGCAGGAAATTATTCAAGAAAGCAATTAGATAAACTAACAGATTTTGTAAAAGATTATGGCTTAAAAGGATTGAGTTTTATTAAATTTAATTCAAAAGATGACATAAATTCTTCTATTAAAAAATTCTTAACTGACGAAATTGTTAAAAATTTAATTGAAAAATTAGATATTTCTGATAATGATTTGATTTTAATTGGAGCTGATAAAAATAAAACAGTTCTTGAAGGACTTGGAGCTTTAAGAAGAAAAGTTGCAAAAGATCAAAATCTTTATGAAAAAGAATATGCTTTTTGTTGGGTTGTAAACTTCCCTATGTTTGAATATAGCGAAGAAGAAGACAGATACGTTTCACAACACCATCCATTTACAATGCCAAACGAAGAAGACATTGATTTATTACTTACAGAACCTGAGAAGGTAAGAACTCAAGCTTATGATATTGTAATAAATGGAGATGAGATGGGTGGAGGTTCAGTAAGAATAAACAATCAAGAACTTCAAGAAAAAGTATTTAAGGCTTTGAAATTATCTGATGATGACATAGAACAAAAATTTGGTTTCTTTATAGAAGCTTTACAATATGGAACACCTCCTCATGCAGGACTTGCTTATGGACTTGATAGGTTGGTAATGTTATTTGCGAAAACTGAAAATATTAAAGATATTATTGCATTTCCAAAAACTCAATCAGCAACTTGCCCATTAACTCAAGCTCCAAGTATAGTTGATGAAAAAAGTTTAAATGAATTAAGCATTGAGGTAAAAGAATAAGAGGAGCATCGGATGCAAACTATTAGTAAAAAAGGAATAGTCGTAGAAAACTTAAATGGCAATGTAAAAGTAATGATTCAAAAGGAATCAGGATGTGGATCTTGCTCTTCATGTGGTGGTTGTGAAATAAAACCATCTTACTACACTACATTTACTAATGAAAATCTAAATCCTGGAGACTTTGTTTATCTAGATTCAGATGTAAAAACTGTAAATAGACTTTCTTATTTCACTTATTTATTTCCAGTTTTTATGATGATATTTGGAGCTGTTTTAGCTAATACAATATTTAAAGATAAGTTTCTAGATAATAATTTACTTACTGTTTTGTTTATATTTTTATTTTTAGCAATATCTATTTTTATTTTAAGAATGATGGATAAGAGATATGAAAATAAGGATATAATTACAATAAGAAAAGCCTAATATAGATAAGGTTAGCTTTGCTAACTTTATCTATTTATTTATCTTAAAATTAATGGAGAATATAATGAACGCACCAATAGTTACACTGGTAGGAAGAACTAATGTTGGGAAATCGACATTATTTAATAAATTAGTTGGAAAAAGAAAAGCTATTACAGAAGATGTGAATGGAGTCACTAGAGATAGGGTTTATGACAAAGTTGAATGGATAGGTCATGAATTTATACTAGCAGATACAGGTGGACTTGACATTTCAAATAAAGAACTTATGAATCAAGAAATAAAGTCTCAAGTTGAAAAAGCCTTATTAGAAAGTGATTTAATTCTTTTTGTTGTAGATGGAAGAGAAGGAATAAATCCACACGATTATGAAATAGCTGATGAAATTAGAAAATATAATAAAAAAGTTATAGTTGTAGCAAACAAAATTGATGGAGCAAATATACCAGATCATATTTATGATTTTTATCAATTTGGTTTTGATGATTTGATTAGTACATCTGCAGAAGGTTCAAAAAATCTTGGAGATTTGTTAGATAAAATTGTTAGTTTTATAGATTTTTCTAAATTCGATACGGATTTAGATGCTACAAGAATTGCAATAATTGGAAAACCTAATGCTGGTAAATCATCTCTTGTAAATCATCTTTTGAATGAAGAAAGAATGATTGTTACCGATATTGCGGGAACTACAAGAGATGCCATAGATACTTATTGGCAATATAAAGATAATAACTATGTTTTGATTGACACAGCAGGACTTAGGAGAAAAAATAAAGTAAGCGATAATATAGAATATTATGCTAATCAAAGAACTTTTGATGCTGTTGATAGCTCAGAAATTTGTTTGTTTTTAATAGATGCAACAGTTGGAGTAACTGAGCAAGATACAAAAATTGCAGGATATGCTCACAATCAAAAAAAAGCAATTATAATTGCTGTTAATAAATGGGACAAAGTAGAAAAAGAAACAAATACAATGAAAAATATGGAAAAAGAAATTAGAAATAAACTTTCTTTTGCTTTATATGCCCCAATTATCTTTATTTCAGTTCTAAAAGGACAAAGAATTACAGACCTTTTGAATTTAATTGAAATTGTAAATAGCAATTATCACACAAGAATAAAAACTGGAGTATTAAATACTATCTTGCAAGATGCAATAATGATGACGGCACCTCCTCAAGATAAGGGAAAAAGATTGAAAATATTTTATATCTCACAAGTTCAAACAGCTCCACCAAAGTTTTTATTGCATGTAAACGACAAAGAGTTGATGCATTTTTCATATCAAAGATATTTGGAAAATCAAATTAGACAAAATTATAGTCTTCAAGGAGTACCTTTTACTTTTGAAATTAGAGAAAGGAAAGAAAAATGAAATTTGTTTTAGTTGCACTTTTTTCATATTTAATTGGTTCTATCCCTTTTTCTTATATAATAGCTAAAGTTTTTTTCAAAAAAGATATAAGAAGTATGGGAAGTGGAAATCCTGGAACTACAAATGTATTTAGAAATTTTGGAGCTCTTGCAGGTTGCTTTTGCTTGTTTTTAGATATGGCTAAGGGATTAGTAGCAGTTTATTTTTCCATGTTTTTCCTTGGTGAAAAATACGCATTAACTGCTCTTATTTTTGTGGTTTTAGGTCATATATTTTCAATTTTTTTAAAATTTAAGGGTGGAAAAGGAGTAGCAACATCTGCTGGAGCATTGTTTGCTTATGATTTGAGAGTATTCTTGTGTCTATTAATTTTATTTTTAATAGTTTTCTTACTTACAAGAACAGTTTCAAAAGCATCATTAAGTGCAAGTTTACTTGCTCCATTTATTTCTTATTATTTTCAAGGTCTAAGTGCCTTTACACTAATTATATTATTTGTTGCAATTACTATTATAATTGAACATAGGTCAAATATAATTAGAATTAAAAATCACGAAGAAAAGAAAATGTTTTAAAGGAGTATTATGAAAATTTCAATTATTGGTGCAGGAAGTTGGGCAAGTGCTATTGCTGATTTCCTTTCAAAAGACAATGAAGTTTTAATGTATGCTAGAAATATTGAAGATGTAGATAATATAAATAATTTTCATATCAATAAAAAATATTTTGCTGATATAAAATTAAGTGAAAATATAAAGGCTACTAATAAAATAGAAGACTTATTAGAAAATAAAATTATAATAAATGCTATACCAAGTCAAAAGACAAGAGAAGTATTAAGCAATATAAAAGATGGCCTTGATGGAAAAATTTTGATTAATTTATCCAAAGGAATAGAAATTAAAACATTAAAAAGAATATCACAAGTAATTTACGAATTAAATCCAAATTGCACTTATGCAGTTTTGTCAGGGCCAAGTCATGCTGAAGAAGTGATTAGAAAAATGCCTACAGCTTTGGTTTGTGCTTGTGAAGATGAAAAAATCGCAAAAGAAATACAAGATATATTTTCAAAATATTATCTAAGAGTATATACTTCAACTGATGTAATAGGATGTGAAATTGGTGGAGCTATAAAAAATGTACTAGCTTTTGGTATAGGAATGGTTACAGGTTTAGGATTTGGAGATAATACCAAGGCTGCGATTATGACTAGAGGAATCTATGAAATGAATAAATTTGCCATAAGCCAAGGAGCAGATAGAAAAACAATAAATGGACTTTGTGGAATAGGAGATTTGATTGTTACTGCTACAAGTATGCATTCAAGAAATAATAGGTGTGGAATATTATTTGGAAAAGGCTATTCATTAGATGATGCTTGTAAGGAAGTTAAAACAGTTGTTGAGGGAATACCAACTACAAAGGCTCTTTATAATCTATCTAAAAAAGAAAATATAGAGCTACCTATTACAAACGAAATTTATAAGGTGATTTTTGAAAATAAAAATCCAAAAGATTCTGTAGAAGTTTTGATGAATAGAGATAAGAAAAGTGAATATTAGATTGGATGTGTTATGAGTATAAAAGATAATATTGATGATTTAAAAAAAGACTTAGAAAATTATGATGCTAATCTTTTGGCTGTAACAAAAACTCATGGAATAGATAAAATTATGGAAGTTTACAATTACGGTTTAAGGGATTTTGGAGAAAATAAAGTTCAAGAATTAATAGAAAAAAAAGAAAAAATGCCAGAAGATATTAATTGGCATTTGATAGGTCATTTACAAACTAATAAGGTTAATAAAATTGTAGGAGAGGTTTCTTTAATTCATTCTGTTGATTCTTTAAAAATTTTAAAAAAGATTAATAGCCGTGCAAAATCTTTATCAATTGTTCAAGATTGTTTGATACAAGTAAATATATCAAAAGAAGAAACAAAGTCAGGTTTTTTTGTTGATGAGATTGATAAAGTGATTGAAGAGGCTTCAAAATTAGATAATATTAACATAAAAGGTTTAATGACTATGGCTCCTAATACAGAAGATGAAAATCTTATTAGAAATTGCTTTAGGGAACTTAAAAAAATATTCGAAAAATTATCCAATTTAAGTTATAATAATATTGAAATGAAATATCTTTCTATGGGAATGACTCATGATTATAAAATAGCTCTTGAAGAAGGGGCTAATATAATTAGAGTTGGATCAAAAATATTTGGTAAAAGGATGTATAAAAATGTTAGATAAATTTAAAGAATTTATAGGAATTGACGATGATTACGATGAATATGATGAGGAAGTTGATGAAGAGGAAGAAGTAGAAAAAACTAGCGAAAAAACTGAAAAAACTTATAGCCCTAGCTCAACTTATGATTTTAGTAGTACAATGAGCTCAGATAACGCTAAGACAAGCTCCTATTCATCATTTTCAAATGATTATTCTTCTAATAACAAAGCTAGAAAAATTAGAGGAGGAGACAATATAGTTAGTATGAATAGTAATAATAGAAGCTTCGGAAAAAGCACATCAAATTCTTTTAGAATTTCTATTCAGGAACCATTAAGCTACGATGAAGATGGTCCAAAAATTGTTGATGATATTTTAGATAAAAAAGTTGTAGTATTAAATCTTGAAATGCTAGAAGTTGACAAGAAAAGACAAATTTTAGATTTTGTATCTGGTGCTGTTTATGCTCTTGAAGGAACAGTAGAAAAAGTTTCTAAAGGAATTTTTGTAATTTGTCCAAAGGGCGTAGATATTGATAATTATGTAGAAGATCAAATTTCTAGCGGAAATTACAATCAATTATAATTTGTAATTTAATAAATCTTTTATGAAATTAGAATATAATATTGATTTTGTTGAAGATAAATCTGTCAAAGCAAATATAAAAAAAGCTATCTCTTTATTAGAAAAATCATTTTATACTAGAAAGGAAGTTTCAAGTTTTTTCTTAAATCCATTTGAGATTTCTGTATTAAATGATATAGCAAAAATTAATAATATAGAGATAGTTTTTTTGTCATGCAATGAATCTAGCGAAAGACAAATATTTGTTGCAAATCCTTATTCAAATGAAATTAATACTAGAGACTACATAAGTGTATTAAAATTTAAAAAAAATAATATAAAACATCCAGATGTCCTTGGAGCTCTTTTAAATTTAGGTCTTGAAAGAAATGATATTGGGGATATTTATGTTGGAGATGATATTTGCGAATTTGTGGTTTTAAATAAGGATAAGGATTTTGTTAAATTTAACCTAAGTAAAATAAAAAATGAAAGAGTAAATATTGATTTTAAAAAAGATAATATTTTAAATTTGCCAAAAATTGATTATATAGAAAATAGAGGATTTGTTTCTTCGCTTAGACTTGATAATATTGTTAGTGAATTTATAAATCTTTCAAGGTCAAAGGCAAAAATTTTAATTCAAAGAAGGTTAGTGAAGGTTAATTATCAAATTATTGATAATCCTTCAAAAATTATTGATGAGAATTCTTTAATATCGATTAGAAAAGAAGGCAGATTTATTTTTGATAAGGTAATAGGAAAGAGTAAAAAAGATAATTATCACATAAAATATAGGAAGTACAAATGATTTACACAATTTTAATAATTATTGGAATAATACTAGATAGGTTTACAAAAGCTTATGCAATATCACATTTTATTGAAAATCCAGTTTTTACAAATTTTATTAATTTTCTTTATGTAGAAAACAGGGGGGCGGCTTTTGGAATATTGCAAAATAAGAGAATATTTTTTCTTATATTGACTTTAGTTGTTGTTATTTATTTATTGTATTATTTCATTAGAAACATAAAAAGCAATCCAAAATTATTAAACATTTCATTATCATTAATTGTTTCTGGAGCTTTAGGTAATTTTTATGACAGATTATTTCATGGATTTGTTGTAGATTTTATAGAATTTTCTTTTTTTGATTTTCCAGTTTTTAATGTAGCAGATATTTTAGTTACAACTGGATCGGTTTTGTTGATTATTTTTATAATTTTCGGAAAAATGGATGGAGAAGAAAATGTCAGTTCAAATAGGAAATGATTGGGATGAGATTTTAAAAGATGAATGGAAAAAAGATTATTATATTAGATTAAGAAAAAATCTTATTAATGAATATAAAAATTATACAATTTATCCAAATATGTATGATATTTTTAATGCACTAAAAAAAGTTTCTTATGAAGATACAAAAGTTGTAATATTAGGGCAAGATCCTTACCATGGTGTGGGGCAAGCCCACGGCTTTTCTTTTTCTGTTCAAAAAGGTATAAAAACACCTCCATCATTGTTGAATATTTACAAAGAATTACAAGATGATTTAGGCTTATATATACCTGATAATGGAAATTTAATTAAATGGGCTAATCAAGGAGTTTTGTTATTAAATTCTACATTAACAGTTAGAGCTCATCAAGCAAATTCTCACAAGGACATAGGGTGGACAATTTTAACTGATAATATAATAAAATTATTAAATGAAAGAGAAACACCTCTTGTATTTATTCTTTGGGGAAAGTTTGCTCAATCTAAAGAAGAGCTAATAACAAATAATAGGCATTTAATTTTAAAAAGTGCTCACCCATCTCCTTTTGCAGCTCATAGAGGATTTTTTGGTTCAAAACCATTTTCAAAAACTAATAAATTTTTAATAAAAAATAATATGAGTCCAATTGATTGGCAAATAGAAAACCTAGACTTATAAATCTAGGTTTTTTTCAATTAAAAATTTCATAATATTTAAGATGTTTTCACAAGAAAAAATCTTATCTTCCATTATGGATATTAAATTTTTATTTATTTTATACTTTCCTTTATTTTCGATATTAAAATTATTAACTGTTACAAAACCCGATGAATTTTTTGATAACTTCCCATACAAAACTATAATTTTTAATTCAATAGAATAGTTGCTAATATTTAATGAATAGTTTTCTCCACGAAAATATGATTTTTTTAAAATTTTGTTTGAAAAAAAATTTATATAGGCAATATCCTTATCAATATAAGCACTGTCTAAGTGAATTTTGTAATTATTTATTTCAAATGAAAGTTCATTATTAATAATTTCTTCTATATTAGCAATAGCTTCTGTTGCTATTAGGTCATTTTTATTATGAATTAATATAGGCCATGGATTGTTCCTGTTTTTAATATCATCACTTAATTTACTAATAACCTTGTATCTAGATGGGTCATTTCTTTCTATTCCAACAATTTTTTCTATATTTGTAAGTTTCATAGAATCAAATTCTATTAATTTTCTTTTATTCTTTATAATTTTATAAAGGTCCAAATTAATTTGCCAGATTGGTTCTTCTTTATTTTCTATTAATCTAATATTTAAAAAAGGTAGATCAAAAATATCTCCATTATAGGTTATTAATTTTTTGTTTTGAATTTTTTCTTTATAAATTTTTAATAATTTTACTTCTTCTTTATCATTTTTTGAAAAATATTGGTCTATATAAAATTTATTTTTTTTATAATCAAAATAGATTAGTCCTAAAACTACAAGCTTATCTATTTTTGGGTCAAGTCCTGTAGTTTCAATATCTAAAATACATTCATCTTTTTTTAAATTTTTCCCATAAAAAGGGTATCTAACACATAACATACTTATACTATACCTTATATTTGATTTATTTTCTTTATAATAATATAATAAATAAGTTAAAGGATGTGATAAAATGATATATTTAGATAATGCTGCTACAACAAAAATGTATGATGAAGTTATTGATATAGAAAAAGATTTTGAAAAAAATTTTTTTGCAAATCCATCTGCCTTACATAGTTTTGGTATGGATGTGGAAAATAAAGTAAAAGAGGCTAGAGAAATTATTTCCTCTTACATAAATGCAAATGAAAGTGAAATTTATTTTACAAAGGGAGCAACAGAATCCAATAATATAGTAATAAATTCATTAGCAAGCGAAAATAATAAGGCGATAACTACAAAATTAGAACATTCGTCTGTTATTGATGCTTTTGATAATTCAATTTATAAGGAAGTAAAACTTATTTCAAATGATGAATTTGGATTTGTTGATATTGATAAATTAGAAAAAGCTATTGATGAAAAAACAAAATTAGTATCAATAATTTACGTTCAAAATGAAATAGGAAGTATTCAAGATATAAGAAAAATTTCTGATATCATTAAGAAAAAAAATAAGGATATTTTATTTCATATAGATGCAACTCAAGCATTAGGTAAAATTTCATGTGATGTTAAAAAATTAGGAGTTGATGCTATGAGCTTTTCATCACATAAAGTTCATGGACCAAAAGGAATTGGTGGTTTATATATTAAAAATTCCTTTAAAAATAAAATTAAACCCTTAATGTATGGGGGAAGGCAAGAAATATTTTCTTCAGGAACAACCAATGCTCCTGCAATTTACAGCTTTGCTAAGGCGTTAGAATTATCAAAAGAAAAAGAAGATTTTTCTTATGTTAAAAATTTAAATATTTATTTAAGAAATAAAATTTTGGATAAATTTTCTGATATTCACGTAAATTCTCCATTAGAAAATTCAAGCCCTTATATTTTAAATATATCTTTTGGTAAAATAAAATCAGAAGTTTTACTTCACATGCTAGAATCAGATGAAATTTTTGTATCAAGCGGTTCAGCTTGCTCAAAAGGAAATAATAGCAGGATACTTTCAGCGCTTAATTTAAATGAAAAATATATGGATGGAGCTATTAGATTTTCTTTTTCAAATGATATTTCCATGGAAGATTTGGATTTTGTAGCTAGTAAATTATATACTTATGTAGAAGAAATAAGAAAGGTGTTTTAATGGAAGATTTACTATCAGTAAGCTTTGGGGAATTGTTTTTAAAAGGGAAAAATAGAAATAAGTTTTTCAAAGCTGCAATCGATAATATAAAAAGAAATATAAAAGACATTGGCTATGAAGATATGTATCTTGAAAGCTCAAAATTATATATAAAAGCCGATAAAAATGATTTTGATGATCTTATTAGAGAAATAAAAAAAGTTTTTGGAATAATTTATATTTCAGAAATTAAAAGATGCGACAAAAATAAAGAATCTATAGAAAATGGTCTAAAAGAAATTTTAGATAATATGGATATAAAAAATAAAACTTTTAAAGTCACAACAAATAGAGTTGATAAAACATTTGAAATTAAATCTCCAGAATTTTCACAAATGATGGGTGGATTTATCTTAAAAAATTATGCCAAAAAAAATAATTTAAAAGTTGACGTTCATAATCCAGATTTTAAAGTTTTTATAGATATAAAAAAATACGCCTATGTTTATGCAAATAGACACGAAGGAATGGGAGGACTTCCACTAGGCTCAAGTGGAAATGGACTTTTGTTATTATCAGGAGGAATTGATTCGCCCGTTGCAGGTTTTATGATGGCAAAAAGAGGAATGAGAATTAATTGTCTTCATTTTCATTCTTATCCATTTACATCAAAAAGAGCCTTGCAAAAAGCTATAGATTTAGGAAAAATATTATCCCAATATACTGGGAAAATGAGAATATATTCTGTAAATATGGCAGAAATTTATAAGGCAATAAATAAAAATTGTCATAGAAATCAAACAACAATTTTATCGAGAAGATTTATGATGAGAATAGCTGAAAAAATTTCAGAAAAAAATAGTTATGATGCTTTAATTACAGGAGAAAGTTTAGGTCAAGTTGCAAGTCAAACGGTTGAGTCTATGACTGTAATAGAAGATGCAACAAAACTTCCAATTTTTAAACCACTAATTGCGCTTGATAAAACAGAAATTATTGATAGGGCACTATTCATTGGTTCTTATGAAAAAAGTATTGAACCTTATGATGATTGTTGCTCAATTTTTGCACCATCAAATCCAATTACAAAACCAAAATTAAAATATATAAAAGAAAGTGAAAGCAATTTAGATATTGAAAATCTAGAAAATAAGGCGATTGAAAATATGGAAATATTTGATATATAAGTTGACAAAACTTGTATTTATTGGTAATATATTAAGGTAAACCGCTCAGTATGGGTACTGATCACCTTGACTGGCGAGAATCTAAATAGGAGGTGTACTATGTACGCTATAATTAAGACAGGTGGAAAACAATATAAAGTATCAGAAGGCGATCTAGTTAGAGTTGAAAAACTTAATGCAGAAATAGGAGATAGTGTAAGCTTTGAAGATGTACTATTAGTAAAAAGCGATAGTGATTTAAAAGTTGGAACTCCAATAGTTGAAAATGCAAAAGTTGAAGCTACTGTAAAAGATCAAGCTAAAGACAAAAAAATAGTTGTGTTTAAATATAGACCTAAAAAAGCATCAAAAACTAAAAAAGGTCATAGACAACCATATACTTTAGTTGAAATTAACAATATTTCTTGTTAATGATTGATGTTACTTTATTAATAAAAAAGGAAAAAAGATTAGGATTTGCAATAAAAGGTCATGCAAATTTTGATCAACACGGATATGATATAGTTTGTGCTGCAGTGTCTATTTTATCATACACAGCGGTAAATACCCTAGATTATTATGAAATAGATTTTGATTTTTTTGATGATGAAAACGAAATGAAAGTTTCGCTAAAAAATTCAAATGAAAAATCTGAAATTATTTTAAATAATTTTGAAATTGGTATTAAAACTTTACTCACAAATTATAATGAATATGTTAATTTAAATTATAGGGAGGTTTAGGATGTTTTTAAACATAAACTTACAAAGATTTTCTAGTAAAAAAGGAGTTTCTTCTTCTAAAAACGGTAGAGATTCTAATGCAAAAAGACTTGGCGTTAAAAGAGCTGATGGACAAACAGTAAATGCTGGAACAATTATCGTTAGACAAAGAGGAACAAAAATTCACCCTGGCGAAAATGTAAAAAAAGGTGGAGATGACACACTTTTTGCTGTATGCCAAGGAGTAGTTAAATTTGAAAGAAAAGGAAAAAATAGAAAACAAGTTTCTGTATATCCAAAGCAAGACATTGCTTAATAGAGAACTAGCTTGCCCACGGGCAAGCTTTTTTTGTAAAAAGGAAATTTACACCAATGATTGATTATGCAAAAATCGAACTTCAAGCGGGAAAAGGTGGAGATGGAGCTGTTGCCTTCAGAAGAGAAAAATATGAACCTACAGGAGGCCCTGCAGGTGGAGATGGAGGAGATGGAGCAAGCATTTATATAAAAGCTACAAATTCCCTTTCAACCCTTGAAGAATATAGATATAAAACAAAATATAAAGCAACAAATGGCGAAGACGGTATGGGTAAAAAAAGATTTGGAAAAAAAGGAGAAGATCTTTATTTATATGTACCAGTTGGAACAATTGTTAGAGAAAGTACAAGCGGAAAAATTATAAAAGATTTGAAAAAAAATGGAGAAGAATTTCTAATAGCAAAAGGTGGCAAAGGTGGAAAAGGAAATGTTCATTACAAATCTTCCACAAGGCAAGCTCCACGTTTCGCTCAAAAAGGAAAAGAAGGTCAAAAAATAATTATAAGCCTTGAGCTTAAAATTCTGGCTGATGTTGGTTTGGTTGGACTTCCAAATGTAGGAAAATCAACCTTGATTTCTGTAATTTCTAAAGCAAAACCAAAAATTGCAAATTACCATTTTACAACTCTTGATCCAAATCTAGGAGTAGTTAAAATTGATAAAGAAAGATCTTTTATAGTCGCTGATATTCCAGGACTAATAGAAGGGGCCAATGAAGGTTTAGGTCTTGGTCATGATTTTCTAAAACATGTTCAAAGATGTAAAATTCTTGTTCATTTAGTAGATATTTCAGGTTTTGAAGGACGTGATCCTATTGAAGATTTTGAGCTTATAAATAATGAATTAAAATTATTTGATGAAAATCTTTATAACAAATATCAAATAGTTGCTCTTAATAAATCAGACTTAGATTTTAATGGAAATTATAAAAAGTTTGAAGAAAAATACTCAGATAAATATAAAATTTTTAAAATTTCAGCTGCTACGACAAATGGAATAAAAGATTTGATTGATGAAGTTTCAAGAGTTTTATATAATTTTGAAGATGAACAATACGATCTTGATGAAAAAGTTGATGAAGCTTATCTTGAAGAATTTTATGATAAGTCAATTGCAAGTGATGAATTAAACTTTGAAATAGAAGATGGGATTTATGTTTGCAATGGATATAGAATCGATAAGCTTTTGGAAAAAGTTAATTTAGATGATTATGATAGTCGTATGTATTTTGAAAAAAATCTGAGAGAAATGGGCGTTTTTGAAAAGTTTGTAGAAATGGGAATCCAAGAAGGAGATTCTGTTGCTATAGGAGATATAGTTTTTGATTATTATGAATAGGAGATAAAATGATTTCAGGAAAACAAAGATCATATTTAAAATCTTTAGCTCATGATTTAAAGCCAATAGTTAATATTGGAAAAAATTCATTAACTGATGAAGTAATCACATCAATTGATGAGGCTTTAGAAAAAAGAGAGCTTATAAAAATAAAAATACTAAATAATAACTTAGACGATAACGATGAAATTGTTGATGAAGTTATTGAAAAATTAAATTGTGAATTTGTTTCTCATTTAGGTAATATTTTTACCATATATAGAGAAAGCAAGAAAAATAAAAAGATAGATTTATAATGAAAATTGGTCTATTTGGTGGTACATTTGACCCAATTCATATTGGGCATATGATATTGATGGAAAATGTGATTAATAATTTGGATTTGGATAAAATATATGTTCTTCCAAATTCAAATCCACCACACAAATTAGAAAATAAAAAAACAGCCTTAAATTTAAGGCTAAAAATGGTAAATGAAGCAATAAAAGACAATCCAAAACTTGAAATTAATGATTATGATTATAGAGATAATGAAATTCACTATACCTTTGATACGATTAATTATTTTAAAAAATCTTATCCCGATGATGAAATTTTCTTTATAATGGGCGAAGATTCATTTCTTGATATTGAAAAATGGAAAAATTACAAAGAAATATTAAAAGAAAATTTGATTATTTTTAAAAGATATAGCAACAAAAATTTTTCTCTTATATCTAAAATAAATCAAGTAAGAAAGTATAATAAAAATATATACCTAATTGATAATATAGCTTTAGATATTTCATCAACTTTAATAAGAAATTTAGTAAAAGAAAATAAAAGTATCAGATATTTGGTAAACGATGAAGTTATAAATATTATTAAAGAGGAGAAATTGTATGTTTGATTTTTCTAAATATAAAGATAAGCTTAAAAATGATATTGGAGAAAAAAGATTTAATCATGTAATCAGAGTTAAGGATATGGCTTTAAAAATCAATAAAAATATAGATATTGAGAAAATAAAAACAGCAGCTTTATTACACGATTGTGCAAAATATAATGAAAAATATTATTTAGATAAGTATAAGAAATATTGTGATTTTTCAAATGAAATTATTAGCAATAAAGCAATTTTACATTCATTTTTAGGACCTATTGTTGCTAAATATGAATATGGAGTAGATGATGAAGAAATTTTAAATGCAATTAAATATCATACAACTGGAAGAGAAAACATGACTGATTTTGAAAAAATAATATTTCTTGCAGATGCTTGTGAAGAAAATAGAAATTATGAAGGTGTAGATAAGTTAAGAGAGTTAGCCTTTAAAAATTTAGATGATGCTGTTTTATTTAGCTTAGATGGAACTATAAAGTCATTGGTTGATAGGAAGATGGTAATATTTCCTTTGACTATAAAAGCAAGAAATTATTTATTAAGGGAGAAAAATGGGTAAATTAGATATTATAGTAAAAACATTAGAAGATAAACAAGCTTATGATATTAAAGTTATTGATCTTGAAAATAAATCTTCAATAGCAGATTATTTTGTACTTGCTACTGGAAATTCAATTAATCAAAATAAAGCTTTAATAGAATATATTGAGGAAAATCTTAAAAAAGAAGGATTTGATGTTTTATCTATCGAAGGATTGAGAGAAGGAAAATGGATATTAATGGACTGTGGAGAAGTGATAGTTCATATATTTTCATCAAATCAAAGAGAATTTTATAATATAGAAGATTTATGGGAGTCATAAATTATCGTTTAATAGAGGTATTTTATGGAAACTGATAAAAAAGATAAGATTATCATTGCTTTGATAATTGGAATTGTTATTGTTATATCTCGAAATTTTGTTTCAAGTAAAAATACTGATGAGCTTGTATTTGAAAAACATAGCTCATCAATTGAAATGAAATCAAATGAAGATATGAAAAATACTGATGATAATAAACTAAATTCTGAATCTAAAAATTCTATTAAAAAAGTACATATTAGTGGTGAAATTAATAAGCCTGGAGTTTATCAAGTAAATGAAGATTATAGATTAGAGGATTTAGTAAATGATGCGGGAGGGCTTACTGAAAACGCTGATATTGATAAAATAAATTTGGCATTAAAGCTTGAAGACCAAATGAGAATAATAATTCCAAACATCAATGACAAAAATAATGATGTGGAAGTTTCTACAAATCAACTTATTAGTCCCGTAGAAAAAATTGACGATAAAAAAGTTAATATTAACAAAGCTGATAAGGCTCAGTTGATGACTTTGCCAAATATTGGAGAAAAAAGAGCGCAAGCTATTATCGAATATAGAGAAAAAAATAAATTTAATAAGATTGAAGATATTAAAAATGTATCTGGCATTGGGGATAAGTATTTTGAAGCGATGAAAGATATGATAGTGATAGATTGAGGAGTAAATATGAAATTATCAACTAGAGGTAGGTATGGACTTAGAGCTATACATTATTTAGCAGAAAATGAAGATAATGGATATATTTCAGTTTCTGATATTTCTAATGCCTTAAAGTTGCCAGAAAATTACTTAGAACAATTAATAAGAATACTCAAAAGAAATAATTTAGTAATATCAGCAAGAGGTGCTAAGGGAGGTTACAAACTTTCTAGAAATTCAAGTGAAATTACAGTTGGAGATGTTTTGAGAGTATTGGAAGGCGAAATGACCTCAAGTGAATGCGTAGCTGATAGAAATAACTGTAATAATTCGGAATGTGAAGCTTATTATGTTTTTGCAAAAATTGATGATGCTATCAACAAGGCAGTTAATTCAATAACTATAAAAGATATGGTTAATGAAAAACTATAAATAGGAGAAAATTATGAGAAAACTAGGAATGAACGAACTTAGAAAAGAATATTTGAATTTTTTTGGCTCTAAAAAAAATCATACAGTATTAAAATCTTTTTCTTTGATACCAGAAGATGATGAATCATTACTTTTAATCAATGCTGGTATGGCACCATTAAAAAAATATTTTACTGGCGAAAAGAAAATGAAAAATAACAGAGCTACATCTTCACAAAGATGTATAAGGACTGGAGATATTGAAAGAGTTGGAATAACTGAAAGGCATGGAACTTTTTTCGAAATGCTTGGTAATTTTTCTTTTGGAGATTATTTTAAGAGAGAAGCTATACATTGGGCATACGAATTTTTAACAGTTAATCTTGAAATTGATAAAAATCTTTTGTGGGTTTCAGTTTATGAAAATGATGATGAAGCATTTGATATTTGGCATGATGAAATAGGAATTGCCAAAGATAGAATTTTAAGATTTGGAAAAGAAGATAATTTTTGGGAACTAGAAGTAGGTCCATGTGGCCCAGATTCAGAAATTTTTGTTGACAGAGGTATAGAAAAAGCTGTTGATGAAAATGATAATAAACCAGGAAATGATGATTCAGATAGGTTTATGGAAGTTTGGAACTTAGTTTTCACTCAATTTAATAAAAACGCAAATAAGGAATATATACCATTAGCTCATCCAAATATTGATACAGGAATGGGACTTGAAAGAATGGCGATGGTTCTTCAAAATAAAGACAATATTTTCGAAGTTGATGTAAACCAAAATATTATCAAAGAAATTGAAGAATTATCAAATAAAAAATACAAGGAAAATAAAAAAGATGATATTTCTATAAGAGTTATTGCAGATCACGCTAAAGCTATGACTTTTATGGTATCAGACGGTATTCAACCTTCAAATGAAAAAAGAGGGTATGTTTTAAGAAGGCTAATAAGAAGAGCATTTAGACATGGAAAACTATTAGGAATTGAAGGAGAATTTTTATCTTCTATTGTTGATTGCGTTATTGATTCTTATAAAGTTGAGTATGATGAGCTTACAAACAATAGAGAAAAAATAATTAACATTATAGAAAAAGAAGAAGAAAATTTCCAAAAAACAATTGATAGTGGTCTGGATATTTTAAATTCTTATATTAAAGAATTAAAAGAAAATAATAAAGATATACTTAAAGGTAAAGATGCATTTAAGTTGTACGATACTTACGGTTTTCCTTTGGATTTAACAAAAGAAATTCTTGACGAAAATGATTTAAAAGTTGATACAAAAGAATTTGATGAATATATGGAAAATCAAAGAAATCTTGCAAGAAATGCAAGAAAATCTGATGCAGGTTGGTCTCTTGAATCGATAAATGTAGATGAATTTAAACAAACAGATTTTGTAGGTTATGAAAATTTTGAAATAAATTCAAACATTATTGGTTTATTTGATAGTAAAGAAAAAGTAAACTTTATAAAAAAAGGTCATAAGGGTATAATTGTAAGTGATAAGACTTCTTTTTATGCAGAAGGTGGCGGACAAGTAGCTGATACAGGATTTATTATCACAGATGATGCAAAAGCAAGAGTTTATAATGTACAAAAGAAAAAAGATGTTATACTTCATTATGTTGAAGTTGAAGAAGGTAAGTTAGAATCTTGTAATGCATTATTTAAAGTTAATAAACAAAGAAGATTAGATATAACAAGAAACCACACTGCAACACATTTACTAGATCAAGCTTTGAGAAATTTATTAAGTGACGAAGTTAAACAAGCTGGATCATTAGTAGATGAATATAAATTAAGATTTGATTTTACTTATCCAAATGCTTTAACTAAGGATGAAATCAAGAAAATAGAAGATGAAGTAAATGAAAAAATTAGAGAACAATTGCCTGTAAAAAAAGAAATTATGTCTTATAAAGAATCAGAAAAACTTGGAGCTATAGGTTTATTTGAAGATAAATATAAAGATATGGTTAGAGTTGTTTCAGTTTCTGATTATTCAAAAGAATTATGTGGTGGATGTCATGTAAATAATTCATCTGAGATTTTAATGTTTAAAATAATTCAAGAATCATCTGCAGCTTCAGGCATAAGAAGAATTGAAGCTATAACAGGAAAAAAAGTTTATGAATATTTAAATAATAATATAGAATTAATTAACTCAATTTCTGATGAATTAAAAACAAACCCTAAAAATATATTGTCAAGAGCTAAATCTTTAAATGAAGAAATAAAACAGCTCAAAGATGACATTCAAAAGCTAAAAGAATTCAACGAAAAAGATATTTATAAAGATATGGAAAGTGAAGTTAAGGATATTAATGGTATAAATCTTTTAGTTCACAAATTTGATAATGAAGATCTTGATACATTGAGAAATTTTGAAAACAGAATAAAAGATAAATACAAAGATTTAATAATTGTATTTGCTACTGTAAAAGATAATAAAATAATCTTTACAGCATCTGTTTCTGATTCATTAACAGATAAATACAATGCAGGAAAAATTGTCAAAGAAGTTAGTAAAATAACAGGTGGAAACGGTGGAGGAAAGAAAAATTTCGCTCAAGCTGGAGGTAAAGATATTTCTAAACTAGATGAAGCTTTAGAAAAAGTTTATGATTTAATATAAGGAGAAATTATGTCAGACAAAAACTTCAATGAAACTATGCGTTTCGATCCACAAGATGAGAAAAAAGTTGATATAAGAGAAATTATTACAGAAGTTTATAATGCTTTAGAAGAAAAAGGATATAAACCAACTAACCAAATTATTGGATATTTAATTAGTGGAGATCCTACTTATATTACAGGACACAAAAATGCTAGAAAATTGATAAGACAAGTTGATAGAGATACTATTCTAGAAGAAATATTAAAATATTATATTAATGAGTAGAATTATGGGATTAGACTTGGGTGATAAAACAATCGGAGTCGCATTAAGCGATCCGTTTTTTATCACTGCCCAAGCCTATATTACAATTAAAAGAAAAAAAGCAAGTTTAGATATTGAAAAATTAATTGAAATAATTAATGAAAAAGAAGTAAATTTAATAATTATTGGACTTCCAAAAAATATGAATAACACCTTAGGACCTCAAGCCATGAAGGTGATTTCTTTTGTCGATTTATTAAAAAAATCCACTGATATTGAAATTAAATATCAGGATGAAAGAATGACTACTATACAATCAGATCAGGTCTTGATGGATATGAATGTTAATCTTAAAGATAGAAAAAAATATGTAGATAAAATTGCTGCCTCTTTTATTTTACAGACCTATTTGGATGGGAGAAATAATGGATAAGATAATTTTAACAGATGAAAATAATAACGAAGTCGAATTTAATTTGATAGATACATTCGGAGTAGACGATAAAGATTATGCTGTTTTAGAGCCAATAGATGAAGATTTTATATTGATTTTTGAAATGATGAAAAGTAAAGATTCTGTTAGCTTTAAGGCAATCGATAATAATAAAGAATTAGACGAAATTGTAAAAATATATGAAGAAATGAAAGAAGATGAAAATGAACATTGAACAGTTAAAAAAAGTATTTGAAAAAAATGGTCATAAATTTACAAAACAAAGACAAATAATTTTCAATGCTCTTAAAAATTCTAATTCAAAACATTTGACACCAGAAGAGTTGTTTTCTATAGTACATGAAGATAATAAACAAGTTGGTATAGCAACTGTTTATAGAACTCTTAATATTTTTGAAGATTTGGGAATTGTTAATAAGCAAGAATTTACAGATTCTGTGAATACTTATGAGCTTATTAGTCAAAAAGATGCACACCATGACCATTTAATTTGTACTAATTGTGGAAAAATTGTTGAAGAAAAAATTTTAGATAATGAAAAATTAGCAAAAAGTTTAAAAGATAAATATAACTTTGAATTGGATTATTATTCTTTAAGAATATATGGTATTTGCTCCGAATGTGAAGATAATTTAAGGAGTAAAAATGAGAATGCAAAATAAACTAAAAGTCATCCCATTAGGAGGACTTGGAGAAATAGGTAAAAACTGTACAATTGTCGAATATAAAAATGAAATGATTATGATAGATTGTGGCTTAACATTTCCAGATGAGGATATGTTAGGTGTAGATATAGTAATACCAGATTTTACCTATGTTGAAGAAAATAAAGATAAGTTAAAAGGTATATTCATAACTCATGGTCATGAAGATCATATTGGGGGAATTGCATACCTTTTAAAAACAGTAGATACTAATGTTTACTGTTCAAAACTTACAAAAGGATTATTAGAAAATAAATTTAAAGAACATGGACTTAATCCTAATAGACTCAAGATGGTTAATGTCAATAATACAGTAAAAGTTGGAAATCTAAGTGCAGAATTTATCAGAGTAAGTCACTCAATCCCAGATTCTTGCGCAATAGCTGTAAAATCTCCAATAGGAACTATATTATTTACTGGCGATTTTAAAATGGATTTTACGCCTATAGATGGCGAACCTACTGATATACAAAAGCTTGCTTCTTTAGGTAGAAAGGGATTATTATGTCTTTTTTCTGATTCTACAAATGTAGAAATAGAAGGAAGTTCAATGAGTGAGAAAGAAGTAGGAGAAACTTTTATTAATTTATTTGGACAAGCACCAGGTAGAATAATTGTAGCAACTTTTGCTTCAAACCTTCATAGAGTACAACAAGTAATATTTGCTGCTGAAAAATATAATAAAAAAGTAGTTTTATCTGGAAGATCTATGATAAATAACGTAAAAATTGCAAGTTCACTAGGATATTTGAAAATTAGAAATAATACTTTAATTGATATGAAAAATATTAAAGATTATTCTGATGATCAAATTGTTGTCTTGTCAACTGGAACTCAAGGAGAACCACTATCTGCATTGACAAGAATGGCAAATAATGAACATAAGCAAGTTCATTTAAATTCTTCAGATACAGTTATACTATCATCATCAGCAATTCCTGGTAATGAAATGCCAATTAATAATACAATTAATAATTTGACAAAAATTGGTTGTGATATTATATATGATTCTTTGGCAAAAGTTCATGCATCAGGTCATGCTTGCCAAGAAGAAATTAAATTAATGCACCAATTAACAACACCAAAATATTTTATCCCAGCTCACGGCGAACCACGCCAATTAAAAAAGCACATGGAAATAGCTATGGATATGGGATTGAATAAAGAAAATATTTTAGTCGGTCAAAATGGAGATGTATTTGAATTTACAAAAAAATCTGCCAGAATTAATGGTAAAGTTCAAGCAGGGAATGTTCTAGTAGATGGTTCTGGTATTGGCGATGTTGGAAATATTGTTCTTAAAGATAGAAAACATCTTTCTGAAGATGGGCTTTTAGTTGTAAGTTTAACAATTGAAAAACATACACAAAGAGTTTTATCAAATCCTGAAATTGTTTCAAGAGGATTTATTTATGTAAAAGAAAATCAAGATCTTATTGAAAATTCAAAAGATATTGTTATGAGAACAATGAAAAAATGTGAAAAAAAAGATATTCATGCTATTAGCCAAATTAAATATCAAATAAGAGAAGCTTTAAAGTCATATATTTATAATCAAACTGGAAGAGATCCTATGATTTTACCAGTTTTAACAGAAGTTGATAGCAATGAATATTAATTATAATCATATAGTTGATTATTTAAATAATATTTATATTGATGAAGATTTTATTGAATTAAGAAATTACGGAATTGAAAATAATATTCCTATAATGAAATTAGAAACAAAAGAATTTCTTAAAACTTTAATTTCAATTTCAAAACCTAAAAATATTTTAGAAATTGGAACAGCGATTGGTTATTCTTCTTTACTTTTTTCTAAATATTCTAATGCAAATATTACTACAATTGAAAAGAGTAAAGATATATCAGAAATAGCTAAAGCTAATTTTTCTAAATATAATAAAAAAATAAATTTAATAAATATGGATGCAAAAAAAGCCTTGAATAATTTTAATCAAGGCTTTGATTTTGTTTTTATAGATGCAAATAAATCACAATACGAATATTATTTTAATGAATCATTAAAATTATTAAATGAAAACGGACTTATTGTTTGTGATAATATTCTTTTTAGAGGAGAAATTACAAACGATGATTTAATTAATAGACGACACATAACTATGGTTAAAAATTTGAGAAAATTTTTATCTCATATTACAAATTTAGACGATTATGTAACAAGTATAATACCAATAGGCGATGGTATTAGTTTAACGACAAGGAGAGTTGATGAAAGATAAAGTTGAATTATTAGCACCAGCTGGAGATATGGAAAAATTAAAAGCAGCTATAAAATTTGGAGCAAATGCTGTTTATATGGCTGGAAATAATTTTGGTCTTAGAAAAAATTCAAAAAATTTTGATAAAGATGAACTTAAAGAAGCAGTTGATTATGCTCATGAACATGGAGTTAGATGTCATATTACTATGAATATAGTTCCTCATGATAATGATCTTGAGGGAATTGTAGAATACATCAAATATCTTGAAAAAATTGGGGTAGATGCTTTAATAATTTCAGATCCTGGTATTTTTAATATAGCAAAAGAAAATTCTAATATAGATTTACACATTTCAACTCAAGCATCTGTAACTAATTCTCACACAATTAATTTTTGGTATAAACTTGGTGCAAAAAGAGTTATACTTGCAAGAGAATTATCACTTGATGAAATAATAGAAATTAGAAAAAATGTTCCAAAAGATTTAGAAATTGAATGTTTTATTCACGGAGCTATGTGTATTTCATATTCTGGAAGATGTTTATTAAGTAATTACATGACAGGAAGAGATGCAAATAGAGGAGATTGTGCCCATGCTTGCAGGTGGAAATATGCTCTACAAGAAGAAAAAAGACCGGGCGAATATTATCCAATAGGCGAAGATGAAAATGGAACATTTATTATGAATTCCAAAGATTTATGCCTAATAGATGAAATTGATAAACTATTAGAGGCAGGAGTTGATTCATTTAAAATTGAAGGAAGAATGAAAACTGTCTTTTATGTTGCAACAGTTATTAGAAGCTACAGACAAGCAATTGATGCATACTATAATGGAGTTTATAATGAAGAAATTGCTAAAAAATATATGGATGAAATAAAAAAAGCTAGCCATAGACATTTTACAAAAGGATTTTTCTATAATAAAGCAGATTCTTCTTCTCAAATTTATGAAAATTCTTCATACATTAGAAATTATGATTTTATTGCTGTGGTTTTAGATTATGATAAAGAAAATAAAATTGCAAAACTAGAAGAAAGAAATAGATTTGTTTTGGGAGATGAAGTTGAGATTTTTGGAAATAGTCCAGACTTTATAAAATTTAAAATTGAAAATATGAAAGATTCCAAAGGAAATGATATAGAAATAGCCAACAAGGCAAAACAAATAGTTTATATAAAAATTGACCATGAGCTTAAAAAAGGAGATATGGTAAGACGCAAAATTGATGAATAACTTTAAATTTTAAATGATTTTTTAAATCATATAAAATTTATATAAGCACCTTCTGATTAGGATTAACAAAACTAATCAGGAGGATTTTTTATTTCAAAGAGAAAATTATTAATTTTTAATTATTTATTAAAATTGGTATAATCAAGATAGTAACTTTAACTAATTAATTTGGAGGATGAATTGTTAAGTAATAAAGGTTTTGATTTGTGGGCTGATGATTATGATCAAAGCGTTGAAATATCTGATAATGATGGTTCATATCCTTTTTCAGGATATAAAACTATACTTAATGAAATATATAATAGGATATTAAATGAATCTTATAGAAATATTTTAGACATTGGATTTGGCACAGGAACTTTAATATCCAAGTTATATGACCATGGCTATAAAATCTATGGGCAAGATTTTTCTAAAAAAATGATAGAGATAGCACAAAATAAAATGCCTAATGCGAAGCTTTTTTATGGAGATATTTCTAAGGGCTTGGTTAATCCCTTGTTAGAACATAAATATAATGCAATAATTGCTACATATTCATTACATCATCTAACTGATGAGAAAAAAGTTATATTTTTGAAAAATTTACTAGAACAATTAGATGATGGGGGATGTATATACATTGGAGATATAGCTTTTCTATCTCGTTCTTTACATGATAAATGTATGAAGGAAGCTTATGAACAGTGGGATAATGATGAGATTTATTTTGTTGTGGATGAATTTAGGTCTTATTTTCCTAAATTGAAATTTGAAAAATTTTCTGAATGCTCAGGATTAATTACATTGAAAAAATAGGATATTTTCTAGATAAATTAAATGGTAATAATAAAATTTAGATAAAATACAAAAAAAGGCTGTAATTATTTTACAGCCTTTAAATTTACTTATCTTTTGATGGATTTTCAGAAAAATCTGATCTTGTTCTTCTTGCTTCTGCTCCAACGTTTGAGTTGGTGTCAGCTTCATCAGTTATACTTCTTAAATTTTCTTGATCTGCAGTATGTTTTTTATCTAGAGATTCACTGCCATCAGCTTTATTTGTTTCTCTTGATTTTTTATCGAGTTCTTTGTCTCCTCTGTATTGATTGTCATTGCTTATTCTGTTTTCGTCAGTCATTTTAATCTCCTTTTTAAATTTTAAAATTAGAATCTTACTATTACTATACCCAATTGGACAAATTTAACCATTTTATTTTTTTGATATTTCTTTTATAATTTCTATAATTGTATCAGAGGCTTTTTTCATATCTTCGATAGGTATCAATTCATAAATACCATGGAAATTATAACCGCCTGTAAACAAATTTGGACATGGAAGATTCATAAATGATAATTTTGAACCATCGGTTCCGCCTCTAATAGGTTGTGTTATTACTTTTATTCCTAAATTTTCCATAGCTTTTTTAGCACATTCAATTATCTCTTTATGATTTTTTAAAACATCACCCATATTATAGTAAGTGTCGCTCATTTCTATTTTTATAATATTGCCATATTTTGAATTTAAGAAATTTACACAATCATTTAGGAAATTTTTCATGTTTTCAAATTTTTCCTTATCAAAATCTCTGATTATATAAACTAAATTTGTATCTTCTATACTTCCATCAATTGAAATCATATGATAGAAGCCCTCATAGCCTTCTGTATGCTCTGGTCTTTGAACTTGACCTAATAAATCATCTAACTCTTTTGCAACGCTTATAGAGTTAATCATTGTGTTTTTTGCAGTACCTGGATGGACAGATTTTCCTTTTATTGAAATTTTTGCTTCTGCTGCATTAAATGATTCATATTCTAATTCGCCAAGTCGTCCTCCATCTAAGGTATAAGCAAAATCTGCATCAAAATAATCAACATCAAAGCTATCGCATCCTGTACCGATTTCTTCATCAGGTGTAAAAGCAATTTTTATATCTCCATGTTCTATTTGTGGATTATTAATAAGATATTCTATGGCATCCAGTATTGCAGCAATTCCTGCCTTGTCGTCAGCTCCTAATAACATTTCTCCATTTGTTGTAATTAAAGTTTTTCCTTTTAAATCTTTTAAAAATGGAAAATCATTTTCTTTTATAAAGATATTTTCTTTTAGTTTTATATCTCCACCTTCGTATTTTATAATTTGTGGATTTTTTATTCCTCCTGGCATTTCTGGAGAAGTATCCATGTGAGCAATGAATCCAACTTTTGGTAAGATTTTATCTGTATTTGCTTTTAGACATGAAAAAACAAATCCTTCATCATTTATATAGGCATCAAGACCTAAATCATTCAATTCTTCTTTTAAAATTTTACCTAATTCTAATTGACCTTTGCTTGTTGGTTTTATCAAATTTGCTTTTGATTCGTCACTTCTTGTATCTATTGCAATATATTTTAAAAATCTGTTTTTTATTTTTTCCATTTTATCCTCCTATAAATTAATTATACACCCTTAGAATATTTAATTATACTGGTATTTTTAATTCAAATTTCTTTTGATATATGATAAAATATAAAAGACATTAGATAGGAGAAATTATGACTAAAAAAATTTTAAAAATAAAAACTAATAATAAATTACCAGAATATAAAACTTTTTATTCAGCTGGTATGGACATATATTCTTCAAATGAAGAAGAAATTATTATAAAGCCAGGAGAAGTGGGTAAAGTTCCTACTGATTTAAAAATTGAAATTCCCGAAGGCTTTTTTGTTGCTATTTATCCTAGGTCATCTACAGGTGTTAAAAGACAATTAATGCTTGCTAATTCTACTGGAATTATTGATAGTGATTATAGGGGAGAAATAAAATTATTTTTTTATAATTTTGGAAAAAATGAACAAGTTATCAAAAAAAATGAAAGATTGGCTCAAATGGTAGTTCAACCTTATGAAAAAGTTGAAATTCAAAAAGTTAATGACTTATGTGAAAGTGAAAGAGGAGAAGGTGGATTCGGTTCAACCGGAAAATAATGAGAAATAATAAAAATAACAATATTTCAAAAATTTATAATAAAAATAAATACAATCTTGTTTTACTTGTAATAGTCTTATTGATTTCAATCTTTTTATTTTCAAAGCTAGCAAGTTATATTTCTAATAAGTCATTATCTAATTATGATAATGAAATTGTTGTAATTAAAAATAATGATAGTGAAATAGATTCCTTGTCTTTGAAAGATATAAGAAAAATGGGAAAAAACGAAATGAAATTTACTACTCCTAAGGGAGAGGAATTTAAACTTGTAGGTGTATCGATTGAAAAAATCCTAAACAAAGAAGGTATTAATCCTAATTTGAATAATACAGTTGAGTTTTCGGATGGGTATGGACACACTACAAATATGAGTATGGAAACTGCTCTTGAAGTAAACAGAGTTTTATTAGTTTATAAAATCAATAATAAGGCTAATATGGACTATGACAAAAAATTGGGCATATTTTTTATAGTTGATAAGCAAGAAAAAGATTCAAGTAAATGGATAAAAAATATTCAATCAATAAATATTAAATAACTCATGATTTATCATGGGTTATTTCTTTTATATGAATTTTCCTATATGTTATAATAATCAAAGGATGTGATTATATGAATTCAGATTTTAAATATGATAAATTAACCCCTATGTTAAGGCACTATGTGGATGTCAAAAAAAACTTTGAAGATTCTCTTTTACTTTATAGAGTCGGAGATTTCTACGAGGCTTTTTTTGATGATGCTATAATTATTAGCAAAAATCTCCAATTAGCTTTGACTGGAAAAGAATGTGGTCATGACAAAAGAGCACCTATGTGTGGAGTTCCTCATCATGTTATTGATACATATATAAATAAATTAGTTCAAAATGGATTTAAAATAGCCTTGTGTGATCAAGTTGAAGATCCGAAAATGGCAAAAGGCCTTGTAAAAAGAGCTATAACAAGAGTTATAAGTCCAGGTACAATAATAGATTTGGAATCGCTTGATAAAAAAGAAAATAATTTTTTACTTTCAATATATGAGAATAAATACGGAATTGGTGCTTGTTTTTCAGATATTTCAACTGGAAAATTAATGGCCTTTGAAATAAGAAATAATCAAAGCATTAGCGCAAATAAATTAATAGATGAGATAGAAAAAATTTCTCCATCAGAAATAATCATAAATTCAAATTTTTCCAATAAAAAAGTTTTAAAATATCTAAACTTAAATAAAGAAATCCTTATAAATAAAATTGATGATACAAAGGACTATGAAAGTTTAAGCAAAAATGTATATAAAAATTTGGGAGTAGAAAATTTCAAAAAAATAGAGAATATGAGAATTTCTTTAATAGCTATTTCAAATTTATTGGATTATATTTATAGTTATCACAAGGAAAAATTAGCTCATATAAATGATATTGAAATTTTAGATATTGCATCTTATATGCAGTTAGATGCAAATACACGAAGAAATCTTGAACTACATTCAAATATTGATAAAAAAGGTAAGGATAATTCTTTATTTAAATTGATTGACAAAGCTGATACTGTTATGGGTTCAAGGCTTTTAAATATGTGGCTTGAAAGACCTTTAATAGAAAAAGAAAAAATTGATAAACGTCTAGATTTGGTTGAATTTTTCTTTTTAAACCCTGATTTATCAAATAAAGTTTCATATTTTTTGGATGATATATTTGATTTAGAAAGAATTATTGGAAAAATTTCTTACCAAAGAGCTAATGCAAGAGATTTTATTTCTTTGAAAACATCAATAAGAAATATTCCAGAATTTAAGAAATTTTTGGCAGGACTTGATAATAAAGATATTATTTCTTTTTCAAAAAATCTTCCAGATGTTTCCAATATTTATGATATTTTAGATAAATCTATAGTTGAAGATCCACCTGTTTTAATTACTGAAGGGGAAATTATCAAAGATGGTTTCAATGATGATTTGGATAAGTTAAAAAAAGATTCTTTGTCAGCAGAAAATGATTTGATTGCTTATGAAAATGAACAAAAAGAAAAGACAGGCATAAATAAATTAAAAATAAATTACAATAAAAATAACGGGTATTCAATAGAGATAACTAAATCAAATTTAGACTTAGTTCCTGATACTTATATAAGAAAACAAACTTTAATTAATCGAGAAAGATATACTACAGAAAGACTTGAGGAGCTTTCAAATTTGATTTTGGGCTCTAGCGATAGAATAAATAATCTTGAGTATGAAATCTTTTGTCAAATAAGAGAATTTATATTGGATAATACTAAAAAACTCCAATACTTATCAAAATTAATTTCAATTATTGATTCTATTAATGCATTGGCAAAACTTGCTAGGGAAAATAACTATTGTAAACCTGAAATTACTACAGATAATATTATAAAAATTAAAAATGGCAGACATCCTGTTATTGAAAAAAAACTTAAAGAAAATGAATTTATTTCAAATGATACAGACATCGGAGAAAGTAATAATCTAATTCAAATAATTACAGGGCCAAATATGGCAGGAAAATCTACTTATATGCGACAAATGGCAATAATTATAATTCTTGCTCAAATGGGTTCTTTTGTTCCTTGCGAAAAGGCAAGTATTTGTATTTGTGATAAGGTATTTACAAGAATTGGAGCTAGCGATAATATTTCAAAAGGCGAGTCAACCTTTATGCTTGAGATGAATGAAGTAAGTAATATATTAAAAAATTCAACTGACAAGTCCTTCATTATTTTAGATGAAGTAGGGAGGGGGACAAGCTCTGATGATGGTTTATCAATAGCTATGAGCTTGGTTGATTATTTAAGCAAAAAGAAGAAGGCTAAAACAGTTTTTGCAACTCATTTTCATGAATTGACAGTTCTTGAAAATAAATTGGATAATGTCATCAATTTAAAAATAGATATATTAGAAGAAAATGATAGCTTAGTTTTTTTGAGAAAAATTTCTAGAGGAAAATCTGATAGGTCTTATGGGATTGAAGTTGCCAGAATGTCAGGGTTGCCATTAGATTTAATAGAAAATGCTAAAATATTTATGAATAAGCTTGATGAAAGTGATGAGATATTCAAGGACAATAACAAAATAATAAAATCTTCTATTGATGATTTGAATAGAATTAAAATTGATGAATTGAAAAATAAAGTAAATTTGATAAATATAAATGAATTAACCCCATTAGAAGCAATAAATATTCTAAACAAGCTTATTGATAATATAAAGGAGATATGATGAAAATCATAGAACTTGATAAAAAAACAATAGAAAAAATAGCAGCAGGAGAAGTTATAGAATCTCCTGTTTCCATAGTAAAAGAATTAGTAGAAAATGCAATAGATGCTAAAGCAAAAAATATAGTTGTAGAAATAAAAAATGGCGGAAAATCTTATATAAGAGTTACAGATGATGGTATAGGAATTGATGAGGATGATTTTAAAATAGCTTTTAAAAGACATGCAACTTCAAAAATTAAAGATTTCTCAGATTTATACGATTTGTTTACTCTTGGTTTTAGGGGTGAAGCCTTATCATCAATTGTTGCTTGTGCAAATATAAAAGCGATTTCAAAAACAAAAAATCAAAATCTAGGCAAAGAATTGATTTTTGAAAATGGAAATATAAAGTCATACAATTCTATAGCTACAAATATGGGGACAAGCATAGAAGTTTATGATTTATTTTCAAATCTTCCTGTAAGACGTAAATTTTTATCATCTGATATAAATGAATCAAATAAAATAGCAAAAATAATGCAAGCATTAGCTCTTGGTTATAATGATGTATCATTCAAATTTATAAAGGACAATAGGCTGATTTTTCATACATTAAAAGACCAAGATATGGATAATAAAATTATTGAATTGTTGGATGAGAACTTAAAAGACAATCTTATCAAAATAGAAATTCAAAATTCTCTTTATAAAATTAAAGGATTTATTTCAAAAGTTAATTATTATAGGGGAAATAGGTCTTTTCAATATATTTTTGTAAATAATAGGCTTATTGAAAATGATAATATAAGCAAGGCAATAGAAAATGAATATAGAACACTTATTCCAAATCAAAGATTTCCAGCTTTTTTTATCTTTATAGAAACAAATTCTAACAATATTGATGTAAATATTCATCCTAACAAAAAAGAAATTAAATTCACATATCAAAATGAGTTAATTGATTTATTAGAAGATAAAATATCTAAAATATTATATGAAAATATTAATATTAGAGAAGTTAAAGTTTCAGAAAAAAATAAAGAAGAATTAAATTTTTATGATGATTATAGCGAGATCTTAAATTCATACAATAGGGTAAAAGAGGAAGATAATTCTTATAATTTTGAAAAAAATCCAGATAAGAAAGAACAAGCAAAAAAGGAAGAAGATTTCTTTTCTGGTGTAGAATTAAATTTTATAGAAAAAAATGAAATAATTGAAGATATAGACTACAATAAAAAAAGTCTTGGAACAGTAAAAAAATTAGAAATTGATAAGCTTATTTATAAGTGTTCAATTTTTAATAGGTATTCTTTATTTTCTTATAATGATAAAATTTTAATCCTTGATAATAGACGAGCTGATCAAAGAATTAAATTTGATAAATATATAGAAAATTTTAATAATGGAAAAATTTCATCTCAACAATTGATTGAATCAAAAATTGTCAAAGTAAATCTTCAAGAATATAATAAATATCTTGAAAAAAAAGAAATTTTCAAAAAAATGGGTTTTGATATTGAGGAATTTTCTTATGACAAATTAATAATTAGAGCTGTTCCTTTTATATTTGAAGAACCTGAAAATAATAATTTTTTCTATGATTTATTAGATATTGATGAGAAAAATGAAAACTTATTTTTAAATAAAATTTCAAAGCTAATAAACAAAAATGTCTTTAGAAAAGGAGATCTTATTAATAAATCAGAAGCTATGGCTACAATAGATAAATTAAATAAGTGTGATAATCCATATAAAACTTACGATGGAAAATCAACTATTATTATGATTGAAGAAGATGAATTGGAGAAATATTTTGATAGATAAAGTTTTGATTGTAACAGGACCTACAGCTTGTGGGAAAAGTGATTTTGCTATAAAACTTGCCAAAAAATTTAATGGAGAAATTATTTCTGCTGACAGCCAACAAATTTATAAAGATATGGATATAGGAACAAACAAAATAAAAGAAAGCGAAACGGATGGCATAAAACATTATGGACTTGATATAAAATATCCTAATGAAGAATATTCTGTTCAAGAATTTAAGGATATGTCAAGAAATCTAATAAGTGAAATCAATTTAAAAAATAAAATTCCTATTGTGGCTGGTGGTACTGGTTTTTATATTGATTCAATTTTATTTGATATGAATTATGGAACAAATAAAAAAGATGAAAATTTAAGGGACAAGCTTACAAAAGATTTTCAAATGTTTGGAAATGAATATATGTATGAAAAATTTTGTGAAATTGATCCTATAGAAGCTAAAAAATATCATCCAAATGAAACCCAAAGAATCATAAGAGCCTTTGAGACTTACAAATTAACTGGAAAAAAACCAAGTGAATTAAGAAAAGGACTAAAAAATTTAAATAAAAATATAAAGCCTATAGTGTTTTTTATAAACTACAAGGATAGGTCAAAACTTTATGAAAAAATCAATCTTAGAGTTGACCAAATGATTAATGACGGATTAGAAAATGAATTTGATTTTGTAGCTAAAAAGTATAAGCTAAGCCCATTATCTAAGTCATTACAAGCTATAGGTTATAAAGAATTTTTTCCTTATAAAGAAAATGAAATTTCTTATGATGAACTAAGAAGTGAAATCAAAAAAAATACAAGACGATATGCCAAAAGGCAAATCACATGGATGAAAAAATATTTAAAATATGATTTTTCTCATTTAATTTATAGGGATGAGGATATGGATGAAAAAATCTTGGAAAATATGGAAAAAATTGTAAAGGAGACTTATGATTTACAATAAATTATATGGAATTGATACAAAGATTGAAAATTATATTGAAAAAATAGATCTAGATTTAGAAGATAAATTTAAAGAATTAGATAAGATAAGTGAATACAATCAAATAAAGGTCTTAAAAGCTTTTAGCGATAATAGTCTTTCTGCTATTCATTTTAACTCTGCAACAGGATATGGATATGCAGATATTGGTAGAGAAGTAGTTGAAAATATTTTTTCTTCAATTTTCAAATCGGAAGATTCTCTTGTAAGACCAAATATAGTATCTGGCACTCATGCTATTTCTTTGGTTTTATTTTCTCTTTTAAATTACGGAGATAAGATTTTATCAATAAATGGAGATCCTTATGATACTTTACAACAGGTTATTGGAATTGAAGGAAATAAAAAAGGAAATTTGATTTCAAAAGGAATTAAATACGATAAATTAGAATTAAAAAATGATCAAGAAATTCAATATGAAAAAATTAAAGAGAAATTAGATGATAAAACAAAGCTTGTAATGATTCAAAGATCAACAGGATATACAAATAGGAGAGCTTTTAGTATTAGTGAAATAGAAAAGGCGATTATTGAAATTCGAAAAATAAATAAAGACGTAATTATTTTTGTAGATAATTGTTATGGGGAATTCACAGAAATTAAAGAACCTATAGAAATAGGCGCAGATATAATTGCTGGCTCTTTAATTAAAAATCTTGGTGGCGGAATTGCAATAACTGGCGGATATATTTCTGGTAAAAAAGATTTAATTGAATACTGTGCAAATACCCTTACAGCACCTGGAATTGGAAAAGATGAAGGATTAAGTTTTGGAACAAATCGAAATGTCTTGCAAGGTTTATATTTTTCGAGCAAAACCACAATTGAGTCTATAAAAGTTGCTCTTCTTTTCGCAAAAGTTTTTGATAATTTAGGATATGAAATAATCCCAAAATTAGATGATCCAAGAAGCGATATAGTCCAAGCTATAAAATTACATTCTAGTAAAAAACTAGAATTATTTGCAAAAGCAATCCAAGAATCTTGTAGCGTAGATTCCAATTTAACACCGATAGCTGATCAAATGCCTGGATATGAAGACCCTGTTATAATGTCATCAGGAGGCTTTGTAGAAGGAGCTACTTCTGAATTATCTTGCGATGGGCCATTGAGAAAACCATACACAGTTTATTTGCAAGGCGGATTAAATAAATACCACGGAAAACTTGCCTTGATGAAAGTATTAGAAAAATTTATTGATAATAAAATTTTAGATATAGATTTACTAAAATAAGTGATGAAACTAAAAAATACTCAACCAATAAGAATTAGTCATTGATTGAGTATTTTTTTATAAATTCTAGCTTTGAAAAATTAATATTAATAGATAAGAATTTTTTTATATTTTTAAATTTGATAAAGGATTTTTGTTTACTGCCTTTTTCAAATCTTCATCATCCAAGTGGGTGTAAATTTGAGTAGTAGATACACTTTCGTGTCCTAATACATCTTTTAAGGCTCTTATATCCACGTTTCCATACTTATACATCAAAGTCGCTGCTGTATGTCTTAGTTTGTGAGTAGAATAGATTTTTGTATCAAAACCTGCTTTTTCTAAATATTTTTCAACAGTTGATTGAACAGCTCTGTTTGAAATTCTTTGTTTTCTAGTAGATATAAACAAAGCGTCAATTTTTTTGTCTTTTAAATATTTTTTCCTAATCTTTATATAATTTTTAATTAAATCTATGCAATTTTTAGTTAGGTATATAGTTCTTTCTTTATTACCTTTACCAATAATTGAAAAATGATCATCTTTAATATCTTTTAAATCCACACTAACAAGTTCGGAAAGACGCATGCCTGTTGTTAAAAAAGTGAAAACTATAGCCATATCTCTATTTTTTAGAAATTCATTTTTTTCTTGACTAACAATTTCAAGTAAGTGTTCTGTTTCGCTTAAAGTGAGGTAGACAGGTTGTCTTTTTTGAATTTTTGGATTTCTTAATTTTTCTGTTATATTATTATCAATAATTTCAATTTCTTGATGTAAATATTTATAAAAAGAACGCAAGGCAGAAATTTTTCTTGACCTTGTAGAAGTATTATCGTTTAATTCATTATCCAAATAAGATATATAAGAATACATATCCTGAATATTAATATCGTTAATAAAAGCTTGATTGAAAATTTTATTAGAATCAATATTTGATTTTTTTAAATCATAATCAAATTTTTCCTTATCATCAAAATAAACCTTTCTTAATATTTGATAAGAAATAAAATTAATAAGGTCGTAATGATATTCGCTAATAGTTTTTTCAGATAAGGCTCTAATAGATTTTAAGTAGGAAAGATAATCTTTTAAAATTAAAGGGGACTTTATTTTAGTCATAAAAAACTCCTAAATATTTCTTGCTAAGCTCATTATAGCAGAAAAAAATAAAAATATCAATCATTGCACAAAATAATAATTTTGTGCAATGATTTTAGAATTAAAAAGCCTATACACTAACAAAGTTTTTTAGTTCAAATATTTTAGTAAAAAACTTTTCAGATATAAAATTATATATAAAAACAGCAGCTTTATAGTTGACTCATAAATCATTACAACAAATTTTAAAAATATATTAAATTTCTAAAAAATCAGACGTCGTATTTTGCGTTTTAAGCGATTTTATATTTTTGCTAATACAATTCTACTCCTAAATAAATAATAAAAATCGAATTTTTATATTTTGAGTATTGATTTAATTTTAAATCGATTTAAACAATTCATTACAGTATAATTTGAAAAAATATATAAATAAAAAAATTGGATAAAGAATTTTTCTTTATCCAAAATTTAAATAATTATTTTCTTTTCTTAGATGCTATTAGAGCAAAACTTGCTGCAGAAAGTGTGGTTAAAATAGAACTTAGTGAACCTATTCCAGTTTTTACATTTTTTGAACTACTGTTGCTGTAAGTAGTATTTGTTGTTGCACTTACATTATTATCTGTAGTTTGTGATTTCTTTCTATTATTTATTGGGCTAGATTTTTTAGTTTCATTATTTTCTACATTATTATTTGCCTGAATATTTTCAACCGGTTTTTTTACTGCGTTAGCTGTTGAAGCTACAATAATATTTTTGCTATCGCTTGAAAGTTTTTTAGATTTAGTAGATGATGCAAGAATATTTTGTGGATTTGTAGTTGATTTAGTATCGGCAACTTTAACACTTGGTTTTTGTGTAGCTTTAGCAACTCTTTGACTTTGCTTGCTATTTGCGTTAGCCTTTTTGTCGGTTTTAATTGTACTTATATTTTTATTAGATGTATTAGATGCTAAAGTATTAGAGTTTTTCTTTGCGTTATTTGGTTTTGCAGCAGAATTATTAGCTCTTGTTGTATTTGAATTTAAATATTGATTAGCTAATGCAGATAAATTATTTCTAGTAATTACATTCAAAACAGCATCAACATAATTACTAGCTGTTGCATATCCAGCTTTTTTAATTAATCTTAGTTGTTCTTTATAATCTTTAGCTTTAGTAACACCAAAACTGCTATAATATCTACCACTTAGTAAGCTTAGGTATTGTCTAATACTTTGTTCGTAAGTATCAAATTTTCTAAACTCGTCTTTTATTTTTATATTTTTACCGTTAATTTCTTCGTTAGTTAGGTAAACGTGACCTTTACCTTTTCCTTTTTCAGAATTAGGAACTTTTACTCCAAATAAATTCTTACTATATTTTGCAAGTGTAGATTCTCCCCATCCTGATTCAAGGATAGCTTGTCCCATCATTACTTCCGGGAAAATATTATATTCTTTAGCAAGACTTGAATGGCTTGCAAGCATAGCAAGAAATTCTTTTCTATTATTGTAGTTATTTATATATTTTCCATTATTAGAAGATTTATTTTGGTAAGAAACAGCTTTAGGCGCAGCTTTTAATGCAGGACTTTTTACAGCAACCTTTTTAATTACAGGTGCTACTTGTAAAGCTTCATTAGAATTTTTTTCTTCTTTTTGCTCAATAACAGACTTTTCTTCTTTTATTAATTCTTTTTCAGAAGTTTCTATTTTATTATCAACAGCCTTATTTTCTTCAGCTTTTTCCCTAATAGGCTCTTCATCCTTTTTATCATTTATAGGATTTTCAGGTAAATTTTCTTTTACATTATCAATATTTTCTTCTTGAATATTGTCTTTTTCATCTACTATAAGCTTATCTTCATCAGTTTCTTCAGTTTCTTCTTTTACATCTTCAACATTTTCAACTTTTTCATTTTCATTTTTAGAATTTTCTATATTATTTTCTGAAACTTCAGGATTTTTAACTTCATTAAGATTTTCCTCCAAAGTTTCTTTTTCTGATTCTACAGTATTTGTTTGATCATCTTCTATATTATCTACAAGAGTTTGGATAGTTGAATTTTCCTCAGATTTATCTTCATTTTGATTATTTAAAACTTCTTCAATGTTTTTATCAGTGTTTTCAACTTCTTCATTTTTTTCTGATTCTTGTATAGATTCATTTTCCTTGATTTTGTCTTTTTCTTCTAAGTCAAGTTTTTTATCAACTATAACCTTTTCAACATTAGTGGATTCAAGATCTTTAGCAGAAGAATTAGAAAACAATCCACCACTAGCAAGTAATAAAACTAATGCTCCACTTGTAATTTTTGTTATATTCTTGTTACTATTTTGTTTCATTTAAAACTCCTTGTATTGTTATTACTATAATAATATATTGTTTTGTAATAATTGTCAATATTTAGTTTAAAATTCAATATATTTGTAATATTTTTAGAAAAAGTTTTGGATTTGTAATATATATTTAAAAGCAAATAAAAAGAGAGGATTTCTCCTCTCTTTAAATTTTATTTAGCATATTCTATTGCTTTTGATTCTCTAATTACATTAACTTTTATTTGACCAGGATATTCTAATTCATTTTCGATTTTTTGTGCAATCTCTCTAGCAATTACAACCATTTGATCATCTGATATTTTTTCAGGCTTTATCATTACCCTAAGTTCTCTTCCTGCTTGAACGGCGAAAGTTTTTTCTATACCATCAAATGAATTAGCAATTTCTTCTAAGTTTTCTAGTCTTTTAATATAATTTTCTAAGCTTTCTCTCCTTGCTCCAGGTCTTGCTGCTGAAATTGTATCTGATGCTTGTACTAGGATTGCAGCTATGCAATTAGCTTCTACATCTCCATGATGGGATTCAATACAATTAATTACATTTTTATTTTCGCCATATTTTTTGGCAGCTTCGACTCCTATTGATATATGAGTTCCTTCTACTTCATGATCTATGGCCTTTCCTAAATCATGTAATAGTCCTCCTCTTTTAGCATCTTTGTCGTCAAGTCCTAGTTCTTGAGCTAACATTCCAGCGATTTTTGCAACTTCTATGGAATGCTTTAAAACATTTTGTCCATAAGAAGTTCTAAATTTAAGTTTTCCTACAAGTCTTACAAGTTGAGGATGAAGATTGTGTATTCCCACTTCTTCAATTGCTCTTTGTCCATCTTCAATTATTCTTTGTTCAACTTCATCTTCTGCTTTCATTAGCATTTCTTCAATTCTTGATGGATTTATTCTTCCATCAAGTATTAATCTTTCCAATGCTACTTTAGCTATTTCTCTTCTGATTGGTTCGAATGCAGATATTACTACAGCTTCTGGTGTATCATCAATTATCATATCTGTTCCTGATAATTGTTCAAAAGCTCTGATATTTCTACCTTCTCTTCCAATTATGCGACCTTTCATTTCGTCGTTTGGCAATGATACTACTGTAACTGTGCTTTCTGCTACTTCATCAGCCGCATATCTTTGAATTGTTGTTGCTAGAATTTCTGAAGCTAATTTTTTACTTTCATTTTTTGTTTTTTCTTCAAACTCTTTAATGATTTTAGCTTGTTCATGAACAACATCATTCTTTAAGCTTTGAAGTAAAATATCTTTGGCCTCACTTGTTGTAAGTCCGGCAATATCTTGTAACTTCAACTCTTGTTCTTCGATAAGTTTCTCAATTCTGTCTTCTTTTTGTTTTAACTTTTTTTGGTCACTAGAGATTTCATCAGATTTCTTATCTAATAATAAGGATCTTTTGTCTAGACTCTCTTCCTTTTTTAAAAGATGACCTTCTTTTGTAGCAAGTTCATTATTTTTTTTGTTAATTTCTTGCTCGCTTTCTTTTTTGCGTTTAGAAATCTCATCTTTAGCACTTATTAGCGCATCTTTTTTTAGAGATTCGGCATCTCTATTTGCTTCATCAATAATTCTTGCAGATAATTCTTCTGCAGAAGAAATTTTTGATTCACCTATTTTTTTTCTACAAAGATAGCCTATAAAAAAAGCTAATATAATGAAGGCGACAGATAGAATAATTTGATTAAAATTCATTTTATCACCTCCTGTAATTAGGATTTTCATCCTATAAATAATTATATCATAAATCTATATTTATACGAAAAAGTTTTTCTAAATTTATTTTTCTTTCATTTGCTTTAGATACATTTTTTTGTATTCTCCATTATTTTGAATTAATTGTTCGTGATTACCGCTTTCTAATATTTTGCCGTGTGATAGGACAATAATTTTATCTACATTTTTTATTGTTGATAATCTATGAGCAACTATAAAAGTTGTTCTGTCTTTTTTTAATTCATTTATGCCTTCTTGAATTATTTTTTCGGTTTCCGTATCTATATTTGATGTCGCTTCATCTAAAATTAAAATTTTAGGATCTCTTATATAAGCTCTTGCAAAAGATATGAGTTGTTTTTCTCCTTGGCTTAAATTAGATCCATTTTCTAAAACTTTGCTGTCAATGCCACGTTTTAATAATTTTTGTCCACCAACCTTTTTTAATGATTCTATAACTTCTCTATCTGTAAAATCTTCTCCCAAGCTAATATTATCTTTTATGCTAGCCTTAAATAAAAAAGCATCTTGCAAAACAACTGCCATATCTTTTCTCAATAAATCTCTATTTATTTTATTAATGTTGGTATTTCCTATATATATTTTTCCTTTTCTTGGGGAATAAAAATTTAAAAGCAGATTTATCAAAGTTGATTTGCCCGAACCTGTTTGCCCAACAAAAGCAACAGATGTTCCGTTTTTAACTTCAAATGAAATTCCTTTTATTACGTCTTCATTATCATAAGAAAAATAAATATCATCAAAATTAATGTCATTTTCTAAATTTATTTTTTTATTTTCTAATTTTTCCATCGATTTCATTTCTAAAAGTTCAAAAATGTGATTTGCTGAGCTTAGAGCATCCTCGACATCTCCAAATCTCATAATTATTGTATTGATATTGTTGAAGATTTTAGTTGTATAGTCTATTGCCATATATAAAGAACCTATTGTTACAAAATATATATTTGTAATTGAGCCAATTCCAAAATAAATAAGCACGATTATTATAGCTAAAAATTGAATAATATCCATAGCTCTATAACCTGAATAAGATCTTAATTTGGATAATTTAATATTCAAATCGTATATTTTTCTATTTATCTTATCAAATTTTTTGAAAATATAATTTTCTCTATTAAAAACTTGAATGATTTCCATATTTTGAATATATTCATTAATTTTTGCATTAACATCTGCTGTATAGATTTTTATATCTTTTGTATATGCATAAGTTTTATTTAAATAAGTTTTAAATATCAAATACACAATGGGCATGAGTATCAAAAGCATTAAAGCTGCTATTGTATCAGTAAATAAAAGTGTTATATATAGACCAATAATTAATATTAAGGAATTTATAATATCAGAAAACAATAGTTGAAACATTGTTTTTAATTTATTTGTATCATTGGTTATTCTTGATGCGATTTTTCCTGATGGAAGATTATCAAAATAGGAAATTGGAAAAGTTGATACCTTATCATAAACATCTTTTTGTACTTTTGATGCAATTTTATTAGCTGCAATTTGAAAATTAACTCTAGACCTGTTTAATAAAATTCCTGACAATATAAAAACGATAAAATATATAAATAATAGTATTGCAATTTTTTTGTAGCTTTGTGGTGTAAGCTTAGATTTTAATACATCATTTATTATAAAAGCAATAATCATAGGTCCGATTATTTCAAGTATAGTTCGAAAAAAAGAAAAAATAAATCCAATAAGCAAAGACTTTTTTTCATCTAATGCGTAAGTTTTTAATTTATTATAATTTTTCTTTTCATTTGCCTTAATCATACATATCACCTAAAATTTGATTTTCATATTGTTTTTTATACCATTTGTCATTTTTCATTAGCTCATAATGGTTTCCTTTTTCAACAATTTTTCCATCTTCTAAAACAATAATTTCATCACAATTTTGCACTTGGCTTATCCTATGAGCTACTATAATTGTTGTTTTATTACTCCTATATTTATTTAAATTCGTAATAATATTTTTTTCGGTATTAGCATCAACAGCACTCATAGCATCATCTAGAATTAAAATTTCTGGATTTTTTAATACAGCCCTAGCAATAGACAATCTTTGTTTTTGTCCACCTGATAACGAAACTCCTTTTTCTCCAGTAATAGTTTCAAGACCTTCAGGAAAATCAGCTATATCTTTTTTAAAATCTGCTATTTCTATTGCCAAATTCAACTCTTCTTCACTTGCATCTTCTTTTGCAAATAATATATTATTTCTTAATGTATCTGAAAAAATCATATTTTCTTGTGGAACATACCCAAGATTTTCCTTAAAACTTTTAAAAGAAATATCTGATGAAATATCATCATTAAAATATATATCAGATTTATCAACCTTATATAAGTCTAAAATTTGTTTAATCAGGGTAGTTTTGCCTGATGAAGTTTTTCCTAAAATTCCCAAAGATTTAGAATTTTTTATAGATAAGTTTATTTCGTTTAATATATTTTCTTTTGAACTTGGATATTTAAAATTATGATTATCAAATTTTATATCCAATGGTAAATTGACGCTTTTTTTATTATCTGTATTTTTTATTTCCTCTTTATAATTTAAAGTTTCATCTATCCTATCCATAGCAGCGCTTGCTTGCTCTTTTAAATTTATAAAATCTCCTAGCGCATACATTGGCCAAACTAGCATATTTAAATAATAGGTAAAAGAAACAATTTGACCTATAGAAATTTTTCCTAAACTCATTAAATATGAGCCAAATCCTATTGCTATAATAAAAGTAAGTGAAGTTATAATTCTTTCTACAGGAGCTAAAAGTGCTTGATATTTTGCAAGAATTATATTGTTTGTAGCTAATTCATCAGCATTTTTATAAAATATTTTCCTCCTATTTTCAACTATATTGAAAACCCTAATAAGCCTTATACCTTCTGCATCTTCCAAAACACTATCATTTAACCTATCAAAGGATTGATTTACTTTTTTTGACTTATCGTAAATCTTATCCCCTATTTTAAAATAGATAATAGCAATAAAAGGTAGTGGTAAAATAGAAAGCAAAGTAAGTCTTAAATCGATAGTAAAAATCATAACCAAAATTATACTAAAAGGAAGAATTGTAGCATCTATTAGTGCTAAAGTTCCATAACCTGCCATTATTGATATTTGGGAAATATCATTGGTAGATTTTCCCATAAGAGATCCTGTAGAATTTTTTTCGAAAAATTCTTGAGATTGGTTTAAAAATTTTCTCATTAACTTATTTCTTGCTAAATATTCTATGCTTCCACTAGCCTTAAAAACATTATAAGACCAACCCATAGCCAAAAAATATTTTAAAATAACCACAAATATAGTAAAGGATATAATTTTAATAAAATTATTTAAATCAATTGAATTGTTGTATATTAAATCAATTAATTTTCCAATAATATATGGCAAAAATAGTGAAACAATATCACTTAATAATAAAAATATAACTCCTATAATATAATATTTTTTATAATACTTAATAAACCATTTAAATTTTTTGTACATACTACCTCTTAAAATTAAAGAGCTGCTAATTTTAAAATATTTGTTAATAATTTAAAATTAAATAACAGCCCTTTTATTATTTATTATGTTTATGTTTTATAATCTTAGCTGGAGCTCCTACTGCAGTACAATCATCTGGCACATCATCTAAAACTACAGAATTTGCACCAATTTTACAAAAATTACCTATGGTGATATTTCCCAATAAAATTGCACCTGCTCCAATTAAAACATTATTACCAACAGTTGGATGTCTTTTTACTCTTGCATTTTTCAAACCACCTAAGGTAACGCCATGATACATTAATACATCATCGCCAACTTCAGCAGTTTCTCCGATTACAACACCCATTCCATGATCTATATAGCATCTTCTTCCAATCTTAGCACCAGGATGGATTTCAATGCCAGTTTCTGTTCTAGCTTTTTGACTAATCTCATTTGCCTTAGAAAATTCTCCTTGTAAATATAATTTGTGTGCCTCAAAATGAGCTAATAAAGCTTTAATTCCCGGAGAAAATCTCAAAGCATCTTCTGCCTTAGTTAAAGCAGGATCTTTCTCCAAAGCCGCCTTAACTAATTCATCTTTATATTCTTCAAAAGTCATATTAATCTACATTATATAATTCTGTTGATAAATATCTTTCGCCTGTATCTGGCAAAACAGTAACAATCTTTTTACCTTCGCCTAGTTTGTCAGCAATTTCTATTGCACCACATACATTAGCTCCTGAAGAAATTCCAACAGCTAAAGCTTCATTTTTGGCTAAATATCTAGACATTTTTATAGCATCATCGCCTTTAATATCAACAATGCCATCTATTAAATCAAAATCTAAATTCTTAGGAATAAAGTTTCCACCTATTCCTTGAATTTTATGACCTGATGCTTTACCGCCTGATAATAAAGGACTTTCTGCTGGCTCAATTGCAAAAATCTTTACATTTTCATTATTTTCTTTTAATCTTTTGCCAACTCCTGTTACAGTTCCACCAGTTCCAACTCCAGCAATAAAAGCATCTGGAGATATTTCATTTAAAATTTCTACACCAGTTGTTTCGTAATGAGCCTTTATATTAGCAGGATTTGAGAATTGGTCTGGCATAAAATATCCATCTTTTTTTGATAATTCTATAGCCTTATCAACCGAACCTTGAAGACCATTTTCTGTTGTCCTTATTACTTCAGCTCCGTATGCCTCAGCAAGTTTTGATCGTTCTATACTCATTGAGCTTGGCATAGTTAATATACATTTATATCCTTTTGCAGCAGCAAGGGCGGCAAGAGCAACGCCTGTATTTCCGCTTGTTGGCTCTACGATAGTATCTCCTTTTTTAAGTTTGCCACTTTTTTCTGCTTCTTCTATCATATACAAAGCTATTCTATCTTTGATAGAGCCTGCTATATTATTTTTTTCAACTTTTACATAAATATCTGCTCTGCCTTCTTTTTTTAAGGAATCTAATTTTAATAATGGAGTATTTCCAATTATTTCTTTTGCGTTATTATAGATTTTCATTTATTCTCCTTTCAAATTTTTTTATAATAATTTAAAATTTAAAAATCATTTAATTTTTTCAATTGTTAATATTATATAGTAAAAAAATAATCTTTCAATCGATTAAGAAAAAATCATAGTAAATTACTATGGATTCTTTGTAAAAAAAGAAAGCCAAAAGGCTTTCTCTATAATTTAATTATTAAGCATTCATTTGGCTTTGAACTTCTTTAGCGAAATCTTCTTCTTTTTTCTCTAAACCTTCGCCAACTTCAAATCTAGCAAATCTTCTGATTTTGATGTTTTCTCCTACATTATTTGCAGTATCTCTTAGATATTGTTCTATTGTAAGATCTGGATTTTTGATATATTGTTGATCCATTAAGCATACATCTTTGAAATATTTTTTAAGTCTACCTTCAACTTTTTTGTGAGCAATCATCTCTTTTTTGTCTTCAGGCATATTTGGATTAGCTTCATTCATAGCTTGTTTAATTAATATTTCTTTTTGTTCTGCTACATCTTTTTCATCAGCGTCTTCTTCTGAAATGTATAGTGGATTTAAAGCAGCTATATGCATAGCTATATTTTTTGCAAATTCTTTAACTGTGTCTGTATTTGCTGAAAAATCTGTTTCAGTATTGATTTCAACTATTACACCAATTTTATCGTTGTGAATGTATGAACCAATAATTCCTTCAGCAGCAATTCTATCAGCTTTTTTATCTAAAGTAGCTTGTCCTTTTTCTTTTAATAGCTTTATAGCATCATCTATATTACCATCAGTTTCAGTTAAAGCTTTTTTACAATCCATCATTCCAGCGCCAGTTTTTTCTCTTAATTCTTTTACTAATTTTGCACTTACTGCCATGATATCCTCCTAATTATTCCTCAATAGATTCTTCTTGATCGTCTTCTTCTAAATCTTCTGCTTCTGTTTCTTCTTCATCACTTTCTTCAAAGTCTTCTTCGCTTACTGCGAATTCACTACCTTGATTTCCTTCTATTACAGCATCAGCCATTAAAGAAGTAATAAGTTTTACAGCTCTTATAGCATCGTCATTTCCAGGAATAGCAATATCTACTACATCTGGATCACAGTTTGTATCTACAATTGAAATAACTGGAATACCTAAGATTCTAGCTTCGTGAACTGCTATTTGTTCATTTGATGGATCTACAACAAATAATACATCTGGTAAATCTTCCATATCTTTGATTCCACCAAGATTTTTTTCTAATTTATCCATTTCTTTGTTGTATTGTAGAACTTCTTTTTTTGGTAAAAGATCAAATGTTCCATCTTCTTCCATTGTTTCATATTTTTTAAGTTTGTTTACACTATTTCTAATTGTGTTAAAGTTTGTCAACATACCACCTAACCATCTGTTAGATACATAATATTGACCACATCTTTTAGCTTCTTGTTCAATTGAATCTTGAGCTTGTTTTTTTGTTCCTACAAATAAAACTGTTCCACCTTCACTAGCAATATCTCTAATTGTTTCGTAAGCTTTTTCAATTTGATTTGCAGTTTTTGCTAAATCTATAATATAGATTCCATTTCTTTCTGTGAAGATGAATTTTTTCATTTTTGGGTTCCATCTTCTTGTTTGGTGTCCAAAATGTACACCAGCTTCTAATAATTTTTTCATTGATACTATTGACATATATCTTACCTCCGTTTATTTTCTTCCATCCTTTTCTTCTAGATTTTAAACTAATTAAATTAGCAACGTAAATCTATCCAAAGATGTGCATAGTACTTATGTAATATACCATAAATTATAATATATTACAAGTTTATTCGAACATTGCTTCAACAAATGATTTAGAATCAAATTTTTCTAAATTATTTATTCCTTCTCCTACACCAATATACTTAACAGGTACTTCAAGTTCAACTTGTAATGGGAAAATCACACCGCCTTTTGCAGTTCCATCTAGTTTGGTTAAAATCAATCCTGTAATATCGCAAACATTTTTAAACTCCCTAAGCTGACTTATCGCATTTTGTCCTGTAGTTGCATCCAAAACTAATAAATTTTCTCTATTAGCATTATTAGCATGAGTTGAAATTGTTCTATTTATTTTTTCTAATTCATTCATAAGATTTTTTTTGTTGTGAAGTCTTCCTGCTGTGTCACAAATCAAGACATCAGACTTATTTGCTTTTGCTGCTTGAATTGCATCAAAAATTACTGCTGATGGATCTGAACCTTCTTTGTGAGCAATCATTTGTGTATTTGATTGTTTTGCCCACAAATCAAGTTGCTCAATTGCTGCTGCCCTAAATGTATCGGCAGCTGCTAAAGTCACTTTGTATCCATCTTTTTTCAAGTTATTTGCAAGTTTTCCTATAGTAGTTGTTTTACCAACTCCATTAACCCCTATAACTAAAATTACTGTTAGCTTATCTTTTGAAATATTTAAATTATTTTCAAGATTTTTTTCATCTAATTTTTTTTCCATAATTTCTTTTAGCAAAGGAAAAATTTCATCAGCATTTTTAACTGATTTTTCTTTAATTTCATATTTTAATTGGTCAACTATTTCAATGGTAGATTTCATACCAATATCTGCTGATATTAAAATTTCTTCTAATTCATCATATAAGTCATCATCAATTTTTACATTTGCTGTAAATAAGTTTTTAAGTTTTGAGGAAAATTGCTCTCTTGTTTTTGATAAACCCTTTGATAATTTAGTAAAAAATCCTAATTCTTCTTCGGTATCATCATTTTGTAATTGTTTAAAATTTTCATTTTGAAAATTTTCTTCTATAGTTGTAGTTTCTTCAAATCCGCTTTCTTGTATTTTTTCATTTTCTTCGCTTTTTTCTAAATTATTTTCATCTGATAGATTTTTTTTGCTATTTTCTTCTTCATCATTCTTTTTTTTCTTAAAAAAATCAAACATTTTTTCTCCTTAATTTATATCACTTGGATTTAGTGCAATCAGTATGCTTGTGTCTTTGCTTTTACTTATAAAGTAATTTTTAAGTCTTGTAAGAAAATCAGATATTTTTTCTAATTTTTTCTCATTCGTTTTAATAATTATATTATATCTATATTTATTATTTATACGAGAAATTTTGCATGGATTTGGCCCTATTATTTTAACATCCAAATCTTTTTCATATTCTAAATCAAGATAATATTTTATTTTTTTTGATATGTCTATGCATTTTATTCTCGACTTGTTTAATACTTTAATAGTAATCAAATTTACAAATGGTGGATAATCGAAAGCTTTTCTTGCTTCTATCTCATATTTATAAAATCTTTCATAATCATTTTTACTTGCTGCATTTATTACAAAATTATCTGGTCTATAGGTTTGTATTATCACTTCACCTTTTTTATCTGATCTTCCTGCTCTTCCTGAAACTTGGGTTAATAGTTCAAAACTTGTTTCGTAAGCTGTGTAATCATTAATATTTAAAGATAAATCAGCACTAATAATTCCAACTAAGGTTACATTTTCAAAATCAAGACCTTTTGCTATCATTTGTGTCCCAATAAGAATATCAACTTTATTTTCTTTCATATTCTTATACATTTTTTCATAAGTTTTTTTATTTTTTGCTGTCATTGAATCCATTCTTATGATATTTGCTTTTGGAAATAATGCTTTAATTTCTTCTTCCAATTTTTCAGTCCCAGCACCAAATTCTTTAATTTTATTTGAGCCACAAGAAGGACAAATATGAGGTTGGTTTTTTGTTCTTCCACAATAATGACATACTAATTTGGATACATTTTTGTGGTAGGTCATAGAAACATCACATGCTTCACACTTTATCACGTATCCACACTGCCTGCAGAAAGTAAAAGAATTATGTCCTATTTTATTCAAAAATAAAATTGTTTGTTCTTTATTTTTTAGTTTTTCTTTAATTTTTTCATATAGTAAAGAGCTTATCATTGAATAATTTGAACTTTTCAATTCTTCTCTCATATCAACAATATTTACTTTTGGAAGTTTTCCATTTACTCTATTTTTTAATTCAAGTAATTTATAGTCTCCATCTAGAGCTTTAGTCATAGTTTTAATAGATGGAGTGGCTGATGCAAATATTAAAGTTGCCTTGTTGTATTTTTTTCTAAATAAGGCCAACTCATCAGTATGAAATTTTGGATCTTGGGAAGAAATATAACTTTTGTCGTGTTCTTCATCAATTATAATTAGACCAAGATTTTTAAATGGAGCAAAAATTGCACTTCTTGCGCCTACAACGATTTTAACTTCTCCATTTTTAATCATTCTCCACTGTTGAAATCTTTCTTTTTGACTTAGTCTTGAGTGCATTATAGCAATTTTTTGTTTAAATCTTCCTTGAAATCTTTCTATAGTTTGGGGAGTTAATGATATTTCCGGAACAAGAATTATTGAATCTTTTCCTTTTTTTAAATTTTCTTCTACAATTTGTAAAAAAACTTCAGTTTTTCCACTGCCAGTAACCCCTTTTAATAAATAAGAATCATTAGGATTTTTTATAATTTTATTAAAGGCTTGACCTTGCTCGTTATTTAATGAAAATTTGCCATAATTTTTTATTTCTTTAACCAAAAATTCATTTACTTCTATTTTTTCAATTTTTACAATATTTTTTTTAACAAGAGAATCTAAAGAACTTTTACTTGAGCTTGTCTTACTTAATACATCTTTATAATCTGAATTTTTATTATTTTTGAGATAATTAATAATTTCTATTTGTTTTTTGGCATTTTTTGGAATTTTGATTTCCTTATAATTTTCAGATAGACTAAGTAAGTATTTATAATTAATATTTTGATTTGAATTAATGTCAAAATAAGAATCTATTAGTTTATCTTTTTTATATTTTCTTAAAGTATCTATATCTAACCCATAATTATTAATTAAATCTTCCAAAGATTTTTTTTCTTTTAAAATTTTATATAGCTTATCCTTTTTATCTAAATTTTTTGTTTTATAAAAATATTCTTTGATTTCTTTAATATTTCCAGGTGGTAAGACTTGTTTTATACAAGCTCTTAAAGGAGAAAGATACCTTTTATTCATAAAAAAAGCTAAATTAATTAATTCATCATCTACGAGATTTTTTGAATCAATAATATCTACAATATCTTTTATTTCAAAGTTTTCATTCAAATTTTCCACTATATCGTAAACAAAGGCAATAGTATTCTTATTGCCTTTGCCAAATGGGACAATAACCCTCATCCCTTTTTTTATTTTATTTTTAAATTTATCAGGTATGTGATAAGTAAAAGATTTATCCAAAAATCTACTTTTACTATCAAGTATTACATAACAATACAAATTATCACCTAAACCAAAAGATCCAAAATTTTATTAGCTAATTCTTTTTTTGTCATTATATCAAGTTTTTCAACCTTATCCTTTGAAAGAATTGATGCAATATTTGTATCTACATCAAAACCTGCACCCTTCTTTTTCAAATCATTGGCTATAATATAATCGGCTTTTTTTGACTCCAATTTTATTTTTGCATTTTTTATAAGGTCATCTGTTTCTGCAGCAAAACCAATTAAAACTTGTTTATCTTTTTTATTTCCAAAATATTTTAATATATCAATATTTTCAATCAATTCTAGATTTAAATTATCGCCATTTTTTTTAATTTTTTTATCGCTTACTTCTCTAACTTTATAATCTGTAGGAGCAGCTGACATAATTAAGGCATCGCAATCATCAAATTCTTTATCAATTGCTTCTTTTAATTCTAAATTAGTTCTAATATTAATTTTATCAATTCCATTTGTCTTAATAGGATTTACGGGACCAGATACTAATTTAACATCAGCGCCTCTTTTAAAAGCTTCTATGGCTATATTATATCCCATTTTACCACTGGATTTATTTGTTATAAATCTTACATAATCAATTGGCTCTACAGTTGGTCCAGCAGAAACAATAATTTTTTTCCCTTTTAAATCTTTTTTTGTAAAATAATAATCAAGGTATCTTACAATATTTACAGGTTCTTCCATTCTTCCATCTCCTCTTGTATCGCAAGCAAGAAGTCCTGAATTTGGATTAATTATATGTACTCCTCTTTCTTTAATTGTTTTAAGATTATTTTGAGTTGCCTTATTATTTAACATATTTGTATTCATAGTAGGAGCTACAATTATGTCTTTATCACAAGCTAAAAGTGAGGCTGTAAGCATATTATCTGCAATGCCATAAGTCATTTTAGCAAGCGTATTTGCACTTAATGGCGCAACCAAAAAAACATCTGCCCATTTTGGAAGCTCAATGTGATGAACCTTCTCATGACTTCCTTCAAACATATCAGAATAGACAAGACATTTTCCCATAGTTTCAAAAGACAAAGGACTAACAAATTCACAAGCAGCCTTTGTCATAATAATTTTTAAGTTTGCTCCTTCTTTTTTTAATCTTGAGCAAAGATCTAAAACTTTATAAGCGGCTATTCCCCCACTAACACCTAGGAGAATATTTTTACCCTTAATCATTTTTTTCTACTTTTCCTTCCATTATTTCATGTAAAGCTTGAGTTACAGGTTTATCTTCTACTTCTTTAGTCAATAAATCTGAACCATTTACAATTCTTCTTGCTCTTTTTGCAGCCATCATGCAAATTTCGTACCTACTTGAACTTATTTCTGATAATTCTTTAAAAGATGGATTATTCATATTTACTCCTTTTCAAAATCTATTTCTTCTCTAAAAACTTTATGTTTTTCTGCATTAATAATTTCATTTACTAAATTTATAGCAGAATTCAAATGATCATTTACAACCAAGTAATCATAATCTTTTATATATGATAATTCTTTTCTTGCATTATGCATCCTTAGGTTGATGTCACTTTCAGTTTCAGTTCCTCTATTAACAATTCTATTTTTTAGTTCGCTAAGGCTAGGAGGCGCCAGAAAAATATAAACTCCATTATCAATATTTTTCTTAACATTTAATGCTCCTTGAACATCTATTTCTAAAATTACTATCTTACCTTCATTGATTTTTTCTTCGACAAAGTCTTTAGGTGTACCGTAATAATTATCGTGAACTTTAGCATATTCCAAAAATTTATCTTCTTCAATCATTTTTTCAAATTCTTCATGACTCTTAAAAAAATAGCTTACTCCTTCTATTTCCCCAGGTCTTTGTTTCCTAGTAGTCACAGAAACTGAATAAACTAAGTTTTTTTGTGTATTCATAAGGTCATGCAATACTGTTCCTTTACCTACACCTGAAGGTCCAGATATTACTAATAAAAATCCTTTTTTCATCGTGCCTCCTTATTACTACTATTTTACATTATGCAAAAATTTAGTTCAAGTATATTATTCTGATATAATATAAATATAAAAATTAAAGAGGTGATTTAATGAGTTATGATGGTTTAGTAACAAAAGCCATAACTTTTGAAATAAAAAAATTATTGCTTGGAGGAAAAATCCAAAAAATCAGCCAACCTTCCAAAAATGATATTGTTTTAAATATATATTCGGTTGGAAAAAGCTACAAATTATTATTAAGCGCAAATAATAATGAGGCAAGAGTTCATATTACGGAAAAAAAATATGAAAATCCTATAAGTCCACCAAATTTTTGTATGGTTTTAAGAAAATATTTAAATCAAAGTAAAATTGTTGAAATTGAACAATACAAAATGGATAGGGTCATTATTTTTCATATATCTTCAGTTGATGAAATGGGTTTTGATATTTCAAATAAATTAATAGTAGAAATAATGGGAAAATATTCCAATATAATACTAACAGATGAAAATTATAAAATAATAGATTCGATTAAAAGAGTAAATTTTAAAATGTCATCAGTTAGAGAAATCTTGCCAAGTCTAGAATATAAATTTATAGAAAGCAATAAAATTAACATTTTAGAATCAGATTTTTCACTTGATATTTTAAAATTAGATAAAAACATAGCAGATAATCAAAATCCAGAAAAACTTTTATATGAAAATTATTTAGGATTCTCCCCTACAATTTCTAAAGAGTTAATATACAAATCAAATATTGATCCTAGAATAAATTGGGGACTTGTAAGTGAAGATGAAAAACAATTGCTTAATGATAATCTATATGAACTTAGAAATTCATTAATTAATAATACCTACAGCCCAGTTTTATATAAAAATAGTAGAAAATATAAGGAATTTTATTCCTTTGATTTATCTGGTCTTGGGTTTGAAAAAATATTATGCAATTCTATGAGTAATGCTATTGAAAATTTTTATGAATCAAACAAATCCAATGATAGACTTAGACAAATTAAAAATAATTTATTAAGAAAAATAAATAGCCAAATTAAATTAGTTAATAAAAAAATAGATATTTTAAATAAAAATCTAAGCAAAGAAAAAAATATGGATTCTATAAGAATGAAAGGCGATTTACTAGCAGCAAATGTAAATAAATTAAACAAAGGCTATAAAGAAATAATTTTAAAAGATTTTTATAATAACAATAAAGATATAAAAATAAGCCTAGACTCTAGAAAAAATCCATGGGAGAATGTTGATAGTTACTATAAAAGATACAAAAAAATTAAAAATTCCATAGATTTTGCAAAAGATGATCTTCCAAAGCAAAATGACTTATTAGAGTATTTAAATCAAGTATCTGATTTTGTTGAAAGAAGCGAGAGCATAAGTGATTTAGATGAGATAAAAGAAGAACTAATTGAAAATAAAATAATTAAAAATACGAGTAGAAATAAGAAAAAAACTAAAGCCAAATCAAAACCTATGCAGTTTAAAACTGTGGATAATAGTAATATATATGTTGGAAAAAATTCAAGACAAAATGACTATATTACTTTAAAACTTGCAAATAAAAATGATTATTTTTTCCACGTAAGAAATGCTCCAGGAAGTCACGTTATTTTAAAAACCAATTTATTAAATGAAAATGATATAAAAATAGCCTCCTATCTTGCTGCATCAAACTCATCACAAGCTAAATCAAATAAAGTTGACGTTGACTACACAGAAAAAAAGAATGTGAACAAGGCAAAGGGAGCTAAACCTGGTATGGTTTATTATGAAAATTTCAAAACGGTAACCGTAAATATGGATGAGAATCCAAAAAACTTATATGAAAAAATAAAATAAATTAAAAAGCCCAGAAAAAAATCTGGGCTTTTAACATATAAAATTGAATTATTATTTATTGTTAACTGCTTCTTTAAGAGTTTTACCAGCTTTAAATACTGGAGCTTTTGAAGCTGGGATTTTGATAACTTCATCAGGTTTTCTAGGATTTCTTCCTTCTCTAGCTTTTCTGTCTCTAGTTTCAAAAGTACCAAATCCTACAAGTTGAACTTTTTCTTCTTTTTTAAGAGATTCTGTTACAGTTTCGATGAAAGCATTTAATGCTCTTTCAGCTTCTACTTTTTTAAGTCCACTTTTTTCTGAGATATTAACTAATAATTCTGATTTATTCATATATCCTCCTTATAAATCAATCTTAATCTATTCTGCTTAACTCTAAGTAAGATTATACATATATATTTTATTTATTTCAAGCGTTTTTCAAATAAAAAGCTTGATATTTGAATTTTTTATAAGATTTTTCAAATAATTATTATATTCGTTTCTTAAATATAATTCTTTTGCATCAAGCAAAAGACTTTTTTTGTTATTATTTATTGAATTAACCATTAAAATTATGTATGAATCTTTGTATTTGAATACATTACTTATTTCGCTTGCCTTGGTTAGTGATGATTCTTTAAGCAAATTATCATCATTATAAACGAACTCAGACCTATAAATATCATAATTTCTAACTTTATTTTTAAGATGATTTTTAAAATCATCAGAATTTTTAATATTAGACCTTATTTTTATAGCTTCTTTTTTATCATCAAAAATCAAGCAATCATACTTATATTTTTTATGGAGATTTTTATTATCTTCATAATATTTTAAAATTTTAGAATCTTTAACCTTATTATTGTTTAAAAAATAATCATAGTGTTTTTTTCTAATTGAATCTTGATATGAAATTTCTTCAAATTCATCTTCTGTAACACCAAATGACTTTACATTTTCAATTAGTGAATCCTTTGATGAAATTTCTTGGCTTATTTTATCGATTATTTCTTGAGAATCATTTTTTGTTACTTTGATTCCGTTTTTTTTCAAATCATTAAGCATAGCTTGATCCATAATCAAAGAATCTAAAAGTTCAGATTCTAATTTTTTATAATTAGAATCTCCCTTTTTAGATTTAGAATCTAAGAATTTATCCCCATATTTTTTTAAATAAAATTTTTGATAATAACTTAATTCTTTTTCAAATAATTCTTTGCTTATTCCTTCATCATTAACAACAGCTACATACTTGTCCTTATCAAATTTTTTTGAACAAGAACTTAGTAAAATTAAAGAAATACTAATTATTGCTATTGGAATTTTCTTTATTATTTTCATCTTTTTTATTATCAGATGTTTTTGATTCTTTTTTTGTTTCCTTCTTTTGAGGACCATCTTCTGTTACTACTTTTGCTTTGTTAAATAGGTCTGTTAGGTAATCAGAATATTTTTTATCATTTAAAGTTTTAGAAATTTCATCTTTTAATGCTTCTGGAGAATCTTTTTTATCTGTAACTTTTATTATATGGTATCCATAAGAAGTTTTAACAGGATCAGAAACTTCATCTTTTTTCATAGAAAAAGCTTTATCTGCAAATTCTTTAACCATTTTATCTTTAGTAAAGTATCCTAAATCTCCACCTTTTTCTGCATTAGCAGTATCTTTTGAATATTCTTTTGCAAGTTTTGCAAAATCTTCTCCATTATCTAGTTTTTCTTTTACTTGTTTTGCTGTTGCTTCATCAGCTACTAAAATATGGCTTGCTTTAACTTGAGATAGAGTATCTTTGTTTTCTTCGTAATATTTTTTAATTTGTTTTTCATCTACTGGATTTTTTTCTTCAAACCAAGCTCTGTGTTTTTGATAAATTTCATCTTTTTTAATTGTTTCTTTAAATTTATCACTGCTCATATTATAATCTTCAAGCATTTTATCAAATTTTTCTTGTCCACCAAATTGTTGAACATATTGTAAAAATTTGTCATCAAGAGCTTTATCATCAACTTTTACATTATTTTTTTTCATATCATCTGCTATAAGTTTGTCTTGAACTAGCATTTGAACAATTGAAGGTTTTAATTGTTGTCTGCTTGCAAGCATTGCAGAATAAAAACTCATTTCATCTTTATAAGAATCTTTTGTGATTTTTTCGCCACCAACTAATGCTACTGCATCATCTGGTAATTTTTCTCCTTTTGCACTTTCTGAAGTTTGAGTTTCATTTGATCCGTTGTCTTTTTTGTCTTTTGCTCCATCATTAGCACAAGCACTTAATGCAAAACTTGTTGCTAAAACTAAGGCTATAAGTCTTTTGTTCATTTTTTCTCCTTAACATTTTTAATAACTTTTAATAATTCGTAACAGTCTAACAGTTTTGTATTTTTATTTGGTAATTTAAAAGCTGGATTTTGTGAAAGGTCAAATGAAAGTTCTCCGTGATAATTTTCATTAATTTGAGATAATTGCTCAAAAGTAAATTTATTTCTATCGTCATAAGATATTATTATTTCATTTTTTACTTCTCTAATTTCATCAAAACCTAATTTATCAGCAAGGGATTTTACCAATGATACGTACATTATATTGTCAACCATTAATGGAATATCTCCATACCTATCAATCAAATCTTCAACAAGAAAACTATAGTCTTCCAAAGTTTCAATTCTTGATATTCTAGTGTACATTTCTATTTTTTGTCCTTGATCTTCTATATAAGATTCTGGAATATAAGCATCCACTTTCAAGTCAATATATACGTCATTTAAATCGCTAGATTTAAATTCTTTTCCGCTTGCTTTATTAACAGCTTGTTGCAAGAATTTAACATATAAGTCATATCCAATAGCTTCTACTTGCCCACTTTGGCTTTCACCTAAAATATTTCCTGCGCCCCTAAGTTCTAAATCTCTCATAGCAATTTTATAACCACTGCCAAAGTCAGAAAAATCTTTAATTGATTTTAATCTTTTTTCACCTATTTCAGTTAAAACTTTTCCTTTGGCATAAGTAAAATAAGCATAAGAAGACCTAGATGATCGACCTATTCGTCCTTTCAATTGATAAAGTTGACTAAGTCCCATCATGTCAGAATCATAAACTATAATTGTGTTTACATTTTGTATATCCATACCAGTTTCAATGATTGTTGTGGCAAGAAGTATATCAATATCCCCATTCACAAAATCTTCCATTATTTTTTCAAGATTTTTTGCAGACATTTGCCCATGAGCGATAGCAATATTTGCATCTGGTATTAATTCAACAAGTTCATTGTAAATTTTTTCGATATTATAAACTCTATTATAGACAAAATATACTTGCCCATCCCTATCAAGCTCTTTTTCGATAGCTCTTTTTATAATTGATGAATCATATTCTAATACGTAAGTATTTACAGGAAGTCTTCTTTCTGGAGGTTCATCCAAAGTTGACATATCCCTTATCCCAGTTAATGATAATTGTAAGGTTCTTGGAATTGGCGTAGCAGACAAAGTTAAAACATCAATATTTTCTTTTAATTTTTTTAGTTTGTCTTTATGTCTTACACCAAATCTTTGCTCTTCATCTATAATTAACAAGCCAAGATTTTTAAATTTTATATCATTTGATAGTAACCTATGAGTTCCTACAATAATATCAATTTTACCTGATTTTAAATTTTTTATATTTTTATCTTGTTCTTTTTTACTTACAAATCTAGATAATAAAGCACACTCGACAGGATAATCTTTAAACCTTTCTTTCATTGTAGAATAATGTTGACTTGCAAGAATTGTAGTTGGTACTAAAAAACAAACTTGATAGCCGTCCATTATTGCTTTAAATGCAGCTCTTAAAGCTACTTCAGTTTTTCCATAACCAACATCTCCACAAAGAAGTCTATCCATTGGTTTGATATTTTCCATATCATCTTTAATTTCATTAATAGATCTTACTTGGCTATCCGTTTCTTCATAAATAAAAGAATCTTCAAATTCTTTTTGCCAAGTTGTATCTTCACTAAAAGCATGTCCCTTGGCTTTTGATCTTTTTGCGTAAAGTTCTACCAAATCATCTGCTATTTCATCTACAGCTTTTTTTGCTCTTTGTTTAGCTTTTTTCCATTGATTACTTCCAAGTGATGAAATTTTTGGCTTGTCCCCTTTGTTACCAATATATTTACTAACTAAACCCATTTGGTCAACAGGAACAAATACTTTATCATTTCCCTTGTATTCAATTACAAAATAATCTTTTTTGGTATTATTTACTTCAATTTTAGATATTCCTTTATATATACCAATACCATTATTTTCATGAACTACATAATCGCCAATTTCTATATCAGAATAATTAATTATATCTTTAGCGCTTACTTGTTTCTTTCTTGTTTTTTTATTCTTAAATTTATCTTTACCAAAAATATCCCTATGAGAATATACATTTATTTTTTTGTCAGTGAAAATATAACCTCTTGATAAAGAATTTTCAGTTAAGATTATATTAGTATTATTTAAATCAGAATCTAGACCAATAGAAAAATTTCCAATATTATTTTCATTAAAAATTTCTTTTATACTTTCTAGAGATTTTTTATCAGATGCAAAAATAATAGCTTTTTCATTATTTTTAATTAAAGAATTAATATTAAAAATGAAATTTTCAATATTTTTATTAAAATTTTCTTGCTCAATAGATTTTAATTCAATAATTTTTTTTGCTTTTATTATATTATTGTTTTTTAATAAACTTGAAGAATTTATTATAGGATAAGATTTGATATTAGTAAAAATTTTATTTATATCTATTTTAATATTTTTAAATGATGGAAATATTTCCTCATTTTCTAACTGATTTGTAAAATCTAGATCTGATTTTTCCTTATCTTGTGAAAAATTGTCAATTGACCTATTTAAATCTTGAAAAAGAAATATTGAATCTTTATCTAAATAATCAAAAAAGTCATCAAAATTTTCATTTCTATAGGGAGTAATTAAATCTTCATTTGCGATATATAAACTATCACTGAGATAAGAAATTATTTGGTTATATTTATCTTTTAATTTTGTAAAATTACTTGAATCTGATATATTTTTTATATCTTTTTTTATTAATTCAATTATTTTCTGATAATCATTTTTATCATAAATTAACTCTTTTGTTGGTCTAATTATTATTTCATCAATATTTTCAAGAGATCTTTGAGTGTCTTTATCAAAAAATCTCATTGAATCTATTTCTGTATCAAATAATTCTATTCTTATAGGATTATCATATTCTATAGGCCAAAAATCTATTATTGAGCCTCTAATAGAAAATTCTCCTTTTGACTCAACTAATTTTGTAAAATCATAATTTAATTCTATAAAAGATTTTTTTACCTCTCTTAAATCTAATTCACTATCAATATCAATTTTAAATGACTTATCTTTAAAAATTTTTCTTGGAGTTAATTTATTTCTTAATGCATCTAAAGTAGTAGTAATTATAAATTTATCCTGATTAATAAGCTTTGTTAAAACTTCAATTCGATTTATTTCATTATTATTTTCTAAATTTTTAATATTATAGTAGTTGATTTCAGTTGATGGAAAATACATACAAGAATCATCTTGCAAAGAATTAATATCTTCACACATTAACTTTGCTTTTTTTTCATTCTCGCAAATAATAATTAATGTTTTCCCAGTATAAGTAAATAGAGTTTGAAAAATATGAGCTTTGCTCTCATCAGTTAGTCCATGTAAAAATATTGGAGATAATTTTTTATAATTTCCAATTATTTCATTAACTTGACTAATATTATAAATTTCATTAATAAGGCTATTCATTATCTTCAACTAGCCTTTTTGAATTAAACATACTCATGGTTTTTTCTATACCTTCTTCTAAAATCATCTCTATAGCATCGCTTGCAAACTTTACTTCTTCTTCAATGATTTTAACTTCTTGTTTTGAAAATCCACTTAATACAAAATTAGCCAAATCCATATATGAAGGTTTCTTTCCAACTGCAACTTTTATTCTTGGAAAATCATCAAATTCTAGATTGTAAATAATTGACTTCATTCCATTATGAGTTCCAGCTGAACCTTTTTTTCTTATTCTAATACTTCCAAAATCAATATCTATATCATCATAAATAACTATGAGTTTATCATGGTCAAAATCAAAATATTTATATATTTCTCTAATAGCTTCTCCTGAATTATTCATATAAGTTTGAGGCTTTACAAGCATAACTTTTTGGCCAGAAATTACTCCCTGGCCAATTAAAGATTTAAATTTAATTTTTCTTACATCAATACTATATTTTCTAGCTAAATAATCAATAGTTATAAAGCCAGCGTTATGTCTTGTGTTCTCATACTGTATACCAGGATTACCCAAGCCTACAATATAATACATTTTTATTTACCGTCCTCAAAAAGACCACTTATTGATTCGTAAGTGTTAATTCTATTTATAGCTTCAGCTAATAAAGGAGCTATTGAGATTTGTTTGATTTTTTGAATTTTCTTTTCTTCAGGTAATTTTATTGTATCTGTAATAACTACTTCTTTTACGCAAGAATTTTCTAAATTTTCGCAAGCATTTCCACTTAAAACACCGTGAGTTGCAGCAATTGAAACTTCTTTTGCACCGTGTTCTTTTAGATAATTTGCTGCATTGCAAATAGTTCCAGCTGTATCAATAATATCATCAACTAAAATACAATGTTTACCTTCAAAATCTCCAATTACATTCATAACTTCTGAAACATTTGGTCTTGGTCGTCTTTTTTCAATTATTGCTATTGTTAATTTCAAATAATCTGCAAAGCTTCTAGCTCTAGTTACTCCTCCTAAATCAGGACTTACTACTACATATTCATCTGGATTGTCAAAGGCTTTTTCTTTAAAATAAGATGACAATAATCTAATAGCAGTAAAGTGATCAAGAGGTATATCAAAATATCCTTGAATTTGACCAGCATGAAGATCCATTGTTATAACTCTATCAGCCCCAGATACAGTTATAAGATTTGCCACAAGTTTAGCACTAATTGGTTCTCTTCCTCTAGTTTTTCTATCTTGTCTTGCATATCCATAATAAGGAACTACTACATTTACATAACCTGCAGATGCTCTTTTACACGCATCTGTCATAATTAATAATTCCATAAGATTATCATTAGTTGGATAAGATGTTGGTTGAATAATATATACGTCTTTACCTCTTACAGCTTCGTTAATTTTTACATTAATTTCACTATCTGCAAATTTTTTAACTTCAACTTCTCCCAATTTAATGCCCAATGATTTTGCAACAGCTTCCGCCAAATCAGGATTAGAGTTTCCTGCAAATACTACTAAATCGCCTCTTTTGATATGTGATGAACTTGAACATTCACTCATTTTTAATTTTGCTCCTTTAACTTTTCCAAATCTCTTTTTTTCTTTTTTTCAACGTAACCAGATATATTTTTTTGTTCTGCTCTTTCTATTGAAAGCTCTCCTTGGTCAACATCTTTTGTTATTGTTGAGCCTGCAGCAATATATCCCTCTTTTTTCACATGAACAGGTGCTACAATATTAGAATTTGATCCTATAAATGCTCCATCTTCAATAATTGACCTATGCTTAAATTTACCATCATAATTTACAAAAATAACTCCACAGCCAATATTTATATCTTTACCTAAATCACAATCTCCAATATAAGCAAGGTGTCCTGCTTTTGTATTATCGTTAACATTAGAATTTTTAACTTCCACAAAATTTCCAATATGGACATTTTTGCCAAGTTTAGCCTTAGGTCTTAAATGTGAAAACGGACCAATATCTGTTCCTTGATCAACAAAAGATTTTTCTATTACAGAATTGTCAATTTTAACCTTATCTTTTATTATTGAATCTTCAATTCTAGATGAGCCTTCAATAATACACTCTTCGCCAATTTCTGTATTTCCTAAAATTTTACATGGACCAGATATTACAGTATCTTTTCCAATTTTTACGCCCATTTCAATATCTACTATACTAGGATTATCAATAATTACACCATTTAACATGTGATAATCATTAATTCTTTGTCTTAAAAGTTTTGTAGCATTTGCTAGCTCTTTTTTATTATTTATTCCATAAAATTGATCAGGATTGTCAGCCATATAAGCTTCTACTTTTTTTCCTTCATTATTTAAAATTTCTATACAATCTGTTAAATAATATTCATTGGACTTGTTGTCAGTATTAATCTTTTTTAAAGAATTTTTTAGATCAATCCCTTTTAAAGCATAGATACCAACGTTGATTTCATTTACTTCTTTTTCTTTTTCGCTTGCATCTTTTTCTTCTACAATTTTTTGGAATTTATTATTTTCTCGTATTATTCTTCCATATCCTTTTGGATTGTCAACTTTTGTTGACATAACAGTTAGACTATTATTATTTTCTTTATGAAAATCAATAAAATCTTCAAGAGATTTTTTTGTAATTAGTGGAATATCTCCATTTAAAATAAGGCAATCATCATCGTCATTTATTAAATCAATAGCCATACTTACAGCATAAGCTGTTCCGTAAGGGAATTCTTTTCCAATCTTTTGTTCTTTTATTTCAATATTTGGAAATTTTTCTTTTAATAAATCCTTATTTTTTCCACCAATTATTATAGTATTTGAATTTTCAAATGAGCAAGCATCAACTATGTAAGTTATAAGCTCTCTATTTAAAATTTTAGTCATAACTTTTGAGGTATTAGATTTCATTCTAGTACCTTCTCCAGCAGCAAGTATTATATTTTTTAACATCTAATCTCCTTATTCTGGTGCAACTTCCAAAGCAAGTGTCATCATTTGTGTATAAGCACTTTGTCTATTTTCTGCACTATCAGATTCGTTAGATACTAAGGAATCACTAATTGTAAAAACTCCTAAGGCTCTTTTTCCATATTTTCTTGCTACAGTAAAAAGACCATAAGATTCCATCTCTACACATAAAACTCCATATTTTTGTAAATTTTCAAAAACTTTTGGATCCATTTCACTATAAAATTGGTCTGATGAATGAACTTGACCACAGTGAGTTGTGTATCCTAATTCTTGACTTTTTTTGTATGCTTCAAGTAATAAATCAAAATCAGGTGTTGGAGAATAATGAATATTTCCAAATAAATTATCGTTAATTGATGATTCGCTACAAGCACTTGTTGCAAGAACAATATCGTGTAATTTTATATTTTCTTGCATACTTCCAGCACTTCCAATTCTAATTATTGTATCGACATCATAAAAATTAAATAATTCATTAAAATAAATCATGGATGAAGGAATTCCCATTCCACTTCCCATTACTGAAACTCTTTTTCCTTTATAATAACCAGTATATCCGTACATTCCTCTTGTATTTGTAAATTCTTTTGCATCTTCAAGAAAATTTTCTGCTATATATTTAGCTCTTAAAGGATCTCCTGGCATCAAAACTGTATTTGCTATTTCATCTTTACTTTTTGCTGAAATATGTGGTGTTGGTATTGTCATAATTACTCCTTATTTTTATATTTATAGTAATATAATATCACTTTTTAAAATATTTTTAAAATAAAAAGGGCTGTTGCAAAATTATAAATAAATAATTCTGCAACAGTCCCTTACAAATTAATTATATTTTTCTATATATTTTTTAGCTATCTCTTCTTTAGTAAATCCTAATTCTTTTTGCACATCTTTAAAATTACCTGATATTCCAAATCTATCAATAGAAATATTTATTCCCTTATCTCCTGTGAATTCACTCCATCCAAATGAACTTGCCATTTCAATTGAAACCCTATTTTTAACATTTGCTGGAAGAATTTTTTCCTTATAAGCTTGGTCTTGTTTTCTAAATAATTCCATTGATGGCATTGATACAACTCTCACATCAATGTTAGATTTTTTCAATTCATCTCTTGTTTGTAAAGCTAATTCTACTTCACTACCTGTTGCAATTAAAATTCCATCTGGAACTTCTTTATCAGAATCTTTAATTATATAAGCTCCATTTGAAATATCATCAATATTTTGTGTAGCTTCAAGATTACTTACGTTTTGACGTGTTAAAGCTATAACTACTGGAGAATTTTTGCTTTCAAGAGCGATTTTCCAAGAAAGTCTAACTTCATTTGCATCTGCTGGTCTTAGCATTATTACATTTGGTATTGTTCTAATCATGGCTAATTGTTCTATTGGTTGATGGGTTGGTCCATCTTCTCCAACAGCAACAGAATCATGAGTGAAAACATAAGTTACAGGAATTTGTGAAAGAGCTGAAATTCTTAAACCTGCTTTTAAATAATCTGAAAATACAAAAAATGTAGAAACGTGATGGAAAGTTCCGCCGTGTGCTACAATGGCATTTGCTATTACACTCATGGCAAATTCTCTAACGCCATACCAAACATTTCTTCCCTCAGGATTTGTATCTGAAAATCTTTCAGCATTTTTTATATTTGTTTTATTAGATGAAAATAAATCTGCGCTTCCACCCCAGAAATTTTTTGTAACTTTTGCTAAATCTTGGATAATTTCTCCACTAGATGCTCTTGTTGCAAGACTATCATCAGATGGAGAATATTTTTTAATTTCTTCCATCCAATTTTCTGGTAATTTTCTTTCAAAACCATTGATGTATTCTTTATAGTCTTTTGGATATTTTTCCTTATATTCTTCTAAAAGTTCTTCCCATTTTTCGTATGATTTTTTACCATTTTCTATAATATTTTCTTTGAATGTATCATAAACATCTTCTGAAATTTCAAAATCTTCATATTCCCAATTGTAGAATTTTTTTGCTTCTATAAAATCGTCATTTCCTATTGGTGCACCATGGACTTTATTTGTTCCTTGATTTTTTGAACCATAACCTATAACTGTTTTTACTTCTATAAAAGTTGGACCATTTTTATTTTCTTTTGCTTTATTAATTGCATCATAAATTTCTTCGAGGTTATTTCCATCTAAAACTTTTATATAATTCCAATTTTGAGCCTTAACTCTTTGTTCAATATTTTCTGAAAAAGATGTATTTAAATTTCCATCCAAACAAATATCATTTGAATCATGAAGAATTATTAATTTATTTAAATTTAAATGACCTGCTAAAGACATTGATTCATATGAAATTCCTTCCATCAAATCTCCATCTCCACATATTGCATAAGTATAATGATCAACTATATTAAATCCATCTTTGTTATACATTGCAGCCAAGTGTTTTTCTGCTATTGCAAATCCAACTGCATTTGCAATTCCTTGGCCCAAAGGACCAGTTGTTACTTCAACACCATCTGTATGTTTTCTTTCTGGATGGCCTGGAGTTTTTGAGCCAATTTGTCTGAAATTTTTCAAATCATCAATACTCAAATCATAGCCTGATAAATGTAATAGAGAGTAAAGCATAGCTGAACCATGGCCAGCTGACAAAACAAATCTATCTCTGTTGTGCCAATTGCTTTTTTTAGGATTAACATTCATTATTTTATTCCACAAAACATAAGCCATAGGACTTGCTCCCATTGGAAGACCTGGATGGCCACTATTTGCTTTTTCAATTTGTGCTATTGATAAACATCTTATTGCATTTACAGCTTTTAAATCTTTTTTATCAAACATTAATTATTCTCCTCAATTTCTTTGATTTTATTTACTCTTTTAAGATGACGTCCGCCTTCAAATTCTGTTGTAGCAAAAATCTCAACAATCATTTTTGCAACTTCTGAGCCAATTACTCTTGAACCTATGCACAAAACATTACTATTATTGTGCGCTCTAGACATTTTTGCAGAATATGTCTCAGACACGCAAGCTGCTCTTATGCCTTTAAATTTATTGGCAGCAAGGCTCATTCCTATTCCTGTACCACAAATTAAAACAGCAAAATCTGCTTCTTTGTTTAAAACTTTTTCGCATGCAATTTTTGCAAAATCTGAATAATCACAAGATTCTTTTGTAAATGTTCCAACTTTTTCAACTTCGTGTCCAAGCTCTAAAAGTTTTTCTTCTACGCTATCAACTAGATCAATACCACCATGATCATTTCCTATTATATATTTCATTAAAAACCTCTCTAACTATTTGCTTATAAATAAAGATTATCATTTTATGACTTTACTGTCAATTTAGTAAAAGTTGTTAGAAATATCAAATTAATGGTCTTTGTATAAATTTTATGGTATAATAGTTAGGCAAAAAATATAAAAACAAAGGAGCATCAATGTTCGAATTTAATATAAATGATTATAAATATAAAAATATACATATGATAGGAATTGGTGGAATTTCCATGAGTGGTATTGCTATTTTATTAAATAATAATGGTTATAAGGTTACAGGATCTGACATTTCAATTTCTGAAACAAGCAAACATTTAGATAAAAATGGAATTAAATATACAATTGGACAAAAAAAAGAAAATATTAAAAATCCAGATTTAGTTATATATACAGATGCAATCGCCGAAAATAATGAAGAATTAGTTGCAGCTAGAAAACTTGATATTCCTGTAGTAAGTCGTGGAGTTTTCTTGGGTGGTTTGATGAAAAATTACAAAAATTCTATTGCTGTTTCTGGTTCTCATGGAAAAAGTACAACAACAAGTATGATTTCAAAAATTCTTATGAATTCTACAAAAAATCCTACTATTTTATTGGGTGGAGATCTTGATGAAATTGAAGGAAATGTTCATGTTGGCGATAAGGATATATTAGTTACAGAAGCTTGTGAATATAAAGGAAATATAAGATATTATTACCCTTCAATTGGAATAATTTTAAATATTGACGAAGATCATCTTGATTATTATAAAGACATAAATGACATAGTTGAAACTTTCAAATTTTACTTGAGAAATCAAAGTAAGGATTCAAAAACAATTTTGAATTTAAATGAAGAAAATAATAAATTAGTTATAGACGCAGTTCAAGGAGAATTGATTACCTATGGACAAGATAATCCTGATGCTGATTATAATGCTACTAATATAAGTTTTGATGAAAGTGGTAAGCCTAGATTTGATTTGATAATGAAAAATGGAGATGTTGAACATTTTGAGTTAGCAATTCTTGGAAGACATAATATAAATAATGCTTGTGCATCAATTATTGCTACTTTAGAAAGTGGTGTTGACATAAAAACGATCAAAAAAAATATTCAATCTTACACTGGTCTTGAAAGAAGAATGCAATTAATGGGAAATGTTAATGATTGCAATATTATTTTAGATTATGGTCACCATCCTTCAGAGATTCAAGTTAATTTAAACGCCTTGGCTGAACACACAAAAGGAAGGCTTATTTGTGTATGGCAACCTCATACCTACACTAGGACTAAGAGATTGTTTAATGAATTTGTTAAATGTTTTGATGAAGCTGATGAAGTTATAATTACTGATATTTTTGCAGCACGTGAACCATTTGATCCAAGTATTTCTAGTAAAGATGTAGTTGATGCTCTAATTAAAACTGGAAAAAGCGCAAAATATATTCCTACGTTTGAAAAGGTAAAAGAATACTTATTGTCTGATATTAAAAAAGATGATCAAGTTATAGTTACAGGTAGCGGAGATTCAGATCGTTTGGCTAGAATGATAGCAGGTGTTAGTGAATAAAAAAATAAAAAAGCAAGTTTTAGAAAATTCTTAATTAAAAGATTTCTTTAACTTGCTTTTTTTTAAGATTTTTATTTTTAATATAAGTATAATAATATCTACTATTAGACCTATTTCCCCCATCTATTAATAGACTTTTGTCCTTTGTTTTTACTAAAACTGCATTTCCTTGACCTACGTCTATATAAGTAATTTCTAATTCATCTAAATTTGTATATGTATTTTCTTTTTTGTTAACAAGCAAAAAAATTAAAATTGCTGACAGGAATATAATTAATAAGTTTTTAAAATTTATTTTCACTAATCTATTCCGACAGATATGGCAATTGCCGCATCAATTTTTAACATTACCGATTTATCAAAAGAACCTAATTTATCTCTTAGCCTTCTTTTATCTATTGTTCTCAATTGTTCAAGAAGAGCCACGCTATTTTTTGGCAAACCAAATTTATTTGCACTTAAAGAAACATGGGTTGGCAATTTTGATTTTTTTAATTGACTTGTAACAGGAACTACTATAATTGTTGGAGAATATTTATTTCCCATATCATTTTGCACAACAATTACAGGTCTTACTCCACCCTGTTCGCTACCTACAACAGGAGAAAGATCTGCATAAAATAAATCTCCTCTTTTAACTTTCATTATTTTCTCCTATAAATTTAGAATTGCATTTATAAATCCTAGGAACTCTTTTTGAAATTGAAGTCATTAATTCATAAGGGATTGTATTAATTTTTTTTGCCTCTTTGTAAATATCTGGATAAAGAGTAATATAATCTCCTATTTTACAATCAATATCACTTACATCAATCATCATTTGATCCATACAAACTCTTCCAACAACTTTTGCTAGTTTTCCATTTACTAAAACTTCTCCTATATTTGAAAATGCTCTTTTAAATCCATCTGCATAACCTATTGCTACTGTAGCAACTTTCATATCTTTACTAGCAGTAAAGGTTCTGCCATAAGAAATGCTTGTCCCTTTTTTTACATTTTTTACAAAAGAAATTTGTGCTTTAAATTCAAAAACTTGTTCTAATTTAATTTTTGAAATTTCTTTTATATAATCAGATGGATAAACGCCATACAAAGAAATCCCTACCCTCAACAAGTCTGATTTAAAATCATATTCCATTGATGCAGCAGAATTTGCAATATGAACTAATTTCAAATCAAAATCATCTTTGATTTTGTCTATTATATATGTGAATTTTTTATATTGTTCATTTGTGTATGTTAAATCTTTCTCATCAGCTGTTGCAAAATGAGAAAAAGCTCCTATAAAATTTAAATTTTTAAGCTCTTTTAATTTTTTTATTTTTTCTATTTCAAAATCTCTAAAACCAATTCTTGTATGTCCTGTATCAAGCCCAATATGACAATTTATTTTAGAATTTAATTTACTATTTATTTCTTTAGCATAATCTAAATCATAAATTACTACATCAATATCTAATTTGCCACATTCATTATATTTATCTATAGGCAAATATCCTAATATCAAAATAGGAATTTTAATTCCATTATCTCTTAAATATTTTGCCTCTTTAAATTGAGCTACAGCTATGTAATCTATGTGATTTTTTATGTAATTTGCAACTTCTAAAGAACCTAGCCCATAAGCATCAGCCTTTAAAACTGCACAAAATTTTGAATTTTGAGATTTTTCTTTTATTGATTTGATATTATTTAATATTTTGTCTAAATCAACTAATAAATAATTTTCTTCCATCATTAACACCTCATTAATTTATAGGTCTTTGGTAAATTTTTTATAATATCACTAGCAATTAGTGAATCTTGGGAATTTTCTAAAGAATAAATATCTCCAGCAAGCCCATGAATATAAACAGATAAAACCGCAGCATCATACGGTTTCATAATAGCTAAATTTGAAAGTAAAATTCCTGTCAAAACATCTCCACTACCAGCTGTCGCCATTCCATTATTTCCAGATTCATTTATGTAAATATTTACGCCATCTGTAACAATTGTATTTTTTCCTTTCAAAACCAAAACAATATTATGTTTTTTTGCAAATTCAAAAGAAGCTTTTTCCCTATTGTTTTTTATATAATCTAAAGGCAAATTTGAAATTCTAGAAAATTCCATTTCGTGTGGAGTTAAAACAATATTTTCTTTCTTATCTATTATTTCAATATTTTCTTTCAAAGCATTTAGTCCATCTGCATCAATTAATAGATTTTTATCAAAATTTTGAATAATTTTTTCTATTAATTTATAAAGATTATTTCCCTTGCCCATACCAGGACCAATTCCTATTGCATCTTTATTTTTTATTAGTGATAAAATTTTATTGCTTATTTTTTCTGAGTAATAAAAACAATCACAATCTACCTCATTTATTATACTTTCTGTAGATTTTATTTGTAAAATATCAGAAATGGATGAAGGACAAATAATATAAGAAAGACCACATCCCGAACGTAAAGATGCACAAGATGACAAATAAACAGAACCAGCCATTCCTTTTTGTCCACCAATTATTGCAACTTTTCCAAAATCTCCCTTGTGTCCATCTTTTGGTCTATCTTTTAATAATTTTTTTACAGATTTATTTATTTTAATAAAATTTTCTTTCTTGAAACAAATTGCAATAGCATAATTTCCGTCATGGCTTATACTCAAATTTAATTGTGCTTCATTTTTATCAATAAAAACAATCGGTTTATTACCTTTATGTTTGATTTCTATTTTTTTTCTTAATATGTAGGCTAAATTAAAGCCACAAGCCTTAATAATAGCTTCTTTTGCTGCAAAAATTCCAGCAAAAGTTTTTAATGAATTTTTATTTTTTTTAGAATAATGAATTTCATTATCAGTAAATATTTTACTCTCAAAATCTTTTTTTTCTAATTTTTCTTTAAATTTTTCAATATTTACTATATCAATTCCTATCATTTTCTATTCCTCAATTTTTGAAATGATTTTTCTGCATTTTTAATTATTTCTTTCTCATTTAAATAAACAAATTTTTTATCATCATACACAAGATCACCATTAATTATTACATAAGAAACATCTTTATCAAAAGTTGAATAAGGCAAGGATGAAATCAAATTATTTTGTGGTGTATGGTTAGGATTATTTAAATCAATTAAAATAATATCTGCAAGTTTGCCTTCTTCCAAAGTTCCAATTTTATCATCAAGTCCCAATGCCTTCGCCCCATTTATTGTAGCCATTTTTAAAACATCATAAGCTTTTAAATTTTGAGGATTATTATATTTTGACACAAGTGATGTCAAAGAAATTTCTTTTATCATTGATAAATTATTATTGCTTGCAGATGAATCTGTACCCATAGCTAAATTTATTTTCTTATTAATCACTCTTGTACAATCTAAAAAACCTGATGATAGTTTCAAATTACTTGAAGGATTGTGAACTACGCTAACATCATATTTTGATAAAATATCTAAATCCTTATCTGATAAATAAAGACCGTGTGCTGCTATTGTTCTATTTTCAAAAATTCCGCATTCTTCAAAAACTTCAGTAGGACTTTGCCCAAATCTTTTTATACATTCATCATTTTCAATTTTTGTTTCAGATAAATGAATATGAATTGGCATCTTATATTTTTTTGCGTATTTATTTATTTCTTTTAGATAATTTTTATCTGTTGTATAAACTGCGTGAGGCCCAAAAGCTATATTTATTCTTCCATCTTGAGAATTTTCATATTTTTTAAAAAGTTCAATATTTTCTTCAATTTTTTTATAATTTTTATCTTCAAGGGTAAGTCCTCTTGAAATTTGCGCTCTCATTTTTGATTTTTCTAAGGCTTTTATTGTTTGGTCTTCAAAATAATACATGTCTGCAAAACTTGTTGTTCCTGTCATAATCATTTCAGCATGTGATAGAAGAGATGCCCAATAAACATCTTCTTCAATTAGTTTATCTTCCAAAGGCCAAATTTTTTCATTAAGCCAAGTCATTAGTTCAACATCATCACTAAAATTTCTAAACAAACTCATTCCAACATGAGTGTGAGCATTTACAAAACCAGGCATCGCAAGATAATTTTTGCCATCTATTTTTTTATCATAAGAAAAATCAATTTTATCATTTGTAATCTTTTTTATTTTTTCATTTTCTATATAAATATTTCCATTTTTTATTAATTCCCCATCTGCCATTGTGAGGATTTTTACATTTTCTATAAGTATATTCATAATAAATAAGAGTAGCTTAAAAAGCTTACTCTTATAATTCTCCTATTCTTTCTTTTAATAAGGTATTTATTTGTTGTGGATTAGCCTTTCCTTTAGTTTTTTTCATACATTGACCAACTAAAAATCCAAAAGCTCTATCTTTACCATTTTTTATATCTTCAATTGATTGAGAATTTTCGCTTAAAACTTCTTTAACTACATCTTCTAAGAAATTTTCATCATTAATTTGAAGAAGATTTCTATCTTTAGCAAGTTTTTCTGGATCTTCATTTGATTCGAAAATTTCTCTTAAAAGTTTTTTACCAACATTATTGTTAATTTTATTAGACAAAACTAAATTTATTAATTTAGAGAAATTTTCTACAGATAAATCCATTTGATCTGCTTCAATTTCACTTTCATTTAGCCTTCTTGAAAGCTCACTTAATATCCAGTTTGAAACTTCCTTAGGATTTTTTACCAAAGCATTTGTTTTTTCAAATAAATTTGCAAGATTTCTATCGTTTGACAAAAGTCCAGCATCATATTCTGAAAGTTTATATTCTTTCATATATCTTTTTGCTTTTGCTTCAGGCAATTCTGGTAAATTTTCTTTTATTTCATTAATAAATTCTTTGCTAAGCTCAATTCTTGGTATATCTGCTTCTATAGAAAATCTATAATCATTAGCAGTTTCTTTAGTTCTCATAGAAATTGTTGTTTGAGAATCGTCATCCCATCTTCTAGTTTCTTTTACAGATTTTTTTCCTTCTTCAAGCATTTTTTTATGTCTATCAGTTTCAAATAAAAGAGCATCTTCGATTGCTTTTATTGAATTTAGATTTTTAATCTCAGATATTGCAGTTTTTTCTCCATTATCAAGATTTTCTAAATTTATATTTACGTCACAACGCATTTGACCTTCTGCCATTATACAATCTGAAACTTCCAAAAATCTCAAAGTTTGAGATAATTTTTCTACAAATTCTCTAGCTTGCTTAGCAGATTTTAAATCTGGTTCTGTAACAATTTCAATTAGAGGAAGCCCTGCCCTATTATAATCCATTAGGGTATTATTACTTTCATCGTGATTAGATTTTGCAGTATCTTCTTCCATGTGAATTGAATTTAGTCTAATTTCATCTCCATCACTTAAAATAATATGTCCACCAACAGCATAAGGCTCGTCTTGTTGGGTTATTTGGTATCCCTTTACAAGGTCTGGATAAAAATATTTTTTTCTATCCATTTTCATTGATTCTCTTATTTCACAATCTAAGGCAAGACCTGCTTTTATAGCATATCTTACAGCTTCTTTATTTATTAAAGGTAATGTTCCTGGGTGTCCTAAGCAAATTGGACAAGTGTTTGTGTTTGGAACAGCTCCAAATTCATTTTTACAGGAACAAAACATTTTGGTTTTTGTAGATAATTCAACGTGAATTTCTAATCCTATAATAGTTCTAGTTTTCATTTATTTTCCTTTCGAAAGTTTCGCAAGCATTTATTATATCTTTATCTTTAAATCTATCTCCAATAATTTGAATACTTCCAGATATTCCATCTCTTACTGGGATAGAAATTCCACAAGAACCTGTTAGATTTACACAAACATTAAATATATCTGAAGAAAAATCTTTTAGTGGATTATCTGTATAAACTCCTAATTTTGAAGGTAAATCTACAGTTGTTGGAGTAATAAATAAATCATAATTTTCAAAAATATTCTTAAACTCTTCTATGATCAATGTTCTTAATTTTAAACCTTGTTTATAAATTTTTTGATCATCTTCACTTGATAAATACATAGTTCCAAGTGCAATTCTTCTTTGAACATTTTCTCCAAAACCCTCAGACCTATTTTTTATAAATAATTCTTCAACATTTTTATACTCATCAGTTTGGTGTCCATATCTAATTCCATCAAATCTTGAAAGATTGCTTGATACTTCAGAGCTCATTACAACATTATAAACTTCGTTTGCATATTTAGAATATTTTAAATCTATAGGACAAATCTCTGAACCCAATTCTTTTAAAATATTTATTGCATAATTGTAATCATCTTCTACTTCTTTATCTAAATTATAAATGTTAGCTTCATTTTTTATGACTGCAATTTTTTTACCAGAAAAATCAAAATTTTCTTTTTTAAAATTATAAAAATCTAGGCAAGAAGTCATATCTAACTTATCTGGAGATTGACTTGCATTAGCAATTATTCTCAAATCTTCTACATTTTTTGCAAATAATGAAACTTGATCTAAGCTATTTGCCATAGAAACAACACCATACCTACTCATAAGTGAATATGTAGGTTTATAACCTATAATACTACAATAACTTGCAGGTTGTCTTACTGACCCACCTGTATCAGTTCCAAGAGAAACTAAAACATCTCCTTTTGCAACACTAACTGCAGAGCCTGATGAAGAACCACCAGGGATTAAACTTTCATCTAAAGGATTTTTTATTGGGCCAAAATATGAAGTTTCTCCAGAGCCTCCCATTGCAAACTCATCCATATTTGTTTTTGCAATAATAATAGCATCTTCTTTTAATAGATTTTCTACAACAGTTGCATTATAAACTGGCTCAAAATCTTCTAACATTTTTGATGCACAAGTCAGTTTCATATTTTTATACGAAATATTATCTTTTACACTTACAGGAATTCCAAATAAAGCTCCAATTTTTTCGCCTTTATTTAATTTTTCATCTAAATTTTTTGCCCTATCCAAACTATCTTGTTCATTAAAAGAAATATAAGCATTTAAATTATCATTTTTAATTTTTTCTAATACATTTTTTGTATTTTCATAGACTGAAATTTCTTTATTTATAAATTTATCTATAGTATTTTTAATATCCATAATAGCTCCTTATAATTTCCAATTCAATCTAAAATAACCATATTCTGTATCCTTTGCATTTTTAAGAGCATCTTGTCTATCTAAAGATTTTCCTTCAATATCTTCTCTTAATACAGCCTTATGATTATCTAACATTTCAGTCATTTTTACATCTTCACAATCCACATCAAAAATATGGTCAATAAAATCTAAAATTTTATTATATTTATCAGAAATTATATCAATATCTTGATTTGATAAATCAAGATTTGCTAATTTATAAATTCTTATAACTTCATTTTTGTCCATTTATTCCTCCTCTAATTTTTTTAAAAATTCAAATAATTCTTGATTTTCTAAAATTTTTACACCCAATTTTTCTGCTTTTTCTTTTTTACTTCCTGGTTTTTCTCCACACAAAACCAAATCTGTATTTTTTGATACTGAAGAAGTAACATCTCCATTGTTTTCTATAATTAAATTTTTAATATCATTTCTTTTGTAATTTTCTATTGTACCAGTTATAACAATTTTCATTCCATCTAGTGAATTAGATTTTTCGCTAGTGTCAATTGCTTTAATTTTAATCCCCTTAGATAATAAAATATCTAATGATTTTTTGATATTAGAGTCGTTGAAAAAATCAACTATGTCCTCTGCTGTTTTTTCTCCAATATCTTCAATCTCTATCAAATCATCTTGCTTAGTTTCTCTAAGTTTATCAAAACTTTTATATTTTTCTGCCAAATCTCTTGCAGTTTTTATACCTACATTTGGAATTCCAATTGCATGGATAAAATGATTTAATTCACAAGATTTGCTATTTTCAATGGCATTTAATAAATTATTGGTCTTTTTTTCTTTAAAAGATTCCAAATTAATCAAATCATCATAAGAAAGGTCGTAAAGATCGTAAATCTCCTTAATACCTAATTTATTGATAAACAATTCAATGGTTTTTTCAGACAACCCTTCTATATCCATTGCATCTCTTGATGCAAAATGTACCATTCTAGCTTTTAATTGAGGAGTACATGAAATTGAATTTGGACAATAGATATGAACATTGCCCTCAATTAATTCACTGTGACAATAAGGACATTTATCAGGTTTTTCTATTTCTTTTGTGTTTTCTTGATTTTCATCAACAACTCCCAAAATTTCAGGAATTACATCATTTGATCTTCTAATAAAAACTTTTGAACCAATTTTTACTTTTTTTCTTAAAATATCATCGTAATTATTAAGGGTAGCTCTTTGAACAGTCACTCCAGAAAAGTCAACTGGTTCAAGGATTGCTAACGGTGTAACTTTTCCTGATCGGCCTACATTCCACACAACATCTAATAAAGTTGTTGTGTATTCCTCTGGATCATATTTATAAGCGATAGACCATCTTGGAAATTTATTAGTATATCCTAAAACTTCTTGAGTTTTTACATCATTAACCTTAATTACAACACCATCTGTCAAAACATCAATATGATGTCTTTCTTCTTTTATAAAATCAATTTCTTTTACAATATCGTCAAATTTTTTTATTACTTTTTTATAAGGATAAACTGGAAGTTTTTGTTCTTTTAAAAATTCTAATTTTTCTTCTTCAGTTTTAAAATCAAGATTATTTGTTGAAATTTGATAAAAATAAGCCTTTAAATTTCTTTTTTTGGTTTGACTTGTATCAAGATTTCTTATTGCACCTGCCGCAGCATTTCTTGCATTTTTTAATGGTATTTCATTTTCTTCATTGTATTTTTTAAGACTAGACAAGGGCATTACAGCTTCCCCTTGAATTTCTAATAATGATTTTTCTTTTATTTTTGTTGGTATGGTTGGAATAGTTAAAACTTGTTTAGTTACATCTTCCCCAGAAATTCCATCACCTCTTGTAGCTGCAGTTTTTAATAAACCATCTTCATAAGTTAAATTAATAGTTAAACCGTCGAATTTATATTCTGTAATAAATTCTAATTCTTCTAATTTATCTTCATGTGTTTTATTATATTGGTCTCTTAATTTTTTAGTTCTTATAATCCAATCTTTTAATTGAGTATAATTTTGCGATTTATCTTGGGAATATAGTCTTGTAATATGAAAATGCTTTTCAAACTTATCTAAAATTGCTCCACCAACTCTTTGGGTTGGAGAAAATTCATTTACATAGCCTGTCTTTTTTTCTAGATTTAAAAGCTCATCATACAACTTGTCATATTCTCCATCTGAAACTGTGGGATTATCTAAGGTATAGTAATGATAATTTAATTCATTTATTTTATCAATTAACTCATCTATTTTAATTTTATCTATATTATCCATTTTAAATCCTCTTAATTGGAGCATAGTCTTGGTTTAGCTTTTTTAATCCTTTTTTATCAAAAGCTACAACAAGCTCATTGCCATCATCTGATTTTTTCACTTGAACTATCATTCCCTCGCCCCATTTGGTGTGAATAATTTTATCTCCAATTTGAAAATCTTCTTTTGATGATTCTTTTACAGTATTTTTCTTTAGAACACTCTCTCTTGCCTTATCTCTCATATAAGCTTCATTGCTTTTCATTTTTACATAAGGAGAGTAGGCAGGAGTTTTATCTTGGTCAATTTTTTTAATTGAAGATTCTACTTCATTTAAAAATCTTGAAGGCTTATAATATACAGGCTGACCAAATTGTCTTCTAATTTCTGCGCTTGAAAGATATAATTTTTCCATTGCCCTTGTTATTGCAACATAGCAAATTCTTCTTTCTTCTTCAATATTTCCCTCGTCAATACTTCTTTTTGATGGGAATAATCCCTCATCCATTCCAACAACAAAACAAACCTTAAATTCAAGTCCTTTGGCTGAGTGAATTGTCATAAGTGAAATTGAGTCATCCTTATCCTCAGTTTTATCAAGATCTGATAAAAGCGATAAATTTTCTAAATAATCGTGAATATTATCTTCTGGATTATTTGACTGATATTCTGCGGCTGAGGAAATAAATTCATTTAAATTATCAATCCTTGACCTATTTTCTACAGAATAAGATTCTTCCAAAGCCCTTATGTATCCACTTTTATCAAGTATTTCTTCTATCAATTCCACAATGTCATAATCTTTATAATTGTCAAAAATTTCCGCTAATGGATTATAAAATTTTTCACAAGAACTTTTTAATTTTGAAGGAAGATTTGAAAACAAAGAAGGATCACAAACAAGCTCTGTCAAAGAAAATCCTAATTTATTTGCTTCTTTTTCTAATTTTTCTACAGTTTTATCGCCTATTCCTTTTTTTGGTTCATTTATTATTCTTTTTAAACTAATATCATCTTTTGGATTTACTAAAATTTTAAGGTAAGAGATAAGATCTTTTATTTCTTTTCTATCATAGAATTTAAGCCCGCCAACAACCTTATAATCAAGTAGATTTTTCATAAGATATTCTTCAAAAATCCTTGATTGAGCATTCATCCTATATAAAATTGCCATATCTTTAAGCCTATAGCCATCATTTAGTAAAGAATTAATCTCATCTATAACAAATTTTCCCTCTTCGGATTCTACAGAAGATTTTTTATATAAAACTTCTGAGCCATCATTTTTTGATGTCCAAAGATTTTTTTCTTTTCTTTCGCTATTATTTTTGATTAGTTTATTTGCAACATTAATAATATTAGAAGTTGACCTATAATTTTCTTCAAGTTTTATAGTCTTTGCATCTTTAAAATCTTTTTCAAAGTCCAAAATATTATTAATATCAGCTCCCCTAAAACTATAAATTGATTGGTCTGCATCTCCAACAACTCTAACGTTATTGTGACCTTTCCCAATAAATTTAATAAGCTCATATTGGCTTTTGTTAGTATCTTGGTATTCATCTACAAAAAGATATTCAAATTTATCCTGATAGTATTTCAAAGTATTTGAATCTTCTGCAAATAATTCCAAAGTTTTTAAAATCAAATCATCAAAATCTAAAGAATTGTATTCAAATTTTTTCTTTTCATAATTTTTATAAATATTATAATATTCTTCTTGCTTTGCATAAAAAGTATTAATATTTAAAAATTCTTTTGGACTAATTGATTTATTTTTACAATAGCTTATAAGGTTTAAAGCCTCTTTTGGGCTAATATCATCTTTATAATTTAAATCATTAATAATTTCTTTGACCAAGGTTTTTTGATCATTTGTATCGTATATAGTGAAATTATTATCATATCCTATTTTATTTATATTCATCCTAAGTATTCTTGCACAAATAGAATGAAAAGTACCAATCCATAAGTGAGAAACATCTTCATCTAACAGATCTGATATTCTTTCTTTCATTTCATTGGCAGCCTTATTTGTAAAAGTTATAGCTAAAATATTAACTGGATTTACATTTTTTTCTTTTATTAGATAAGCAATGCTTGTGGTTAATACTCTAGTTTTTCCACTTCCAGCTCCTGCAACAACAAGCAAAGGACCTTTGTCGTGCAAAACTGCCTCTTTTTGTTTATCATTTAAATTAGATAAGTCCATTTTTCACATCCTTTCATCCTAATAATTATACCACAAGAAACAAAGTAATCTAAAGCTTAAAATTTATCAAAAAAATAAATCAATCAAAAAAAAAATAATTTTAAAATAAAAAAAACGAATCTATCAAATTGATAAATTCGTCTTAATTTCTAAATTTTTTTAATTTATTTTTTATTTTTTTCTTCTTTTAAATTATTTTCAATTAATTTTTCCAAAACTAAATCATATCCATCAGTTCCATAATGAAGTGATCTATTTACTCTAGAAATTGTTGCTGTTGATGCTCCAGTTTGTTCTTCTATTTCACTATAGGTTTTTCTGATTTTTAATAATTTTGCAACTTGTAGTCTTTGAGAAATTGATTGAAGTTCTCTTGCTGTGCAAGCATCTTCAAAAAAATCGTAACATTCATCTCTATTTTTTAACATTAAAATAGCATCAAAAAATTCATCTAATTCTTTACTTTGTAATTTTGAATCTGTCATATTTATCTCCTAAAATAATCCCATGATATTACCATCATCATCAATATCTATATCGTATGCTGCTGGTCTTTTTGGAAGACCTGGCATTGTTAAAATATTTTGAGTTAGGGCTACTATAAAGCCTGCACCTTGATTTAATCTAATATCATTTATAGTAATCTCATATTCGCTATCTGGATTTAAATTTGTTGGATCATCTGATAAGGAATATTGAGTTTTAGCAATACATATTGGTAATTTATCAGAATTTAAATTGTTAATTCTTTTAATTTCATTTAAGGCTTTTTTTGAATATTTTACTCCACTAGCTCTATAAATTTCTTTTGCTATGATTTTAATTTTTTCTTCAATTGGTAATTTTTCATCATATAAAACTTTAAAATCATTTTCTTCCTTACTTTTTTCTATGATATAATCACAAATTTCAAGACAACCTTCTGAGCCTTTGTGGTAAACATCACATTCAAATGCTTTAAGCGATAAGTTTTCTACGAGATTTTTTAGAGTTTCTAATTCTTTATTTGTATCTTGATCAAATTTATTTATAGCGACAACTATATTTTTAGAAAATTTCTTTAGATTTTCAAGATGAATTCTTAAATTTTCAAATCCTTTTTTTAGACTTTCAATATTTTCTTCATCAATTTTTTTCAAATCTTGTCCACCATGATATTTTATAGCTCTTATTGTAGCTACAACAACTGTCATATTTGGTTTTAGTCCAGCTTGTCTACATTTAATATCATAGAATTTTTCAGCTCCAAGGTCTGCACCAAATCCTGCCTCTGTTACAGCGAAATCTGCCAAAGATAATGCAGTTTTTGTTGCAATAATTGAATTACAACCATGAGCTATATTTGCAAATGGTCCACCATGAATAATTGCTGGTGTGTTTTCTAAAGTTTGACATAAATTTGGTTTTAATGCATCTTTCATTAATACACAAACAGGACCTGTTGCTTTTATATCGTCAACAGTTACAGCATTGCCATCTGTGTCATAAGCTACTATCATTTTTGCAACTTTTTTCTTAAAATCGTAAAGATCATTGCTTAGACAAAATACTGCCATCATTTCTGTTGCAACAGTAATATCAAACCCATCTTGTCTTGTAACTCCATCAGTTTTTTTGCCCAAACCTACAACAACTTCTCTAAGAGCTCTGTCGTTTAAGTCAACGCATCTTTTCCATAAAATATTATTAAGATCAATATTTTTTTCATTTCCTTGGTAGATATGATTGTCAATCATAGCAGCTACTAAATTAACTGCACTTGTTATTGCATGAAAATCTCCTGTAAAATGAAGATTTATATCTTCCATAGGAATAACTTGAGAATATCCTGCTCCACAAGCTCCTCCTTTAATTCCAAAAGAAGGTCCCAAAGATGGTTCTCTAAGCACTGAAATAGATTTTTTGCCCAATTTATTTAGTCCCATAGATAAGGCAACATTCATAGTAGTTTTTCCCTCACCAAAAGGCGTTGGAGAAATTGCTGTTACTAAAACAAGTTTTGAATCTTTTTTTTCATCAAAGCATGGATTAATTTTGGCTTTGTATTTGCCGTATTTTTCATAATCACTAATTTCAAGATAATTTGCTATTTCTTCAATATCTTTTATCTTTGCTTCTCTAGCAATCTCAATATCTTTTTTCATTTAAACTCCTATAATTATAATTACAATACGTTTTGCTTTTCATGTATATTATATCAACTTATTACATTCAGTGCAATAGTTGATTAAAGCGAATTAAAATTTATTTATTTAACTTTTGTTACTCTCTATAATCTTAATGAATGTATTTGCCAAATTTTCATTTCTAGCAAGAAGTGGTCCGTGTAAATAAGATGCAAAAGTATTTTTATATCTAAATCCTTCTGTTAAATCCTCACCATTGTTCCCATTGCCTGACACAACACTTGCAAAAGCTTTGTTTTTATCATTTAAAATAGTTATTCCACCGTGGTTTTCGAAACCATGATAAATTTCTCCATTTTGTAAATCTTTAATTTCAATATTTCCAACAAACCTATTTCCATTTTCTTGATTTTTTGTATAATAATCAAATATTTTTAAGCCTTCAATTTTATTATTGTAAGCATCAAAATAGTATTGTCCCATTAATTGATACCCACCACAAATTGCCAAAAATAAGCCATTATTTTCAATATATTTTATTAAATTTTCTTTTTTACTTTCCAAATCTTTTTCTACAATTGATTGCTCATAATCTTGTCCACCACCAAAAAAAACAAAATCATATTTTCTATAATCAAATTCATCTTTTAAACTTACTACTTCAATATTTACTTCGTGACCTTTTTTTTGAGCAAAATATTTTAAAGCCATAATATTTCCTACATCACCATAAGTATTTAATAAATTTCCATATAGATGACAAATATTTATAATCATTTAAGTTTTAGTACCTCCCTAAGTCTTAGCATAGCTGTATAAGTAGAAAGTATATAAATTTTTTCTGTTGGTTCATTTTTTATATTATCAAAAATTTCATTTTCATAGTCTATTTCTGTGATTTCTCCACCATAAATTTCAGCTATTTCAAGTCTTCTTTTCATATCAATTTTTCTAGTTCCTGAAACTTTTATGCTTTT
>NZ_GG700527.1:861191-947165 GCF_000163295.1 Anaerococcus vaginalis ATCC 51170
AATTTTTTAAGTTTTTCATAATAAGAATCATATATCCAAGAAACATCAGTCCCATCAGCGTAGTTATCATTTAACAAACAATATAAGCTAATTGGCTCTTTTTCTAATAACATTAAATTAATAATTTGATTTAAGCCTGTAGGATTTTTGACAAGATTTATTATCACTTCTTTATTTTCAATTTTAATTATTTCTTGTCTACCAAATACATGTTTTTGAAATTTTAAGCCTTCATAGATTTTTTCATAAGGGATTTCCAATTCTTTAGCAAGAGCTATTGCGCTTAAAGCATTATAAATATTATAAAATCCTCCAATTTGAGTTTCATAAATTTCTCCATTTACTTTAAATTTTGAAAAATTTGCATCCATAGAAATAATCTCTCCAATATTATAAGATAATTTAGGAGAATGAAAATCACATTCTGGGCAAGAAAAATCTCCCAAAGAAGAATAATTAACTAATTTATATTTTAAAATTGAATTACATTTTGGACATAAAATTCCATCACTATTAAATTCTGCCTCAAGATTATAAGAATTAAATTCTTTATCATCTTCTCTTATTCCATAATAAATAGGATTATATTTTTTTAGCTCATCGTATGAAAAAATAGGCAAATCTCCATTGGCAATTATTTTTACATCACTACATTCGCTAAGTCCATCCATAATTTTTTTATAAACATTATAAATTTCTCCAAATCTATCCATTTGGTCTCTAAAAATATTGGTTAAAATAACATAATCTGGTTTTAAAAATTTACTTATCCTAACAAGATTAGCTTCATCTACCTCCAAGATCGCAAGTGCATTTTCATTTTTAGGAATATCCAACAAAACTGTTATTATACCTTGAATCATATTTGAACCAGAATCATTTGTAAAAACATTTTTATAGTGCTTTCTCAAAATATTTGTAACAAAATGAGTTGTCATAGTCTTCCCATTAGTACCAGTTACAAAAATAAATTTTGTATTTTCGCTTAAAGCATCCAAAATATCATTATCTAAATTATAAGCGATTTTCCCTGGCAAACTTGTTGCTTTATGATTTGTAAGTTTTAGTAAAAATTTACTAAATTTTGCAATTTTAATAATTAATTTATCTTTTATATTCATAAAATAAATTATATCAGATTAAAGGCTAATAAGTCTATAAAATTTTTATTCAAATTATTTTAAATAATAAAAGAGTTAAATTTATTTTAAAATTAAACAAAAAAATAGACTAAAACTTTTAGTTTAGTCTATTTTTCCTGAAGAATATTTCTACAAACTTCTCTCATCATATAATCTACCTTATTTGACCATTCTGGATCGCTAGCATATAACTTTCCTATAGATTTTGTAGAAATTCCATTATAATATTTTCCATCTTCACTTAAATAATTTTCTTTTAGAAATTTAGCAACGTGATCTATTGATTCGCCCTTATCTTTAAAAGTATTTGCACTGTTAATAGGATCTTGGTCGATAGCATTAAAGCCAAATAAATTATTTTTTGTTTTAGCAAGGTATGAATGACCATTTCCAGTTTCGTGTTTTGCCATTCCCATCAATAAAATCGCATTTACCTCATACTTTTCTTCTGCTTTTTTGAAATCTTTTCCAAGACCTTGTAAATTTGTATTTTTAAGACCATATTCAAGTTCCTCAGCAGTTAAATTAGTTTTGTTTGTTAAATACAAAATTGATGTTTTGCTTAATTCATCAGATCCTTTATCGTTCAATTCTTTATAATCTTTTTCTAATTTTTCAAATCTTTCAATTCTAGATTGTCTTAAAGTTAAGGTTTCATTGCTAATTTCATTTACTCCATTAATCAAGCTATCTCTTTTACCTTTGTTTTTTGCAGCTAGAGATGATTTTTCCAATCCTGTAGAAATAACTAGCACAAGAACAATAGCTAAAAAAGATAAAAATGAAATTTTAAATCTCTTTTTATTCATCCTTTATCTTCCTTCTTTCATAAATAAATAGTAACAAAACAATTACAACTACTATATCATTTCTTATGCTAGATTGCAAATTTTATTTTCTAGAACCTGGTTTTACAGCTGGTGTATCTTTTAAATCTTCTGGTAAATTATCAGGATCATAAGTTTCAAAATTAAGCTCAGTTGCAGATAATAATTTTAAACCATTAATTTCTTTTTTTCCAGATCTATTTACAATTGATGTTAAAGCATTTACTTTTGCTCCATAGCTTTCAATTACATCAACAGTTTCAAAAGAAGATTTGCCTGTTGTAACTACATCTTCAACTATAATTACATTCATACCTTCTTTTATTTCAAATCCCCTTCTTAAAGTCATAATATTATCTACTCTTTCTGTAAAAATTGCATTAACTCCCAAAGCTCTTGCAACTTCATAAGCTATAATTATTCCGCCCATTGCAGGGCCAACACACAAATCTACTTTTATGCCTGATTCTTTTATTTTTTCAGCAATTATTTTTGAAACTTCTTCGCAATAAACAGGATTTTCTATTAATTTTGCACATTGAATATATTTTTTTGAATGTTTTCCACTTGATAATAAAAAATGTCCTTCTAGTAGTGCATCAGATTTTTTTAATAATTCAATTGTTCTATCCATAATCTCTCCTATATAATTTTTCTTATTTCTTCTAGCGAATTTAAATTTTCTTTTTGCATATATTTTTCTAAATCATCAACTATATTTATCATTGTGTTAAAATCTACAAAATTGCTTGTTCCAACTTGCACTGCACTTGCTCCTGCCATAATAAATTCCAAACAGTCCCTGTAATTTGAAATTCCACCCATACCAATTATTGGTAAATTTGTAGCATTACTTGCTTCATACACCATTCTTAAAGCAATTGGTTTTATACAAGGTCCAGAAAGACCTGCAGTTTTATTTTCAAAAACTGCTTTTTTATTATCAACATCAATTGCAAGGGCATTAAAAGTATTTACTAGAGAAATACAATCAGCTCCTGAATTTTCTGCAATTTTTACAAATTCTTTTATATCTCCAACATTTGGAGAAAGTTTTACCATCAAAACTTTTTTTGTAGCTTTTCTTACTTTTTCTATAACTTCGCAAGCTTTTTTAGGATTTGTTCCAAAAGCCATTCCACCTTCTTTTACATTTGGGCAAGAAATATTTAATTCAATTATTGGGACACTTGTTTTATCAAGCATTTGGGCTCCCTTAACATAATCTTCGACACTATGACCGCCTAGATTTGCAATGGTTACAGCATCTTTTGTTTCTAAAAACGGTAATTCTTCTTTTATGAAATATTCTATTCCAGGATTTTGAAGTCCAATTGAATTCATAATTCCAGCAGCAGTTTCATAAATTCTTATTCCCTTGTTTCCCAAATTTTTATGTAGGGTTAGTCCTTTTGAAGAAATTCCTCCAAGTTTATTTATATCAATATATTCTGCAAATTCTTTACCAAAACCAAAAGTTCCACTTGCAGCTATGACTGGATTATTAAATTCAATTCCACAAATATTAACTTTTAAACTCATTAGAAAATCTCCTTTGAATCAAAAACTGGACCATCTTTGCAAACTCTTATAAAATCGCCTTTTACATTTTCTACTGTGCAACCAAGACATGCACCAATTCCACAAGCCATGTGGGCTTCCATTGAAATTTGAATTTCAGCATTTTTATTTTTATTTGCCAAAGTTTTTAGCATTTGATTTGGGCCGCAAGCATAAATTACATCATATTTTTCTGTATCTATTTTTTCAGTTATAAAAATTTTATCTTTTTTATCAATAGTTACAGTTGTAGAATTTACAAAATTTTTAAAATAATCTGTAAAGTATTCTTCATCACTAAATCCCGCGTAAAAATCTGCTTTTAAATCTAATGATTTTGCCAAATATAAAAGTGGAGCTATTCCAATTCCACCAGCAACTATTGCAGCTTTCTTGCCTTTTTTTATTTCAAATCCATTTCCCAAAGGTCCTAATATTTTTACTTTTGAACCCTCTTTTAAATCACTTAAAATTTTTGTTCCAACACCTTTAACTTGGTATAAAAAAGACATAGACTCATCATCTTGGTCACATACTCCAAATGGTCTTGAAAGAAGTGGCGAATTTCTAAAACTATCACATCTTAACATGAAAAATTGACCAGGTCTTGCATTTAATTTGGTTTTTATTTTACAAAAATAAATATCATCCTTTATTTTTTTATTAAAAATTACAGAAGCTTCTCTATAAGATTCCATTAGATTGGATTTCCTTTCTAGTTTCTATACATTTTTCTCTTGCATAATCTCCTATTTTATCTTCCCCATCATCATAGTTTAAATAATTTTTAAGTATTGCTCTTGAAGAATTTACAACTCCTCCATTTAATGAATTTAACAATTTATAAACATTTAATGAATCGGCTTTTTGTGCTCCAAAACCTGGAATCAAGAAAAACATATTCTTATATCTTTGTCTGATTTTTTCAACTTCTTCTTTGTGAGTTGCACCAACTACAAGTCCAATAGGTCCGTATCCTGAATTATCAATCAATTTATCATTTAATTCTTTTAATTTATCTCCAATTGTATAAAATAATTCGCTGTCATCTTTTAATCTTAGGCATTCAAAATCATTTGCTCCTGGATTTGAAGTCCTTAAAAGAACAAACACTCCTTTATCTTTGTTTTTTATAAATTCAAGATATGGAGAAATTGAATCCATTCCCATATAAGGATTTAAAGTCATAAAATCAGCCTCAAAATCACCAGAAAAATGTGCTTTTGCGTATTGACTTGCACTTTGAGCAATATCTGATCTTTTTACATCAGCAATTGATAACAAATCATTATCTCTTAAATATTTTAAAGTGTTTTTGTAAGCAAGCATTCCTTCAATACCATAAGATTCGTAGTAGGCAATTTGAACTTTATAAATAGCACAAACATCTTTTGTATTGTCAATAATTTCTTTATTGAAATCAAATAATTGTTCGCTTACACTTTTATTTTTCTTCATTTTTTCTGGAATATAATCTAGTGATGTATCAAGACCAACGCAAACAAATCCATTTTCTTCGATTTTTTTATAAAGTCTTTCCATTAAGGTCATATTTCAAAATTCCTTTCTTGTAAACTCTTACTATTTGTCCTTGGAGTTTTTGATTTATAAATAATGAATTTTTTGATTTTGATAAAATATCTTCTTCTTTATATTCATATACTTTATCAAAATCTATAAGAGTAAAATCAGCCATGTATCCTTCTTTGATTTTTCCTTTTTTTATTTCAAGAAGTTTTGAAGGATTTGTTGACATTAACCTGATCAAATCATTTAATGAAATGATTCCAGCTTTTACTAAAGTCATATAAGAAGTTGAAAAAGCTGTTTCAAGTCCAATAAAGCCTGGCTTACCGTTTTCTTTTTCCTCCTTGGAATGAGGAGCATGATCTGTAGCTATACAATCAACATATCCTTTTTTTATCATATCTAATAAGGCCAATCTATCTTTTTCTTTTCTAATTGGTGGATTTACTTTTAACTCTTTTCTATCAGAAAAATATATGTGATGAGGTGTTACTTCGCATGTAATTTTCGCTCCCAAATCTTTAAAATATCTTATTGCCTCAATTGCTCCTTTTGTAGAAACGTGAGAAAAATGAATTGGCATATCCATCTTATAAGATAAATAACAATCTCTCAAAGTCATCACATCTTCTGCTATTTCATAGTCATATTTTGAAATTTCTTTACATTCTTCATGCAAGGTAAATTTTAAATTATTTTTCTTTGCGATTTTTATAGCTTGATACATAGAAAAATCATCATCAACGCCCTTACCATCATTTGACAAGAACAATAATCCTTCTGGTAAATCTTTTAAATGAGATAGGTCATCACTTTTGAAATCTTTTGTTATTGAATAAACTTGTTTAATATCTATTAAATCTAAATCTTTTGCTCTTTTAACAATATCCTCATATATTTTTTTGCTTGATACAATTGGATTTGTATTTGGCATTAAATTTACAGTTGTATATCCACCTTTTAGAGCTGACATTGATCCTGTTTTTAAATCTTCTTTGTAGGTAAATCCAGGATCTCTAAAATGAGTATGCATGTCCACAAAAGAAGGAACCAAGACAAGACCATTACAGTCTATAATCTTAGTTTCCTCATCAGATTTAAATTCAGTTGTTATAAATCCATCTTCTACAAAGATGTCCCTTTTTGATATATTTATATCATCAATGGCAACAAGATTTGTAAAAATTTGTTTCATTATTCCTCCACATCATATATGTGATCGCAATAAGCACATTTGTACATTTTTTCTTTTTTATCTATCAATATAAATTTGCTTTCAATATTTCTTTCTGTGGTTGATACGCAAGTTGGATTTTGACATTTTAAAATTCCCTTGCTAACTTCTGGTAATTCTAATTGTTTCTTTTCTACAACTTTTTCTTCTTCAATGAAGTTTACTGTTGCACTTGGGTCTATTATTGATACAGCATCTAAATTAATATCTAAGTTATTTGCAATTTTTACTATATCTTTTTTTCCTTGAGAGGAAGAGTTTGCGTTTAATATTAGGGCAACTTCATCATCAAGTTGGTCTAGATTTAAAAGATTAAAAATTTTTATTCCTAATCCTGGTTTAATATGGTCTATTACAATTCCATTTTTTAATGAAGTAATCTCAATCATTATTAGCCTCCAATAATTTTATAATTAGTGCCATTCTAGCATACATTCCGCATTTAACTTGTTGGAAATATAAAGCTCTGGGATCATCATCCACATCTTTGTCAATTTCATTTACTCTTGGAAGTGGATGTAGGATTGCAAGATCTTTTTTTGCATTAGCTAACTTTTCTCTATTCAATACGTATGAATCTTTTAATCTTGTATATTGGTTGTCAGAGAAAAATCTTTCTTTTTGAATTCTTGTCATATATAAAATATCTAGATCATCTATAGAATTATCCAAAGATCTTTTTTCAACATATTCTATATTATTTTTTTCAAAAACACTTTTTTTAATGTAGTTAGGAAGTTTTAATTCTTCTGGAGAAATTAGTACATATTCATTATTATCAAATAAGGTCATAACTTTAAGTAAAGAGTGAACAGTTCTTCCATATTTTAAATCTCCACAAATTCCTATCTTTAATCCTTCAAGTCTTTTTTTATAAGTTGAAATTGTCAAAATATCCGTTAGAGTTTGAGTTGGATGTTGATGTCCACCATCTCCTGCATTTATTATTGGACAATCTGATGTTTCTGATGATAATTTTGCAGCTCCTTCTTGTGGATGGCGCATAGCAATTACATCAACGTATTGGCTTACAGTTCTAATTGTATCTTGTAAGCTTTCTCCCTTAGCTTGGCTTGATGCTTTTGGATTTGAAAATCCTTCAACGCTTCCTCCAAGTCTTAACATTGCTGATTCAAAAGAAAGTCTTGTTCTAGTAGAAGGCTCAAAAAAAAGAGTCCCTAATAACTTTCCATTACAATAATTGGAAAATTTTTCAGGACTCTTCATTATGTCTTCTGCTAAATCAATTATTTCAAGTAAATCATCTTTAAACAAATCTTCTGCACTTAACAAATTTTTAATCTTTAGCATTTGACACTCCTTTTTTTGTTTTTACTATTATACCAAAAGCATATAGACTCGTCAATAATTATTTACGTTTTTCGATTAACTCGTTAATTGATTCATTTGTCACATTTTTTCTATCAATTTCAAATTCATCTAGAATTTCTTCCATTAAATTTACATTTGTAAATTCAATTTCCATATAAGGATCAGGATAAACATCTTTGGACCAAATATCTATATCAAATCTTTGTCCCCTATAATTATAAGAAATTCTTTTTTTATCGCCAACATATCTTTCAACTAAGCCAATTTCTTCTAAAATTTTTATCATATTTGAAGTTGAATTTATTGTAGTAGTGTATTCATTATTTACTCTTATATTATCTTTGTTATCAACAACTTCTTTGAAAGTTAGCTCTGTTGCTTCTCTTTTATCATCTACAGTTTTTTCTCTAATTCTCAAATAACCATTAGAAAATTCTTTTGCGTTTTTTGGAGCAAAGGTATGATTTTTTTGAATTTCTACTCCCAAAAATTCTGCACCTTTCGCTTTTAATTTTTCTTCAATTTCTTCGATATTAATATTTAATACCTTGATTTCTAATTCTCTATCCATTAACTTATCCTTTCTGGCAAAAAATTTATATAATCTCCTGCCACACATTTTATTTCTATACCATCTACTATACCTTCAAAAATTTGTTTATGCCCTGGTCCATGTAGATGTCCATACAATACACATTCTACTTGATACTCTTTACAAATTCCAAAAAATTCATTCAAAGATTTATCGCTATTAAGAGGTGGATAATGTAATATTACAATTTTTTTATTATTTGTCTTACTAGAGTCCAATGAATTTTTAAGTCTTTGTAGCTCTCTTTTAAAAATTTTCTCATCGTGTTCTGTAAATTCACTATTATCTCTGCTAATCCATCCTCTTGTTCCACAAATTTCATAGCCTTGTTCAAAAAAAGAATTATTTTGCAAAAATTTAATAGATTTTAAATCTAATTCATTGAGTTTTTTTAAGGATGACCACCAATAATCATGATTGCCTTTTAGCATTATTTTATTTCCGTTAAGATCATCGATTTTTTTAAGATCAATGTAGGCATCTTCTATATTCATAGCCCAAGAAATATCGCCTACAATCAATACTGTATCATCGGAATTTACAATTTTATTCCAATTATTAAATATTTTTTCTTGATAATTAAGCCATGATTTGCCAAATACTTCCATGGATTTTTCTTCTGTATAATCAAGATGTAAATCTCCTATTGCATATATCATACTTGCTCCATATTTTTTATATCTATATTAATAGCCTCTGCATCAAAAATATCTTTTTCTCTTTTATGACATGTAAAATAAATAATTTGAAATTTTTTTGATAAATCCAACAAATTTAACAAAGCCATCCTCAATCTATCATTGTCATAATTTATAAAAGCATCATCAAAAATCAAAAATAAATTATCTAATAATTTTTCGCAAAGAGCAAATCTTAGTGAAAAATTAACTTGGTCAAAAAATCCTATTGAAACTTTATCAATATCAATTATTTCATTATCAGAACTTATTATGATAGGCTCTAGGTTTTTATTAAAATCAATTTTTTTATATTTCCCCTTTGAAATTTCTCTAATTATTTGACTAATAGTTTGAGATAGAATTTTTTTATTATAAATAAATTTATCCTTGTTTGAACTTATAATATCTATAGCTTTATTGCACGCAGAAATTTCTATTTCTAAATAATTTAATTTTTCCTTTAATTGATTAATTTCATCAATCAAATCAACTTCTTTTGATATTTTTTCCTCAACACTTACAAGCTTTTTTTCAAGTTTTAAATTATCGTCTAAAAGTTTATGATATGAATTTTCGTAAAATTTAATTTTATTTTCTAATTTCAAAATATCAATTTCATCACAAGAAAAATCAATAGGCACATCATATTTTTCCTGTTTTTGAAGAATTTTTAAAATTTCTAAAGTCTTATCTCTTTCTATAATTAATTTTTCATAGTTTTTGTATTTGTTTTTTGCATTTTTATAAGAAGATTTAGAATTTACAGAAATTTTGGAAAATTCATTTTTTATTTTTATATTTAAATTGCTAATCTCTTCTCTGCTATTTATATTTAAAATTTTACCTTTAAAAAAATAAAATAAAAAAAGTGGAAGTAAGAGTAATAAGATAAAATATTTTTTTGTGAAAATTGATACAAATAAAATCATAAATCCTATTAAAAAATAAAATAAATTTATCTTATTATCTTTTTTATTTTTATAAAAATCATCCTGCTTTTCCAAAAGCCTATCAAGATTATCAAAAAATACTTTGTCAATTCCTGAAAATTCCTTATAATCTTCTAATTTTTTATCAATTATTTTAAGCTGGTCTTGCCTAGATTTTTCTTCAATATAATTAGAATTTGCTTTAAATTTTCTGTAATTATCCCTATCAATTTTTAATTTTTTGAGTTTTTCTTCTAAGAGTTTTATTTCTTCTCTTTGTCTTTTCAAATTTAATATGTCATTATTATAGGATTTTCTAAGATTTCTAATATTATCCAATTTTTCATTTTTATTTTCCAATTCTTTTAAAGTTTTTGCGTAAGGCTTTGTATACGCCCTTGAACTTCCAATTTTATTTAGCCAATCTTTTATATTATCAACAGCGTTTAATTGAGAAAAAATCATATCATTTGATGGATTTTTTAAAAAATCTATTACAACTTTTTTAGAATCCTTATCAAAACTTTGAAGTTGGTAATTGTTTGCTATACTCTTATACAAAGAATAATTTAATTTTAAAAAATATTCTCCAGGGAAATTCAAATTTGATTTTTTGCCCAAAATTTCTTTTTTCAAAGACAAGTTATATATTTTATATGAACCATCATCAAAATTTCTTTCTATCCTAAAATCCTCATTATTAGATGATAAGATCAAATTTCCAAAATATTTATAAGAGCCTAAAGGTTTGTATTTTTCTTTTTTATAGGAGAAATGCCTTTTATTATTTCCATCATCAAAGCCATAAAATACACCTTCAATAAAATCAGAAATTGTAGATTTACCACTTTCATTATCCCCATAAATCAAATTAAAATTTGGATTTAATTTTATAGATTTATTTTGAAATTTACCAAAAGAAATTAAATTCAACTCTTTAATAAAAACCTTACTCATCCTTGCTCCTCAATATGGCATCAAAGCCAATTTCCAAACATCTTTTATTAATGGGATTTTTCATATCCAAATCTTTAACATTTTTATAAAAATCTCCAAGCAAAGAAGATTCGTAAATTTTTCCTAAATTTTCATAATAATCTATGCTTTTTTCCCTATTAATTTTAAGATAAGTAATATCTAGATTATCCTTTAAACTTTTCTCATCAAAAGCAAACTTATCATAATTTGATAAATTTATAGTTAAAAAATTATATTTTTTATCCAAAAGATTTGCCAAATATTTTTCTAATCCATAAATATTTTCAAAATTGTTTAAGTCAATTTTTAAACTTTTAAAACTCATTTGGGAAGAATCTATAAAATTTATGCCATAATCATCTACTAAATTATAGCCGAAATTTCCCTTATCTTTAAAACTAAAAGGCTCAATACTTCCTACATAAAAAATATTTTTAAAAAACTCTTCTCTTTTGTGAATATGACCTAAACCAACATAATCAAATTTAAGATTTTTTATTTTTTCCAAATCTAAATTCATATAAGTTGAATTATTTTGATTAAATTCCCCATGGCATAAAAAGATATTATAAAAATTGTAATCAAGCCTTATATTATAGTTAAAATTTTTATCAAATATCCTATCATTATAAGAAATTCCATAAATTCTCACATTTTCATACTCAAAAAAATCAAATTTTTCACTAGAAAATATGTGAAGATTTTTAGGTTTATCTGAGAAAAATATTTCATTTTTTGAATCTATATAATCGTGGTTTCCGCAAAGATAATATATATTTTTGGAAAATTCTTCAAATATTTGAAATAATTTTTGATAATCTTTTAGACTAAAATAATCTCTTTCAAAAAGGTCTCCCGAAATCAATAAGAAATCTACATCTTTATTTTCTTTCAAAATTTTTTCAAAACTATCCCATTTTATTTTTCTTATTAGCTTGCTATATGAACTATCAAAATCCAATTTATCAGCCAAATGTATATCAGAAATATGGATAAATTTCATATCAAATTCACACACTCAATCATTGTTTTATTTTCATTTATGTCAAAAACTGTAATAGAACCATTATCAATCCAAAAATTTTTGAAATTATTTAAATCTTTTAAGACCGTAAACAAACTTGCTCTAATTGCAATTCCATGACTTACACACAAAATATTTCCATCATAAGTAGATTTTTCTTTTATAAAATCATTAACTCTTTTTATTAAATCTTCAACGCTTTCTCCATTAGGATATTTAGTTGAGTAAGGATTATTTTTTAAATTTTCATAGAAATCTTTGTATTTTTCTTTTGTTTCTAAAACTTTTTGCCCCTTAAAATCCCCAAAATCTAATTCATTTAATCTTTCGTCTTCAATAAATTCATCAAAGCCCAAATATTTTGCTGTTTCTTGACTTCTTATTAACTTTGATGTGAAGACCTTATCTATTTTGTAATTTTTTAAATTTTTTTTGCTTTTATCCAAATCAATATAAGCTTTTTTTGAAAGTTTTGTTTTAGGAGTTGAAAATTTTAATTCTTTATTTGATTCTGTTAATCCATGTCTTAAAAATATTATTTTCATATTATCACCTTTATTATTATAACATATAAAAAAAGCAGGCTCGAATGCTTTTTATTCGCCTGCTTTCATTGCTTCTGCCATATTTATTTTTTTTAATTTAAAATGAACAATCAACATTATCAAAAATGATGTAAATAATGTTATAAAGGCAGAAAATATATATGATGATAAATGAGTTTTGTAAGAAATAAAAATTCCATCTGGTGCTGCTACAATTAAAACATATCTTAGCATAATATATCCCAAAATATATCCAAGAATAATGCCAAAAAATGTCAAAATATATGTTTCTCTATAAATATAGGAAGTTGTTTCTCTAGGATAAAATCCCAAAACTTTTGTAGTAGCAAGTTCTTTTTTTCTCTCGCTCACATTAATATTAGTCAAATTATACAAAACTACAACGGCAAGTAGCATAGAAACCACAGTAATAATTCCAATTACTAGATTTAAATTTGCCATTAAAGTGTCCATCGTTTCGTAAAATTTACTTGGCTCTATAATAGTTTGACTTATTTTATTTTCCAATATTTTATTTTTGATTTGACCGCCTGCTTTAATAAGATCAGCATTTGCAATAAAATCTTTGCCAAATTTATTTTTATATGCATCTTTTGTCATATAAATATAATCATCAATATAATTTTCGGCAATATCTTTAATGTCCATTTCTACTATTTTATCATCTAATTCAAATTTTAATTTTTTGTTTGATTTTAAATTATTTGATAAATTTTTACTAATTACAACTTTATTATTATCAAGTGAAATTTTTTTCTTATTTTTATCCCTAATTTTTATAAAATCATCTATTTTTTCTTTATCATCAAAAACGATTAAATTAACTTTTTTATTTTTATCTTTCAAACTTACATCTACATTCTCATAGAGAATTTTCATAGATTCTGTATTTTTTAAAATACTTTCGTAAGATTTTTTATCTTCTTCTTTGGAATTTTTATCAAAAATTGAAATAAAATCATATTTTGTAATTTCTTGTTTTTGCAATTTAGATGTATCTTTAACAGAATCAATCATAGCAAAACCAAAAAATAAAAGTGCAGTACAACCACCCACTCCAAAAATTGTCATAAACATTCTAGATTTATACCTAAATAAATTCCTAAATGTAATTTTTGTCATAAAAGATAGGCTATTCCAAATAAATTTAATTTTTTCAAGAAATATCCTAGATCCATTTTTTGGTGCTTTAGCTCTTAATAAATCTGCTGTTTGCTCTTTTACTTCACTTATGCTTGTAAAATAAACAGTTAGTGAAATTAAAAAAGTAGATAAAAATATAGTAAATAAAATTATCCAAAACGAATTTATAAATTCCAAATCTAAAACTCTAAATCCAGTTGAATATGCCTTAAAAATAACTTTACAAACTATATATTTTCCAATTAATGAACCGATTAAAGAACCAAAAATCGTAGGAATTAATCCGTAAATAAAAAATTTTCGACCAATATCAAAATTAGAATAACCCAAAGCTTTCAAAGTTCCATTTTGTATTCTTTGCTCTTCAATATATCTTTTTATTGTTGTAAGAGAAACAAGTAGGGCAATGAAATAAAAAAATGTTGGAAAAACTTTTGATAATTCGTCCATATTTAAACTATTTTTGTAATAGCTATCAATAGATTTATTTAAAAATATGCTTTCAAATTCATAAGTAGGATCAATTAAATTTACCAAATTTTCTCGAGCCTCATCAATTTTTTCATATCCCTTTTTGATTTTATTTTTAGCCTTTTTTTCTTCATCATCAAATTTTTTATTTGCCTTATCAAGCTCACTTTCTTTTTCTAAAAGTTCATTAAAAGCAAACTTTAACTTTTCTTCTCCATTTTTTTTCTCATCATCTAATTTTCTTTTTCCATTCTTATAAGAAATCAAAGCAGACTTTAATTTTTTTTCATTATTATCAAGTTCTATCTTGCCTTGTTTTAATTTATTTGATGCATTGATTTTTTCATTTTCAAATTTCTCTTTTGACAGCTTATATAAATAGTTTTTTTCATCCAAATCCCTTTTTGCTTTATCTAATTTTTTCAAATTTTCATTTATTGGATCCATAGCCTTTTGGTAAGCTTCATCAAATTTATTTTTATTTGATAAATATTCTTTATTTAACTTATCTAATATAATTTCACTTTGAGAAATTTTAATAATTAAATCTTCTTTTTTTCCATTTAAAGAAAGCAATTCTTTTTTTATATTTTCAATTTCTTTTTTATTTTCTTCATTATCACTCAAGTTTGATAATACTTCTAATTTTTTCTTTAAATTTTCTATTTTTGAATTTATTTCATTTAATTCAGATTTATATTTTGTTAGATTTGTATTTTCCTCATTTTTTTTATCTTCCAAATTTTTAAGCATAGCCCTTTTTTCTAAAAAAGAATTTTCGATTAAAGACTTACTTGAATTTATCTTTTTATAATTTTTATCAATTTCTTCATAAGCCTTATCTATTTTCTCTTTTGAATCGTTTAATTTTTCTTCATTTTTTTTCATTTGTTCATTAAAAGAAAGAAAATTTTTATTGTAGCTTTTTTTACCACTATTTAATTTAGAAAATCCTTGGTCAATTTGTTTTTTTGATGCACCTAACTTTTCATAGGCATAGTTAATTTTAAGCTTAAATTCATCTTCTGCCTTGTTATATGAATTTATACCATCTAACAACTTTTCGTTTGCATCTATAAGTTTATCTTTTTGTTCTTGTAATTTTTTCTCACTAGAAGATAGCTCATTTTCTTTTTCATTAAGTTTTTTATTAGCATAAGCTTTTACTCTTTTTAAAACTTGACTAGGTCTGTTTTTAAAATCCTTTTTTAGACTTTCTCTTTTTTCTTTTACGAAAGATTTATATTCATCAGAAAATCTATCCATATTTTTTGTTTTTTTATAGCTAATATCAACTTCACTAATCTCATCTGTTTTAAAATTATCTTTGTTTATATAGGAAAAAGCAAAAACCATTTCTTTTCCCTTATAAGAAACATCCCTTACTTCATCCATCAAATATTCAGAAGAATTTGCAAAACCTACAACCTTATACTTTTTATATTTTAGTAAATCATCTAATTTTTCATCATCTATTGACTTAAAATATATGTAATCGCCTAGTTTATAATTTTTTTTCAATAATTCATCTAAAATTATTTCTTCATCATTTTTGATTTTTCTTCCCTTTATTATATTTAATTTTTCAATATCTTTATCATAAGATTTTACAGAAATAAGCTTATCTTTAGCATATAAATCCAAATTTTTTTTATAAGCAAGCTTATCAATATCCTCATCCTTTTCGATAATTAACTTATCTTCGTTTTTAATTCCATAAGTTGCTTTAATAATTATATCTGGATGTTTATTTTTATTTAAAGTCTTATTTAGAGTTTTTCGCATTGAAGGTCCTGTCATAAAAAGGGCAACAACAACCATAGAAGCAAGCATTATCATAACAAAAATCGAAAAAATCTTGCCTTTGGTTTGTTTTATATCCCTAAAAATTGACCTATAATAATTATTTTTTTTCATTTTACCACTCTATATTTTCAACATTTTCTGGATTTTCATTGACATAAGAATTTACAATTGTACCATCTTTTAGCTCAAAAACCTTATCTGCTATATCTTTTATTGCACCATTGTGAGTAATAATAATTACAGTAGTATTTAAATTTTTTGCAGTATCTTGCAATAATTTCAAAATAGATTTTCCAGTTTTATAATCCAAAGCTCCTGTTGGCTCATCGCACAATAAAAGTTTTGGGTTTTTGGCAATTGCTCTTGCAATTGCAACTCTTTGTTGTTCTCCACCTGAAAGTTGTGATGGAAAAGAATTCTTTCTGTGAGAAAGTCCTACCTCATCTAAGGCTTTTTCAGCATCCATATTATCTTTTGCAATTTCACTAGCAAGCTCAACATTTTCAATACTTGTAAGATTTGGTATTAAATTATAAAATTGAAAAACAAAACCTACGTCATCTCTCCTATATTTAGTTAGTTCTTTTTCATCCATTTGTGATAAATTTTTATTATCAACAATTATTTCTCCATCACTTAAAGTATCCATTCCACCAATTAAATTTAAAAGTGTAGTCTTTCCTGCTCCACTTGCTCCAACAATAATTACAAGCTCGCCTTCATCTATACTTAAATTAATATTGTCATTTGCAACAATCTTATTTCTGCCGACTTCAAAATATTTATATACATTTTTTAATTCTATATATGCCATATCATTAATAATTTTTGAGTGCTCTTTCTATTTTTCTTTTAGCATCATTTTTCTTTATAGTTTCTCTTTTATCATAGATTTTTTTACCCTTTGCAAGAGCAATTTCCGCTTTTATTAATCCCTCTTTTAGGTAAATTTTATTTACAATCATAGTATAACCTGCTTGAGAAACTTTTCCAATTAATTTATCAATTTCTTTTTTATGAAGCAAAAGCTTTCTAGTCCTAATTGGGTCAATATTTTTTTCGTAGGATTGTTCATAAGGAGTAACATTCATATTATAAATAAATAATTCCCCCTTATAATCCCCAACGTGAGATTCCTTTATCGAAACTTTTCCTTCTCTTATACTTTTTACTTCATTTCCCTTTAATTCAATTCCAGCCTCATATTTTTCTTCCAAAAAATAATCATGTTTTGCTTTTTTATTATTAGCTAAAATTTTCAAATTCTTCCTCCAACAAATCGAAATCTATATTTCTTTTTTCAAGATCTACATTTTTAACTTCAATCAAAACTTTTTGTCCAATTTTATATCTTTTATTATTATCTCTATTTACACAAGATAGCTTTTGTTCAATATATTCAAAATGATCGTCAGAAAATTTATACATAAAACATCCTTCAACCGTATTTTCAAGTTCAATAAAAATCCCAAAATCTGTAATTGTTGAAATAATTCCTTGAAATTTCTCTCCAATATATTTTTTCATATATTTACACTTATATAAATCTTCTACATCTCTTTCACATTCTTCACTATTTCTTTCTGTAATTGATAAGTGTTCTGAATTTTTTGCTAATTGTTTTTCTAATGATGATTGGCTTATATTTTCAAATTTATTATCAACAAAATCTTTTACAAGCCTATGAACTATTAAATCAGGATACCTTCTTATAGGAGCTGTAAAATGTGTATAATATTTTGTTGCTAAACCAAAATGAATATCCCTATAATTTGCATATTTTGCTTTTCTCATTGTCCTAAGCATTAACATATTTACAAGACTTTCATCATCTTTTCCTGAAACTTCTTTTAAAATTTCTTGGAAATCTTTTGGATGAAGTTCTTTTCCCTTAATATTATAGCCTAGGGTGTTTAAAATATTTTTGAAAGATTCTACCTTTTCATCTTTTGGCTTTTCATGAATTCTATATAATGATGGAAAATCCATGTAAGCAAATAAACTAGCTATAGTTTCATTTGAAACTAACATAAATTCCTCTATCATTTTATTTGCAGAACCTCTTTCAAAAATAGAAATATTTAAAACATCTCCTTTTTCATTTACATCAATTTGGCTTTCCGTAAAATTAAAATCTATAGCTCCTCTTTTTTCTCTTTTATTTTTTAAAATTTTGTATAAGTTGTCAAATAATTCTAATTTTTCTATCAAAATTTCATCATCATAAACTTTTTCTTTATTATCCAAATAATCATTTACATCATCGTAGACTAACCTATAGTTAGATTTGATTATAGACTTATATATTTTATAATCAACAACTTTACCTAATTTATTAATTCTCATTTTTAAACTTAAAGCAAGTCTATTTTCATTTGGATTTAAAGAACATATTCCATTAGATAATTCCTCTGGTAGCATAGGCAAAACTATATTGTATAAATAAGTTGAATTTCCTCTTTGATAAGCTTCTTTATCAATTTCACTATTTTCTTTTACATAATGGCTTACATCTGCAATATGAACATATAAAATAAAATCTTCTTCATCTTTTTCTATAGATATTGCATCATCAAAATCTTTAGAATCCCTACCATCAATTGTAACTGTAAATAAATCTCTCAAATCTTTTCTATCATTTTGTTTTGAAATATCTACTTCTTTTTCAATAAAAATAGCTTCTTTTTTTGTTTTTTTAGAAAAATTATCTTTTAGTCCATAGGATCTTATTATTGATAAAACATCAACATTAAAATCATTTTTATTGCCTAAAACTTCTACAATTCTTCCTTCTGGAGAGCCATTTTTTGGATATTTTATAATTTCACAGACAACTTTATCGTTATTTTTTGCTTTTTTTGAAAATTTTTCATCAATATAAATATCAGAAGATAGGTTATCCTTATCGCTTATTACGAATCCAAAGCCCTTATTTTTTTTATAAAGTCCAACAATTTGACTTGTATTTCTTTGAAGGATTTCTACTACTTTTCCTTCAGCATTTTTCCCATATTCTTTTTCTTTTATAATTTCAATTTTAACCCTATCTTTGTCATTTGCTGAATTTAAATTATTTTGAGAAATAAAAACATCCATATATTCATTATTATCAGAAATAAAAAATCCATATCCACCTTGAGCTAGTGAAATTTCTCCCATAAGTGATTTATCATCATTACTTAATGGATGAATTTTATTTTTTGAGCTTATTTTGATTTCATTTTCTTTAGCAAGTTTTTTAATAATTTTTTTTACATCTTTTTTTATATACTTATCACAATCCAAATATCTTAACATCTCATCAATAGTCATTGGCTTGTAATTTTTATCGTTTACTATATTTATAATTAAATCTTTAAAATTCATATTTTCTCCTATTAAAAAAGAGGCTAGTGAAAGCCTTCTTAACTTGCCTTACAAATTAAAAATCTTTACTAAACCCCTTAGTTTATTGCAAGAAGTATTGTACTTAATAAAAATAAGACAACACCTGCAAAAATTACAACCTTATCTAACATTTCGTTTTTTGATTTATGAGCGCTTCTACCAAATACGTTTGTTTCTTGACCAGCTAAGGTTCCAAGCCCATCAGTTTTTGGTTCTTGTAAGGTTACTGCTATAACCAAAATTACAGAAGCTATCATCAATAATACTGATAATACTGTTGTCATCTGACACCTCCGTTTTCATACTATTTTATAATATCACAATTATATAAATTTTACAATAAAAAGAGGGGCTTTCTATTATTTTACCCCTCTATTTATTAAATAATAATATTATTTATTAATATTATAGAATGCTTTAAGTCCTTTAAATTGTGCTGTATCAAATAATTCATCTTCAATTCTTAAAAGTTGATTATATTTTGCAACTCTATCAGTTCTTGATGGAGCTCCAGTTTTAATTTGTCCAGCATTAACAGCTACAACTAAGTCAGAAATTGTTGTATCTTCAGTTTCTCCTGATCTGTGAGAAACAACTGCAGTATATCCTGCTTCTTTTGCCATTTCAATAGCATTTAATGTTTCAGTTAAAGAACCTATTTGGTTTACTTTGATAAGGATAGAGTTAGCAACGCCTTCTTTAATTCCTTTTTCAAGTTTTTTAGTATTTGTTACGAATAGGTCATCTCCTACTAATTGAACTTTATTTCCAAGTCTTTTTGTAAGTTTTGCCCATCCTTCCCAGTCATTTTCATCAAGTCCATCTTCGATTGAAATAATTGGATATTTTCCTACTAATTCTTCTAACCAATCAATCATTTCATCTTCTGTTTTAACTGTGCCTTCTCCATCTAAATGATATTTACCATCTTCTTTGTTGTAAAACTCACTTGATGCACAGTCCATAGCTATATAAACATCTTTTCCTGGTTCATAGCCTGCTTCTTTTATAGCTTCACATATAATTTCTAGAGCTTCTTCATTTGATTTTAAGTTTGGAGCAAATCCACCTTCATCACCTACTGCTGTATTGTAGCCTTTGTTTGAAAGAACTTTTTTAAGGCTGTGGAATACTTCTGCGCCCATTTGTAAAGCATGTGAAAAGCTTTCAGCTCCTAGTGGGAAAATCATAAATTCTTGAATATCTACAGAGTTATCAGCGTGTTCTCCACCATTTAAAATATTCATCATTGGTGTAGGAAGAAGTTTTGCATTAGCTCCTCCAATATAATTATATAGAGAAACACCTTGTTCATCTGCTGCAGCTTTTGCTACTGCAAGAGAAACTCCAAGAATAGCATTAGCTCCTAATTTTCCTTTATTTTCTGTTCCATCAAGTTCAATCATTGCTTTATCTATTCCAATTTGATCAGAAACATCATAAGTAAATTCTAATTCTTCAGCTATGATTTCATTTACGTTATTAACAGCTTTAAGAACAGATTTTCCTAAATAATAATCTTTGTCGCCATCTCTAAGTTCAACTGCTTCCCATTCACCTGTTGATGCGCCTGATGGTACACTTGCTCTACCGAAGCCACCTTCTTCTGTTACTACTTCAACTTCTACTGTTGGATTTCCTCTTGAATCTAAAATTTGTCTAGCATATACGCTTGAAATTAAGCTCATCTTATTCTCCTTATATTTTTATTTTTTGTGATTTATTAATTGTTCAAAGTCATTTGCTTTAAGGCTTGCTCCACCTATTAGTCCACCATCAATATTTTCTTTTGCTAATAATTCTTTAACATTATCAGGTTTCATTGAGCCACCATATTGAATTCTAATTTTTCCAGCACAATCTTCACAGAATGCTTCTTTTATATAATTTCTAATAAAAGCACACATGTCATCAGCATCTTCTGCAGATGCAGTCTTGCCAGTTCCTATAGCCCAGATTGGTTCGTAAGCAATAATAACTTTTGTTATATCTTTACCTTCAATTCCCTTAAGATCTTTTTCAAGTTGTTCTTTAACTTTTTCTTCTTGTTTGTTAGCTTCTCTTTCTTCTAAAGTTTCGCCAACACAAAGAATTGGAACTATATCATGATCAAGTGCTGAAAGGACTTTTTTGTTGATTAGTTCATCATCTTCATTAAAATATTCACGTCTTTCAGAGTGTCCCAAAATTACGTAGTCAGCTTTTATGTCATTTAACATTTTTGGAGAAATTTCTCCAGTATAAGCTCCACTTTCTTCAAAGTACATATTTTGAGCGCCAAATTTAATATCTGAATCTTTTAAAATCTCACTTGCAAGCAAAAGGTCTATTGCTGGTACACAAATACCTTTTTCTACGCTTTCATCAAGGTCAAGTTCTACTAATTCTTCTAGCAAAGATTTAGCTTCGCTAGGAGTCATATTCATTTTCCAATTTCCTACTATTACAGGTGTACGCATATCTACTCCTTATTTTTCATCTATACAATCAATTCCTGGTAGAGTTTTTCCTTCTAAAAATTCAAGACTTGCTCCACCACCTGTTGATACGTGAGTAATTTTATCTTTATATCCTGCTTCTTCTATAGCAAGGGCACTATCTCCACCACCAACTATAGTTGTTGCAGAAGAATCTGCCAAGGCTTTTGCAACTTCATTAGTTCCATTAGCAAATACTTTTACTTCAAATACTCCCATAGGTCCATTCCATACAACTGTTTTTGCTTTCTTTATAATATCAGCATATTCTTTTGCAGTTTTTGGTCCAATATCTAAAGCTTCTTTATCTGTTGGAATATTATCAATATCAACTATTTCAGTTTCAGCATCTTCTTTTATTTCATCAGCAATAACTACATCTTTTGGTAAAAGTATTTTTACATTATTAGCTTCAGCTTTTTTAATTAATTCTAAAGACAAATCCATCTTGTCTTCTTCAAGAAGTGATTTTCCTATTTCTTTTCCTTGCGCTTTTAAGAAAGTATAAGCCATTCCTCCGCCGATTAAAATATAATCAACTTTTGAAATTAAATTTTCAATTACGCCAATCTTATCTGAAACTTTTGCTCCACCTAGGATTGAAACAAATGGTCTTTCTGGATTTTCCAAAGCCTTGCCCATTATTTCTATTTCTTTTTGAATTAAAAATCCTACAGCACTTTCAAGATTATTTGCAACTCCAACGTTAGAAGCGTGAGCTCTATGGCTTGTTCCAAAAGCATCATTTACAAACAAATCAGCAAGTGATGATAATTCTTTTGCAAATTCTGGGTCATTTTTTGTTTCGCCTTTTACATATCTTGTATTTTCAAGTAAAGCAAGATTTCCATTTTCAAGCTTTTCTACTTCTTCTTTTACTTTTTCATCAACTACTACATCTGATGGTAAAAAGTGGAATTTTTCTCCATAGTGATTTTCTAACCAACTTGCTACTGGTTTTAATGAAAATTCTGGATTTGCTTCTCCTTTTGGCCTTCCCAAATGGCTCATCAAAATAACTTTTGCATTATTTTCTAATAGGTAGTCAATTGTTGGAAGGGCAGCTTTTATTCTTGTATCATCAGAAATTGTATGATTTCCGTCTTTTGATAAAGGAACGTTAAAGTCTACTCTTACTAAAACTTTTTTGCCTTCAACATTTAAGTCTTTTACAGTTTTTTTATTCATAATTCTCCTCTAAAAAAAGGCGAGAATAATATCTCGCCTGTCTAACTCTTAAAGATTTGCTAAGTAATCAAGTGTTCTAACTAGGTTAGATACGTATCCCATTTCATTGTCATACCATGCAACAGTTTTAACAACTTGAGTTCCATCTGTTCCTTCAACTATTTTTGTAAGTTGAGAATCAAATATTGAACCTGCTGGATAACCTATTATATCGCTTGATACAATATCATCTTCTGTATAAGCAAATGCATCTGATGAGTATTTTTTCATTGCTGCATTAACTTCTTCTACAGTAACTTTCTTTTCTAATACTGAGTATAGTTCTGTAATAGATCCTGTAATTGTTGGAACTCTCAATGCAGAACCGTCAATTTTTCCTTCTACTTCTGGAAGTACTTTTCCTACAGCTTTTGCAGCTCCTGTTGATGCAGGAATTGTATTTTGTGCTGCAGCTCTACCACCTCTTAAATCTTTTTTAGAAGCTGGTGTATCTTGAATAGCTTGTGTAGCTGTATAAGCATGGATTGTTGACATTTGTCCTGAAACAAATCCAAATTCATTTTTTAGAACGTTAACCATTGGTGCTAAGCAGTTTGTTGTACAACTTGCTCCAGAAACTACAGTTTCAGATCCATCAAGTATTTCATGATTTACTCCAAATACTATTGTTTTTAAATCTCCTTTTCCTGGTGCAGAAATAAGAACTTTTTTAGCTCCAGCTTTGATGTGTGCTTCTGCTTTTTCTTTTTCTGTAAAGAATCCTGTACATTCAAGCACTATATCTACACCTAATTCTTTCCAAGGTAAATCTTCTGGATTTCTTTCAGCAAAAACTTTGATGTCTTTGCCATTAATTTTAAATCCATCATCTGTTAGTTCAGCATCTCCGTTAAATCTTCCTTGAGCAGTATCATATTTAAATGCATATAATAAACCTTTTTTATCAATAAGGTCATTGATTGCTACTACTTCAATATTTTCTTCTACTTCAGAAATTCTTCTTAGTGTAAGACGTCCTATTCTTCCAAATCCATTAATAGCTACTTTTGTTGTCATTATTTCCTCCTAAGTGCTTTTTCAATGTGTTTTACAATAATTATTTTACTAATTGACGTTTTTTTGTCAAGTTAGTTCTACCAATTACCATTTTCAATATACTTGTTTGCCATTTCGCTAGCAATACATCCATCACTTGCAGCTGTTACCATTTGCCTAATTTTTTTGACTCTAGTATCTCCAACTGCAAATACTCCTTTAACATTTGTTTTCATATCCTCATCTGTTGGGATGTATCCATTTTCTAATTCAACTTGGTCTTTAAACAAATCTGTTTGTGGAACATTTCCTATATATACAAAAACTCCAATTGGACTATCGTCGTCATTTTTTATTGTTTTTAATTCATTAGTTTGTGTATTTTTCAAAACTAATTCTTTTACTTCGCTATCTCCTTTTATTTCTTCAACTGTGTAATTTAATAAGAAAGAAATTTTTTCATTATCTTTGCATCTATCAATAACAGTTTGACTCGCTCTAAGTCCTTCTCTTCTGTGAATTATTGTTACACTTTTTCCAAATTTTGTAAGATATAAGGCTTCTTCAAGGGCTGCTTCTCCACCGCCTACTACATAAATATCAAGCCCTTGATAAAATGGACCATCACAAGTTGAACAATATGAAACTCCAAGATTTGCGAATTCTTTTTCGCCTTTTACATTTAATTTTCTATGACTTGCTCCTGTTGAAAGGATTACAACTTTTGTTTCATAAAATTCATCTTTTGTATAAACTTTTTTAACATCGCCCAAAAGTTCAACTTTTGTTACTTCTTGATATTTTATATCGCAAAATTGTTTTGCTTGTTCTTCCATTCTATCAGATAAGGCAAGTCCACCAGCATCTTTCATTGATCCTGGATAATTTTCTACATGTTCTGTTGTAGCAATTTGTCCACCTGCAATATCTTTTTCTAAAATTAATGTTTTTAATTTTGCTCTACCTGCATAAAGACCTGCTGTAAGTCCCGCAGGGCCTGCTCCTATAATAATTACATCAAACATTTAATCACCTCTATTAATTAAAAAATTATTTTGCCTAAGACCTTCATATAAAACTATTGCAACTGAATTGGCTAAATTAAGTGACCTATCCATATTTTTTGTCATTGGAATTGTATAAACCCTATCTTTAAATTTTTCTATTATTTTTTTATCAATTCCTTCTTTTTCCCTGCCAAAAATCAAATAATCTCCATCTTTGTAAGAAATATCTGCATAATTTTTATCACTACCAGTTTCAATAAGATAAATATTTTTTCCATTTATATATTCCAAAAATTCTTCCATTGAGTCGTGAACTACTAAATCAAGTTTATCCCAATAATCAATTCCTGCTTTTTTTAAACTTTTATCTGAAAAATCAAATTTAAATGGTCTTATTAAATGGAGTCTTGATTCGGTTAATACACAAGTTCTTGAAATATTTCCTACATTTCCAGGATGTTCTGGTGAAATTAAAACTATATTAAACATGGGAATTTTTCTCCAATACTATATTTATTGCTTCAACTAAACCAAAATTTTCATTTGTTGAAACAGTATAGTCGCAAACTTCCTTTACCTTATCAATAGAATTTCCCATAGCAAATGATAGGATTGAATTTTCTAACATGGGAATGTCATTATCTTGATCGCCAATTGCTGCAATCTCATTTTTATTTATACCCAGAAAACTTCCTATCTCACTTATTCCATTAAACTTGTTTACATCTTTTTCCATAATCTCAATTACTTTATCATTTGAGCTTGTAGCATAAAGGTCTAACTCTTTAACTTTTTCTAAGACAATAATCTTTTCTTCTTTTTTTTCTACATCTGGAAAAATTTGAAATTTTAAGGCGGTATTTTTTCTATTATTTAATTCTTTTAATGGATTTGTTGAAAATGAAAAATTCACTTGATAATTCATTCCGTACTGACTATCTTTTTTCAAATGATTAAATCTTTCTGGTCTAATTCTATTTGAATAGTATGTATCTACGTCATAAAATTGATAGGAAAGCTCATTGTTTTCGCTAAAATTTATAAGCTCTTTGATTTTTTTATCATCAATTCCTTTTGTGTATATTGGTTTTTCTTTATTTATCATAGCAAGTGCTCCATTGTTTGTAACAAATGGATTGTCAATACCTGTCAAAGACATTAAATATCTAACTGAAGGCATAGCTCTGCCTGATGTAAATACAAATTTAATTCCATTTTCATCTAATTTTTTTAGGGCATCTATTGTTTCTTTTCTTAAAATCGAATTATTGTCAAGACTTGTTCCATCCAAGTCCATTGCAAATAATTTTATCATCTTCTCTCCTTATAATCTTCGCATAAATCTTTTAAATCACATTCTTCACATAAGGGATTTCTTGCCTTACAAATTTTTCTTCCATGAGCAATTATTTGATGATGAAGTTTTGACCATTTTTCTTTTGGCAAATTTTTTCTTAAATCTTTTTCTGTATTCAAAACATCTTTGCTAGCTGCAAGTCCAATTCTATTTGAAACTCTTTGAACATGAGTATCTACTGCTATTGCATCAATGCCAAAAGCATTGCTCATTACAACATTGGCAGTTTTTCTTCCGACACCTGGAAGTTTTGTTAAATCTTTCATATTATCTGGAACTATTCCATCAAATTCTCTAATAAGCATTATTGAGGCATTTTTTATATTTTTTGCCTTATTTTTATATAAACCACAAGTTTTTATATAAGATTCAATTTCTTTTATATCCATATTAGAAAAATCTTCTGGAGTATTTGCGAATTTAAACATATTGCTTGTAACTTTGTTTACCCTAACATCTGTGCATTGGGCAGATAAAATTGTTGCAATTAAAAGCTCAAATGGCGTTGTAAAATCTAAAAAACTTTTATCTAAATTTGGATACATTTGATCTAATCTATCAACAACTTCATTAATTTCACTTTTGTTTAAAATAATTATCACCTCTTTATCGTTTTATCATTATACCCTTAAATATAAAAATATTAATTGAAGAAATTTTCTGTCTATTATATAATTATTTTTGAATTGGAGTGATTAAATGTTTAATATAAAGAAAAAAGAATTCAAAAAATTTGATTGGCTTTTGTTTTTGAGCACAACTTTTTTGAGTATATATGGACTATTTGTCCTTTATTCTGCTTTTTCTGGAAATTTTTCAGAAATTAAAAGCCAAATTATTGCAAGTATTTTAGGATTTTCTTTTATAATACTTATTTGCACAATGGATCTAGATGTTTTAAAAAAAGCAGCTTACCCAGTTTATGGAGTTTCTCTATTGCTTTTGATTTTAACTATTTTTTTAGGACAAGGTGCTGAAAGATGGGGTTCAAATTCTTGGCTAATTATTGGACCTGTTCAAATCCAACCGTCAGAAATTACAAAAATAGGAATTATTTTTGCCTTAGCAGCATATTTAGAAAAATATAAGGACGAAATTAACAATCCATCAAGACTTATAAAAACTTTAATTTTTGCATTTTTGCCAATACTTTTTATTTTGTTACAACCAGATTTTGGTACAGCTATGGTTTATATTTTCTTTATAGCTGTAATGCTTTTTTTGGCTGGACTTTCTTGGAAATGGATTGTTGGACTTTTAGCTGTCGCAGTTTTGGGAGCTTTGTTTTTATTATTAAATCTAGAAGGCTACAAGGCTGATAGAATTCACGATTTTTTAGACCCATCAAGAGATACATCAGGAAGTGGATGGCAACAACAACAAGGTTTAATAGCTATTGCTTCAGGAATGTTATCTGGTAGAGGATTTATGCAAGGAACTCAAGCACAATATGGTTATATCCCAGAAAAAGAAAGTGATTTTATATTCTCAGTTCTTGCAGAAGAATTAGGATTTATTGGAGCTATACTAATGTTAATTGCCTTTGTAATAATGATTTATAGACTTTTAACAATAAGCAAAAATTCAAAAAACTCCTTTATTTCTTTAATGGTTTCTGGTATCTGTGCAATGTTTTTTGTCCATATTTTTGAAAATGTGGCAATGACTATAGGACTTATGCCTGTAACAGGAATTCCACTTCCATTTTTTTCATCAGGAGGAACATTCTTACTAATATGTTTTATAAATATAGGACTTGCCCTATCAGCATCAATGCAAAAATCATCTTATGATATTGAAGACACAAGTTATTACGAAACTATAAAATTTAAAAATACACCTAATAAAAATATAAATTTATCTGAGAATAAATAAAAAAAATCCTTGCAAAAATTAATTTGCAAGGATTTTTTCTTGTAATTTATTCATATCTTGCCCTAATTCCTCCAATTAATTTAGGTCTAGATTTTAAAGCAGTCAAATGAGCGTTTCCAATATTTTTAATTTCTAACCTAAGTGGAACTTGAACAAATTTTATATGCATTCCAATATTTGCATCTCCAATATCCATACCAAAATCTCCACTTATATGTTCTATTACAACAGGATCTTTAAAATATTTATAAGCAGCAGTTGCAAAAGAACCTCCCGCGTGAATTTGAGGAACAACAGATACAATTTCATATCTATCCCTAAAAGCAAGCTCTCTTTCAACAACAATCGCCCTATTTATATGTTCACATCCACCAACACCAAGATAAATATTTTTATCATTTAGAATTTCAAGTAAAGTTTTAATAACTTCCTCTCCAACTTCTCCGCTCGAATGCGAACCTATTTTATATCCTAAAATTTCAGAAGATGATCCACCAAGAATAAAAACATCTCCTGCTTTTGCCTTAGATTTTTCAAGAATTTCCAAACAAGCTTTTTTAACTTCATTTTTTATATCTTCCATAACCCCTCCTAATCACTCTATTAGAAATATACCCAATAAAAAAAGATAGATGACATAAGCACCTATCTTTTACTTATTAATTTTTTTATCTTTAATCATTTTTGTTTTAGAAAATTCTTCTCGTTCTCTTTCTTCAATTTGGCTAGAAATTGATTTAATTATAGCCTCATAATTTGGAATTTGAACTTTTTCTAATGAATTTACTTTTTTCGATGTCTTTTTTATTTCTGTATCCAAATTTTTAATAGTTGTATCAAGCTCTGCAAGTTTATATACTTTCTCTTTTAAATCATTCAATGACAAAAGAGCCTCATCAAATAAAGAATTTGTCAAATTTAATGAATACGATAAGTCCAATTTTTTTGAATCAAAATCAATTTCAAAAATTTTTGTTTGCATAAACTTTTTTTCTTTCAAAGTAATGGATTCATCTAGGGGAACTGATAAGGCTATCGATTTTAACCTATCTTCCCCAGTTGTCACAATTGCTTTTTTTATATTTTTTTTAACATCTTTAATGCAAGAATTAACAATTTTATTTAATTCATTTCTTTGATTTATTTTTGCATTATATTGACCTATCAAAGCTTTTCTTTTTTTATCAAGAATATCATAACCTTCATTTATTAGGCTTAATTGATTTTTTGCCTTCATCAAATTTGCTTTAGTTGGGGCAAATTTTGTTTCAGTCATATTTAGCTCCCAAATATTTTTCCTTATTTTCCTTGCTTACCCTGTGAATTTCTTCAATTGGTAAAATTTTTAAAATATTCCATCCCAAATCCAAAGAATCTTCCAAGCTCCTATTTTCATAGGAATCTTGACTTAAAAATCTATTTTCAAAATTTTTACCAAAATCCAAATATTTTTTATCCAATTCTGATAAGTCATCTTCTCCAACTATTTGAGAAATATTTCTAATTTCTTGAACTTTTGAATAAGATTCGTAAAGCTGATTCATCAAATCATCATGATCACTTCGTGTAAAGCCTTCTCCAATTCCATCTTTCATAAGTCTTGATAGAGAAGGAAGAATATTTATTGGAGGATAAATTCCCTTTTGATCTAAGCTTCTATCAATTACAATTTGTCCTTCTGTAATATATCCAGTTAAATCTGGGATTGGATGAGTAATATCATCGTTTGGCATTGTCAAAATTGGAATTAAAGTTACAGAACCGTTAACTCCATCAATCATTCCCGCTCTTTCATATAAGCTTGCAAGATCTGAATATAAATATCCAGGATAGCCTTTACGAGAAGGCACTTCTTGTCTAATTGAAGAAACTTCACGAAGAGCTTCTGCATAAGATGTAATGTCTGTAATTATTACCAAAACGTGTTTATTTTTTTCAAAAGCCAAATATTCAGCAGCTGTAAGGGCACATTTTGGTGTAATTAATCTTTCCATAATTGGATCATCTGCCAAATTTTCATACATTACTACCTTATCTTTAACTCCTGCTTTGGTAAAAGCATCTTCAAAAAACATAGCTTCATCTTTTTTAATTCCCATTGCAGCAAAAACAAAACAAAAATCCTCTTCTGTTTTTAATTTTGCTTGCCTTACGATTTGGGCTGCAATTTCGTTGTGTGGCATTCCTGATCCAGAAAAAATTGGAAGTTTTTGTCCACGAATTAAAGTTGTCAATATATCAATTGATGAAATTCCTGTTTGGATAAAGTTTCTTGGATATTCTCTTGCAACAGGATTTAGTGGATTTCCTTCAACAGAATAAAATTTATCAGAATAAATTTCTCCACCATCATCAATAGGTCTTGCAATCCCATTAAAAGTTCTTCCTAAAATAGATTCGTTTAAGGGAATTTCTAAAGGCTTTTCTTCAAATTCTACAACAATATCATTTAAAGAAAAATCTTGTGTATTTCCAAAAACTTCTACTGTAACTGTATCATCATCAATTTTTACAACTTGACCAATAAAATTTTCTCCCAAAGTGTTTACTTTTACCACAGCATTGTAAGCAATATCTTCTACCTTATCAAGTTCAATAATTGATGCCTCAATTTTTTTGATTTTTGTATATTGCTTTTTCATTTATTACCTTCTTTCACACTTTGAAAATATGATTGAATATTGTTATTTAGTGTTGCAAATTTTTCAATTTCATCATTTTTAATATCATATTTCATTGAATTAATTTTGGCTATTAATGTTTTATCGTAAATATTTTTATAAGATATTCCCTCTTCGATTAAATTTTTTGAAATATTAAAATAATTTTCTATAACTTTTAGCATTTGAATTTGCTTATTTAATGGAACATATTTATCGGTATCATTAAAGGCATTTTGTTGAAGAAAAGCAATTTTAATCATACTTGCTACATCCAAAAGATTTTTTTGTTTATCTGATAGGGAATCTTTTCCTACTAGCATTACTATTGATTGTAACTTGTCTTCTTCAGTTAAAATTTCCATCATTTTATTTCTTAGCGAAACTATATCTTCCCCACTAATATTTTCATAATAATTTGCCATTTGATTTAGGTAATTTGAATATGAATTTAACCAATTTATAGCAGGATAATGTCTTGAATAAGCAAGATTTTTATCAAGCCCCAAAAATACATTTACACTTCTTCTAGTGTTTTCTGTTACAGGCTCAGAAAAATCTCCGCCTGTTGGAGAAACTGCTCCAATAAGAGTAACAGAACCATGACTTCCATTTAAATTTATAAAATCGCCTGCTCTTTCATAAAATTGCGAAAGTCGTGAGCCAAGATAAGCTGGGTATCCTTCTTCAGCTGGAATTTCTTCAAGTCTTGCAGAAATTTCTCTTAAAGCCTCTGCCCATCTTGATGTAGAATCTGCCATCAAAGCAACATCATAACCCATATCTCTAAAATATTCAGCCATAGTTATTCCTGTGTAAATACTTGCCTCTCTTGCAGCTACTGGCATATTTGAAGTATTTGCAATAAGAATTGTTCGCTCCATTAATCCTCTGCCTGTATTAGGATCAATAAGATTAGGAAAATCTTCGAGAACTTGAGTCATTTCGTTACCACGTTCTCCACAACCAATATAAATAATTATATCTGCATTAGAATATTGAGCCAATTGGTGTTGAAGCATAGTCTTTCCTGTTCCAAAACCCCCAGGAATTGCAACTGTTCCTCCCTTTGCAACAGGAAAAAATATATCCAAAACTCTTTGACCAGTAAGTAAAAGTTCACTTAAAGGTTTATTTCTTTTAATCGGTCTTTGAACTCTTACAGGCCAATATTGATACAATTTTAAATCTTCAATTTTTTCTTTAGTTTTAACTTTTACAATTGTATCTTCAATACAATATTTTCCATCATCTAAAACTTCTAGGACTTCTCCATCAAAATTTGACATTAGCCTATGTTCAATTATTGGACTTTCATCAATAGTTGCATATATTTGACCTTTTTTTATTTTATCGCCAACTTTTACTTTGATTTTTACATCCCATTTTTTCTTTTCATCAAGATTTGAAAGGCCAAGTCCTGATGGAATAAAAGAGCCATGCTTTAAAGCAATTTTATCTAGCGGTCTTTGAATTCCATCAAACATATTTCCAATCATTCCAGGTCCAAGTCTTACTGATAAGGGTCTGTTTGTTTTTATTATTTCATCATTTATTTTCAAACCTGATGTATCTTCGTAAACTTGAATTATAGCATAATCCCCATCTATTGAAACAACTTCTCCAATAAGTTTACCTACAGTTACCATCTCTCTTATTTTTAAATCTGACGCATTTCTAGCCTTTATTACAGGACCATTTATAGATTTAATTGTTGGAGTCATTCTTATCCTCCATTTCTTTTTCAAATTCATCAGAAATTATTTTATAAAATTTGCTTCCTATTTCATATTTATAATTATCTAATTTTTTTTCTAAAGAATAATCATATTGATAAGTAAAATCTTTATTTTTTATAATAAAGCCTCCTATTTTTGAATCATCCATTTCTTCTGTTTTAAAATCAAATAATTCTTGGTCAGATTTTTTTACACACAATATCAATTCTTTATCATTTTCAGATAAATTCTTATATATTTCATTTGCCTTTATTGCAAGTTTTTTCTTATATTCATTAGTATTTGAATAATTTTTTAACTCATCTTTAATTTCTTCAATTAATTCATCAAGCAAAGATTCTTTGAATTTGTTATATGAAGTTTTTTTATTTTGAGAAATATTTGCAATTTTTTCATTTTTTCTTGCATTGGCAAATTCTTTTCTTTTTTCTATATAAAGTTTATAATTTTTATCTAAGTCATCCTTAATTTCATTTAAAGTTTTTGAAGAAAAGTCTGTTGAATCATATAATTCTTTTTCGCTTTTTCTTTTTTCATTTGACCAAACCATCTTCCTAAAGCTTGAAATTTTTGCACTTAAATCTAGCATTTAAGTCTCCTTTACTAATCTAAAACTACTACTAAAGGAGTAGCATTTTCTACCCTATAATTTTCTACCTCATCTTTTATTTTCTCATAGCAATATTTTGAAAATATAATTAAAGCTAAGTCTTTTTCTTTTGTAAAATCTTTAAAATTATAAGATATTTCTTCTTCATTTTCTAAAATCAAACCATCAATTCCTCCAAGCCTAAAGCCAAGAAGAAAAGATAAGTCATTTGTAATTACTTTTGCTTTCATTTTAAGCAAATAAAATCATTATAGAAATAATTACACCAAAGATTGCAATACCTTCAGCAAGTCCTACGAAAATTATTGTTCTTCCAAGAATTGATGCATCTTCTGAAATTGCTCCAAGAGCTGCTGAGCCTACTTGACCTACTGCATATCCTGTTCCTATTGTTGCAAGACCTGTTGATAAGGCTGCCCCAATATATTTCAAGCCACTTGCTGTTTCACTAGCACTTCCAGCTGTAGCTGCTTTAACACCATTTGGTAAAACTAAAACCAAAATCATAACCATTATTGGTATAAATGTAGATAAATTTATTTTTAAAGCTTTTCTTATTTTTTCTTTTGAGCTATCTTCATTATTTTTTAATAGATATAAACCTGAATAAATTGTTATAACAACGCACGCTAATGCTAATATTGAAATTAAAATCATTATTTTCTCCTTATAATTTACTTATTGGACTAAATTTTTGTCCATCTCCCTTGTAATATTTACTAAACATTTCATAAAATTCTAATCTTAAACCTTGAATAAATACAATCATTCCTTCAAGTCCTATTATTAAAATATTTCCAAATATTAAAATAATAATTCCTATAATTCCTCCGCCAACAAGCTTACTCATAACTTCAAATGCCATATATAAACCGACGTGGTTTATAGCAAACGCACCTACTCTTGTAAAAGAAACAAGATTTGAAAATACAGAAAGCAAGGCTTCAATTATAGAAAATGAACTTTCTATATAATAATCAGCAGAAGATTGATCATATATTGGATTAATACCTAACATTTTTCTAGAAATTGGTTGTTTAAATATCATCAATATAATTGATAATACAAGTAAAATTATTGAAAATTTCATTGGCAATGGATTAATTTTTACAATATTTAAAATGATTAAAATAAATGAAATCATCATAATTAATCCTGCTATACCTTCTTTTCCAAAAACTCCTTCTTCTAAATCTTTTTGCTTGTGAAGTTTATTATAAATTCCTAAGATATAGGATATAAGAATTAGAATAACTCCAAAGGCGACTGAAGCAACTAATACTTTTAAAATATTATCAAATGGTTTAATTAATAATGTTGGTATTAAATCTTCAATTCCAAAAAATGATCCATACATTATGCCAAAAAAGCAAGCAGAAAATCCTATTCTTCTTACTAATTGACCAAATATTTTATTTTTCTTTTCTACTAGAAAGCTAGCCAATATAAAAATTAATCCCTGTCCTAGATCACCAAACATCATTCCATACAAAAGCATATAAGTTATTGCGAAAAATCCTGTCGGATCTATTTCATTGTAGTTTGGTGCTCCATACATATTAACCAAAAACTCAAAGGGCCTAGTTAGTTTATTATTTTTTAATTTAGTTGGTGGGTTTGCTATTGTCTGGCTATTTTTTTTTTGATCTACCAAACTGTCTTCATATTTTTCTACAGAATCTTTTACAACTTGTAATTTTGATTCTGGTACCCAACCTGAAAGATAAAAATACTTTCTACCTTTTAACATTTTATCTTTTATTTTAGAAGACTTCTTATAAAAATCTATAGTTTTTGGAAGGTTTTTTAATTCATCTATATTATCATTTTTTATTTTTTCAAGATTTTCATTTATCTTTTTAAGCTTAATTTTATTTTCTTGGTATTCTTTTTTTATCTCTTCTAAACTTTTATTTTCTGGAATATCCTTATCAATAAAACCCAAAGATGAAATTGTTCTATTTACTTCATCTTCAACACTTTTTGGATAAACTAAAAGATAATCTTCATTCCCACTTTCAATAGATTGGTTTATATTATTTTCATTCTTATCTTTAAATCCTAATTTTTCCAATAATTTCATAAAACCTGCCTTCTAGTCAATAATCTTTTCAAAGAATTCTTTTACTAACTTATCTTTCTTTTCATTAAAAACTTTTTTACTTTCTAATTTTTGCTCTTCGTAAAATTCTTCTATTTCTTTTTTCTTATAATCCGCTTCTTTTAAAATATCATCATAAATTTTATTGGAATCATCCTTAGTTTTTGAATCATAATTTTTGTTTAGTTCAAGACTAACTTTATTAACATTCTCTTTTTCATTTTTTAGTATTACATCAGTATCATTTCTTAATTTTGTCGTTTCATCATCTATACTATAAATACTTTTCAAAGCTTCCTTATTAGTTTTTATATTTGGATCATTTTTTTGTAAATGAATAATTAATGACGGTATAGATTCGTAATTATTTTTTAATATAAACCTACCGTCTTTACTAACTTCTCCCAATCTATAATTAAAATAATTTAAATTTGTTATTTTATTTATATTTATTTCTTCATTTTCAAGTGCTTGTAAGTTATTTATATATTCTTCAAGCTTTTTGTTTTTTTCTTCTAAATCTTTTTTCTTTTCTATATTATCTTCAAGCATTTTTAGTAAATTTTTAAGTTTTTCATCATTAATTCTTTTTCCATTATCGGAATCTTCTAAATTCAAAAATTCTTTAATATCTTCAAGATTTTTTATAAAAGTAGAATCTATTTTTTCAAAGCTATCTAGCTCATTAAAGTCCTCTGTTTTATCGATATTTTCTTCGCTAGCTTTTATAGAAAACTCTCTGTTTTGTACTTGCCTAAAGGCATCAACTTGATCAAATTCATCAATGTTAATTAAATCTTCAAGAAAATCATCTAAATTTTCAAGTTTAGCCATTATATTAACTAAGTGCATTTTTTCGACAGCCATTTTATCACCTCTTTATTATATAATGTTTCTTTTCATCCTTATCAAAAGTTTCATCAAATTCAAGCATACTTATGATATTTTTATTAGAAATTTCCATCATATCAACTATATAAATTAATTTGAGCAAATCATATTTTGAATTATTTAATCTTTTTGAATTATCACTCAATAAATCTTGCTTTGCTTTATAGAAATTAGAAGAATTATTAAATAATGAATTATAAGGACTTCCTAATATTTTTTCCTTAACTTTATCTAGACTTAATTTTGATAATTTTTTTAAATCTTCTGTTTTTAGATATTTGCCTCCTTCAATTAAATAATTAAATATTTCATAATCATTTAAAATAAAGTAGTTTTTTAATCTAAATAACATTTCAATATTAAAAATATCAATTTCTTTACCTATAAATTCTCTAAGCTCCTTGCCAAGATTTTTTGGAAGTTTTTTAGTTTCTTCTAAAAGGTCTCTATAATAAAATTTATTTAATGAATTAGATATTAGAAAAATTATAGAATCTTTTTGCATATTTTCATTTAAAAATGGATAAAGAGTTCTATAATACCTAGTTGACTTAGATTTTTCCACAAAAGTTTGAAAATCATCGTCTTTTGATACATTTATATTTTGAGAAAATTTTTCTCTTTTTATAATATCTAAACTATCTTTCAAATGCTCATTTAAAATCGCCTGAACAATTAATTGAATTAATTGTAGTTCAAATTTTGAAATATATTTTATAAAGAAATTTTTCTCTTCTCCTTTAAGAAATTTCAAAAATGAATTTAAATCGTCATATAAGCTATTGGAAAGAAAAATTTCCATATCTTTTTTAGAGTAAATATTAGGTATTTCACTTTTATTTGCTCTAATAATATCTAATTTTCTTTCCAAACTGTCTTCGTACAATAAATCTCTACAAATTTCTTTACTAGGCAATTTCCCAAGTTTAGCTTTTGCTTTTACTACATAAGCTCTCATAGTGCCTTCTTTCTTAATATTTAATCTTGGACTAGTTCTCCTGATATTGTAAATGAAGTGTTATCTGTGATTTTTACTTTTACGATTTGCCCTATTAAATTTTTATCCGCTTTAACATGAACTAATTTAAAAGTATCTGTCCTGCCTGTTAGAACATTTTTATTATTTTTACTTTCAGATTCTAACAAGACTTCAACAACTTTACCTACATATTCTTTATTTTTTTCATTAAATATTGGATAAAGAGTATCCAGTAATCTATCAAACCTATCTTGAACAATTTTATCGTCAATTGGATCCAATTTAGCAGCTTTTGTTTTTGGTCTTGGAGAATATTTAAAAGTAAAAGCAGTATCAAATCCTACTTTTCTACAAACATCTAAAGTTTCTTGGAAATCTTCTTCTGTTTCAGTAGGATAACCTACAATAATATCCGTAGAAATTGCAATACCAGGAATCTCTTCTTTTAATTTTCTAGCTTTTTCTAAATATTGCTCTTTATTATATTTTCTATTCATATCTTTAAGAACTTTGTCAGAACCTGATTGCATAGGAAGGTGAAAATAATTACATATATTATCATTTTCTTTAATAACTCTAATTAAATCATCAGATAAGTCTTTTGGATGACTTGTTGTAAATCTTAATCTTTGAAGTCCTTCAATTTTTGCACATTTTTCTAAAAGTTCTGGAAAAGTTACATTAAAGTCTGATTTGTTTCCATAAGAATTTACATTTTGTCCTAAAAGTGTGATTTCTTTATAGCCATTTTTAACTAAATTTTCAATTTCTTCAATAATGTGAGATGGTCTTCTACTTTCTTCTCTTCCTCTTGATTGAGGAACTATACAATATGAACAGAAATTATCGCAACCTCTCATTATATTTACATAAGCTTGAAAATTATTTTTGCTATTATAATTTACGTAATCATCTTTTACATTATCTTCTGAAACATCAATTACTCTTTCGCCTGTTTCTAAATATTTAAATAATAGATCTGGCAAAGAATTTATATTTTTAGTTCCAAAAATTATATCAACTTCTTTGTGTTTTTTTTCTATAACTTCTCTAGCAACGCTAGTTTGCATCATACAACCTGATACCGCTATAATTTTTTCAGGATTTTCTTCTTTTAATTTTTTTAAACTTGATACTTGACCATAAAGTTTTAATTCAGCATTCTCTCTTACAAGACAAGTGTTAAATAAAATAAAATCAGCATCATTTCTATCATCAGTTTTTGTATAACCTAAATCTTCTAATATATACGAAATTCTTTCAGAGTCATGTTCATTCATCTGACAACCAAACGTTGTTATATTATATTTTTTATTTACAAAATAATTCTTATATTTTTCATTATTTTTTAATTGCATATATCTCCTTACAGCTAAAAAAGAGATGATCTAGACCATCTCTTTTTTGTATAATTGTAAATTATCAGATATTATTCTTCAGTAGAATCTTCGTCTTCTATTTCTATACCTGATAGTACTTCTTCTATAGCAAATCCAATGTTATTATTTAAATCATTATCGCCAAATTCGTTGTTTGCTTCTTTCTTTTCAGCTTTTCTTTTAGCTTTAGCATTAGATCTGTTTTTGTTTTCTTCGTTATTTCTTCTTGGTTTTCTTTCAGTTCTTTCTGGAGCTTCTTTTAAAGCTTTAATTGAAAGACCAATTTTTTCTTCTTCTGGATCGATGCTTAAAATTTTAACTTCTACTTCATCGCCAACATTTAATTCATCTGATGGTTTTTCAACATGATCCCATGAAATTTCAGAAACGTGAATTAATCCTTCAACTCCTTCGCTAACTTCAACGAAAGCACCAAAGTCTAAAAGATTTACAACTTTTCCTGTTATAACATCTCCAACTTCATGTTCATTTGTAAATTCTGCAAATGGTTTTTCAAGAAGTTGTTTTCTTCCAAGTGAAATTCTATTTTTTTCTTTGTTTAATTTTAAAATTTTAACTTCAATATCATCGCCGATATTTAAAACATCCTTTGGATGTTCTACTCTTGTCCAAGCTATATCAGATACGTGAAGTAATCCATCAAGACTTCCTATTTCAATGAAAGCACCAAAATCTGTAAGTCTTGCAACTTTTCCTGTTATAACTTGTCCTTCTTCTAATTCATCCCATTGTTCATCAAGTTTTTCTTCAACAATGTCTTTTCTTGATAAAACTAGACGATTTTTTCTCTCATCTATTGAAATGATTTTAAGATCCCAATGTTCTCCAACAAATTTTTTGAAGTTTTTAACAAAATATGGAGCTATTTGGCTTGCAGGAACAAATCCATTGATTCCCATAACTCTAGCTGTAAGACCACCTTTGTTTGCTCCTGTTACATCACCTTCAACAGTTTGGTCATTTTCGTAAGCTTCTCTAAGGTTTTTCCAATTTTTCATTCCTTCTACTCTTCTAGTAGATAATGAAACATTGCCTTCTCCATCATCAAGTTTTATAACATAAACTTCTACTTCTTGACCGATTTCAAAATTATCTTTTGGATTTTCTCTTTGTTCTTCAGTCATTTCATCTAATTTTACAATACCATCTGCACGATATTGAATGTCTACGAAAACTTCATCATCTTTCACATCAATAATTGTTCCGTTTACAACATCTCTAGGATATATTTTTTTCATACTATCTTCAATGCTGTTCATTAATTCTTCATTTGTTAAATCATCCATCCTATTAACTACCTCCTCGATAACCTGATCTGGTGTGGATGCACCAGCGATTACCCCTATTATATTAAAATTTGAGAGCTTTTGCAAAGGTAGATCTTTAACAGTTTCTATTCTTTGAACATTTTCACAATACTTTTGTGCTATTTGATAAAGCTTGTTTGTATTCGAACTATTAAAACCACCAACAACAATCATACAATCAACTTCTTTTGATAGGCTCTTACATGCTTCTTGCCTTAATCTTGTAGCATTGCAGATTGTATTTTCTATTACTACATCATCATTCGTCTTCTCTAACTCATGAGCAATATTCTCAAAAAAATCAATTCTGTTTGTTGTTTGACTAACAACATAAAGTTTTGACATATTTGTAATATTTTTTGCTTCAGTCTCATCTTTTATTATTATACCATTATTTACGTAAGATGCCATAGCTTTTATTTCGGGATGTTCTTTATCTCCAATAATTACTATGGTGTATCCTTCATGTTCTTTTTTGATTATTTTTTTGTAAATATTTAAAAGAACTGGACAAGTTGCATCAACAACTTCATTAGAATTTTTTTTAAGATTTTCTTTTAGATTTTCACTTACTCCATGGCTTCTTATTACAATTTGTGAATTTTTTATTTTTAAAATTTCATTTTCATCTACAACACTTACGCCTTTTTTTTCAAGCCTTTTAACTTGAGTTGGATTGTGAACCAAAGGCCCTAGTGTATATGTTTTTATATTTTTTTCGCTTGCTTTATTTGCAAGGTCAACACTTCTTCTAACCCCGTTACAAAAGCCAGAATTTTTCGCAACTATTATTTTCATCTCAAACCTTTCTTAAAAATTTGTGATTTTCATACATTTTCTCATAAGTTTCATCCATGATTTTTTCCATTGCATCTTTTGATTTATATTTTTCAAAATCTTCAATTTGTATAAGATTTTTAATGTATAAATCCGTTTTACAAAATGGCTTATAAGAAGATATAATTTCTATTGTTAATATATCAGTTTTTGATTTAAGTGCAATATATCCTGCACCATCTTTTATATTTTCTCTTTTTATTTCCTTAACTCTTGTTCCTTCAGGAAATATTCCTAAAATTTTTCCTGTTTTTATTAATTTTATTGAATCTCTTAAAACCGATAAATCTTTTCCATCTCTTTGAGCTGGTATTGCATTTAAAGATTTTAATATATTTTTTAAAATTGGTATTTCAAATAATTCTTTTTTTGCTATAAAATGAATCTGCCTATCTAAAGCCATTGCAACAAAAACCGGATCAAGAAAAGATTTGTGATTTGCACAAACAATAAATTTTCTATCTTGTGGAATATTTTCATAACCGTGTACTTTTATCCTAAACAAAGGTGTTGCTATTAATCTTAATATTAAATATATAAATCTATAAAACATCTTCTTTGTCCATTTTATTTATAATTTCTTCAATAGTTTCATCAATTGTTAAATTTGAAGAATCTATTTCTATGGCATCTTCTGCTTTTTTTAATGGAGAAATTTCCCTGTGTGAATCTAAATAATCTCTTTTTTCTATATCTTTTTGAATTTCTTCAAGTGATTTATCAATTTCATTTTGCTCATAGCGTCTTTTTGCCCTAACTTCACTTGATGCTACTAGAAAAAATTTGTACTTTGCATTAGGAAAAACTACAGTGCCTATATCTCTTCCATCAAGAATAATTGATTTATTTTGAGAAATTTTTCTTTGCATATCTACTAAATATTTTCTAACTAAGAAAATAGATGATACCCATGATACATTTTCAGTTACTTCCTTATTTCTAATTTTTTCGCTTACATCTTTTTCATTTAAAAATACCTTGTCACCTTTTATGTCGATATTAATTTTTCTAAGCAAATCTATATCAATTTTGTCTGATTTTTTTATATTATTTTCTAAAAAAAATAAGGTTACTGCCCTATACATTGAACCTGTATTTAAATATGAAATTTTTAATTTTTTAGCCAAAATATTTGCTATTGTGCTTTTTCCTGATCCACTTGGTCCATCTAAAGCTATAATAAAATTACTCATTTTCCCTCCTTAAATCCTTAGCACAAGCATAGGCTTGTGAAAATGCAATTTGCAAATTATATCCTCCTGTAAGAGCATCAACATCTGTAACTTCCCCAACAAAATACAGACCAGAAACTATTTTTGATTGCATATTTTTAGGATCAAGTTCTTTACAATCAACTCCACCTGAGGTTATAATAGCATTTTTTATTTCACTTAATCCATTAAATTTTAAATGAAAATATTTAATTTCTTTTATTAATCTAAATCTCTCATCTTTTGTAATTTGGTTTGCTTTTGTATGAAAATCTATATTTGATCTTTTTAAAACTACATCTACAAAAGCATTTAGCAATAGTTTTTTTAAAATATTTCCTACATCTTTATTAGAATTATTTTCAAAATCTCTTAGAAGCCTATTATCTAATTTTTCAAAATCTAGACCTGCTTTAAGGTCAATATACATATTTTTGACTTTTTTTCTATTAATTAGTGATGACATAGTTAAAACAATAGGTCCTGTTATAAATTTTTTTCCTATTAGCATTTCTCCAAATTCACTAACTTTTTTATCTTCGCACTCCGCATTCAAGCTTACATTTTTTAAGGAAATCCCATTTAAGCTATCTAAATCATCATCTAAAAATTTAATGGGACAAAGACCTGGTTTTGTACTAATAATTTTATGAGAAAAATATTTTGCAAATTTATAACCATCGCCAGTTGAACCTGTCAATGGATATGAAAGACCTCCTGTTGCAATTACAACTTTATCAAATTCATAAGAATTATTTTGGGTAAGAACAATAAATTTATTTAAATTTTTGTCTTTATAAATTTTATTTACATTTTCATTTAATTTTAAATCTATATTTTTTTCTTTAATAAGCTTTTCAAAAAATTTAATTACATCATTTGATTTTTCACTTTTTGGAAAAACCCTATCTCCTCTTTGGGTTGTAAGTTTTAATCCCTTATTTTCCAAATAATCCATAAGAGCGTAATTATCAAAATTTGTAAATGACGAATACATAAACTTCTTGTTTACAAGAATATTATCCAAAAATTCATCAAAAAATTTGGCATTAGTAATATTACACCTGCCTTTTCCGGTTATAAATATTTTCTTGCCAATTTTGTCATTTTTTTCTATTAAAGTTATTTTATTTTTTTCGTTTTTAGCATTTATTGCAGTAAAAATACCGCCTGCTCCTGCTCCAATTATTCCAATATCCATTTTTATAAACTTTCCAAATATTCCACTTCTTTTTTACTTAATTTTTTATAATCTCCATCTTTTAAGTCATCAAGACAAATTTGTCCTATTTTTATTCTTTTTAAATCTATAACTTTTATTTTGAAATATTCAAACATTCTTCTAATTTGCCTATTGTAGCCTTGATGAATTGTAACTTTGTAAGTGATTTTTTCTTTATCTATTAAAGAAATTTTTGCATCTGATGTTATTTCTTTTTGCGATAATTTTAATCCATCCATAAAATTTTTTTCTTGGTAAGCTGTAAGTTTTTTATCTACCTTAACTATATAAATTTTATCAATTTTTTTACTTGGATGAATTATTTTATTTGTTATTTTACCATCATTAGTAATTATCATAAGACCATGACTATCTTTGTCAAGCCTTCCCGCACAAAAAAATCTCTCATCAATATTAAGCAACTTATTTAAATCTTTTTCGTTGTGAGGATCATAATTTGATGAGATATATCCAATTGGTTTATTTAATTTATAGTAGAAATTTTTTTGGATTTTTAAAATTTTTCCATCAATTTTAACTTCATCTTCTTCTTTTACTTGATATGATAAGTCTTCTAATTTATTTCCATTTACAAAAACTTTGCCGTTTTTTATATATTCTTCGCTTTTTCTTCTTGATGCAAATCCTGTTTTTGCTATATATTTATTAATCCTCATCAATATCTCCATCTATTTTTTCATCAATTTTTGGCAATTGGTCAAGATTTGAAATATTAAAATATTTTAAAAAAAGATCAGTTGTAACATATATAATAGGCTTTCCAATTTTATCAAGTCTGCCATTTTCTTTTATAAGTTTTTTATCTAAAAGAGAATCTATTGTTGATTGGGATTTAACTCCTCTTATTTTATCAATTTCTGCTCTTGTTATTGGTTGCTTGTAAGCGATAATTGATAGGGTTTCTAAAGATGAATTAGATAAATTTTTCTCCGATTTTTTTACTATATTTGAAATATATTTTTCGTGATCTGGTCTGGTTGCAAATTGGTATTTGTCTTCGTATTTTTTTATAATAAGTCCCGAAGATTTTAAATTCCTATCATCTACCATCTCATTAATCGCCTTTCTTATTTCAGATTTTTCGGCGTCAAATATAATTTTTCCAAGATCGTTAATGTCAATCGGTTCGCCCCAAATATATAAAATTTCTTCAATAATTCCTTTTAAGTAATCACTATTCATTCTTATCCCTTTTTACTATCAAAAATTCATTTATTTTTTCTTCTTCCAAGTATATTTCTTTTAATCTTACAAGCTCAAGAAGTGCTAAAAATGTTCCTATACAAGCATCTTTTGATTTTATTTTATCTGTAATTTTATTTAACCTTATTGATTTGGTAAATTTTAAAGTATTTCTTATTTTTTTTATATAATCATTTACATCAAGTCTTTTAATAGATTTAATAAGATCTGGTTTTTCTATTTTTTCATTCTTGTAAGCTCTTATTAATTTTGTAAATTCATTTTTCAAAATATTAACATCTTTACTGATTATTTCATATTTTGATTTATATTTTGATAAATCTTCTTGGTATTTTGTATAATAAGATTTCGCTTCATTTTCAAGAATTTTTAAATCATCTTCTACGCTTTTTATTTTTTTATATTCTATAAGATATGAAATAAAATCTTCTTCTACTGTATCATTTTTATCTTTTGGCATCAATTTACTAGATTTTATGTATAACAAAATAGAAGATATATAAATAAACTCACTTAATTGACCAAGAGGAATATCCATTTCATTGATAGCCTCCATGTAAGGGCTTGTTATATCTTCTATTTTTATGTCGTAAATATCTACTTTTTGTTTTTCTATAAGTCTTAACAAGACATCAAATGGTCCTGTGTAAACTTCTAAATCAATATTTAAACTATTACTTTTCATCAATCAATCTTTTTGCATACATTACTGCTATTATTGTTTTAGCATCAGTGATTTCGCCATTAATTACCATATTATAAACATCTTCAATTTTATATGATTTTTTTTCTAAAAATTCATCTTCATCTAATTCTAATTTTGATTCTTCCAAATTTTTAGCCAAAAAGAATGATAATTTATCATTTGTAAAACCAGGAGATGCGTGCATATCAAACAAATATTCAATATCTAATGGTTTATATCCAATTTCTTCTTGCAATTCTCTTTTTGCAGTTTCAATTGGTTTTTCATTTACTTCAACCAAACCAGCAGGAATTTCTAAAGTGAATTCATCGATTGCCTTTCTATATTGACGTACCAAATAAATAGAATCTTCCCCATCAAAAGCAATTATTCCTACGCCTTTAACGTGATCTACTATTTCTCTTTTTGAATACTTTTTATCAGGCATTTCCACAGTTTCAACTCTCAAAGAAAGAATTTTTCCTTCGTAAATGTTGTCAACTTTTATCGTTTTTTCATAATTATCCATACTAATTTCCTTTTCTTAACTCTTCTGCCATTTCTATCATTTCTTTTGCAGATTCCATTGTTTTATCAGTAATATCAACGCCAGCCAAAAGCCTAGCTATTTCTTTTACCCTATCATTTTCTTTAATATTTGTAGATTTTGATATAGTTAAATCTTTTTGGTCAAATTTTTCTATAAGAATATGATTAGTTGATAAAGATGCTATTTGTGGAAGATGGCTTATAGCTAAAATTTGTCTTTCTTTTGATAAGTCTAAAATTTTTTCTCCAACAATTTGAGCTGTTCTACCGCTAATTCCTTGATCAATTTCATCAAATATCATGGTATCAATTTTATCATAATCTGCAAAAATTTTTTTAAATGACAATACAATCCTTGAAACTTCTCCGCCAGATGCGGTTTTTGATAAGGATTTTAAATCTTCTCCCTTGTTAGTTTTAATGAGAAAATCTATATCATCAATTCCATTAGAATCAATTTTGTTTTTATTTTTAAATAAAACCTTAAAATCCCCATTAATAATATTTAAAGATTGTATTTCACTTTTTATTTCCTTTTCCAAATTTTTAGATTTTTCTTTTCTAATTTTTGAAAGTTCTAGGGACTTTTCTTCTAAATTTTTATTTATATTTTTTATATCTTTGTCAATATTTTTCTTTAAATCACTTATTTTTTCTAATTCTTTTAATCTCAAAGAAATTTTATCATAGTATTCTATAATATCTTCAATTTCATTTCCATATTTTCTTTTCAAATCGAAAAGTTTTTGATTAATCATTTCAAGCTCGTATAATCTTTCAGGATTTTGATCAAGCTTATCCTTATAATTATCAAGCTCAGAATAAATTTCATTTACTAAGTCTATAACAGTATATATTTTATCGTTAACTTCTTCAATGCTCTTGTCTATTTCTGAAAAATCTGATAAATTTGAAGATAAATTAGCTAGAAGTGAGCTAATAGATGCTTTGTCATAATCAAAGGAAGAAATCAATTCTTCACTACTTTCAATACTTTCTCTAAGCTCAGTTATAGAATTTAATTTTTTATATTCTTGGTCAATTTTTTCTTCATCAATATTTAAAAGATCAATTTGTTCAATATCATCAAGTTGATAATTAATTAATTCTTTTTCTCTTGAAACTTCTTCTTGGGATAAATTAAATTCATCAAACTTTTTAAGCAAATTATTTTTTTCATTGAATAATTTATTAATTTCATTTTTTAGTTTGATAGTTTCTTTATCTTTTTTGTAGGCATCAATAATGTCAAGATAATTTCCCTTATCCATAAAAATATTTGAATCGCCTTGTTTGTAAATATCAATTAATAATGAAGAAATTTCTTTTATTAACGAAAGATTTGCTACTCTTCCATTTATTCTAATTGATGAAGATTGTTGGCTTATGGTTCTTGTAATAATAAGTTTATTATCATCAAAAGTAATATCTTTATCTTCTAATTTTTTTATTGTATCTTCGTCCAAATTAAAAACTGCTTCTATAATTGTTTTATCATCAAATTTTCCAATTATATCTTTATTTGTTCTTTTTCCCAAGACAATATTGATAGCTTCTAAAATCAAACTTTTTCCAGAACCAGTTTCTCCAGATAAAACATTAAATCCGCTATCAAAAAATAAGTGATCTCTTTTAATAATCACTAGGTTATTAATAAATAACTCAGCTAACACTTATTTCACCATACTTCTTATTGTTTCAATCAAATCGTCAATTTCATCTATATTTTTTGGTGTTATAAATATAGTATCAAGTCCTGTTACAATTCCACCAATATTTTCAAGTTTTGCATTTGTTATATACAAACCACAAACTGTTGCAGTATAAGAAATAGTTTTTATTACAACTAATTGGTAAGATCTTTCTACAGATAATACAGATTCTTTAAATATTTTTTCCATTCTTTCATTTAATGAATCATAAACAGTATCTATTACTGTATATTTGTATTCATAATCATCAGTTTGTACTTTTGATATTCTAAGCTCTTTTATATCTCTAGAAATTGTAGCTTGAGTAGCATCTACTCCTTGATCTCTTAATAATTTAGAAAGTTGACTTTGTGTTTTTACTTCATTATTTTGAATAATATCTAATATAAGTCTTTGTCTAGTGTATTTTTTCATTTGATCCTCTCTGTTAAATAATCAATTAAATAAATGTGAAAATCATTGTTTTTAAAGTCCTTAATATTTTCTTTAGCTTTTCTATTAAAGTCTAGTAGTAATTTTTTTGCATCATCAATAGAAATACATGATAAAATATTTAATTCAAACTCATCATATTTGTCTAAAATATCGTCTTGAAGTTGGAAAGCAAGTCCTAGATAATATGCATAATTTTCTAATTTTTCTAGCTTATCTTTTTCAACATTTGCATACAAAGCTGCCATCATAATTGCAGCCATAAAAAGTCTTGCAGTTTTATTTTTATAAACATCAAGAATATATTCTATATTTTCATCCTTTTTTGACTTTATATCAAAAACTTGTCCTTTTATCATTCCATCTTTCCCACAAGCTTTAGCCAAATATTTTCCAGCTTCAAGAAAACGTTGGTCATATATACTCAAATCAAGAATAATTTCAAAAGCATAGGATAATAAACTATCTCCAACCAAAATCGCAAGATCTTCTCCATATTTTTTGTGGACTGTAAGTTTTCCTCTCCTATAATCATCATTATCCATACAAGGCATATCATCATGTACCAAAGAATAGGCATGAACCATCTCAAGTGCCAATGATAAATCAATTAATTTTTCATCAACTGACCCTTCTCCCAAAAGCATTTTTATAGTTTCCAAAAAAACTACAGGTCTTATTCTTTTTCCAGAATCACTTGCATAAATCAAGGACTCACTTAAAGGATTATCTTCATCAAATTTTTTTATCATTGCCATATCGATTATATTTTTGTCAGCAATTAAAATTTTATCAAATTTTTCCTTATTCATTTTTATCATTATTTATTATTTCAACCTTTGCCTTATAATCATTGATTTTTTTATTAAGTTTATCATAGATTTCTTTTGCCTCTTTATAAATTTCAAGGCTTTTATCTATATTATTTTTATTTTCTTCTAAATCTTTTAACAAAGATTCCATTTTTTTATAATTTGCTTCAAATGTGTTATCCATCATAAATCTCAGCTTTCACTTCTCCATCACTAAAAACTATATTTACCTTATCCTTATTTTTTAAGGAATATTTAGAATAAATAAAATTGCCATCAAAATCCTTAATAAAAATACTATTTTTCTTAATATCCAAAATTGATTTTAAAGAATTTAGCTTGTATTTTAAAATTTCTAAATCTTTTTCTTTTTTTTCAATGTTTAAATTTAAATTATTCTTGATTTTTTCAAATATTTCATTTATATTTTTAGTTTTTTCATCAAGTAATTTATCTAAACTATAAGAATCTAAGCTATATTTTAGATTATTAAGTTTTAATTCTTTTAATTCAATATTTCTATTTAAAGTTTTTTGGATGTCTACAAAAATTTTATTTATATCTTGTCGGATTTTTTTATAATTTCTTACCAAATATGAGCCTGCTTCTGTTGGCGTTTGTAAGGACAAATCACTTACTAAATCTGTTAAAGACAAATCTATTTTGTGTCCTATGGCTGAAATTATTGGACTTTTCGCCTTATATATTTCTTCTACTATATCTTTTTCATTAAAAACTTTTAAATCTTCTTTGCTACCACCTCCACGGGTAATAACAATTGTATCTAAGTTTTTTTTATCAAGAACATTTATTGCTTTAATTATTTCATCTTTTGCACTAAGTCCTTGAACCTTTACTGGATAAAGATAAATATTTATGTCTGAAATTTCTTTATTTATTACAGATAAAAAATCTACTATAGCCGCTGATTTATCTGAAGTTATAAGGCCTATTTCTTTGGGATAATCGCAAATAGTTTTCTTGGTATCTTTATCAAAATAACCTTTTTTAAAAAATTCTTCTTTTATTTTTAGAAATTTTAAATATTCTTCTGATAAGCCTTTTTTTTCTATATTATTTACAGATATAGATATTTTGGAAAAAAAGCTATTGTAAATCAAATTTCCATCTACAATAACCTCATCCCCATTATCATAGTCCCCTATATCCTTTTGTTCATAATAATAAACCACACAATCAATAATTTCATTTTCCTCCTTCAAGGAAAAATATATGTGATTGTGAGATATTTTGTAGTTGGCTATTTCACCTTTAACACTTACGTTTTGAAATAAAGGGTCGTGTTTAAAAGAGGTTTTTATATATTGGTTAAATTGTTTTACGCTTAAAGATTTCAATTATTTTCTCTTTTCTGCAATTTTACCTAACACGCTATTTATAAATTTGTATCCATCACTTGTTGAATATTCTTTTGCAATATTTACAGCCTCATTTATAGAAACACTTATAGGAATATCTAAATTTTCCATTTCATTAACGCTCAAAAATAAAATTGACCTATCAACTTTTGCCATTCTTTGTAAAGATTTTAAGCCTATTTGTTCTGCAATTATATTTTCTAGATTATCATAATTTTCTATATATGATTTTAATGACTTATATAAAAAAGAATCTTTATTTAAATCTATCTCATGATTAATAAAGGCTTGGTCTATATCGTCAATATTTTTTATTTGATTTTCAAATATCAACTTAAATACCCAGTCTCTTTGTTTTGCCCTATTCATTATATTACTAAACTATTTACTTCTACATTTACTCTCTTTACAGATAAGCCAGTCATAGTTTCAACTTGTCTTTTTACATTTTCTTGGACATTTTTAATTGTTTTTCTCACATTTACATCTGCACTAAGTACAAGATTTAAATCTATAATTACAAAGCCATCCATTACAGAAATTCTTGTATCTTTTTTTGCTTCCTTATTGGATTTTGTGTTTGATTCAATTACACCATTAACTTCAATACAAGCTTTTTTAGCTATTTCTTCAATAGTTTCATTGGCAATTTTAACACTTCCAAATTTAAATGCTCTTGTCATATTATCTCCTTTATACTCTGGATAAATATTCCCCTTTTCTAGTATCAATTTTTATAACATCTCCCTCATTTACAAAAACTGGAACATTTATAATAGCACCTGTTTCAACTTCTGCAGGTTTTGTTACATTTGTTGCTGTATCTCCCTTAACTGCAGGTTCAGTTTTTACAACTTCAAGCTCTACAAAGTTAGGTGCCTCAATAGAAAATGGGTTATTTTTATAAAATCTCATTGTAGCTGTATCATTTTCTTTTATATAAGGAATTGCTTCAGAAACTGCATCCTTATCAACAGGAATTTGTTCAAAAGTTTCTGGATCCATAAAATAATATAAATGTCCGTCGTTGTATAAGTATTGCATTTCTTTTGTAGAAATAATAGCTTGTTCAAACTTTTCATTTGGGTTAAAAGTTACATCTTTATTTCCACCTTGCATAACAGATTTTATTTTTGCTCTTACAAAAGCTGCACCTTTGCCTGGTTTTACGTGTTGGAAATCTATTACTTGATAAACATCTCCATCATATTCAAAAGTTATTCCTTTTCTTAAATCATTTGCTGATATCATATATCCTCCTAATAGGTTGTTTTCTAATATTATACCACTTATATTTTATTTTTTAAATAAAAATGTAAAATTATGTAATAATCTAAAATAAATTTTCACTTTATTTTTTACAATTTGATATAATAATAAAAGGAGTTGTCATGAAAAAATTAGCAATTATTTCAGAATATAATCCATTTCATAATGGACACAATTATATACAAAAAAAATCAAGAAAAATAACAAATGCAGATATAGTTATTGCAATAATGAGTGGAGATTTTGTTCAAAGAGGAGAAATAAGTCTTATAGACAAATATAAAAGAGCAAATTCTGCAATGCTTTCTGCAGATTTAGTTATTGAAATGCCTTCATTTATTTCTTTACAAGCAGCAAATCTTTTTGCTAGAAAAAATATAGAAATTTTAAATAAATTAGAAATTGATTATCTTGCATTTGGAATTGAAAATATTAGTGAAAAAAATTTTTTAAAGACTTGTGAGAAGATATTTGAAAATGAAAATAGAATAAATATTGATACAAAGAATTTTCTAGATGAGGGAATGTCTTTTGCAAAAGCATCATATCTTGCCTCAATCAAATATATAGAAAATAAAGAATTTTTTTCCGCAAATAATATACTTGCTTTAGAATATCTAAGAGCTATAAAAAAACTAAATGCAAATATAGAAATTGTACCTATCAAGAGAAAAAATTCTATGAATAAAGATGTTGAATTAAGAAAAGATTCATTTTCTTCTTCAAGTTCTATTAGAAATAATATTGAAAATATAAAAATTAAAGATTATCTTCCAAGTCTTTCTTATAATTATATAAAAAAATTTAAAAATGAATACAATATATTTCCACGAAATGATTTATTATATGAACTTTTTAGGTATAAGATTCTAATAGAAGAAAAAAATATGAATGATATTTTATGTTACGAAGATGGTATGGAAAATTATCTAAAAAAAATAGCAAAAGATGAAATATTTTATAAAGATTTTATTAAAAATTCTACAAGCCAAAGATTTACAAAATCTAGGATAAAAAGGCTTATGATAAATTACCTTTTAGAAAATAAAACTTTACTTAATGAAGTGGATATAAATTTTATAAAAGTTTTAGCTTTTAATGAGAACGCTACAAAATTATTTAAAGAAACAAATCTTAATATAATTATGCAAAAAAAGGATATAGATAAATTAAATAAAGAAAATAAAATAATTTTTGAGCAAATGATTAAAGCATCAAATTTATATTCAATGGTTATAGGAAGACAATTTGATATTGATTATAGAGAAAAAATCTCAATTAAAAAATCCTCATATTAGAGGATTTTTATTTTGCAAATTTTATTTTTGATTTAATATATGTTCTTTATTTTTTTCCAATGATTGTGCCAATTGAGAGAAATTTTCGCATGATTTAGTAAACAATTGGTCAATGTATTGGTATGATTGTTGTTTAATTTTATTTGCTTCTTGGTTTGCTTCTTCAAGAATTCTTTGTGCTTCTTGTCTAGCTTGTGCTGTTATTTGATGTTCTGAAATCATTCTTTGATATTGGCTTTTAGCTTGTTCTTTGAAATTTTTGATTTCATTATTTGCATTTTGTACTTTAGATCTTGCTTCGTTTTCTGCTTCTTGCAAAATTCTTTCTTTTTCATCGTTAATCCATTGAGCATTTTTGATTTCTGTTGGAAGAGAATCTCTCATATCTCTAACAATTTCAAAAATTTCATCTGGATCAACTGAAACCTTTCTTGAAAATGGAACAGAACTAGCATTATCCATTATATCTTCAATTTCATCAATTAGTTCGTTAATATTTGCCATTAGTTTTTTCCTCCTAGTTTATTTTTTTCATATATAGCTTTTTTTACATTTTTTGATACAAATTTAGATACATCTCCACCAAAACTAGCTAGCTCTCTTACTCCACTTGAGCTTATAAATGAGAATTTCGGGTCAGAAAGTAGAAATATAGTTTCAAGATCTTCATATAGGCTTGAATTAAATTGAGCAATATTCATTTCATACTCATAGTCTGTAACTGCCCTTAAACCCCTAATTATAATTTTTGAATTTTCTTTTTTTGCAAAGTCAACTAACAAACCTTCGAAAGTTTTGACTTTGACATTATCTAGCTGAAATTCTTTAATTTCATTTTCTATTAATTGTTTTCTCTCTTTAATTGAGAAAAGAGAGTGCTTGGCTTCATTTATCAATATAGCAATGACTACCTCATCAAACATCTTATTTAATCTTTTTATTATGTCTAAGTGTCCGATTGTAATAGGATCGAAGCTACCTGGATATATCACTTTCATAGCAATAAATTTTTATGATTTTCCTTCCATATTTTTTTTCTTTAATCAAATTTAAATTAGTCATATCAGAAAAATCAATATTCCTATCTGATTCGCTTATTATTATACCATTTTTATTTAATAAATGATAGGTCAATATATATTCTAGACTAATTTTCAAATAATCTTCTTTATAAGGAGGATCTAAGTATATGTAATCAAAAGTTTTATTATTTTCTTTTAAAATTTCCAAAACTTTTCTAAAATCCCCTCTTATAGTTAGAGCATTTTGACTTTGAATTTTTTCTATGTTTTCCTTTAGTATTTTATAATTTGAATTATTTAATTCTCCAAAAACAACCTCTTTTGCACCGTGTGATAAAAATTCTATTCCCATTTGCCCTGTGCATGAAAATAAATCTAAGGCTGTAAAATCTTTTTTGTAAGGATAAAGCATAGCCATAACTGCTTCTTTTACCTTATTATCTGTAGGTCTTGAATTGTTAGCTTTTGGAGATTTTATATTAAATCCTTTATACTTTCCAGCTACTACTCTCATTAATTTAACACAATCCTTTTGTCTATATTAAAATATTTTTCTAAATAAGAAAAATTAACACCTTCGAAATTTTTATCTTTAAGATATGTAAACATTTTAAAGCAAAGATTTATTTCATCTTCTTTTAAATTAAAATAATTTACATCATCAAGATTTTTTCCATGTTGAATTGTTGATAGAATCTTGCCAGCACCTCTTAGTTTCAAATCTTTTTTTGCAATTTCAAAACCGTCGTTTGAATTTTTTATTATATTTAGCTTACTTCTCTCATCAACTTTTTCGCTAATCAAATAGCAAAATGATTTATAAGAGCCCCTACCTATTCTTCCTCTAAGTTGGTGTAGTGATGATAAACCAAAATTATTGGCATTATAAATTATCATACAATTTGCATTAGATACATCAATTCCAACTTCTATAACTGTAGTAGATATTAAAATATCAATCTTACCATCAGAAAAATCTCTAAGAATTTCTTCTTTTTCACTTGCCTTTAGTTTCCCGTGAAGCTTTTCAATTCTAATATTTTTAAATCTTTTTTTATATCGTTTATATAAATTCTCTAAAGAATTTATATCATCACTCTCTATAGAATCACTTACAACATAAACTTGCCTACCACTTTTTATAAAATCATCTATTTTAGAAAACAGGCTATTTTCCATTGATAAAAGAACAAGTTCAGTTATAATTTCTCCTCTACCTTTTGGAAGTTCAGTAATTTGAGATAAATCTAATAATTTTTTCATCTTCAAAAAAAGTGTCCTTGGAATAGGTGTTGCTGTCATTGTTAGGTAATTTGCATCATTACCTTTTTCGTATAAGGCTTGTCTTTGTCTAACTCCAAACCTATGCTGTTCATCCGCAACAATTAGTTTCAAATTTTTAAATTCTACATCATCTACAATAAGAGCATGTGTCCCAATAACAATGTCTATTTCGCCATTTTTGATTTTATTCTTAAGGTCTTCCTTATTTTTTGTTGATGATGTAAGTAAAGAAATTTTTAAGCCAAAGCTTTCAACAAATTCTTTATTTTTCTCATATTGCTGAATTGCCAAGACTTCTGTTGGAACCATCATACAAGTTTGGTATGAATTTATCGAAAAAATAATCATTACAATTAGTGCAATAATGGTCTTACCACTTCCAACATCCCCACACAAAAGCCTATTCATAATAGACTTGCTTGTAGAATCTTTTAAAATTTCAATCAAAGACTTATATTGACTTGGTGTCAATTTAAAATCAAGCTTATTTAAAATATCATTTAGATTATATTTTAAATTTAAATCTTGGTAGGAATTTTCTTTTTGCATTACATAAATAAAAATCAATTCCTTCAGTAAATCTATAATTTTAATTTGACTTTTAGCGTTTTTTAAATTTTCAAGGCTAGTTGGGAAATGAATTTCCTTCAAATTTGAAAGTTTATCTGAAAAATTAAAGTCATCAAGAACTTTTTTATCTAATAAAACTTCATTTTCATCAAAAAATTCTAAGGCTTGACCTATAAAATCAGATAAATTTTTATTAGTCAAAGATTTTGTAAGCGGATATATAGGTACAATATTTCCAATTCTATCGTCATCTATATCTGTAAATTCTGGATTATGGCATTCAATTTCATAACCATTTTTTACGATTTTTGTATAAAATTTATATGTTTGTCCGATTTTTAAGGATCTTGGCGAAAATTTGTCGTTAAAAAATACTATTTTTATTCTTTTATCATTTTCACTCGCATAAAGATAAGAAATAGAAAATTTTTTACTATAATTTGTATAAAGCTTTGATTCTATTTTCCATTCAAAATAATGTTTATTCCCATCAAGACCATGGGATAAGTCGTATTTTTTTGACCTATCTTCATACTCCCTAGGATAATAATTATATAAATCTTCTAGCTTATAAATTGATAATTTTTCTAAATATTCTTTTTTCTTTTTGCCTAAACCTTTTAGGTCCAAAAGATCCATCTATCCTACTCCAAGGTAATAGTGTAATAATATAAAGGTTGTCCACCATAAATCAATTCTACATCGCAATCTTTGAATTTTTTTTGAGCAAATTTTTGAAGTTTTCTGGCTTCTTTATCTTCTATATCTTCTCCATAATATATGGTTATAAGAGATGTGTCATCATCAACAGCTTTCTCCAAAGTTTCTCTAGCAGTTTTTTCTATTGTTTTTTTGCTTGTAACAATACTATTGTCAACTATGCCAATGTATTCATCTTTTCTAATTTCTACATTATTCACATTTGTATCTCTAACTGCTATAGTAACTTCCAAAACTCTTACATCTTCAATCGCATCGTTGAAATTTTCCATATTTTCATCTAATGACTCATCTTCATCAAATGAAAGCAATGCGGAAAAAGATTCTGGAATTGACCTAGTTTCAACTACTCTACATGTTCTATCAGACAATTGACAAGCTTGTTTAGCGCTCATAATTATATTTTTATTATTAGGGAAGATAATAATATTTTCGCTATCTACTTTCTCAATTGCCTTAAAAATATCTTCAGTTGAAGGGTTCATAGTTTGCCCACCAGCAATAATCCTATCAACATTTAAACTTTCAAACACTTTATCATAGCCTTCTCCCCTTGAAACAGCTATAAATCCATATTTTTTAGATGGTTTTTTGTTTACTTTTATATTATTCAACACATCTGGATTAGTATTTTCAACACTCATTGTTAAAACTTGTCCATAATTTGAAACTACTTCTAAAAGTTCCTTAATACCATCGCAATCAAATGAAAGTCTCAAAATTCCATTATCAAAATCTTCTGTCAAAGATGTAGAAAGCTCATTTAATTTTTCAAGTAAATCATCTTTTTCATCTTCACTTATACTTACTGATAGGTCGATATTATAGTCTTTTGATGGCAAATCTTCAATTTCAATTTCTGATAAATCAGTTTCAATATCAATTTCTCCATTTAAGGCTTTTAAAGCTCCTTCAAGCAAAAACATCAACCCTTGTCCACCAGAATCTACAACCTTAGCCTCTTTTAAAACTGGCAATAAATTTGGAGTATCAAGCAAAGCCTTATGACCAGCTGCAATAATTTTATATAAATACTTATCAATATCAATGTTATTTTCAAAAGCGTTATTAGCTTCTTCTGCCATCAATCTTGATACAGTTAAAATTGTTCCCTCAGTAGGTTTCATTACAGCCTTATAAGCAGTCTTATTTGCAACTGTAAAAATATCTCTTATACTTTCTGCATCAATAATATCCTTGCCTTTGATAGCTTTAGACATTCCCCTACAAAGTTGTGATAAAATTACACCAGAATTTCCTCTTGCTCCCATCAAAGTACCTTGGCTTAAAGCCTTAGCAACATCATAACAAGACGAAGTTTCAGTATCCTTTACTCTTTCTACACCAGATTTCATTGTCATAGTCATATTTGTTCCCGTATCCCCATCTGGAACAGGAAAAACATTTAAGCTATCGACAACATCCCTTTTCTCATTAAGTAGTTCAAAAGCTTTAATAATAATGCTTTTGAACTTATTACTATCGATTTTTTTCATATTTCTCCTAACTTCTAATTCCTTGAACTAAAATATTTACACTAGATACACCAACATTAAGAGAATGTTCAACATTATATTTCACATTTTCAATTATATTTTGGCATACAACTGCAATTCTTACACCATAATTTAAAAACAATGATATATCTATAGTCACAGTTCCATCTATATTTCTTAAAACTTTTACACCTCTATTCATATTATCAATGCCTAAAAGTTTATAAAACCCATCTTTTGTACTTCTGCTAGCAAGACCTACAACACCATAGGATTCCATAACAGAAGCTGCAGCAATATTTGCAATTACTGTTTCTGAAATACTAACTTTACCGTAATTGTTTTTATACTTAATTGCCATAAACTCCTCCATTTTATTTTTTTATATATAATTTATTATACCATAAATAGTAAATATTTATAATTGTACGCTTTTAGCAAAATTAAATTTAAAATTTTCAAAAAGTTTTCAATATAAATTTTTTTGTAAAATTTTAAAAATAAAATCTTCAAAATTAATTTTACGCACAAAAAAAGGATGAGCAAGCTCATCCTTTAAAATTTTTATTTAATTTATCTTATTTTCCAGCTAATCTCTTATATGTTTGATATCTATCTTTTGCAGCTTTTTCTGCTTCTTGATATAATTGGTCAGCTGTTTCAGGGAATGATCTCTTGAGTGAAGAGTATCTAACTTCTCCTTGGATAAATTCTTGGAATGATTCCTTAGGTTCTCTTGAATCTAATTGGAATGGATTCTTTCCTTCATCAGCAAGTCTTGGATCGAATCTCCATAAGTGCCAGTAACCTGCATCAACAGCTTGTTTTTCTCTAAATTGAGATTTACCCATACCGATTCTTATACCGTGGTTGATACATGGTGCATAGCAGATGATTAGAGATGGTCCATCATAGCTTTCAGCTTCTTTCATAGCTTTGATTGTTTGGTTTTGGTTTGCACCCATAGCAACTTGTGCTACGTAAACATAGCCGTATGAAGTCATCATTAAACCAAGGTCTTTCTTTCTAACCTTTTTACCAGATGCAGCAAATTGTGCTACTGCTGATAATGGTGTAGCTTTAGATGATTGTCCACCTGTATTTGAGTAAACTTCTGTATCGAATACTAAGATATTGATGTTTTCTCCACTAGCTAGTACGTGGTCAACTCCACCAAATCCAATATCATAGCTCCATCCGTCTCCACCAAATATCCAAACTGATTTTTTAATCATATAGTCTTTTAGTGAATATATTTTGTGTAGTAAATCTTTTTGTTTTTCATCACTTACACTGTTAGCTTTTTCTTCAAGGTTAAGAATTTTAGCTGTTGCTTCTTTTGAAGCTTTAACGTCTTCTTTTCCTTCAATCCATGCTTTGAATGCTTCGCTTAATTCACTATCAGCTTCTAATTCATTGAATTGATTCATATATGTTTCAAGAAGGTGTTTGTTTGAATCAGCTGCAAGTTTCATACCATAACCATATTCTGCTGCATCTTCGAATAATGAATTACCCCAAGCTGGACCTTGTCCACAAGCATTTGTTGTATATGGTGTAGCTGGTGATGATGCTCCCCAAATTGATGAACAACCTGTAGCATTAGCTATATACATTCTATCTCCAAATAATTGAGTAACAAGTTTTGCGTATGGTGTTTCTCCACATCCTGCACAAGCACCTGAGAACTCAAGTAATGGTTGTTTAAATTGAGAACCTTTAATTGTCATTGGATCCATAACATCTTCTTTGTATCCAACTTCTTCATGAGCATATTCCCAATTATCTTTTTCTTTTTCAACTTCTTCTTCGAAAGGTTTCATTAGAAGAGCTTTCTTTGGAGCTGGACATACATCAGCACAGTTTCCACAGCCTGTACAATCAAGTGGTGAAACTTGGATTCTGAAATCATATCCGTCCATTCCCTTACCAATTGCTTTCTTTGTTTCAAATCCTTCTGGTGCATTAGCTTTTTCTTCTTCTGTTAATAAGAATGGTCTAATTACAGCGTGAGGACAAACGTATGAACATTGGTTACATTGGATACAATTATCAATTTGCCATTCTGGCACGTTAAGAGCAATTCCTCTCTTTTCATATTGAGTTGTACCTGGTTCAAAGTCTCCATTTGTTCTATCTTTGAAAACTGAAACTGGAAGTTCGTCTTCTTTTTGTTCAATCATTGGTTTAACGATGTTTTTGATGAACTCTGGAAGTTCTTTTTCTTCTTTAACTTCATCTTTTGCATCTTTCCATGAATCTGGAACATTAACTTTAACTACTGCATCAATTCCTTGATCTACTGCTTTGTAGTTCATGTTTACAATATCGTCACCCTTATGTCCATAAGCTTTAACTATAGAATCTTTAAGGTATTTGATAGCTTCATCTATTGGAATTACATTTGCAAGGTTAAAGAATGCGGATTGCATAATCATATTTGTTCTTGAACCTAATCCAATATTAGCAGCGATGTGAGAAGCATCTATTATGTTAAAGTTAATATTGTGTTCAGCAATGTATTTTTTCATTGAAGCTGGTAGATGTTGTTCAAGTTCATCTTCTGACCATGGGCAGTTTAATAAGAATGTACCACCATCTTTAAGTCCAGCTAATAAATCATATTGATTAACGTAAGCTGGTTTTGAACATGAAATAAAGTCAGCTTCATCTAATAGATATGTTGATCTAATTGGGTTTTTACCAAATCTCAAGTGAGATACTGTAAGTCCACCAGATTTTTTAGAATCATAGTCAAAGTAACCTTGAGCGTACATATCAGTATTATCACCGATGATTTTGATAGCTTGTTTATTAGCTCCAACTGTTCCATCAGATCCGAATCCCCAGAATTTACATCTACTTGTTCCTTCTTGTCTGATTCTTAAATCTGTTCTTTCAAGTGATTTATTCGTAACATCATCTGTAATTGATAATGTGAAATCATCTTTCATTTCGCCTGCTAAATTATTAAATGCTGCTTCAATGTCTGCAGGGATTGTATCTTTTGAAGATAATCCATATCTACCACCTATAATTTGTGGTTTATCTTCTACATCATAGTAAGCTGATTTAACATCAAGTAATAATGGTTCTCCAACTGAACCTTTTTCTTTTGTTCTATCTAAAACAGCTATTTTCTTTACTGTTTTTGGTATAGCTTTTAGTAAATGGTCTTTTGAGAATGGTCTGAATAAGTGAACTTCAACCATACCAACTTTTTTACCATCTTCTACTAATTTATCAATAGCTTCTTCAGCTGCTTGGCAAACAGAACCCATAGCAATGATGATTTCTTCTGCATCATCTGCACCATAATAATTGAATAATCCGTAATTTGTACCGATTAATTCATTGATTTTGTTCATGTAGTTTTCTGTTATACCTACTATATCAGTATATGCAGGGTTTGAAGCTTCCATTCTTTGGAAGAAAATATTCTTTTCAGCTGTACCGATTGTTTTTGGTCTTTCTGGATTTAAAGACTCATTTTTAAATTTATCTACAGCTTCGTAGTTTACTAATGGAGCTAATGTATCATAGTCCCAAACTTGTATTTTTTGAATTTCGTGACTTGTTCTAAATCCATCAAAGAAATGGCAAAATGGAATTCTTCCTTCAATTGCTGCTAAGTGAGCAACTGGTCCTAAGTCCATTACTTGTTGAACTGATCCTGAACATAGCATAGCAAATCCTGTTTGTCTTGCTGCCATAACGTCAGAATGGTCACCATAAATTGAAAGTGCGTGAGTTGCTAGTGTTCTTGCTGCAACATGGAATACACCTGGCAATCTTTCTCCAGCAATCTTATACATATTAGGGATCATTAATAATAATCCTTGACTTGCTGTGTATGTAGTAGTAAGTGCTCCTGCTGCAAGTGCTCCGTGTACTGCTCCTGCTGCACCAGCTTCTGATTGCATTTCCTTTACTTCAACTGGTCTTCCAAATACGTTTTTTCTACCGTTTGCTGCCCAAACATCTACTGCTTCAGGCATTGGTGATGAAGGTGTTATTGGATAGATTGTTGCTACATCTGTAAACGCATAAGATACGTGAGCAGCTGCAGTATTACCATCCATAGTCTTCATAGCTCTTTTAATTGTCATTTAAGACCTCCTAAAAATTATATGAATCAATTATCGTCAACACTATTTTTAGTATAATAAATATCACGTCATTAGTCAAGTAAATATCAAATATTTTCACGAGCTAATTATCATTGTCAGAATTTTTAAATAGATTGTCTGTCATTACTTTTGCTGCATTATATCCCATAGATTTTTCTCTTTGGTTCATAGCTGCAACTTCGATAATCATAGCTAAATTTCTTCCTGCTCTTACTGGAATTAAAATTTTTGGAATTTGAACATTTAAAATTTCTGTATAATGCTCATCAAGTCCCAACCTGTCATATTCATAGTCTTCTCTCCAATGTTCAAGTTCTATTACCAAATCTATGTCAGTTGAAACTTTTACAGAGCCTGTACCATATAGTCTTCTTACATCTACAATTCCAAGACCTCTAATTTCTGTATAATGCCTTATATTTTCTGGAGCTTGTCCTACAAGTTTATTATCATAAGCAGCCATTTCAACAACATCATCTGCTACAAGTCTATGGCCACGATTTACTAAATCTAAAGCCGTTTCACTTTTTCCTACAGAGCTTTCTCCTCTAATTAAAACTCCAACACCAAAAACTTCTAGAAGTTCTCCGTGAATTTGAGTTCTATCAGCAAAAATATATTCTAGTTCTTGTGAAATTATTGATGTTAATTTTGTAGTAGGAAGTTTTGACCTTAAAATTGTAATATCATAATAATCAGCAAGGTCTAATATATCTTTTGGCAATCCTGCATTGTATGAAAAAAGTATGGCTGGCATTTTGTATGATAATATTCCTCTAAATCTTTCATATTGCATTCTATTGTCAAGACTTGTTAGGTAAGTATATTCTACACTTCCTATTATTTGTAATCTTTTGTAAGGAAATTCTTCCAAATATCCTGTAAGTTGAAGACCTGGCCTATTAATATCTGGACTTTGCAAAATAACTTCATCATAATCTGTGGATTTGTGAACTATTTCAAGACCTAAAATTTCAACCACGTCTTTTAATTTTACGCTTGTTTGTTTTCCCATTTTATCCTCTTTAATTGTTTAGTTTAAAATATTTAATTATTTCAAGTGCTTGGCTTTCCCCAATCAAATCTACTTCCATAAGCTCTTCTAAACTTGCTTTTTTTATATTTTTTACGCTTTTAAAATGTTTTAGAAGATTTTCTTTTTTTCTTTTTCCTATGCCATTAATATTATCAAGTTCAGATTTTTTCATAGTTTGAGTCATTAATTTTCTGTGATAATTTATGGCAAATCTGTGGGCTTCTTCTTGGATTTCATAAATTAATTTATATACTGGATCTCGTTTTTTTATTTGTATTTCTTCATTTTCATATATAATTGCTCTTGTTGTATGCTTGTCATCTTTAACAAGTCCTGCAACTTCTATTGAAAAATTTAAATCTTTCAAAACTTTTTTTGCAGATTTTACTTGACCCTTTCCCCCATCCATTAATATTAAATCCGGAAGTTTTCCAAAACCTGTGTAAGTGTTATTATTTTTAATTTCTTTTTTTGCTCTTTCAAATCTTCTCGTAAGAACTTCTTCCAAGGAATGATAATCATCTGGCCCTTCTATAGTTTTTATTTTGAATTTTCTATATTCTTTTCTTTCTGCTATCCCATTTTGAAATACAACCATTGATCCAACTGATTGGACCCCCGATGTATTAGAAATATCGTAAGCTTCAATCCTATTTATAGATTTTAAATTCAAAATTTCTTTTAATCCATTTAAGCCACTGTGTTTTTTTCTTTCTTTTTCCTCAAGCCTTTTTTCGTATTTTCTCATCATATCGCTTGCATTTCTAAAAGCCATATCTACTAATTCTTTTTTCTTGCCAAGTTTTGGGCAATTTATTTTTACCTTGTTGCCTTTTTTCTTTTCAATAAATAAATTAAGGGCATCAAGATCTGATGGCAATTTGTGAACTAAAATTTCTTTTGGTATATACATAAGGTTTAAGTAAAATTGCTTCATAAAAGATGAAATTATATCTTCATCTTTTTCTCTATAATCATCTTTAATAATAAAATGTTCTCTATCGACGATTTTTCCATCTCTCATAAAAAACACCTGCATGGTGACATAAAATATTCCTTTGGACATTGCAATTATATCTATGTCATCACCATTTGTTGTAGTAACTTTTTGTTTTTGAGAAATGGTTGACAAGGCTCTGTGGTAATCTCTGTATTTTGCAGCATTTTCAAAATCCAAAATTTCACTTGCCTTATTCATCTTATTTATAACTAAATTTGGTATATAATCAGATTTATTTTCTAAAAAATTTTTGATTTTAGTTATATTTTCCATATATTCTTTTTCATCCCCCTTACCAACGCATGGAGCTTTACACCTATCTATATAATAATTTAGACAAGGTCTATCTAATTGTTGTCCCTTATCAAAATTTAGATTGCAAGTTCTTATTGGATAAAGTATATGAAATAATTCTATTACATCATTTACTGCATAAGCATCAGGATAAGGGCCATAATAATAGCCCTTATCTTTTTTTACATTTCTTACTTTTTGAATTCTAGGAAATTTTTCATTTGTAATTTTTATATATGGATATTGCTTATCATCTCTTAATACAATATTATATTTGGGTCTGTTTTTCTTTATTAGATTTGATTCTAACACAAGAGCTTCGACTTCATTTTCTACAATTATATATTCAAAATGATTTATATGACTTACCATAGAAAGAACTTTTCTGCCCTTATTTTTGTTGTTGTCAAAATATTGGCTTACACGTTTTTTTAAATTTATAGCCTTGCCAACATAGATTATTTCATCTTGGCTATTTCTCATTATATAAACGCCTGGTAGGTCTGGTAATTCTTTTAGCTTTTCCTTTATTTGATTGTTCATCAAATCTCTTTACATCTTTCTATCAAATATTCTAAATCTGATCCTTCAAGATATGGAGATAAAACTTCTTGGCATTTTTTGTTATATACATTTATCCATTCTATTTCCCACTTATCCATCATATCCATATTTATTGGTCTAGTATCAATTGGCACGTAAGTTAGACATTCGAATTTCATAAATTTACCAAATTCATTTTCCAAATCTTTTTTCACATAAACTTCGCTTTCAATTCTTACTCCGTGTTTATCTGCTATATATAGACCCGGCTCAATTGATGTTGTCATGTTTTCTAATAATTCTACATCATTAAATTGAGAAATATTATTTGGGCCTTCGTGAACTGTTAAGCTAAATCCGACTCCGTGGCCTGTTCCATGGAAATAATCTTTTCCAGCTTTCCACAATGGATATTTTGCAATAGCATCTAATCTTTGTCCCTTGGTTTTTTCTTTAAATCTTGCACTCATCAAGCCTATATGAGATTTTAAAACTAGGGTATAATTTTCTTTTTCTTCTTCAGTCAATTCTCCAAGAGCGATTGTTCTTGTTATATCTGTAGTTCCTTCTTTGTAATGAGCTCCTGAATCTACCAATAAAAGTGATTTTTCTTCAAGAGTTTTTGATGAAAGTGAAGTTGGTTCATAATGGACAATAGCTCCATTTTCTTTGTAGCCTGCAATTGTTTCAAAAGAATCTTCAATATATGATTCATTTTCTTTTCTTAAATCTTGCAATTTTTTGCTAGCTATAAGCTCTGTCAAAGAACCCGTACTTGTTCCAACTTCAACCCAATTAAAGAACTTAATTAAACTTACACCATCAATAATATAAGCTTTTCTTTCATTTTCTAATTCAGTTTCATTTTTAACCGCTTTCATTTGAGTTGAAATATTTACACCGCTAGTAATTCTTACATTTGAATTTATAGAATCAAAAATTGCAACGTTAGTTCTTTCTGGGTCTATATAAATTCTATTTTTCCCCTTAATATTTTTTAATAAAGAATAAATATAATCATAAGAATGAACTTTTACCTTATTTTCTTTTAAATAATCCAAAACTTCATCGTCAAGTTTATCTTGGTCTATGCAAAGATGAATTTCATCCATTGAAACCAACAAATATGACAAAACTACTGGAGTATATCCAATATCATTTCCTCTAATATTTAAAAGGTAACAAATATCTTCTGGAGATCCAATAAAATTATAATCGCAATCTTTTTTCTTTAATTCTTCTCTTAATCTATTTATTTTTGATTCTAAACTTTCGCCAACATATTTTTGATCATAAATCCAAACTTTTTCTTTTGGAAGGCTTGGTCTATCTTCCCAAATTTGAGAAATATAATCTATGTCATAAACCAAAGCACGTGATGCCATATTTTCACTTAAAGATTTATAATCTTTTACTGAATAACAAGTACCATCAAAACCAATTTTTCCAAATTCTCCAACTTCTTCCAACAAAAATTCTTCCATAGTTGGATCTTCATCAAAACCTTGTTTATAAAATTCAAATTCTGAATATTTTAATTCATTTGCAGCTTGCAAAAAATATCTTGAATCTGTCCAAAGTCTTGCCTTATCTTTTGTAACAACGCAAACTCCCGCAGAGCCAGTAAAACCTGAAATAAATTCGCGAGTTTTATAATAATCACTAATATATTCTGATTGATGAGGATCAGATGTATTAATAATATAAGCATCTATTTTTCTGCTAGCCATTAGCTCTCTAAGCTTTTCTAGTTTTTGATCAATATTCATAATTTCTCCTTTATTTTTATAATCTTATTCATATTATACCATTGTTGCATAATATAAAAATTGATTTTTTTAGGCGCTTTCTATATAATTAATAATGCTAAATAAAGAATAAAAAAGAGAGAGTGATTAAATGAAATTAGGAATAGTTGGCCTACCAAATGTAGGCAAATCAACTTTATTTAATGCAATTACAAAAGCTGGAGCAGAAATTGCAAATTATCCTTTCTGCACAATAGATCCAAACGTAGGACTTGTAAATGTTCCAGATTATAGAGTTGATTATCTTGCAAAAATGCACAATTCAAAAAAAATTGTACCAGCAGCTATAGAATTTTATGATATAGCAGGACTTGTAAAAGGTGCAAGTAAGGGCGAAGGATTGGGAAATAAATTTTTATCAAATATAAGAGAAACAGATGCAATTGTAGAAGTTTTGCGTTGTTTTAACGATCCAAATGTAACCCATGTTGATGGTAACATTGATCCATTAAGAGATATTGAAACAATAAATTTTGAGCTTATACTTTCAGACCTTGAGCTTGTTGAAAAAGTTTTGGTAAAAAGAGAAAAAGTCGCAAAATCTGATAAATCAGCAAGAAGCGAAGTTGAATTATTAAAAAGAATAAAAGAAGTTTTGGAAGAAGGAAAATCTGCCAGAGTTTTAAATTTGCACGATGAAGAAAAGGCTCTTCTTAAAACCTACCAACTTCTTTCAACAAAACCAATAATTTATGTTTGCAATGTCGATGAAAGTGATGTTGCAAATAATGGCGATGATAATGAATTTGTTCAAAAAGTTAGAGAATTTGCCAAAGAAGAAAACGCCCAAGTTTCTGTAGTAAGTGCAAAAATCGAGCAAGAAATATCTGAGCTTGAAAGCGATGAAGAAAAGAAAGAATTTTTGGAAATGATCGGTCTAAGTGAATCAGGTTGCGATCAAGTTATAAAAGATTCTTATAAAACCTTAAATTTAATTTCATTTTTGACAACAGGAGAAGATGAAACAAGAGCTTGGACAATTACAAATGGAACAAAAGCTGTAGATGCTGCTGGAAAGATCCACACAGATATACAAAGAGGTTTTATAAAAGCAGAAATCGTAAGTTTTGATACCCTAAAAGAATATGGTAATATGGCAAAAGTAAAAGAACATGGTCAACTTCGTATGGAAGGAAAAGATTATGTTATGAAAGATGGAGATATTACCAATTTTAAATTTAATGTTTAGGTGAGATATGAAAAAACAAGCTAAACTTATTGTTCATACAGGTTCTATGTTTTCAGGCAAAACCACTTCCCTATGGCGTGAGCTTTATAGGATGAAAGTTGCAGGATACAAAACAATTGCATTCAAACCATCAGTTGATTCAAGACATGAAGATGAAAAAATAATAAGCCATGATAATTTGGAGCTTGATGCGATTAAAATAGAATCCATAAAAGAAATTTTGGATTATGCAAAAAATAATGAAATTGATGCTATAGGAATTGATGAAGTTCAATTTTTTCCAGACAAGCCATCAAAAATTGTCGACTATTTTGTAGAACTTATGCAAAATCATATTACAATTGTTGTGTCAGGACTTGATATGGATTATAAAACAAAACCATTTGAAGTTGTAAAAGAGCTGATGCCAATAGCTGACGAATTAATAAAACACCATGCTATTTGTGCATCATGCGGAGAAGATGCTTGGGTTTCCTTTAGAAAATCTTACAATGAAGAAAGAATAGAAATCGGAGCTCAAGATTCATACGAGCCTTTGTGCAGATCATGCTACAATAGAAAAATGAAAGATAGAGAAAAAAATAAAAATCAAATATCATTAGACGAAATTTAAACTGCTCTTTATTGAGTAGTTTTTATTTTTTATAGCTTATATCTGAAAATTTCCAAAAAAATAAGGCTGTTATTTCTAACAACCTTATTTTTGTTTATAAATTTATTATCTTTCAACTACTAGAGCTGTTCCCATTCCTCCACCTATACAAAGTGTAGCAAGACCTTTTTTAGAATCTCTTTTTTCCATTTCGTATAAAAGTGTTGTAAGAATTCTTGCTCCTGATCCTCCGATTGGGTGACCTATCGCAATTGCTCCACCGTTTACATTTGTTTTTTCTGGATCAAAGCCCATTTCATTTCTTACAGCGTATGATTGAGCTGCGAAAGCTTCGTTTGATTCAACTAAGTCAAGATCTTCAACTTTCCATCCTGCTTTTTCAAGAGCTTTTTTACTTGATGGAATTGGACCTGTTCCCATAACTTTTGGATCAACTCCTGCTGATGCATAGCTTACGATTGTAGCAAGTGGTTTAACGCCTAATTCTTTAGCTTTTTCTTCGCTCATAACTACAAGACAAGCTGCTCCATCATTGATTCCTGATGCGTTAGCTGCTGTAACTGTACCATCTTTTATAAATGCTGGTCTTAATTTAGAAATTCCTTCTTGTGTTACACCGTCTCTGATATATTCATCATCTTCAACTACTGTAACATTTCCTTTTCTATCTTTTATTTCTACTGGAGCGATTTCATCTTTAAATCTTCCTTCAGCACGAGCCTTGCTTGCTCTTTGTTGACTTACTGCTGCAAGATCATCTTGCATTTCTCTAGTAATTCCATATTTTTCAGCTACATTTTCAGCTGTAACTCCCATGTGATAATCATTGTAAACGTCCCAAAGACCATCAGTAATCATTTCGTCAACAAATTTTTTATCTCCCATTCTAGCTCCCCATCTAGATTCATTAGATAAGAATGGGGCGTTTGACATACTTTCAGCACCACCTGCTAAAACAACGTCAACATCTCCTGCTAAAATCATTTGAGCTGCAAGTGAAACAGTTCTAAGTCCTGATCCACAAACTTTATTAATTGTCATTGCAGGTGTTGTTATTGGGATTCCTGCTCCTAATGAAATTTGTCTTGCAACGTTTTGTCCAAGTCCTGCTTGTAAAACGCATCCTAAAACAGTTTCTTCAATATCTTCTGGTTTAATTCCAGCTCTTTCGATAGCTGCTTTAGCTGCAACAACACCCAAATCAACTGCGCTTTGTGATTTTAAAGCTCCACCAAAACTTCCTACTGGAGTTCTAGCTGCACTTGCAATTACTACTTTTCTTGTCATAATTTCCCCTTTCGATTTTATATCTGATAAATTGTTATCTTAACTTACAATACGATTATAACATGTAGTTAAAAATTTATCAAACATTTTCTAATAATTTTTATTTGGATTTTGAAATCCTTTTTCTAATATTTTTACTTACAATAAAAATATACAGGATAAAAAAATAATTGCAAAAAATTTCTAATAAAAAACATCCAAAAATTAATTTGGATGAAAAATTTATTTATTTTTATTTAATTTTAAATATAGGCTAGTTAGGATAATTATAACAATTAGAGGAATTATCCATGGAAAATCTACAATATTTAAGGAGATAACTTGTATAATTTTTTTCAATACTGATTCTAAACCAAATAACAAAGAAACATTTACATTAAACATTTCTTTTAAAATGTCTATCAAACTAATTAGAGCATCTATAAATGAAACTATTGTTACCACAATAAAAGAATTTCTAATTACTAATTTATTGAGAGAATTTTTCCCAATCAAATTAAATACTACTAAAACAATTGCTAAAGGATAGACAAATTGTAAAAATGGTCCTGTAAGCTTTACTATTGATTCCACTCCAAGAACAGATAATAATAAAGACACTAAAGCTATTGCTATTGCAAGAAAACTATAATTAAATTTATTTTTAGAAAATTCTGCGAATATATTGGAAATTGATGAAATCAAGCCTACAGATGTTGTAAAACATGCCATAATAATTGCGACTAATAAAACAAATTTCCCCTTATCTCCAAGAATTTTTTCTGAAATAAAATTTAGTAAAGTTACTCTTGAATCTGTAACAATACTTGTTGATGCACTTGCTCCCAAAAATGTAAGTGAAATATATACAAAAGCAAGTCCAAAAACTGCAATCAATGATGCTTGAATAGTCTTTTTTAATAATTGATTTTTATAGCCTTTTTTTATCACGCTTTCTACAATTATTGGTGTAAATGCAAGAGCTGCCAAAGCATCCATTGTATTATATCCTTCAAGCATTGAATCAGAAAATATTTTACTTAAATCTATATTAATTTCTTTTATTGGTCCAATCGGATTTAACATTCCAACAATTATCATTATAAATAAAGAAATTAATAAAAGTGGCGTCAAAAATTTTCCAATTAAATCTACAACAGAATTTTTTGCCAAAGACAAAAACAATGATAATCCAAAAAATATTAAAGTAAAGACCCAAATATTTACATTAAAGCCTGCTGATTGTACCATCTCAAAACTTGTAGCTGCAGTTCTTGGAATTGCACCTAAAGGTCCGATACAAAGAGCAATAATTAAAACTATTGCTTTTGAAAGCCTAGCTCCTGCAAGTGAAGTAAAAGTAAAAATATTTCCTTGCCTTTTTGCCATACTAACTACAGCAAGCAAAGTTAATCCAACTCCCACAATTGTAAAGGCAATAGATGCCAATAACCACTTATCTCCATAAGTATATCCCAACATTGGTGGAAAAATTAAATTCCCCGCTCCAAAAAACATTGCAAATAATGCAAATCCTATTACTAAAATATCCATAACTCCTCCTTAAAGCTGTACTTTTATATTTTACCATTTTTTTGATTACTTATTAAGTCTTTTTTAAAGTTTTTTACAAATTTTTTATTATTTTCTTTAAATTTTAATATTTTTCTTTGGGAAAGATATTTATTTATAAATTTGAAAACATTTTATTATGAATTTTTATAAGATTTGACATATATTTCCAATGAAATAAGTAAAATTATCCATTTTTATAAATTTATTTTTGGCAAAAAAATAGGAGATTTCTCTCCTATTTATATGCTTCTATAAATTTTTTGTCATCTTCTGTCAAAGAAAAATTATTTTGGTCAGTTATTATTTCTGCTCCTTCTTTTCTTATGACAAGTTGGTGTTCAAATTGTGAACAAACGGAACCATCTTTTGTTCTTGCTGTCCATCCATTTGAATCCATTTTTGATTTCCAATCGCCAACTGCTATCATTGGCTCAATTGTAAATACCATATTTTCTTCTATTCTAGGACCAAATCCTTTTTTTCCATAATGTGGAACTTGTGGATCTTCGTGCATTTCTTTTCCAATTCCATGACCTATAAAATCCCTTATAACTGAAAAGCCATTTTCGTCCTCAACGTATTGTTGAATTGCATAACCTATATCTCCGATTCTGTTTCCTGGTTTTGCAGCTTCAATTCCTTTGTAAAGAGCTTTTAAATTAACATCAACTAACTTTTCATTTTCTTCACTCAATTTTCCAATTTTATAAGTCCAACAAGAATCTGCAAGTCCTCCATTGTAATCTATAACATTATCAATTGAAACTACATCGCCTTCTTTTAGTACATAATCAGAAGGAAATCCGTGACAAATTTCATCATTTACGGATATGCAAAGTGTATATGGAAATCCTTGATAACCTAATTGGGCAGGTCTTGCATTTTTGTGTTTTATAAATTTATTTGCAAAATCGTCAAGAAATTTTGTTGTTATTCCAGCTCTTATTACTTCTTTTATGGCAAGGTGTGTTTGGCAAAGAATTTCTGAAGCCCCATACATTTTTTCTATATCATTTTCTGTATAAAGTCTTATCATTAAAATTCCTTAAAATTTTATAATTCTTTTTGAGCAATAAATTGGAATTTTGAGCCATCTAATTTTGGTTCGACTTCCCAAATTGAATTTATTGATATTTCTTTTGTTAATTGATCAAAATAATACATTACAATTCCTGCATCAACTAAATTTGCTTCGTCTTTGTAATCTTCTAAATATAAATTTACAAAATTATCTTTTAAAACAAATCTCCATGGTTGTGAATTGTATGATGATGGAGCAAATCTTAGGTATGAGAATAAATCATCAAGTCCTCTTTGAGAAAGCTCTTCTACGCTTGCTTTGTGATCTAAATCATCAATAAATACAAATTCATTTATTCCTTTTCTATCATCGTATCTGTGTTCTCTGACTTCTTGTTTTATAGCTTCGCCAATTGCAAGAATTGACATAATTTTTCCCTCAGCATTTACAAAAGCTGATTTTAAAATATCATCGCTTACTCCGCTTACTGTAATGTAGCAAGAAGCTAGTCCTTGTTCAGATAATTTAGTAATTAATTCTTCAAGACCATAAGCTCCTTTAACAAGAGCAGATTTGCTATCATTTGTAATATCAAGGGCAACATACAAAGGCGCTTTTATCATAACTCCCTTGTAGCCAGCGTTTCCTTTTAATTTAAAATAAACTTCTTCTCCCTTATTATTTACTTGGTAATGAAGATCCTTTTCACCAAATTTATTTTCTAATTCTCTTGTAATTTGGTAAATCTTTTTAATTTTTTCATCGTCTACCTTTTCATCTTTAAAATCTCTAGTAGAAGTTCTTGTTTTTAAAAAATTTGTAGTTAACATAATTCCTCCCGTTTTAAATATTATACCTTAAATCGTCAGTTAATAAATTAAATTATTAAATACTCTATAATTAAATTCTTATACTTATATGATAAAATATAAATATGAAATTTACAAGCAAACAATTACAAGCTGCAAAACATTTGGATGGTCCTCTTTTAGTTTTGGCAATTCCAGGTTCTGGAAAAACTACAATGCTTTTAGAAAGAATAAAATTTTTGTCAGAACATATTGATTCGTCAAAAATTTTAAATTTAACTTTTTCTAGAATCCAAGCTAATGATATGAAAAAAAGATTTGATAGCAAGGATTCAAATTTTATGACTATTCATGCTTTTTGCTATCTTATAATTAGAAATTATTTAAAAAAATATAATAGACAAGTAAATCTAATAGAAGATGAGAAAATTTACAATAAATATAATCTTGTTGGAGAAATTTATAAAAGCATTAATAATAAAAAAATGTCCAAAGAAGATTTAAATTTATTCTTTCAAAAAATTTCTTTTATGAAAAATTCTCTCCTAGATATTTCCTATCTAGAAAATATTGAAATTTCTAATGCAGATAGAATTTATTTGGAATATGAAAAAATAAAAAAACAAAAGCACCTTCTAGATTTTGATGATATGCAAGTTTATGCCCTTAAATTATTAGAAGATAAAAAACTTTTAAAATCAATTAAAAACAAATATAAATATTTCCAACTTGACGAAGGGCAAGATACTTCGCTTTTGCAATTTAAAATTTTAGAAAAAATAGTTATGCCAGAAAATAATCTTCTTGTAGTAGCAGATGATGACCAATCAATTTATTCCTTTAGGGCGTCAAATCCTAATTACCTGTTAAATTTTACAAAAATTTACAAAGATGCAAAAATAATGACTCTTGATACAAACTACAGGTCTGGTGAAGAAATTATAAAATTAGCTAAAAATTTTATAGGGCAAAATAAAAATAGGTACAAAAAAGATTTTAAAGTGAATAGAAAAAATCCAAGCCAAATAAAAATAAAATCTTTCAAAAATTTTTCAAAAGAATATGCTTATATACTTGAAAATATTGATAAAAACGAAAATACTGGAATTTTATTTAGAAATAATATTTCGGCAATTTCTCTAATTTCTTACCTATTAGAAAATAATATTGATTTTTCAATAAATTCTAAAATAATGGATTTTTTTGAATCAAAAATTTTTCTAGATATGATTAATATAATTAATTTTTCAAATGATTTTAATAATGTAGAAATTTTTTCTGAAATTTACTATAAGATTTCATCCTACTTATCAAAAGATGACATAGAAAAACTTATATATAAGCCAATTAATGAGAATATTTTCGATTTTTTTGAAAATTCTGATATAGAAAACTTCAAGAAAGACGCCTTATTTAACATCGAAAAAAAGCTAAAGCATCTTAGAAAATTAGACATTGATAAAAAAATTTCTTTTATACATCAAAGCCTTTCTTATAAAAATTATATTGATATGTTAAGTAGAAAATACAAGGAAGAAACTGTAAATAAAGATATTTACATAGAAAGCCTAAAATATTTTACAAAATCATGCGAAAATCTTGACCAAGTATATGAAAAAATTAAAATTATAGAAAAAAAATCTAAATCTTTAAGCGAAAATAATTTAAAACTTTCAACTATCCACTCTTCTAAAGGTCTTGAATATGACACAGTCTTTGTAATAGATTTAATTAAAAATGAATTTCCTATAATATTAGATAAAGAAAATTATTTTGAAAGATTGGAAGAAGAAAGAAGAATTTTTTATGTTGCAATTACTAGAGCAAAAAATAATCTACATCTTTTATCGCTAAAAAACAGAAATAATAAAAAAGTAGAATCATCAATTTTTTATAAAAGCAGTCAAGAAATAATAAAAAATAGCCTTGGGTCAAAGTAATAAAACTTTGAACCAAGGCTATCATCATATTTATATATAAATTTTTTCCAAAATTCCATTTAAATAAGCAAGTACTATACCATAATTTGTCATTGGAATATTTTTCTCTTTTGCAAGTTTAATTCTTTCTTTTACATATTTTTCATTAAACATACAAGCTCCGCATTGAATTATCAAATCATACTTTTCAATATTTTCAAAATCATCGCCCCTTGCAAATTCAATTTCTATATTATCATAATTTTTTTTCAATAATTTTGGAATTTTAACTCTTCCTATATCTTCAGAAATTGGAGGATGAGAACAAGCTTCAGCAATTAAAATTTTTCTTGTTCCCTCATCTAATTTTTTTACAGATTCTATATAATAATCTATATCTCCCTTAAAAGCAGAAAATAAAACAGAAAAAGAAGTTAATTTTATGTTCTTATCCAAAATATTATAAACTTCTTTAAAATATTGAGAATCCGTTATTACAAGATCAGGTTTTTTATTAAAAGAATTTAAGGTATTTTCTAGATTTTTTAAATTTGTAGAAACTGCCGTTGCATTTTTATCTATAATTTCTCTTATAGTCATAACTTGCGGCTTGATAAGCCTAAATTTTGGAGCTTCAGCATCTTGAGGAATCACAAGCAAAACCAAATCATTTTCTTTAACAAGATTTTTTGTAATAGTCTTATCTTCAATTTTAAAATCCGACCTAATCTTATCAAAAAATTTGTCCCTATCATTTTTATTTTTTAAATTAATTTTTAAGGGATTTATGCTTTCAAATTTTTCAAATATTTTTTCTCCAATATCCAAATCCTGTTTGCTTGCAATAAAAATTATATTTTTATATTCCTTTTTTAATTTAAAAATATCATTAAGCTCATCTTCCATAGACAAAAAATACAAAATAAGATCAGCTTTTTCTATTGTTTTTTTTGTTTTTTCTATTCTTTTTTCATACAAATTTGTATCATCATCAAATCCTGCCGTATCAAAAAATAATACTGGACCAAAATCATGAATTTCCATTGATTTTTTTATAGGATCTGTAGTAGTTCCTTTTTGACTTGAAACAATAGAAACATCTTGGTCAGTTATATAATTTAAAAATGAAGATTTGCCAGAATTTGTTTTACCTAAAAGAACAAGACTAAATCTTTCTGAATTATATGCTATCATACGTGTATATCTCTTTTTCCATCTCTAATTTCATCTAGCCATTTTTTTGTATTGGCACGAAGATTTGGATTTTGAATTTTTTCAATTTCCCTATTTATTAAAGCCCTACCATCTTTTCTAGTTTTTTCGCTTGCATAGTCTGTCAAATATTCATCCAAGGTAAGAATGGCGTTTGGTTGGCACATATTTCCTATTCCATGATCTTTTACAATTTTCATAAAATCTTTTCCAACCCTACCTTCTCTGTAGCAAGCTGTACAAAATGATGGTAGATAATCCATATTTAATAGCCAATCAACAACTTCATCCAAGGTTCTATTATCTGCAAGTTCAAATTGATTTGAACCTTCTACATCTCCAATATCTTCTGAATAACCACCTACCGTAGTTTTTGATCCTCCAGAAATTTGGCTTATTCCAAGATCCAATACTTTTTCTCTAACTTTTTTAGATTCTCTTGTAGATATTATCATTCCTGTATAAGGAACAGCAAGTCTAAGACAAGCTACGATTTTTTCAAACATTTCATCGCTCAAAGAATTGTCAAATTCATTAGGGTCTATATCATCTGCTGGTTGAACCCTTGGAACAGAAATTGTATGTGGCCCACAATTAAATCTAGCCTCCAAATGTTCTGCATGCATTAAAAGACCAACAAATTCATACTCATAAGATTGAAGACCAAACAAAACTCCACAACCAACATCATTAATTCCAGCACTCATAGCCCTATCCATAGATTCTGTATGATAATTATAGTCATGTTTAGGGCCTGTTGGATGCAGCAATTCATAGTTTTTCTTATTATAAGTTTCTTGGAATAAAATATATGTGCCAATTTCTGCATCTAATAATTTTTTATAATTTTCTTCTGTTGTAGCTGCTATATTAACATTAACTCTTCTAATAGAACCATTTTTGTGTTTTATAGAATAAATTGTCTTAATTGATTCTAACACATAATCAATAGGATTATTTACTGGATCTTCACCAGTTTCAAGAGCAAGTCTTTTATGTCCTAAATCTTGAAGAGCAATAACTTCTTTTCTAATTTCATCTTGACTTAATTTTCTTCTAGGAATAGTTTTATTTTTTGCATGATAAGGACAATATAAACATCCATTTACACAATAATTTGATAAATATAAGGGTGCAAATAAAACTATTCTATTTCCATAGAATTTTTCCTTTAATTTTTTAGCTAATGAAAAAATTTCTTCATTCAAATCTTCTTCTTGACAAGAAAGCAAAACAAAGGCATCTCTGTGACTAAGTCCGTGAGCTTTTTTCGCCTTTTCTAATATTTCTTTAATTAATTTCCTGTCATTTTTATGTTCTCTTCCATAATCTAGTGATTCAAGGATTTCTTCGTGATTAATAAATTCTTCTGCATTATTAGATTTCACATCATATTTTGCCATTTCTTTCTCCTTTAAGATTTAAAAACCACCCTAATAAGGATGGTTTTGTTAAGTTTTATATTCAGCTTTAAATTTTTCCACTAAATTTTATAAGTTTTTCAAAGAATTATTAGATAAATTTCATTTAAAAACTTATCTCTATTTCTTTTTATATTATATCACAAATTATCTAGAAATTTCTAATATAATTAAATTTCTCTTCTATCTTCCAAGGCTCTTTCTAAAGTAAGTTGGTCAAAATATTCTAAATTTGATCCGACTGGAATTCCTGATGCTATTTTTGATACCTTAACATTTTTATTTTCTAACAAATGTGCCAAAAATAAAGATGTAGTTTCACCTTCAATTGTAGATGAAATTGCCAAGATCACTTCATTAATGTTTTCCTTATCAATTCTATCCAACAATTTATCAATTGATAAGTCTTCAGCCTTTACATTATCAGAAGGCGAAATTAAGCCTCCCAAAATATGATATTTTCCATGATATACTGAGGATTTTTCAATTGCATATAAGTTCCTTACATCTTCTATTACACAGATTGTATTTTCTTCTCTCGAAATATCTTTGCAAATTCCACAAATTTCATCTTCAGTTAAATTTCCACAAATTTTACATGGATGAATTTTGGATTTTACTTCTAGTAAAGATTTGGAAAATTCTTCTACGCTTTCTAAATCTCTTCCAACAATGCTCATAGCAAGTCTTTCTGCGCTTTTTTTGCCGATAGTTGGTAACTTTTGAAATTGTTCTATTAATTTATTTAAACTTTCAGGATATAAACTCATTACATTAGTCCAGGAATATTAATATTTCCTGTTAATTTTCCCATTTCTTTTTGACTATATTCATCTGCTTTTTTCAAAGCATCATTTATTGCTGCAACAACAAGATCTTCTAACATTTCTGTATCATCAGGATCTACAACATCTTCATCAATTTTAATTTTAAGAACTTCTTTTTTTCCATTAACAACAGCTTCTATTACTCCACCACCAGCTGTTGAAGAAAATTCTTTTTCTTCAATTTCTTGTTGGGTTCTTGCCATTTCTTGTTGCATTTTTTGTACTTTTTTCATCATGCTATTCATATTTCCGCCGCCTGGGAATCCGCCTCTTGCCATTTTTTACTCCTTTATTCTTCAATTATTAAATTATTTCCAAAAACTTTTTCTAGTTTTTTCATCACATCATCATTCGAATCATTTTTTGATTCTCTTATACTATTATTCTTGTTAGATTTTTTTTTGTCAATACTTGATACCTTTATGGTAAAATCTCTTCCACTTACATTTTTTAAAATTTCTTTAATTTTTGCTTTTGATCCCTCTAAAAATTGATAATATAAATTATTAGTAAAATAAATTGTAAAAATGTCACCATTTATATCATAAGTAAGTCCTTCGTCCCTTATCCAAACTTTTAGAATTGGCGAACAAGATGACTTAAATTCATTTAAAAATATATTTTCTTCTTCCTTATCTAAGCTTATATTTTCAAATGTTTTTTCACTTTCTATGTCTTCATTATCACTATGCTTATTTTCAAAATTTTCTTCAATTTTATTATCAATTTCTTTATTTTCTATATCCTTATTTTTTTCTTCAAATATTTTTTCATTTTCATCAAACTTTTCAATATTTTTTTCTTCTTTTTTTTCATAATCTAGGCTAGGATTAGAATTTTTTATAAAATTATTCATATTAATATTTTCAAATTTTTTATCTACTAATTTATTTATAATATCTATTGAATTTGAAGAATTATTTTCTTCTAATTTTTTTAATCTTGATAAAATATTTTCATCATCTTTTAAATTAATTAGCCTTAAAATCGCCATCTCCATAAGCAAGGCTGAATTATCAGATATTTTCATCCTATTTGAATAATCATTTAAAATTTCCAAGTAGGATACTAGCCTATCAGATGAAATTTTTTCTATTTTTTCCTTTATCAAATCCAAATAATCTAAATTTTCAATATATTTTTGATTTTGACTTGTCTTATAGATCATAATATCTCTAAAATATCCAACAAGCCCATCTAAAATATCCTTGTCATCTTTGTTATTATTTCTTAAATCAAAAAGCAAGTCCAAGGAATCTTTTTGATTATATGAAATTATATTAGCTATTAATTTATCCAAGGATTCAAAATCAACAAGGCCCAAAATGTTTTCTACATCTTTCAATGTAAAATTATTTTTGTCAATTGATAAAACTTGATCTAAAATCGAAAGAGCATCTCTCATAGCGCCCTTTGCTTTTTTTACAATAAGCTCTTTTGCCTCTTGTTCGATTGTAATATTTCTATCGGATAAAATTATATCAATTTGTTTGATTATATCTTCTCTACCAATTTTATTAAATTCAAATTTTTGAACTCTAGATAAAATAGTCTTTGGAATTTTTTCAATTTCTGTTGTTGCTAAAATAAAAACCAAATGACTTGGTGGCTCTTCCATAATTTTTAATAGCGCATTAAAAGCCTCTCTAGTAATCATGTGAGCTTCATCAATAATATAAACCTTGTATTTTAAATTATTTGGTGGATAAACAACTGTTTCTTTTAAATTTCTAATATCGTCAATTCTTCTATTGCTTGCTGCATCCATTTCAACAACGTCCATTGTTGATTCTTCTTCTATTGATTTACAATTTTCACATTCTCCACAAGGAGATAAATCGATTGGATTAAGGCAATTAATTGCCTTAGCAAAAATTTTTGCACAAGTTGTCTTTCCGCATCCTCTCTCTCCTGCAAATAAATATGCGTGAGATATTTGCCCAGACTTAACTTGATTTTTTAAAACATTTACAACCCTATCTTGTCCCAAAACATCAGAAAATTTTTGGGGTCTATATTCTCTATATAAAGCTTTTGCCATAATAATTCCTTTCCCTAAAGATTATACCATAGTGAAAATATTTTTTTAATTTTTAAATTGATTTGAAATTTTTCAATTTTAAAGTATAGTTTTAATCTGTAAGCATGGAGAGCTGTCCGAGTGGCTTAAGGAGCACGATTGGAAATCGTGTATACATTGATAGTGTATCAAGGGTTCAAATCCCTTGCTCTCCGCCATGCACTAGATGGGGAGTTAGCGGTGCCTTGTAACCTGCAATCCGCTATAGCAGGATTGAATTCCCAAGTTAGGATTTTAAAATATATAGTCTGCCTTAAATAAGCGGTGTTGATTGATGGGTCTTACGCAATAGGAAACTATGAACCATGTCAGGACGGGAACGTAGCAGCATTAAGTAGATCTTCTTATGTGCCGTAAGGTCACCTATCATGAGCTGGCTGTTTAAGTAACGTATAGATTTTAATTTACGAGCTTGGGTGTGCTTACATAATATACTCTATAATGCCTTTTGTTTTGACAAAAGGCTATTTTTTTAAGAAGGAGTAAAAATGATTGGAGAAAATCTAAAAAAATTATTTAATCAACCTACGGCAAACATTATAACTCCAGCTAGCGAAGTTGCAGTTGTTAGAGAAAATGATACACTTTTACATGCGATTATTGTTTTATCAAATAGATCTTATCAAACAATTCCTGTTCTTGATGAAAATGACAGAGTTAGAGGGCTTATTTCTATTTCAAAAATTGTAATTTCATCAGAAGATGTAACATTTTTTAATGAAGAAATACTAACACAAACAAAAGTTAGCGAAGTTATGGACCAAATTGTTCCAATATTATTTGATGATTCTGATCTTGAAGATGTTTTAAGACTTATAATAAACAATAATTTTATATGTATAACCCATAGAAATGGATATTTTGTTGGAATAATTACAAGAAAAACTATTTTGGAAAGATTTACAAATATAGCTCATAATTTAGAAAATGACTATAAATTGATTAAGAAATTATAAAAAAGGGAGAAATTTTCTCCCTTTTTTATTTTATTTTAAAAATTCCTGAGCCAAAGGCTGGTATATATAATTTATTTTTACTGTGATAATTTTCATTATAACTTGTTAAAACTTTTTCTATTTTTTCTGGCAAATCTATTTTATATTCCAAATCTGTCAAATTAATTATTATCAGATATTCTTCGTTTTTACATATTCTTTTAAATGCATACAAAGAGTACCCTTCTATTTCAAGAATTTTTGTTTTTGATTCATTTTCGTATAAATTTTTGTTTCTTATATAAAAATCGCTCAATTTTTTATAAAATTCATTAAAATCTTTTTCACTTTCATTTTGTTTGAAAATATTTATTTTCTTATCGAAATTAAAAGTTTCTAATGAGCCAAATTCATCTGATGAAAAAATCATTTTATGGGAATTTAAAGTATAAACTAATAATAACAAAGTTTTTAATTGCTCATACTTTTTATCATTTGAGTTCATTTTCATTGCAAGAGATGCCCCTTCACTAAGGCTATCAAAATAATTAAATCCAAGTATATAATTCTTATAATCATTTTCTATAATATTTTTGACTATATATGAATAATTAGCTCTTTCAAAAGGATTTTTTTGGTTTATTTTAATAAGTTTTGCAAGAGCCCTATCATAAATCAAATCAAATCCCAAATCTTCTTTTACGTCATTTTCCCAAATTGAATTATAAAATCCAATAGATATTTTATTTAAATCATTTATATATTTATTAATATTTCTTATAAAACCTAGCCAATTTTCATTGTATCCTCTTGACTTATCCCCTTGCCAAAATATAAGATTTTCTAAATTTGTAATTGCAATTCCATCAATATTAAATTCTTTAATCAAATAAGTTACAAATGATAAAATAAAAGATTTTGCTAGATTTTTTGTTGGATCTATGTTTATTAATCCACTATAATTATACAAAATATCATCGTAATCATAATTGTACATATTTGAGCCATCAAATTTATTTAAATATTTTTCAAAGGGATCAAAACTGCTTATATCAATTTCAAAAATAATTCCAAGTTTATTTTTATGGCACAAATCTATAAATAATTTAATTTTTTCAATTTCAATATAATTTTCATTTATAGAAAAATAAAAACTTGAGCCGTAAGAAAAATCTTCTTTAAATCTATTTGCAAAAATAGGCATAAAATCGATGTGGGTAAAATTATTTTCTTTTAAATATCGGATAAATTTATCCATATATTTTTCATCTTCAAAAATTTTCCTATCAAAATTTTTTGCACTGATTTGGTATATATTTAGATTATTTTTATTTTTGTACTTGTAAGAAAATTTGTAAGATTTATCATAGACAAGAGAATTTTCATTTTCCTTATCAATTAATTTAGCGTATGGGTCTAATTTATAATATTTTTTCCCATTTTCATTTTCTATTACGTACAAATATTTATCAAATTCCTTAACATTTTTGATAGTTTTTGAAAAAACTCCCGTAGAATATTTTCTAAGTTTTTCCTCTGACCAAGAATTAAAATCTCCTATTATATAAACATTTTTTGCATTTGGGGCAAGGATTCTAAATATGTATGAATTATTAGCCTTTTTGTGATTTCCAAAAAATTTGTAACCATCGTACCCCTTACCTTCCAAATATTTTCTAGTATCCATTATTCTTCCTTTCTATATATTATTGCACACATTATTAATTATATTTTTAATAATGATTTATTTAATATATTATATCACAAAGTTAAATTCTTAGCTTATTGCAAAATTTATCTTGTAGTAAAAGGCTTTTTTCTGTATAATGTATATATAAATAAATTAAAAAGGACAAGATTTATGGAAATTTTAGATAAAAATGAAAACGAAAGTGTAACCGTGCAAAGTATTTACCTTAAAGTACTCTATGCAAAACAATTTTCTTCTTCTGATAAAATAAACTCTAGGATTCATTTTCATCCCTTTACAGAGTTTTATTATATTTTAGATGGAAAAGGAAAATTTTCTATAGAAGATAAAATTATAGATACCAGCAAAGACGACTTTTTTATAATTAATTCAAATGTTGGACATAGCATTTATTCAAATGAAAATGAAAATTTAACTTTTATTTCTTTTGGTGTTGATAGTATTTTTGTAAAAAATATCAAAAATGATGACAGCTTAGAAGAAGACAAATACATATTTAAAAATATAGAAGAAAATAAGGATTATTTTATAGATTCTTTTAATACAATTCACGATGAATTTAATTCTGGAGATATGTTTGCCCAATCTATGGCAAATGCAAAGGCTAGCGAATTTGTTATATCCTTACTTAGAAAATATAAAAATGATTTTGAAATAACAAATGATATAAAAATAAATAAACAAATTGATTATATTAAAAATTTCATCGACAATAATTATTCTGAAGATATAAAACTTGAAAGTCTATCAAAAATGGCCTTTATGAATAAATTTCATTTAATTGCAGAATTTAAGCAATCATACAGGGTTACACCTATTGATTATTTGATTTTAAAAAGAATAGAAGTAACCAAAAATTTACTAATAAGCACAAACCATTCAATGGAAGAAATTTCATCAATTGTTGGTTTCAATTCGCAATCTTATTTTAACCAAGTTTTTAGAAAAAAAGTTGGTATAACTCCATCACAATTTAGAAAAAATCACAGAATTTAAAAAATCATTAGCCACATTAAGGCTAATGATTTTTTTATTTCAATTCTTCAATTCTAATTCTTTCAATTACTCCATCTTTCATGCTTATAATTTTAAATTTATAAGAGCCATAAATCAATCTTGTGTTTTCTTTTACCTCGTCAATCCCTTCAATTTTTGCAATTTCATAAACTAAACCGCCCAAAGTATTTGACATATCTTGAGGCAAATCTAATTTGTATTCTTTTTTAATTTGCTTTACAGTCATTGCTGCAGAATAAGTATTGTCGATTTTCGCCATCAATTTATCATCTTTTACAACAAATTTAATAATAGCAAAAATAAGACCAATTGATACAGATCCAATTAAAATATCAATTAAATCAACAGAATACAAAAGCATTTTTCTTGCAATTACAAACAAAATCAAAGTTAAAATAGCTTCATGAGATCTAGTAATTATCATCTCTATTAGCTCAATACCTACTACCAAAAGAAGGGCATACTTCAAAAATTCATTTAATAGCTCATAATTTTGCCTTAATTGTAAAGTTTGTACTATATCAATCGAATATCTAATTAAATTTGGTACAGACAATAATAAAGTAAGCAAAATAGTCAAACAAATTAAAACCTCAATTATTTTTATGCCCTTGTCTATTATATCTTTTATTTTTTTTCCCATAAAATCCTACTTTTTAGTAACTTACACCTTCAGTATATTTAGATGCTGAATTCCAAATTAAAAATTCATCTTGACTGCTATCGTAAATTGCTTTTATTTGAGCCTCAACAGCTTTTGCATCATAAACCATATAATTTCCTTTGCCAATCCATGATGCAGTAAAATCTTGAATCCATGGTCTTGATTTTGGTTTGTGTTCAATCTTAGATAATTCTTTTTGTTCTTCTTTTAAATATCTTTTAACTAATTCATAAGGTTCAAGATCAGGTTTTTCTATATCAAAAGAATAAAGTCCCCAATGAGAAGGGTATATCATAGAACTCATAACATCAGCTTGATTAGATATTTCTTTAAAATCTTGTCCAATACCACCAGCTCTACCAACTTGCATTGAATAACCAAAAACATCAACTCCACAAGGAGTATCATAAGCTTGGAGCATCTCCCTTGCCTCTTTTACAAAGCTAGTAATGGCATCAATCCTCTTATCCTCATCTTTTTTTTGGATTTTTTCCCATTTTCCTTTTGAATAATCCAATTTTTCATTAAAAGTTTCAAAACCTTCTGCAAATCTAACATAATCAAATTGAATTTCATCAAAACCAACATTTGCTGCAAGCTCAGCAATTTTCAAATTATAATTTCTTACATCATCCAAATAAGGATTCATAAAAGCTTCATTAAGTCCATTTGTCCACAAAGAACCATCTTCCAAAACAAATCCCCAATCAGGATGTTTTTCAGTTATAATAGAATCCTTAAAAGTGGTAATCCTACCAATAACATATATGCCTTTTTTATGCATTTTATTTATAAAATCTTCAGCATCAATAACTTTATCAGTAGCATATTTTATATCTTTATTATCAGATTTAAAATCACAAGTAATATTTCCCCAATCATCCTTTATGTCAATAACAACAGTATTTAACTTAGTGCTATCAATCAAATCAAGATTTTTCTTAAAGGACTTTGGATTATTTATTGAATAAGCATTAATATAAATTCCCTTAACACCATCTTTAGGATAATATTTAGATTTTTTTTCATTTAAAGATTTAAGTCTAGATGTATCATAATCCATATTATAATCATCAGGTGTAACACCAACAAGATAAGCCTCTCCTGTTGGTTTCTTATCTTTCTTATTATTTTCACTTAAATTAGAAGTTATATTTGAAGATGAACTATTATCACTCATTTTTTTATTATTTTTACTTGATGAACAAGAAGAAAAATTAATAGACAATATGAGCAAAAGCAATAAAAATATTTTTTTATTTTTCATATAAACTCCTAGCTAAAATAGATAAAAAAAGAGCAAGTCTAAAAGACCCGCCCTAAATTTATATTATTGAATTACTTTAGAAACAACTCCA